>JAFVGW010000005.1 GCA_017474765.1 Salinivirgaceae bacterium | reverse complement strand
GGCGGTCAGGTTCAAGGTGTTAAAACCGAAACCGAAGGCGTGCTTGTTTATCGCGGCATTCCGTACGCAGCAGCACCAATTCGCGATTTGCGCTGGAAGGCACCGCAGCCTGTTACCCCCTGGGAAGGCGTTAAGGTGTGCGACCGTTTTGCCAACCCAAGTTACCAACACATTCAGTATAAAGGTGGTTACTACACCGAATGGGGCTATGGCGACGAGGCACCTTTCTCTGAAGATTGCCTTTATTTGAACGTTTGGACAAAGGCTTCAGGCAAGGTTGACGCCAAACTTCCTGTTGCAGTTTGGATTCACGGTGGTGGCTATCGCGAAGGTTTTGGCACAGAACCCGAATTTGATGGTCAGGAATGGGGTAATAAAGACGTTGTTCTTGTAACAATCAACTATCGTCTTGGCGTATTCGGATTCCTTGCTCACCCTGAACTTTCTGCAGAAAGCGAAAATGGTGTTTCTGGCAACTATGGCATTCTCGACCAAATCGAATCTTTGAAATGGGTTAAGAAAAACATTGCACAATTCGGTGGCGACCCTGACAATGTAATGATATTCGGACAAAGTGCAGGTGGTGGCAGTGTTCGTACAATCTGCGAATCGCCGCTTGCCCGCGGACTCTTCCACAAGGCAGTCATTATGAGTGCTGGCGGTCTTGGCGGTATGGGTGGCGGCCGTATGCGTATGCCTGCAGGTTTCAACTTCGGCAACTTTGGCAACCGTCCTGCTGAGAAGAAAATCGCTGCTTACAAAGCACCACAAGCCCCTGAAAACCTTAACGCTCTTCAACGTGCAGAGTTCAACACTAAAGTGATTATGGATTGGGCTGGCTATAACACACTGGCCAAGATGCGTGCCGCTGAAACCGAAGTAATGCATACTGTTGGCACAATTTATTCGAATGCAACTGGCAACTTTGGCGGTATCACTGCTATGCCGATGGTTGATGGCTATGTTTCTCGCGAAAGTTTCGATGAGGCTGCTCTCGACGGCACACTTGCTGATGTTCCTTATATGATGGGTTACACACTCGACGATATGGGCGATATGTCAAGTGGCATTGCCGCATTTGGCTTAAACCGCGACAGCGTTGGCAACAAATGCTATGTTTATGAATTCGCCCGCCCATTGCCTGACGATGGTTCACACCCTGAAGTTACTCAACGCTTGAAAGGCGCTTTCCACTCGTCAGACCTGTGGTTTGTATTTAAATCACTCAAACATTGCTGGCGTCCTTGGACAAAAGGTGACTGGGACCTTTCAGAGAAGATGCTGACCGCTTGGACCAACTTTGCCAAATACAGCGACCCGAACGGCCCGCAAGGCGGCGAATGGACTCCATACACCAAAGAGAACAACAAGTTTATGCTCTTCAAACTGAACGATGCCGATGCTGAAAATTCAGAGATGGGCGACCCAATCAAGTCAACCCTTGGTGGTGGCTTCGGTTTCGGACCAATGCCTGCTCCGGCTCCTGCTTCGGCACCTGCAAAATAAGGATTGAAGGATTGAATAACCGATTAACTGAAAAGTTGATTGGTTGAATATCAAAATAATTGAAAAAGGCGAATCTTTCAGGGTTCGCCTTTTTAGTGTTTCTGCACAATCATCACAAATTATTAAACACTGTGGAAAAAATCACAATTTATAATGACAATTTTGGCGGACCGCCGACACATATTTAAAATACATTTGCGCCCGAAATTGAGAATGGTATGGAGGAAGCGATTTTCAACAAAAAACGGCTGTCGGAACTGACTGACAGCAAGCCGGCCATCATCACCAAAGTGTTGGGGCACGGCGCTTTCCGCAAACGGATTACCGAAATGGGCTTTGTTTCGGGCACCAGCATCAGGCTGAGAAAATACGCGCCGCTGAAGGACCCAATTGAATATGAGTTACTTGGCTACCACGTTTCGCTGCGGCGTAGCGAGGCCGAACTGATTGAAGTGGTTACCGACCCGAACGCGGCAACCAACCAAGGCGACAATTTCGACAAGGATGCCGTCATCTCGGAGCCCTTCCGCAACCGCGCCACGCAGATGAGCCACACCATCAACATCGCCCTTGTGGGGAACCCCAACTGCGGCAAGACATCGCTCTTCAACCACGCCACAGGCCGCCACGAGAAGGTGGGCAACTACAGCGGCGTGACCGTTGACACCAAAATGGCCAGCGTCACGCACAAAGGCTACACCATCAACATCACCGACCTGCCCGGAACTTATTCAATATCAGAATATACGCCGGAAGAGCTCTACGTCAGGAAGCACATTTTCGAAGAGAACCCCGACATTATTCTGAACGTTATCGACGCATCGAACCTTGAGCGCAACCTTTACCTGACCACTCAACTTATTGCGATGAATATCAAGATGGTAGTGGCGCTGAATATGTTCGACGAACTGAAACGCAAGGGCGATGTGCTCGACTACGATATGCTTGGCAAGATGCTCGGCATTCCGTTTGTGCCAACCAACGGCCGCGATGGCGCAGGACTTAACCAACTGTTCGACAGGATTATAGAAGTGTTTGAAGAACGCGACACCGATGTCCGCCAGATTCAGGTCAACTATGGCAGCAACATTGAGAAGGCCATCGGCGTGGTGAAATCAGAAATTGAACAGCATCAACTACTTAACGAGAAATATTTCCCGCGTTTTGCTGCCATCAAACTGCTCGAAGGCGACAAGATTTTCATCAAGAACATTGCCGCACACCCCGATGCAAATCACATCATTGAGTGGGCTGACAAGGAACGGGCCGAACTTGAGCGCGAGTATGGCAATCAGGCCGAGACGGTGCTTGCCGACGCTCGTTATGGTTTCATCCGCGGCGCATTGAAAGAGACTTTCCAACCATCGCAGCAACCTGACAATGGCAAGGGTTATCGTATCGACAAGATACTGACGCACAAATGGTTGGGCATTCCCGCATTCATCTTCTTTATGTGGCTGATGTTTGAGGCCACCTTCACGCTCGGCCAATACCCGATGGACTGGATTGAAGCTGGTGTGGACTGGCTTGGCGAATTTCTATCGGGACTAATTCCCGAAGGACTGCTGCACGATATGCTCATTGATGGCATCATCAGCGGCGTTGGCGGCGTCATTGTTTTCCTGCCTAACATATTGATTTTGTTTCTGTTCATATCGATAATGGAAGACACGGGCTATATGGCTCGGGCGGCATTCATTATGGATGTGGCGATGCACAAAATCGGCCTTCACGGCAAGTCGTTCATTCCGCTCGTGATGGGCTTCGGCTGCAACGTGCCTGCCATTATGGCCACCCGAACGCTCGAAAACCAAAAGGACCGCCTGCTCACAATGCTCATTGTGCCGTTTATGTCGTGCAGCGCGCGGCTTCCTGTTTTCATATTGCTGATTTCGGCGTTCTTTAGCACACATCAGGCACTTATTCTGTTGTCAATCTATCTGATAGGCATAGCTTTGGCGATATTGTCAGCCATTGTTTTCAAACGCTTGTTCTTCAAGCACAGCGAGGCCCCGTTTGTGATGGAACTGCCGCCATACCGCATACCTACACTGCGTAACACCTTGGTACACATGTGGGATAAGAGCGCACAATATCTGAAAAAGATGGGAACGGTGATTCTGTTTGCGTCGATAATCATCTGGGCGCTTGGGCACTTCCCGCAGAAAGTGCACTATTCAACGCCATACAACATGGCCATCGCCCTTGTGGCAGAAGACACCACGCTGACCGACGACCAAAAAGCCGTCAGCATTGAGCAACTCGAATATGAAAAAGAGTCTGAACATCTCGAGAAATCATACATCGGACAGTTGGGACACTTCATCGAGCCTGTCATCCGCCCGCTGGGCTTCGACTGGAAAATCGGTGTCTGCCTGCTGACTGGATTGGCTGCTAAAGAAGTGGTTGTGAGCACAATGGGTGTTCTATACCAAGCTGGCGACAGCGATGACGACACCGCTGCCCTGCAAACCAAACTGCAACAGCAAACCTACAAAAGCGGACCGCACAAGGGCGAAAAGGTATTCAACCCGCTTGTGGCCTTCAGCATGATGATTTTTGTGCTCATCTATATGCCGTGCATCGCGGCCATCACCGCCATCAAGAAGGAAGGCGGCCGCAAATGGGCCATCCTGACAGGCTGCTACACAACAGCACTCGCATGGATAATGGCCTTTGCGGTGTTCCAAATCGGAAGCATGATTATCTAGGATTTGAACGCTTATTTTTGACTACAGACATCGGACAAGAATTGAGTAATGATTAATGTGTAAAGTGTAAAGATTCGTAACTCATAATTCACTAATGCCTAGTGCCTAACACCTAATGCCAGGAAATATGCTTCAAACCATCATAGTCTGGATTTTGATTGCGGCGGCGGTCATTTTCTTCGCCAAGCGACTCTACGACCGTATCACCGGCTGCGGAAACGACTGCGGATGCGGATGTGGCAAGGACTGTCAGTGTGGTTGCGAGAATTGCCAGATGAAGGAGTAAATTTCCAATTGGAATAATCTTCAGACTCAACGTTTCAATCAAATTAGAGCAGACAACAATAGTTTTTTTAATTTAGCGCAAAAATTAAAAAAACTGTTATGAACATCTTTAAGTATTGCGTTGCCGCGCTTGCCACAATACTGGTTACAACGGCCTCCGCGCAGATTCAGAACCCAGTGAAATGGGACATCAGCAACGAAAAAACTGGCGAGAATGAATACCAAATCAACTTCAAAGCCAAGATTGACAACGGTTGGCACATCTTCGCGCAATATCTGCCCAAAGGCAACTACTCGCTGCCGACAAGTTTCACATTTGAGCAAATCGCTGATGCTGAACTTGTTGACACTGTGCGTGAATTGTCGAATGTTGTGGTTGAGAAAGACGAGATTGCGGGCGCAATGGTACGTTTCTTCTGCAACGAAGCCGTTTTTGCGCAGACCGTAAAAGTAACTGGCCCCGCCCCCACTGTGAGCGGCAAAATCGAGTATCAGTCTTGTTCCGACGAGATGTGCGTGATGGGCGACAAAGAGTTCAGCCTGTCGATTCTGGACGGCGGACAAAGTTCTGTCACCGCTCCTGCCGAGCCATCGGACGGTGCGAAACTAACTGAAAGCGAGCCTGTTGTGCGCACTGCCAACTCGAACTCAATATGGAAGGTGATTCTCGAAGCCATCCTTTGGGGATTTGCCGCGCTGCTCACGCCGTGCGTCTTCCCTATGGTACCGATGACCGTGTCGTTCTTCCTGAAAAACGAGCAGAACAAAGGCCGCTCGCGTTCAATGGCTTCAGCTTTCGGGCTTGCAATTGTGGCGCTCTACACCATTCCAATCGCAATCATTATTTTTGCCACCTATCTGATTGGCGGGCAATCGGTTACGGCCGATATTTTTAACTGGCTGTCAACCCACTGGCTGCCTAACGTGCTGTTTTTCATCATATTTATGGTGTTTGCCGCATCGTTTTTGGGCGCTTTCGAGATTGTTCTGCCAAATTCGCTAATCAACAAGGCCGACTCAAACTCGAACCGCGGCGGACTGGTGGGCGTGCTTTTTATGGCGCTGACGCTGGTTCTGGTGTCGTTTTCGTGCACGGGCCCCATTGTGGGCACAATCCTTGTGAAATCAACTCAAGGCGACATTTGGGAACCGATTATCACAATGTTGGCCTTCTCGGCGGCCTTTGCGCTGCCGTTCACGCTGCTGGCTTTTTTCCCGTCGTGGCTCACAAAACTGCCAAAATCAGGCAGTTGGCTCAATTCCGTTAAGGTAACGCTTGGTTTCATCGAGATTGCGCTCGGACTGAAATTCCTGAGCGTTGCCGACCAAACCTACCACTGGGGCATTCTGGACCGCGAGGTCTATCTGGCCATCTGGATTGCCGTTTTCGCCCTGCTGAGCCTGTTTCTGCTTGGAAAACTGCAGATTGGCGAAACAAAAAACGACCCGCCAAAAGTGTTCCGTCTGCTGCTCGGACTGCTCACAACGGCGTTTACAATCTACCTGATTCCCGGAATGTGGGGCGCGCCTTTAAAAGCCCTTTCGGGATATCTGCCGCCGCAGACCACCATCGATTTCGACCTCTCGGCACCACAAAACACTGATGACTACGACGATAATCTATGCAGCACTCCAAAATACGGCGACCTGCTCCATCTGCCACACCACCTGCAAGGCTATTTCGACTACGAGCAGGCACTAGAATGCGCCAAAGAGCAAAACAAGCCTCTGTTTATCGATTTCACCGGCCACGGCTGCGTCAACTGCCGCGAGATGGAATCACGCGTGTGGTCTGACAAAGAGGTGCTGAGACGTCTCAACGATGAGTATGTGATTGTAGCTCTGTATGTTGACGACAAAACCTTGCTGCCCGAAGAAGAATGGTTCACTTCAGCCTACGATGGAAAAATCAAGAAAACCATCGGCAAAAAGAACGCCGACATCCAAATAAGCCGCTTCAATATCAACGCGCAACCATATTATTGTCTGCTTGACACCGATGGAAATCTGCTTACCGAGCCGACGGGTTATAACCTGAATATCAGTGAGTTTGTTAATTTCTTAGACAAAGGTATAGAAAATTTCGAGAAAACTGACAAATATTGACGCCAGTTGCCTATTAACTTAATATTTTCTTATCTTTAGTGCCTATTGTGACGTGGAGATGAGGAAGTTTTTATTAATTATTGCGATATTAGTGTCGGCAATGCCCGGAAGGGGTGCCTTCATCGTTAATGATGCGAACTTCAACAAGACTATCGACTTGTCAGAGAACATCTTCTACTACGAAGACCCGACAAACAGCCTTACCTTTGAAACCGCCACAGCGGAGAAATTCTTCAGAAACTACAATCAGCTGCCCTCAAACGTCGTTACGTTCGGCAACTCCAACTGCGATGTTTGGGTACTCTTCGAATTGCAAAACGACAGCAAAAAACAGCGCAATTTTTTCTTGATTCTGCAAAACCCCATGATTGAAGAACTTGTACTCTTCAACTCATACGACTCAACGTTCTTCAACACCGGTCTGCGATACCCTTTTGCACAACGCCCCGACGCAACGAAAAATTACGTTTTTCTGATAAACCTGCCAGCCAACCAAAAGATTACCTACTGCATAAAATTTTCGGCACAAAGACACCAAACCTACGTTCCGATTATCATCAAGCCCGGACGCCAGTATTTCGGCGACAGCAACACCGCCCAAGCCCTGAACGGACTGGTGTATGCTGTGGCTCTGCTCACAATGCTCATCCTGCTGATGCTCTACATATCCGAAAAAGACAGACTCTATTTGAGCGGTCTTGGCCTGATGTTCTGTATCTTCCTGCAATTGCTCTGGTACGACCTGACCATCTTCAAGTTTGTCGTACCCGAATCGCCCAAAGACAATATCATGTTTGGCAAAATCCTGATTCCAACCACAATGATTTTGCTTGTCAACTATGTGCGCCGTTGCCTGCCTCCGAAGCAAAAGCAATGGAAGGTGTCGCCCACAATGGCCATGATTCTGGCCGGCATAATCTTCACACTGAGCACGTTCCTCCAATTGGAATATAAGATTCACCACTTCCTGATTCATTTGTACACTTTTGCAGTGATTGGATTCTACATTTATTGTGTCATTTCTCATCCGAAGAAAAAGTCGCTGAACTACAGAATACATGTGATTGTGGCAGGAACCGTTGTCGTATCGCTGCTGTATAAAAACTTGATAAACGTTGAGTACGGCATGCTGGTGTACACTGGTGAGCACTATGTAAAAATCGCACTTCTGATGCTGTGCGCACTGTCATGCCTTGAATTTGCCATAAAATTCATCAAAACAAGGACTGATTATTACGAGCTCAACAAAAACATGGAGAAAAGTATCAAGAAACGCACCGAGATGATTAACTCACAGAAAGAGGAACTCAATCAGCAACGCGAAGAACTTATCCAGCAGAAAAATGCCATGCAGGACCAACGAGAGGAACTACGGGCGCAAAAGGAACTTCTCCAACTGAAAAACAAAGAATTGAGCAAAATATCGCAAATCACAAATCTGACAAACAACAATATAGCAATCTTCTCCCCCGACGGCCAAATCGACTGGTTCAATGCCGCGTTCGGAGCGCACATCAACAATAATCTCGAAGACTACAAAAATGGTCCGAAACTGAACATTTTGGACATCACATCGAACAAGAACCTAAAACATGTGCTCAGCACTTGCCTGGCAGAAAAAGATGTCATATCGTACGAGTCAGAATTAGTTACCGAAAGCGGCGACTCCACGTGGCAGCAGACAACCCTCACTCCCATTCTTAACAAAGACGATGAGGTGGAGCTTATCATTTCAGTTGACACAAACATCACCCAGCTGAAACTCTACGAGAAAAAAATTGAGCAGCAGAAAGCCGACGCCGAAAAACAACGCAACCTGGCTCTTCTGCAAAAAGACGAGATTGAATCGAAGCAGAACGAGATATTCGGCAGTATCCGCTATGCCAAACGCATACAAAGCGCCATTCTGCCTAAACCAAAACAGATTATGCGCGACTTCAATGACAGCTTCATCCTATTCATGCCCAAAGACATTGTGAGTGGCGACTTCTACTGGTATCACCGCATTGGTGACAAATATTTTATTGCCGCCGTCGATTGTACAGGACATGGCGTTCCTGGTGCATTTCTCTCAATCATTGGCAATTATCTGCTCAATTCAATTGTAATCCACAATGGAATCCACCATCCTTCTGAAATACTGAAGCACCTCAACAGAAAAATAAAAATATCGCTAAAAAGCGATGAAATAAGAGAGCAAAACAACGACGGAATGGACATTGCCCTTGCCGTAATTGACAAAGAGGCGCACACTCTTGAATTTGCCGGTGCAATGCGCCCCATGTATCTCTACAGCAACAACGAATTTATTGAGCTCAAAGGCGATAAAATACCTATAACAAGCAATATTTCAGGAACATCAATCAGCACAAACTATACTAACTACGAACGGAAATTCAACTTCGGCGACCAGTTCTATATCTTCTCCGACGGCATCATTGATCAGTTTGGCGGCACCGACGGCAAGAAATACCTTACCAAACGGTTAAAGAATCTGCTCGACAGCATCAAAGACCTACCAATGAAAGAGCAAAAGGAGCTTATCAAGAAATCGCACGATGATTGGCGCGGAAAATACGATCAGGTTGATGATATTACTGTGATTGGAATCCGCTACAGCACCCAGGATTTGTAGTAAGCACCCACCTCGACCGCGAGTATCTGCGCGATACGATTATGCGGTTCCATCCGCGGTCGTGAGATTTTCGCGCCAAGCGACATATATATATGGTACATTATCCGCTGTTTCTTTTAAGCATAGAAGCAACATTCTGATTTTCAAAACATTCCACTTACATCTAAAAAATTTTCTACGAAAATCACTTAAAAGAATTTATTTGAAGAGTTCGGTTCGCTTTTTGTTTATTTCGGCTTATATTTGCGGCAAAAAGGCAAAATATAGTTATAATTTTTTAAAATATTAATTATGAGTAATTTAGATTTAACAAAGTACGGCATTACAGGCTCAACTGTAATCGCACACAATCCTTCTTACGACGAACTCTACAAGGCAGAAATCAATCCTGCTCTTGAAGGTTACGAAAAAGGTCAGGAAACTGAACTTGGCGCAGTTAACGTTATGACTGGCATCTTCACTGGCCGCTCGCCGAAGGACAAATACATTGTTGACAACGACGAGAGCCACAACAACGTTTGGTGGACATCGGACGCTTACAAGAACGACAACCACCCAATGAGCGAAGACGTTTGGAACAAGGTTAAGGAAATCGCAAAGAAAGAACTTTCAAATAAGAAACTTTATGTTGTCGACGCTTTCTGCGGCGCCAACGAAGCAACCCGTCTTGCTGTCCGCTTCATTGTTGAAGTTGCCTGGCAGGCTCACTTTGTTGAGAATATGTTCATCCGCCCGACTGCAGAAGAGTTGAAGAACTTCGAGCCTAACTTCGTTATCTACAACGCATCGAAGGCTAAAGTTGACAACTTCAAAGAACTCGGCCTGAACTCTGAGACTTGCGTTGCTTTCAACACCAAGAGCCGCGAGCAGGTTATCATCAACACCTGGTACGGTGGTGAAATGAAGAAGGGTATGTTCTCAATGCAGAACTACTACCTGCCTTTGAAGGGCATCGCATCAATGCACTGCTCGGCCAACACCGATATGGAAGGCAAGAACACCGCTATCTTCTTCGGTTTGTCAGGAACTGGCAAGACCACTCTTTCAACTGACCCGAAACGTCTGCTCATCGGCGACGACGAGCACGGCTGGGACGACGAAGGCGTGTTCAACCTCGAAGGCGGCTGCTACGCAAAGGTTATCAACCTTTCGAAAGAGAACGAGCCCGACATCTACGGCGCCATCAAACGCGACGCTCTTCTTGAGAACGTTACTGTTGACAAGAACGGCAAAATCGATTTCGCTGACAAGAGCGTAACCGAAAACACCCGCGTTTCTTACCCAATCGACCACATCAAGAACATTGTTAAGAAAGTGGCTGGCAAGAGCGCAGGTCCTGCTGCTAAGAACGTTATCTTCCTTTCGGCTGACGCATTCGGCGTTCTGCCTCCTGTTTCAATCCTGACTCCTGAGCAGACTCAATACTACTTCTTGAGCGGCTTCACCGCAAAACTGGCTGGTACTGAGCGTGGTATCACCGAGCCGACTCCGACATTCTCGGCTTGCTTCGGTCAGGCATTCCTCGAGTTGCACCCGACAAAATACGCTGAAGAGCTGGTTAAGAAAATGAAGAAATCGGGCGCCAAGGCTTACCTGGTTAACACTGGCTGGAACGGTACGGGCAAACGTATCTCGATTCCTGACACCCGTGGTATCATCGACGCCATCCTTGACGGTTCAATCCTGAAGGCTGAGACCAAGAAGATTCCGTTCTTCGACTTTGAAGTTCCGACCGCTCTGCCGAAAGTTAATCCTGCCATCCTCGACCCGCGCGACACTTACGCCAACGCTTCGGAATGGGAAACTAAGGCAAAGGATTTGGCTGGCCGCTTCATCAAGAACTTCGAGAAGTACACAACCAACGAAGCTGGCAAGGCTCTGGTTGCCGCTGGTCCGAAATTGTAATTCATATTACAAAAATATTTATTCAAGAACCCTGCCGTTTGGCGGGGTTTTTGTTTATGGATTGTTCAATAAAGGGGAAATGTGTAAAGAGTAATGAGTAAAGTTGAGTTGGTTGAGAAGGATTAGAAAGTTGAGAAATCTGAACAGCAAAGCGCAAAACAACCCTCTAAACTAAACTTCTAAACTCTAAACTTCTAAACTTTAAACTTTAAAATGAACGAATATATTTTGTGCGGAATATTATGCCTGGCAGCCTATCTGATTGGCTCCATTCCAACGGCTGTGTGGCTTGGCAAGGGCATCTATGGAATCGACGTGCGCGAGCACGGAAGCGGCAACGCTGGAACAACCAACACCATCAGGGTTTTGGGAACTCGACCTGGGCTGGTTGTCTTTGCCATCGATATGCTGAAAGGCTTGCTGGCTGTGTGTCTGGCGCATTTTGCAAGTTACGAGTGCGGCACCGAGCCGTTTGTCAACCTGCAACTGCTGCTTGGCGTCTGCGCCGTTCTGGGACACATATTCCCGCTCTACGCGCATTTCAAAGGCGGCAAAGGCGTGGCCACGCTGCTGGGCATTGCCATAGCGCTCAGTCCGCTGGCGGCGCTGGCTTGCTTCGGGGTGTTTGTTGTTGTACTGATTATCAGCAAATATGTATCGCTCGGCTCAATGCTCGGCGGACTCACCTTCCCCATTATGATTATCGGCGTGCTGCAGATTCGCATCGTGTCGCTAATGGTGTTTGCGGTGGCTGTGGGCGTGCTGCTCATCATCACCCATAGAAAGAACATTGTCAGGCTGATACACCACGAAGAGAATAAGTTTTCGTTTACAAAGCGGTGCGCAAATTAGGACCTGTGGTGATAGACAGATAGGGACACATTAATCACGTCCATCCTGTTATTCACCAATCCACCGATAAAAATCTCACCTAATAAAATTCGTAAACTTTCCGCGCTCGCGCTCGGGATATTTCGCTGTACCTGTGGCAAATTGCTTAAGCATATAGGCCATATTGTCGGCCAAAGTGCGCATTGTTTGCAGACCTTCTGCATCTTGTGCCACCTCGCCCTCAGCTGCCCCGTAGCCAATGTTCCAATATTGCGACGTAACAATCGGCATATTAAGCATCTGGAAAGGCATCAGCAGTGTCTGATACGCCGCAGAGGCCCCACCGCGACGGCACACGGCAACGGCCGAAGCAGGCTTGCCTTGCAGTTTGTTTCCTGCCGAATAGCACATCCGCTGCACAACGGCGAGCAACTGCCCTGCTGGCTGTCCGTAATACACGGGCGCACCAACGATAACTGCGTCACATTCAGCCATTTTATCGATAATTCCGTTGCAGACATCATCGTCGAAAGTGCATTTGCCAAGTTGCTTTGCGTGACATTGTCCGCAGGCAATGCAGCCGCGTACAGGACGATTGCCGACGCCAACAATCTCGCTCTCTATCAAATTCTTTTTCAACTGTTTGGCAATTTCGGAAAGCAATGTAAAGGTGTTGCCATTGCGTCTTGCGCTACCATTGATTAGCAGCACTTTGAGCGTTTTTTCGCTTGCCGCTACCGCTGGTGCGCACGATGCCAACGCACTCACCCCCGACACGCTGATTGCCGCAGTGGCAGCCAAAGCACCCATTTTCTTCAATGCATCACGGCGCGAAATCAACTCCTCGCCGTCTTCTATTACACTCTTTTCCATATACTTATCATTTTTATGTTCTTGACAAAAATAGGATTTTTCTGATACGTTTGGTAAAATGGTGTTAGGTGTTAGGCATCGGGTGTTGGTATAGTGCTAAACTTCTAAACTCTAAACTCTAAACTCTAAATCTTTAAACGATTCACCGATTCACCAATCCTGTCCGTCGTCCATTTAAGTATTCCACTTATTTAAAATCGGGCACGAAAAAACGGTTCGCGTTGTCGGCTAAAATTTTACCTTTGCGGCTCATTTTGCGAATGCATTATTAATAATAAAAAAAACAACTTTAAAATGGACACAAAAAAGTTAATTAAGTTATTGATTCCGTTTGCTTTGTTCCTGATTGCCTGGTGCGTCCCGACATCGTTCTACGGAATTGATGCTCTGACTCTGGTTCAACAACGCGTGATTGCAATGTTCATTCTTGCAGCACTTCTGTGGATTTTCGAACCAATTCCGAACTGGACAACATCAGTGCTGGTGATTGTGCTGTCGCTGCTGACCGTCTCGAACAAAGGCATCGGCTACTTCTGCACACCCGAAGCAGGCGAATTGGTGGTTTACACCAAAATTATGTCGGCATTCGCCGACCCTGTTGTTATGCTGTTCCTTGGCGGATTCGTGCTGGCAATTATGGCATCGAAATACGGACTCGACGTTACACTGGCCCGCATAATGCTGAAACCTTTCGGCACAAAACCGAAATGGGTGCTGCTGGGCTTCCTGGTTGTAATCGCCGTCTTCTCAATGTTTATGAGCAACACCGCCACCGCCGCAATGATGCTGGCTTTCCTGGCTCCTGTGCTTGCTGTTCTGCCATCTGACGACAAAGGAAAAATCGGCCTTTCGCTGGCTATTCCTGTGGCTGCCAACCTTGGCGGCATCGGCACACCTATCGGCACACCGCCTAACGCCACTGCCGTGAAGTTCCTTGGCGACGCTGGTCTCGACGTTTCGTTCGGCGAGTGGGCGCTGCGTATGATTCCGTTCGTGATTATTATGATTCTGTTTGCCTGGGTTATGCTGCAGATTCTGTTCCCGTTCAAGTCGCAGGAAGTGGTGCTCGACATCAAAAAGAGCGACCGCAAGAGCGACTGGAAGACCATTGTGGTTTGGTGCACATTCATCGGCACAATTCTTTTGTGGGCAACCGAGAAACTCACTGGCATCAACTCTAACGTGGTGGCTCTCATCCCGTTGGCCGTGCTCACCTGCTGCGGAATCTTCACCAAAGAAGACATCAAGGAAATCAACTGGACAGTGCTATGGCTGGTTGCTGGCGGTTTCGCCCTTGGCACCGACCTTCAGGGCACAGGCCTTGCCAAAGTGCTGATTGAAGCCATTCCGTTCGGCACAATGGGCGTTGTTGCGGTGTTCATCATCGCGGGCCTTGTCTGCTACTTCCTTTCGAACTTCATCAGCAACTCGGCCACCGCTGCGCTGCTCATCCCGATTCTGATTGTGATTGCCGAAGCAATGAGTATGCCCGAAGCCGCAAGCCACGACACCTTTATGGCTCTGGGCGGCACTCAGGCAATGATTTCGTTCATCGCCGTCTGCGCGTCAATTGCAATGCTGTTCCCGATTTCGACACCGCCGAACGCAATCGCTTCTTCGACTGGTTTGGTTGAGACGAAGGATATGGCCAAAATCGGCGCCAGTGTTGGCCTTGTGGCCTTCATCCTTGGCTACTTCTGGCTGACAAAGATTTTCCCGTTCAGTGCCTTGTAAACAACTGACGTTAAGAATGATAAAAAGCACCGCGGCTTTGGCTGCGGTGCTTTTTTTATGCGACTTTAGCCGAAATAACCAAAATTTGGTTATCGGCGCAGGAATATGAATCTGCGTAGAGAATTGGTAACTTCAAATCCGCTTGCCGACAATCAATATTTTGCTATTGTAAAATTTCGCACTATTTTTACAAACGCATAATAATTAAGGAAATGAACGCAACTATCGACATCAGTTATAATCAAATTCTGACGCTCTTGCAGCAACTGCCTGTACGCTCGCAACTGAAAATAGGCAAGGCTTTGACCCGCCCCAATGTCCGTGCAGAGTTGAACCGATTTTTGGATACGTTCCAAACTAACGAACTCTCGGAAGATGAGATTCTGGCTGAAGTGAAAGCCGTAAGACGCGAACGCTATGCGGCGAAGAACTAAAATCCGTGTAGTTGTTGATAATAATTGTTGGATTAGTTTCCTGATAGGCAGGCGGCTGTCCAAACTTGTCGATTTGTTGAGCAATGAACGTGTGATTTTGGTAATATGCAGTGAGTTGCTTGCCGAATTGCGCGATGTTACTTCCCGACCAAAATTCGCGAAATATTTCAACCAATCTGATGTGGAATCACTCATCGATTTTATGCAAATAATAGGTGAAACTATTGAACCACAGCAATCTGTAAAAATTTGCAGAGATGCGGCCGATGATTATTTGCTTGCTCTTGCCGCCGAAGCAAAAGCCGAATATTTGGTTACTGGTGACGACGACTTGCTTGTTATCAAAGAAATCGATGGCTGCCAAATTGTTGATGTAAGCACTTTTGAGCAAATTATCGGTTGACATTAATTTTCTGAAAGTCTGACAGAAAAAAGGAAGAAAAAAACAGCAACATCAATATTTGTCAATATCTATTTTATCCTGCATATCGTTGTCTTTTAACCATTTTGAAACCTCATCCTTTGCAAGGTTCCTTATTTGGCATTTCTTATCGAAAAACTGTATTGTTGAAGCAATTATTAGTTCAATCAAATTATAATAATGGATTGAACAGTCTGTATTGTTATACACTTTCCACAAATTATATGGAGGCTTAAGCATTTTTCGTATTTCATCTATCTCCAATTTGTCATGTTGAGGCTCGCTATGTTTGATATAATTAAAGGCAGGCCATAAAATTTCATATAAATCTTGTTTTTCTGGAGTGATACGGCAATAATCACGAGTGTCATCATCTAATTGGTCATAAACCGTTTTATCAAAAAACAACCTTGGTCCTTTTACTCCTTTTTCCTCCTCAAATTCCACGGCTTGTACAACAGCTCGCCCTGTTAATGCCTCTACTATTGAAGGTTTGTTTTTAACAATTCTTATTAAATTAATAGGACGAGCATCTTCGTATGCAACACCACCTCGGAACAAAGCTGGATACCGTCCAATATTCGCGGCATCAGCTGGGTTCGTTGTTATTGAAAATGAATTCATCACAAAACTACCTAATTGTTTAATAAAAGAATTGCAATCTTTTGACATTAGAAAAATCGAATCAGAAAATGGAAGGAAGTAATCAAAACTATCAATAGAACGTTGTTTTGCTAATTCCTGGAGTTCTTTTTCATAATATTTGACAGGATGAATTTTTTCTTCAACAATTTTAGTGTCCAAAACTTTAATATAACTTTCTATAGGCTCCACAGCCTTTTTAATAGGATTGTTTTTAACTCGCTCTTTTGTTCCCAATAAATCAATATATGCCACAATCATCTTCGGCATTTCTTGCTGTTCGCTTTCCATAATCAATCTGTATTAAATTAATTGATAAATATAATATATATATGGCTCCATTCTGTCGAATTTTCTTCCTCTCCAAAAAACTTTTTCATTTCACTATAAACATTTTTATCTTTGAAAAATGTTTAACGGCAAAAACGAATTGCTTATGATGAACAAGCGCATATTGTGATGCGCATTTTAAAGACATATTGATTTATAGCGTTTTGCTTTATTATTTGGTTTCTGGAAAAACTGGACACTTTTTTAGAGACAAAAAAAAATACTTCCAAAGAAAAAACAAAATGCTCGCGTTAAGCGCGGGCTTTTTTCTGCGTATTTGGAAGTATTAGGTAGTCCAGTTTTTAACCTTCAGAAACCAAAGAAACGATTAGAGTTCGCGCTCACATTTTTGTATGGCGCAAACCAAATCCAGACAAAACGCATACTTGTGAGTTTTATTGATTATTAACATTATAAAATTTATTATTATGAGAAAGTTTATAACATTATTATTTATTTGTTCTTCATTGTTTAGTTCTGCAAAAACGATTTGGGTTATTAATACAAGCGCAAGTTATGTGTGGAAAAACAATGATTGGGAAAATTCCACAAAATCCACTTATGAATATGATAACAATGGTAATCAGACGCAACGTATTTTTTATATTTGGAACAATGGTTGGAAAGAGTCCCAAAAATATTCCTATATGTATGATAACAATGGAAATCAGACGCAAGATATTTGTTATTCTTGGAACGATGGATGGAAAGAATTCACAAAATCCACTTATGAATATGGGGAAAATGGTTATATGACTCAATGTGTTGGATATACATGGAGAAACAACGATTGGGAAAAATTCATGAAATTAAACTATGAATACAACAGCGATGGTAATGCGACACAAAGAATAATGTTTGGATGGAACAATGGTTGGAAAGAGGACCAAAAGGATTCCTATAGTTATGATAGCAATGGAAATATGACGCAAGATATTAATTATTCTTGGGACAAGGGATGGACTGCATATACAAAATCCATATATGAATATGGAGAAAATGGTTATATGACTCAATGTGTTGGATATATATGGAGAAGCAACGATTGGGAAAACTTCTCAAAAATCAATTATAGTTATGATGGCAATGGTAATCAGACGCAACTTATTATTTATAATTGGAACAATGGCTGGAAAGAATCACAGGAAGAAACTTATGAATATAAAAGTATTGTCATCGAAGACAATCCTGCCAATTTAGGTACCGCAGTTGAAGATGAGTTAGCAACATTATTAAATGTTTACGCTTATAAAAATTCCATTGTTATAGAAAATGCAACAGATAAGATTCGAGTTTTTGACACAATGGGCAACCTTATGGCAAAAGCGACTGGAGAAAATGCAAAAATCAATATAAATAGCGCAGGTGTTTATATTGTAAAGGTAGGTAATGTGGTGAAAAGGGTAATAGTGAATTGAATTTGAATTAAGTAATTAATAATTCGCAATGTAAGGCTATCATATTTGGTAGCCTTACTTGTTTAGTTTTTGCGGCAGAATTTTCGACATTGAACATTCCGCGCCAAATAAGCGATAAACGTAACTCTCACAAAAGCACTGCGGCTATGGCTGCGGTGCTTTTTTTATGCTGGTTCACGAAGGCGCAAACTCATTCTTACTTTGTCTGCATCGCCTGATTTTTAGGCTCTCTGCGCGTGTCCCAAAACGCGGCAATATGAATGGCATCGTCTTTAACGTAATAAACGATTTTGTTCAATTTACGCACAATAATGCTTCGGTATTCTTGTTTGCGATGTGCAAAGAGCGGGTCAACTCTTCCAATGGTGGGGTTATCTGCCAGAGCGAGAACCGCATTTTCAATTTCATTCATAAATTCAAAACGCACTTTCTCGCCGAAAGCGCATAAAACATACTCTTCAACCTGATGCAGTTCATCTGCCGCCCGCTTGTGCCAAAGAATTGTCATTTGCTATGATGAAACACTTCGTCGTTTGTCAGGTAATTGCCCGCATCGAAATCCGCTTCTGCTTCATCGAGCATACTGTCAATTTCTTCCATAGTTAAAGGACGTAGCCGATTTAACTCTTCTTCTTTGGCGTGTGCAATCAAACGCTCGCCAACCCAACGCATATTGCTTGGTGTGAGCGTTCCGTAAAGATAGTCAAGCAGACCCGATAGTGCGGCTGTGGTCATATTCGTATTGTTTTATGTTGTAAAGATATGAAATTTCAATAAGACTATCGTCCATTTAAAAATTCTGTTTCTCACAAAAAAAGCCACAGGCTTGTGACCTATGGCTGTGACATTGTTGCAGTTTGTTGTGGCTCTACGGCCGCTTAACAGGGCGGACTGAGCAACCCGCATAACGAGAAAAACCGCCACAACCTGGCCCGTAAGATGAAAAAGCGTAACTATTGTACTCGAAGTAGCAAAACGTTGCCATAAGCGGATTGTGTCCTTGGATTGAACTCGACCAATAACGGCCTTCGGCTTTAATATCATCCTTCCATACGCTTTCTTCTATAGTTGAAGGGAAGAAAATATGAACATCAGATAGAGAATACAATGACGTTAACGGACCATCATCAATAATCTTCAGCCCCTTGTGGTCACTGCTTTTTGCCTTGTAGGCAATAAAACCGCTTACATTATGTTCCTTGTAGTTTGATGTCCACTTCCAAACAACATTGGTGATGAGTTCGTTCCAATCCGCATTTGTTGGCATTGAGTAGCCTGCGCCTAACACGGCATTGGCGGCATCGTCAGCGAGTTCAAGTGTTGTAAGTGCATCTGTGAAGCCATCTTTGCCACAATTTGAATCGTTACAATATTTTGTAAGCGAACTGTCAGTGCCATTGCAATATTTATATGTTTCCATACTATAATCGGTTTTGGGCAAGGTTTCACCCCACGCATAACAATCACCTCTATCCCAAACTTTTTTGGCACCTATATTCATTTTGCCCCATAGGGTTCCGCTTGGAAGACCCAAATCAACCACTTCGGGCTCGTTGTCATCATCTTTGTCACCGCAAGCCACAAACATTGTTGCCGCTGCGGCAAACAAAGCCACTGTTAGAAAGAGTTTTTTAGTCATAATTCAAAATTGTTTTAAGTGTTGTTTGATTTAATCATAGCAAATGTAGTTTTTTTTCGAGTGAAAATAAGCGATAAACGTAAAAACTCTCACAAAAGCATCAAGGTTGCGGCTTCGGTGCTTTTTTTGTATTCGGAAAAAGGGAAATCGCTTCGCGAGAAATTGTACAAAATTTGATTCAAAATTTATAAAAAATTGATTTTTAAAATTTTGTTTCTGAATTTTGAAAAATTTCCGCCCACAAGGGCGTCAAAAGCAACTATTTTGGGGTTGTGTTTGCGTTTTCAGTTTGTATTGATTTATGGAAGAACTTGAGCAACAATTATTTGGCTTAATTGACCAACGGGGCGGCGACGCGCAAAAGGTGCGCCTGGCGTGCGAGTTTGCCCGCGAATGGCTGTCGGGCACGGTGCGCGAGACGGGCGAGCAAGCCTACACCCACGCTCTGCGGGTGGCGCTGATTGTTGCCGAAGAAATCAGCCAGAGCAACATATCGATAATCGCCGCACTGCTGCACGAGACGGCAATCAACGACGAGAAGGTAAGCCGCCAGATTGAGAGCGAGTTCGGGCCGCAGGTGCTGTTCATCATCAGCGAAATGCTGAAAATCAGCCGTCTGCAAAAAGAGAAACTGCAACTCAACAGCGAGAACTACATCTCGCTCGTGCTCACCATCACCAAAGACGTGCGCGTGATTCTGCTCAAACTGGCCGACACGCTCGACAAAATCCGCCAGATAAAACTCTACGGGCCTGAACGCCAAATGAAAATCGCGCAGACGGCACGCATTCTGTACGCACCCATCGCCCACCGCCTGGGGCTCTACCACATCAAAACCGAATTGGAAGACATCTCGCTGAAAATCATCGAGCCAGAGACGTACTACAACATCGCGCGCACGCTGAACGAGACCAAAATCCGCCGCGAAGAGTACATCAGTCGATTTAAACAAACTGTTACTGAAGCACTTAACGAATCGTTGAGCGGCCACGGATACACTTACGAAATAAAAGGACGCCCCAAATCGGTGAACTCGATTTACGGCAAAATCAAAAAGCAAAATGTCGATATATCAGAGATTTACGACCTGTTTGCCATCCGCATCATTCTCGACGGCGTGCCGCCTGAGAAGGAAAAGGAAGCCTGCTGGAACGTATATAGCATAATAACAAACATTTACCAGCCCAACCCCACCCGTCTGCGCGACTGGATTTCGACACCGCGCGCGAGCGGCTACGAGTCGCTGCACACAACGGTTATGGGCCCCGACGGACACTGGGTTGAAGTGCAGATTCGCACGCGCCGAATGGACGAAGTGGCCGAAAAAGGCAACGCGGCGCACTGGAAATACAAGGAATCGGGCAAGGACGAGTCGCACGACCAGTGGCTCGGAAGCATCCGCGACGTGCTCGAGCGCAAGGACAGCGGCTCGTTTGACAGCGAAATCGGCGACAAGAGCCTGCAGCCAAAAGCCGCCAACATCTTCGCCTTCACACCGCAGGGCGACATCATCAAACTGCGGCAGGGCGCCACAATTCTCGACTTCGCCTACTCTATCCACAGCAACCTGGGCAACACCTGCACGGGCGCGCGCATCAACGGGAAAATTGTGCCGATACGCTATCAGATTAGCAATGGCGACACTGTTGAAGTGCTGACATCGAAATCGCAGAAGCCGAACCTTGAGTGGCTGAACATCGCCGTCAGCCCGCGCATCAAAGCCCGCATACGCCGCGCCATCAACGAAGAGACGTTCAAACACGCCGAAATGGGACGCGAAATGCTCGAACGCAAGGTGGCGCAAATCAAAATCGACCTGAACGACCAGGTTATCCTTCAAATGATTACGCGGTTCAAGTACAAGCACGCTCTCGACTTTTATCAGGATATTGCTGACGATAAAGTTGACCTGCACGCTGTGCGCGATTTCCTGCTGACGCTGAAGGCCGAACCCGACAGCCACCCGACCGAAACGCCCGACAGCAACGGCGAGTACACCGCCACGTTCGACGACTCGGACGACGCGCTCATCATCGGCCGCGACCTTGTGAACGTGGATTACAAACTGGCGCAGTGCTGCCACCCCATTCAAGGCGACCGCATTTTCGGTTTTGTGACTGTGGACCGCGGCATACAGATTCACCGCCAGGGCTGCCCCAATGCCAAAGACCTGCTTGCGCGATACCCATACCGCATCATCAAGGCGCGCTGGAACGACACCGAGCGGCAGTCGGTTTTCAACGCCGACATCATTGTCACGGGCATCGACAAACTGGGCGTTGTGAACCACATCACCGAAGTGATTGCCAAAAGCGAGACATCGAGCCTGCGCTCGCTCAAAGTGAACTCGAAGGACGGCATCTTCAAGGCCTACATATCAGTCTTTGTGGGCAGCACCGCCCAACTCGACGCGCTACTGCTGAGCATCGGCAAGATTAAAGACGTGATTCGGGCGGAAAGGGCGGAAAGATAGATGCGGACACTGACGCAGAGGAATTTCTAACCGATTTTGTCCGATTCAAAACCGAATTATATAGAGATAATCAATGTGATGTCTCTACCAGTATCAATCACTAATCATCACCCGTTTAGCCACATTGCCAACCTTAACCACATAAATGCCTGTGGTATTGACGCGGATTTCTGTACGGACGCGATTAATCGCGTCCCTACCAATTATTCTGCCCATTGCATCATAAACGCGGATTTCTTTGGTGGCGTTCTCAACAATGATGATATTGTTGTGGGCATAAACAGACATTTTATTTGCGGTGGGTTCTGAAACTGCTGTGCCAGAATTATTACTATCCTTCGCCCACATAACGGTACAAAACAAGCCGTGCCATATGTCATAACAATTCCAATAATTTTCCCAGTCATTAGGTTTCGAACTCGACTCACAATAAATTGTCATGTCGCCACCACATCCCTGGAATGCACAACTGCGTATAATCGTTACAGATTTAGGTATGGTTACCGACTTCAAACCTTTACAACCTTCGAAGGCATAGGAGCCTATGCTTACGACACCATCAGGGATAACAACATCACCGCCATCGCCAAAATAAGCAGTTAATAATGTTTTTTCTGCATCAGCATAGATAAAATCACCATCAATTGTGCCATTAACGGTTAGTGCACCCCATGGAGCACCTTCGGCATTACCTGAATAAACAACGTTTTTTACTCCATTAAACGCGCCCAAATCAATATATGTAACAGAATTATATACAGTTACAGAGTTCAAACTATAGCCATCAAATGCATATAGGCCAATGCTAGTTACAGAATTAGGAATGGTTATCTCTTTTGCATCACCATGATACCCAACAAGATGCTTTTTTTCGGCATCAGAATAACTAAAACCATATTCATCAGAATAATACTTGAGATAACCTACTTCGTTATCGGCATCAGTTTTTTTTGTTACTACAACATCCTTGTGGTTTACAGAAACCATTATGTTACGCAGATAGAGAATGCCATTGTCGCGGCCAACTGAAGCATTCACAGCAAGTGTACGGATTTCACCTGTAGTCACGAGTGAACCTTCATAAGTTTGCCACCCTTCGGCAGCTTCCAAAGTTTTCCAACCATCATTGTTTACATAAACTTGTGGGTCAGCGTGGCCTTCTGCGTTAAATTTTACAACACCACTGTTTTCATCCTTTCTGTAATCAAATTTCACATCAATTGGTGTACCAACAGCAACTACCGCATCGGCAAATACAATATAAAGCTGAGAATCTCCATCTTTTTCGTCTCCAGAAAAGGTGTTAATCCTAAATACTCCATTTTCAGGATTCACCCACTCGTTAAGTTCATTAGGTAAGCTCTCATGCAGACCTATATCACCAGCTCGTGCATATACAGCACCTGGGAAGTGGTCATCCAAAGCAAAAGTAGATAAGGCCATGCCTGAAATGGCAATAGCAATCATCGTTTTAAGAAAAATACTTTTCATAGTTCAAATAATACTTAATTGTTTATTTATAATCGAAATAGACATCGATTAGTATTTCAAAACTAATGAAAAAACGAACTCGTTTATCAGCCAAATCTCATTTTTATGAGTTTTGGCTGAGTAACGCATTTTCTTATGAATTTTTGCACCTCACTTCACATTGAAATTCAGCAGTTCGCGGTCGCCGATTTTAGCCACCAGATTGTCGCCAATCTGAACTGGGCCAACGCCGACGGGCGTTCCGGTGAAAATCAAATCGCCGATTTTTAGCGTGAAAAACTTTGACGCATAGGCGATTAAGGCGTCGAACGGGAAAATCATATCGGCGCTGTTGCCTTGCTGCACCAATTGTCCGTTCTTTTCGAGCGAGAAACCGATGTTGTTCAGGTCGCCCAACTCTGTCTTGCTCACAAAATTGCCGATGGGCGCGGCGCCGTCAAAGCCCTTGCTGATTGTCCACGGATGGCCTGCGGCAACAGCCTTGCGCTGAAGGTCGCGCGCGGTAAAGTCGATGCCGATGCCAATCTCGTCGTAGTAACGGTTGGCGAATTTTTCGGGGATATTCTTACCCAAACGGTTTATTTTCAGCACGAGTTCCACCTCGTGGTGAATCTCGTTAGAGAAATCGGGGTAGAAAAACGGCAGATTACGCGTAATGAGTGCCGTTTCGGGCATCAGAAAAATGACAGGTTCTGTTGGCACGGCCATCCCCAATTCAGCGGCGTGCTTCCGATAGTTCATTCCAATGCCTAGTATCTTCATATTCAATTGATTATTTTAAAATTCCAACACCACTATTATCTCTATTCCGTCGTCTAATCTTCTTTATCACTATAAAAAGTATGACAAACGGTGAAAAAAGGATTGCCGATAATAACAAATCAAATAGTAAGGCTATTATTACCAATAATATATCCTCTATCCGAGTAAGAAACGTCGGTTCCCCATCATCAAAAAGCACTCGAAATTTTTCGGGCACCCCCAGTTTTACACAATAGTTGTGATACTGATTTAACGATAGCGGACCATAAACATCGTTGGTATTGGTTTTTATAATCCAATATTCGTGATAATCAAAAGCCTTAAACCGATTATATTCATCTAAATAATACAATGTGTCCATTTCGCGGAATTTGGCTTTTGGTTTTTGTTTAATCACGATAATGCTATCATTATACTCAAACCATTCAATATGTTGTTCAACAACATTAGTTCCCTTATAATAAGTATTAATATTAATTTTGGAAATAATGCCTAAAGAGTCGTGAAACAATAAGGTTGAGTCTTTGTTAGGGTTTTTCGCGTACTCATAACTTAAATCGCTAACACCATACTCCTTGTCAGAACTAAAATAATAACCGTTGCCACAACTTGAATAATATGGATTAAAATCACACGAAAAAAGAATTGAACCTAATAACGAAAGCATCAATATGTTTTTCGCGTCCCTCAAAACCAAAGATAAATTAAATTGATTGTAAATTATTTACCCATTTCCAATTTAACTTTCGTCAGCACACGTTTGGTGTAGAGAGGAAATTCGGCGTTCAGAATCCAGTTGTAGTAGCCTGGGTCCTTGCGGAACACGTCTTTGACAGGCTGGTTCTTGTATTTGCCAAAGTTGAAAACCATCTCGTCTTTATCGTTGTAAACCAAATGGTTGGCAAAGTCTGCGCTGCGTTTTTGTGCCGAAAATTCCGACAGGGCATCAATGTCGTTCACAATTGGGTATGACTTTTTGCCCGACTGGTCTTCATACTCAACTCCCTGATAATGGTCGAGTTGTGCCATCAGCACATCGTATGTCGCGCGAGTGTCGGCGGCAGCGCCGTGAGCGCCTTCCAACTCCTTGTGGCAGTAGAACTTATAGGCTGCGCTCAACGTTCGGCGCTCCATCTTGTGGAAGATGACCTGCACATCGATGAAGCGGCTGTGGCTGAAATCGTAATCGACGCCCACTCGCTCAAACTCCTCCGCCAGCAGCGGAATATCGAACTTGTTGCTATTGAATCCAGCCAAATCGCAACCCTGAATGATTTGAGCGAACTGCTTGGCAAACTGACGGAAAGTGGGCTCATTACGCACGTCATCGTCGGTGATGTGGTGCACGGCGGTGGCCTCCTCAGGAATGTGCATTTCGGGGTTGATGCGGTAGGCTTTCTGCTCCTCGCGGCCGTCGGGCCAAACCTTCAGATACGATATTTCAACAATGCGGTCGGTTACGATATTGATGCCGGTGGTCTCCAAATCGAAGAAGACAATCGGGCGTTTGAGCGATAATTTCATATTCTTCAAAAAAACGGAATGCGGCGATAAAGCGCACTCCCATAATAATTTACAACGATGCCAAAATCTCTTTCACTTTTTGTGCGATGACGCGGCTCTCGGCCTTGCCGCTCAACTGCTTGTTGGCGGTGCCCATCACCTTGCCCATATCCTGCGGACCTTTGGCGCCCACAGCCTCAACAATCTTGCGAACCTCAGCCTCAATTTCGGCCTCGCTCAACTGTGCAGGCAGATACTGCGAAATGACTTCGGCTTGGAACATCTCGCTGTCGGCCAACTCGTTACGGCCGCCGTTGCGATACAATTCCGCCGATTCCTTGCGCTGTTTCACAAGTTTCTGAATCACCTTCAACTCGGTGTCTTCCGACAGGGTTTCCGATGCGCCCTTCTCGGTTTTTGCCAACAGGAATGCGGCTTTGATGGCTCTCAAGGCCTCAAGTTTCTCTTTCTCTTTAGCCAGCATTGCGGCTTTTATGTCGTTCTCGACTTTCTCGTATAAACTCATAATCAAATAGTTTTATGTTTAAAAATTATAAATATCGATATTAATCATTCCAAATATCAAACACAAAAATTCCAACTCCAAAATCCTAACAATCAGCTCTTATTGCTCCGACGCGAACTTCTTCATATTGTCGAGTAGGCCTGCCACGATAATCACATCGTCTTCTTTGAAAATGTAGTTGCCATCGGGCGAAAGGGTTGTGATTGTCTGCTCGCGCGGAATAAGCCCCTTCTTCCCTACCGATTTGATTGCCACCGTTTTAAGTTTAAAACGCGACTCCAGATTGGCTGTTTCAAGCGTGTGCGAAACATACTTCTGCGGCACTTTGAACTCCACAATCACATTATTAGCATCTATTTCAGTGATTTTCAGCGCATTTTTAACCTGCAACTGCAAACTGATGGCCATTGCTGTTTCCGACTCGGGATGAACGGTGTTCTCGATGCCGATTTGGTTCAGAATGCTTTTGTGCATGGGGCTGATGATTCGGCCGATAATGTTGTTGGCGTTCAGTTTCTTCAGGATAGAGAGCGTCAGAATCGATGAGCCCACATCCTCACCAATGGCCACAATCACCGCATCGGTGTCGTTGAGTGGAAGGGTTTTCACTGCGTTCTCGTTGGTGGTGTCCATCTCCATCACGTTGCCAATCTGGTTTTTAAGTTCATCAACGCGCTCAAACTTATTGTCGATGCCGATAACTTCATGCCCTTGTTCGGTCAGGCTGATGGCCAGCGTCGAACCGAAATAACCCAAGCCAATAACAATAAACTTCATATCTTGTCTGTTTTAATTTTCAATTAGTTGATAGTTAGATTCTTATAAGGATACTTCGCATATTTAGCCTTGCGCGACACAAAGATTCCCGACAGCAATGTGAGCGGACCAACACGGCCAAGGAACATCATCACCATGGTGAGCACCTGCGACGGCAACGACAGATTGGACGTACCTGTCATCGAAAGGCCTGTGGTACTGTACATCGACACGGTGTCAAAGAAAAGCCGCAGCGGATTTTTGTCGGGTTCGAAGAATGCAAACAGAATGAATGCCGCAAAAATTATCAGCAGCGACATGGTGACAAGCACCAGCACACGCGAAATGGTCTCGAAACCAATGCGATGGTAGCCGATTTCGATGTAGCGGTTGCCGCGAATGAAACTGACGATAGAGCAGAGCGCCAAGGCGAAAGTGGTGGTTTTGATGCCTCCACCCGTCGAGCCTGGCGACGCCCCAATCCACATGATGCCCATGATGAACACCATGGTGGCGTTGCTCCAGCAACTGATGTCGGACACATTGAACCCCGCCGTCCGCGCCGTTGCACAACAGAAGAACGATTTCACCCAACGCGACACCACAGAATCGTCGGCCAGGGTGTTGCCAAGTTCCAGATAATAATAACCCACAGTGCCCAGCACCAGAATGCCGAGTGTGGTGATTATGACAATGTGAGTGGCCATATCCGACCCAACACGGCTCGCAATGCTGCGTCTGTCCATCTGAATGCTAAGCAGTTGGGCTGTTTTGTTGCGGACAATGCTGTATAAGGCAATCAGCACAGGGAAACCGATTCCGCCAAGCGATGTTAGAATTGCGACTATCATCAGCAGGATGTTGTTGTCGGCAACCAACGGATTGGCGAAGCCGTCGGGCAAAGTGGAAATTCCACAATTACAAAATGCTGATACAGAATGAAATATCGCAAAGAACACAGGGTCAATGATATTGCTGTCGCTAATGCTCAAATAGATTGCCACCGCCCCGATTGCCTCGAACAACAACGTCAGCGACAGCACTTTGGCAAGAAACGAGAAGATGTCGCTCATGGTATCGGACGAGAACATGTCTTTGAGCAGTATGCGGTCCTTGAACGAGACCGTTCCTGTGAAGGCGAAGGCGAACAAGCCAGTGAAGGCCATCACGCCCAAACCGCCAATCTGAAACAGGAAAAGCAGAATCACATTGCCCTTAAACGTCATTATTTCAGGCATATCGACAATTGACAAACCCGACACGCAGATGGTGCTGGTGGATGTGAAAAGCGCTTCGAAATAACTAATCTTGCCAAGATGGACGTTAGGCAGCATGAGCAGGCCCGAGCCCACAAAAATCATAATCAGGAAACTGAACGCGAAGAGCAGCGGCGGCGACATTTTCATCGATGTGATGACCTTTGCCACCTTGTAGAAATCGGACACCAGAATAAGCCCCATGGCCGTAGCCACCGCTGGGAACGTGGCCAGCAGCGAACTGCCCACAAAATCAGTCGCGAAAGCGTGCGAGTTGGGCACAAACACCACCGTGCAGACCAGAAATATCAGCAAGTCAATCAGGCGGGGCAAAACCTTGCGGCTCACAAGCACGTAGATGTCATGAACATACTTGGCTATATAGGTGACTATGAATATTTTGCTGATAAGCGACTCTACATTGTCCTGCACAATCTGGTGATGGTAGAATCCGAGCCGCGCAATGAGCAGAGTTGCAAACAAAAGACTGCAGACCAATATCACAAAATTGCACACTGTAGAAATCAAACTGAAAAATTTCAGCAGGAAATCTTGTACAATAAAGTAATACTTGAAAAAACGCTCCTTTAGTCTGAACAGAAATTTGGTGCCCATTTTTCAAAAAGACATAATGCGCCCGCCGAATCACGACGGACGCATTTAGATTTGTTATTCTGTACTCAACACTTTGAACTCCACGCGGCGGTTCATGGCACGGCCCTCTTTGGTTGAGTTGTCGGCCACTGGCTGGTCGAACGCGTAGCCCTTGTACTCCAGGCGGCTTGCATCAACGCCTTCCGAAATCAGGAAGTCGACCACTGATTTGGCACGAGCCTCCGACAAGCGCTGGTTGGTTGCCTTACTACCTTGATTATCAGTGTGTCCAGAAATCTCGATTCTCATTGATGGCATATCGCTCAAGAGTTTGGTCAAGCGGCCCAACTCGGCATACGATGTCGGTTTCAACTTGGCACTACCTGTCTCAAAGAACACGTTCTTAAGGATTATCTTCACATCCTTCTTGATGTTGTTCAGAGCGATATCCTTCTCAATCTCCTGATATTCAGTTGCTGCAGGAATATTGAAGTTTTCAGAGTGGAACAGATAGTTGTCGGCTTTCACCATCAGACCATAGTTTTTACCAGAAGGCAGCGACACAAGGAATTTACCTGTTGCCGAGTTGGTCTGCGATGTAAAAATTACCTCATTCTTCTCATTATCAACAATATCGATGTTGGCTGCAAGAGGTTCGTTGCTGATGGCGTCGCGAACAACACCCTTCACGATTGTCAGGCGGATGGTAACGAGTTCAACTGAAGCCTCCATCACCATATCAGAAACTGGTTGCGAACGAGCCGAAATCAGGTTGTCCTCACCCGACAGAGTGTATGGCTTCTCGGGGCCGAGGAATGTCATTCGGTAGATGTCGAGACCGCCAGAGCCTTCAGGACGCACGCTAGAGCAATATCCGTGGCGACCGTTGGCCGAGATTACAAAGCAAAGGTCGTTGTCGGGCGAGTTAATCGGGTAACCCAGGTTCACTGGCTCCGACCAGTTGCCAATGTTGTCCATCTGCGACATGAAAATATCGTAGCCGCCCATGGTGTTGTGGCCACGCGAACTGAAATACAGTGTACGGCCATCAGGGTGCATAAAGACAGCCTCCTCGTCATACTGGGTATTGATAATCGGACCAAGGTTCACAGCCTCGCTCCATTTATCCTTGTCGGTTCGGGTGCTGACATAAATATCGGAACCGCCGAAACCGCCTGGACGGTCGCTCACGAAATACAACTTGCGGCCATCGGGCGAGAAGCACGCCGAAGTTTCACGATATTCAGAGTTGATGGTTTTCGGCATAGCCTTCGGGTACTCCCATTTGAGACCTTTCAGCGAGCACTGCTCAATATCGCCATTGCCCTTGCGGCCGTTGTAGATAAGCAGTTGCTGGCCATCGGGGAAAAGGCCGACGGTTGCGTCATCGAACTGAGTATTGATGGGTTCGCCAATCTCGTTTGGCACCTGCCAGTTTTTCTTCTCGCCAACACTGATGTAAATGTCCTCATCGTACTGGCCGTCTTCGAGACTCATTGTGCGCCCGTTGTTACGGGTTGATGTGAATATCATCATCGACTCATCGGCCGAAATAAGCGGGCTGTGGTCGTTGAAGCGCGAGTTGAGCACCGAACCTGCATTGTCGATAAACGCACGAGCGGGGTTGTCCATCAACTGCTTGCCGCACTCGCATTCTGCAATATACTTCTCGAGTTGCGGTTTCATTTCGGCGGCGTCAGTGGGTTTGAGAACCGCCATGTGGGCTTTGTACTCCCCAATCGCCTTGTCGAACTCGCCGTTCAAGTGGTAGGCACGCGCCAGCATTAGATGAATATCTTCGGCGACATCGCGGCGCAACTGATAGGCTTTTTCGAAATACTGCAAACTCTTGTATTTCATCGGAAGGTTCATGTAGCAGACTCCGATGCGGTAGTTCAGTGTCGAATAACTAGGGTTAAAAGTTTGGGCTTCAAGATAATACTGAAGCGCCTCATAGTAGAATTCCTTACTAAAATAAGACTCGCCATCCTTAAAATTGGTATTGGCAACCTTGAAGGCGTCTTTCTGATTCTGAAAATAGTTTTTATCGAACGGAATATCCTGGGCAAAAGCCGATACCGAGCAGGCCAGTGCCACGGCAAACATATATATGCGTTTCATAATCATCAATATATCAGTTTATATTATTCGTAAAATGAGATATAGTTGCGAGCCTTGGTGATGCCCAGTTTATAAGCCTCGCGCCAGTCGGCGACTGCCTCTTCAAACTTGCGCTGCATCTCCTGGCAACTGCCACGGTTCAGATAAGCCTCGGCAAAATTCGGATTTACCTTGATTGCGTCGCTGAACGAACGGTAAGCGGCATCGTAATCCTTCTTCTTCATCTGGGCAATACCCATATTATTATATGCGTATGCGTATTGCGGATTTATTTCGATGGCTTTCTGGCAATCGGCAATCATTCCGTCGAAATCGTTTTTCTCGAACTTGGCGCGCGCGCGATTGTTGTAGGCGATGAAATAGTCGGGGTCAAGACCGATGGCAAGGCCGTAGTTGGCAATGGCATCGTCGATATTGCCTTTCTTCAGCAATGCGCTGGCCAGATTGTTGTAGGCTGTAGCCAGTTTCGGGTCGAGTTTGATGGCCTGGTTGTAATCGGCAATGGCGCCGTCGTAGTCCTCATTCATACGCTTGGCGCTTGCGCGGTCGTTGAAGGCCTGGGCGTTGTTGCCGTCCATTGTTATTGAGAGCGTAAGGTTGTTGATGCTCTCCTCGTAGTTTCCGCATTCGAAATAAGCCACACCCGCATAGTAGTAAACTTTCGCCTCGGTGTAGCCCGCTTTGATTGCATCCTCAAAATCCGACAGAGCGTCGTTTGAGTTGTTCTGATTGAAATAAGCCAGACCGCGTCCGTAGTAGGCCACAGGCGAGCCGTCGAGTTCAACAGCCATGGTGAAATCGGTTATTGCTCCGCTGTAGTCGGCCAACTCCGACTTTGCAAAGCCTCGGTTTACCAATGCTTTAGTGAACTTCGGGTTGAACGACAAAGCCTTTGTAAAACTATTGACTGCCTCTTGAAAATTGCGCTGGGCGACAAAGTCGTTTCCTGCATTAAAGGCTACCTCGGCCTCCTGGTTTTCGGCAACAACCAGTGTCGAGTCCTGACTGGCGGTATTCTGGGCGTATCCGCCTAAACAGAACGCCATTGCAACCGTCAAAGAAATTGATTTAAATCTCATTGCGTTATAATTTAATCATTTACATACATTTTCGGAAATGCCATCAGGCACGCCGAAGAAAAGGCTAAATTACAACAATTCGATTTCAAAAACAAATTGCCATCACCTTAAAAATGGTGTTATTTTTTTCGGAATAGCGCTGGTTGGTGTCGAAAAGCCACTCCCACTCCCTAACTGGCGGTTTTTCAGGCATATCGGCAAACACAAGTTGCGTTTCGGTTTTTGGCGAACCGTCGAGCGGAATATCAATCTGCCGATAATCGGTTATGAGGCAGGTGCGGCCAGCGGGCAGCCAGTTGATGTGCTGCTGCTGGACAGTTCGGCGGACCGTGAGCAACTCCGCATCATCAACCACGAAATGCCGCTGAAGATAGTCGCACAATATAATATCGAGTTGGTTGAGCAGGTTGACTGACACCACAAGGTCGAAATCGCCGAAATTGAGCGCTGGCCTGGCCGACGGCAGCCATTCGGCGAACTGTGCGAACGTCTTCGCTCGCATGGCATGCTGCACTGCACCGCCCGTGAGGTCGGCTTCAACAAGTCGGACATTGGGCATACGCCCCGCACGGATTTTCACTGCCTCGGGGTGCACAATATCGACAAGCACAACCGAAGAGAACATCTGCGAGAGTTCGTCGAGCGGCACATCGTAGAGCCAGCCGCTGCCCAGCACCGCCACCGACCAATGTTCCGCTGCCTGTCGGGCGGCACTGATTATGAAATCGCGCGTGTTCTGAAGATGCGACTGCCAGTTGCCACTCTCGCGCAAATAACGGTTTCGGATGCCGTTCTGGTCGCTGACATAACCCGCACGCCGCGCCGCAGAATGCAGCGCATCGCGTCGGAAAACACTATCTATCAGTTTGTTAAAAAATTGCATAACAAAACGTCATTTGTGAGTTGCTCCAAACCTTAAAAAAAGTAATTTTGGGAATCACTCACAAAAAAAAGTGGAATGACTAACAGACATCTATTTAGGAATATTGCCATTCGGACCGCCTGCGTCGTACTACTTGCCGTTGTTGTGCAAAACGCTGAGGCTCAATACACTCAAACTGAGCGTCGGCAGTTGAAAAATGCCAACAATCTGTATGATGCGGGCCAATACGACAAGGCTCTGCCGATTTACATGCAACTCGATTCGGTCATCGACGACATCAATCTGCGTTACAAAATCGGCCTTTGCTATCTGAAATCGGAGAAAAACGATGCGAACAAAGCCGTTGAATATCTTGAAGACGTCAGCGTTTCGGCGGGGAATCTCATTTCAAACGATGTGATATGGAATCTTGGCGACGCCTACCATCTGGTTTACAGGTTTGAAGACGCAATTAAGGAATATAACACCTACATCACCAAAACAGCCAAAAGCGACAAGGCCGACCTTAACAAACTGAACCACTGCAAGCGGATGATTGCTGTCTGCAACAATGCAATCAAAATCACCAGCCAGCCATACAAGGTTGACATTGAGCCAATTTCAAAGACGCTAAGCATTGAATCCGACTATAATCCGCTAATCAGCGCCGACGAAAGCATAATGCTGTTCATGCGCGAATCGGGCATCGGGAAAGGCATTGAGACCACAACCCACATAATGATTTCGTCGAAAGACCAGTCGGGAGCCTGGCTGCCAGCCGAGGAACTTGCCCTCACCCTCGACCACAAACTACAGAGCCAAACCATCAAACTTGCGGGCCTTTCGCCTGACGGCGGCACAATTTTCCTCAACATCGGCCAAGAGCTGAATATGGACATCTACTCGGGCTCGCTTCATGGGCATATGGTGGACAACATCAAGAAACTCAACAAAAACATCAACACGCCATACTGCGAGGGTGCGGTGAGCATCACGCCCGACGGAACAAAACTCTATTTTGCGAGCGACCGTCCTGGCGGCCTCGGCGGAAGCGACATCTACGTGTCGACTCTGAACAAAAAGGGCGACTGGGACGACCCGGTGAACCTCGGCGACAAGGTGAACACCAAGTTCGATGAGAAGTCGCCATACATCCACTACGATGGTAACACGCTGTTTTTCAGTTCGGGAGGCCACATCACAATTGGCGGATGCGACATTTTCAAAACCATCAGGAGCGGAAACAACTGGTCAACACCTGAAAACATGGGATTCACCAACACCACCCGCGACGATTTGTCGTTTGTGCTGAACGCGAGCGGCGAATGCGGCTATTTCTCGTCGGCGAGCAACAATCCCTACGGCATTCACTCGATTCTGAAAGTTGCGTACAAAGACCCCATACCGCTAACGCTTGTGAAAGGAACGGTCAAGGCTGGACACCCCGCAAAGCCTGTGAAATTCGACATAAAGGTGTATGACAAGAACACTCAGCAACAGATTAAATATGTGTACGCTCCCGACCCAAAAACGGGAAAGTATCTGCTGATTTTCCCGCCAGCAAAAAACTATCAGCTGGTCATCTCAACGCCCAACTTCATGCCGCAACTCATCAACATTCACATTCCTTACCAGAACTATTTTTATGAGTTGTACCAAGAGATAACACTGACACCTATCACGCTGAATAACAAGGAGATTGGCGAGGAAGTGACAGTCAACAACGTGTTCTACGACATCTACAAAACGCCAGAGGCCGACTCCATAACGCAAAACCTTGACGTTCAGCAGCCTCAATACTACGAGCACCTGCTCGAACTGGTGGAGAACATCATCCAGACATCGGACACCATCAGCAAACTCTCTTACAACAATACCACTGACAATCAAAAACAACTGAACAAAAACACCGACGAGTTGCTGAACATGATTGAGGACGCCATCAACACCAATGACCCCGTGACATTAAGCATCCTCGACGCCAACACCAAGCAGAAAGACAAGGTGGCCGAGACTCACTTCTATACCGATGGCATCAAGAGCAAATCGGCGACAATGCAGATTATCGGAAAAGATACGTTCTACACCGCCGAACCGATTGACCTGAGCCGATTCGACATTCACACGCACAATGGAGGAAAAGCCAGCCGCCAGGACGCTCCAAATATGGCTCTGTTCAAAATATCGCAGCCCGAACAGCGGAAAACGATACACACGCATACAATATATTATAGTATCGACGAAAGCGAACTGACAGCCGAAGCCAAGAAAAGCCTGCAGCCGATAATCGAACTGCTGATTGACAATCCGTCAATAGGTGCGGAAATCAATGGCTATGCCGACACTCGCGGCGAGCAGTCGCACAACCTCAACCTGTCGCAGAAACGAGCGCAAAACGTGCTCAAATATCTGCTGAACTACAACGTCGACGGGCGGAAAATCATCACGCAGGGGCACGGCGAATCGACCGAGCACGGCATATACGACAGCAAGACAAAAGACATGAACTACCGTCGTGTCGAGATTAATCTTTTCGAACTTAAAAACTAACTGTTATGAAGAGCATCAAATTATACATTGCGGCCTTTGTAACAGCAATCATCTGTCTGTCAGCAACAAAGGCAAACGCACAATATTCGGAGTACGAGGTGAAGGCGGCCTACATTTTCAACTTTGCCAAATTCATTGAATGGCCCGCCGACTACATTTCTGGCGACACCATCTATCTTTATGTCTACAAGAACGACCCGTTCGGAATCATTCTCGAAAAGACCATGATTGGGCGCAAAGCCAACGGCAAAGACTGGAAAATCAAACGGATAAACCATTTGGCTGAAATTGAGAAATGCCATATTCTGATTATGTCGGGCATCAAGCAACATGAGGTGCTGCAGGTTTTTGAAAAGACTAAAAACCTGTCGGTTGTGACCATTGGCGACGAGATTCGCGATTTCTGCGAGATGGGCGGCGTAATCAACTTCATGCCGCAATTCTCTGAGCGCCAGTTTGAAATAAACAAAGACGTGGCGGCCGACATCAAAATTAAAATAAGTCCGAAACTGCTGCTGCTTGCCAAAATTATCTCAACCAAAGAAGATGAATTTTAAAGATTTACCGATTCGGTCCAAGATAACCACAATGGTGGTTGCCATCAGCATCATGTCGCTGATTGTGGCAGGGCTTATTTTCGGCCAGTACGACAAAGCCCAATACCGCCAGCAGATGCTGAACAACACAACCATCCTGGCCGATGTTGTGGGCGACAACAACACGGCCAACCTGATGTTCGACTATCCGTACGACGCTCAAACAGTGCTACATACGCTGGTTGTGGACAAAGACATTCTGGTGGCGCGCATCTACGACAACAACAACAATCTTTTTGCAGAATACGCCAAAAGCCCCGACTACAGCAAGACTCACCTTGATTTCATTTCGGAGCGCGACACATTCGCCTTCTCAGGCAACGACCTGCTTGTGAGCCGCAACATCATCCTCGACGATGAGAAAATCGGCTCCATTTTCATGCAGACCAGCCTTGAGAGTTACAAAGACCGCATAAGCAGGTTTGTAAAGGTCTATCTGCTAATGCTTCTCACCACCATAATTATCGCTCTTATTCTATCGAAAGGCTTGCAGAAAGCCATATCGGTGCCGATAATCAGCCTGACACACACCATGCGCGACATGTCGGATGTATCTGATTATCAGATAAAAGAGACCGAAAAACGGAACGATGAGATTGGCGAGTTGATGAAAGGCTTCAACTCGATGATTAAACAGATAAAAAAGCAGAACATTGACCTGACGCTGGCCAAGGAACAGGCAGAAAACCTTGCAAAAATCAAAGACCAGTTCCTTGCCAACATGAGCCACGAAATCCGCACCCCGATGAACGGTGTGATAGGCATGGCAAAACTGCTGAACGACACCAATTTAACACCCGACCAAAAGACATTCCTCGACAACATCACCATATCGGCCAACAACCTGCTTGTCATCATCAACGACATTCTCGACTTCTCGAAAATTGAGGCCGGAAAGATGGAAATCGAGAAAATCGACTTCGATTTGGACAAGATTATCAGCAACTTGACCGCCACATACAAGATGTCGACAGAGAACAAGGGACTCTACTTCAGAACCAACATCGACAAGAATGTGCCGAGAAACGTCATCGGCGACCCTACCCGACTGAACCAGATTCTGAACAATCTGCTCGGCAACGCTCTGAAATTCACCGAATATGGCGGTATCACACTGACTATAAGAGTTTTGCGGCAAGACGAAGATTCAAGCGAATTGAGTTTTGCAGTGCGCGACACTGGCATCGGTATCCCGAAAGAGAAACAGGAACTCATCTTCTCAAGTTTCTCGCAAGCATCGAGCGACACAACCCGCAAGTATGGCGGAACAGGCCTCGGGCTGACCATCTCGAAACAACTTGCGAAAATGCAGGACGGCGACATTCTGCTGACAAGCGAAGACGGCAAAGGCAGCACTTTCGACCTGAGAATCAGTTACAAACATGGTACACCCAAGAAAGAAAACGAAGTTCCGACAGAGAACAACAATTCGGCCTCAAACTTCGCGCCCGACCACACGCCAAACATTCTGCTGGCTGAGGATAACGAGATTAACCAATTGTTTGTCAAGACAATACTGAAGAAAGACTTTAACCTGATGATTGCCCCCAATGGCAAAGTGGTTATCGACCTTGTGAACAAAGAGAATTTCGACCTGATTCTGATGGACCTTCACATGCCTGAAATGGACGGATACACAGCCACTTCCATCATCCGTAAAATGGACGACCAGGAAAAACGCACCATCCCGATTATTGCACTCACTGCAGCCGCCATCAAGGGCGAAAAGGAAAAGTGCATCGGCGCAGGCATGGACGACTACATTTCGAAACCCTTCGAGACACAGGACCTTATCAATATGATTTACAAGCATATCGGTGTGCAAAATTCATCGAATGCCGCAGTTGCCAGCAATGCCACCGACGCAACCGCCGAGACAATAAAATACAAACATATTGACCCTGCGCATCTGGATTCTGTGACAGGCGGCGACGAGAAATTCAAGAAAGAACTTATCGATGTTTTCATCCAACAACTCCCGACCTTGCTCGTCGGCCTCGAGAAAGCGCTGCAAGACAAAGATTATAAGCAACTTTCGGCCATTGCGCACAAAACCAAATCGTCGGTGGCGCTGATGGGAATTGAAGCCCTGCGCGCCGATATGGCCGAACTCGAAGTGAAAGCGAAAGATGGCGATGACTTCGAACTTTATCAGAAAATAGTTACCAATTTCTTGTCGGTCAGCACCGACGTACTAACTGAAATAGAAACCTTAAAAAAAACTCTACTATGATGGAAATTAACAATCAGATTGCAGGTTGCGCCATTGCAACGCCGAAACCTGACAATCGCAGGCTGACAATCAGCAACGACAGTGAGTTCAAGTCGCAGATAAACGCCGTTATCGACCAGCATGTTTATCTGAACCTAATCGTCGATATGAGCTGCATCGACCTGATTGACAGCACCGGACTGGGCACTCTGCTGAGCATCTTCAACCATGGGCGCAACAACAACTGCAAAGTGCGGTTCTGCAACATGAGCAGCGCGGTGACCAACGTCATTGTTCTGACACACATGAATCAGATTCTTGACATTTATCCGACACTCGACGAAGCCAAAGCATCGCTGTAACCATGCAGCCTTACGACAATATTGATAAACTGCTGGCTGATTGGAGCGGCCATAAAATTCTGAAAACCACGCCCCTGCCCCGCTCTGGGTCCGACAGGCAGTATTTCCGACTGACGGCCGACGACCAGCGCACGGTGATGGCCGCCTACAACCCGAATGTGGCTGAAAACGAAGCATACTTTGCTTTCACCCTGGCTTTCGCCGATGCGGGCGTAAATGTGCCGAAAGTTTTGGCCGTAAGCGCCGACCGTACTTGCTATCTGGTTGAAGACCTTGGCTCGGAACCGCTCTACAACCTTGTTGTGGAAGCCAACGGCGCACCCGACGAACACCTTGTGCAACTCTACAAGCGCGTGCTGACCGACTTGGCCCGAATGCAGGTTGTGGCTGGCCGCAACATCGATTACTCACTCTGCATCGGGTCGCCCGATTTCGACCAGACGGCCATTCAGTGGGACCTTAACTATTTCAAATACTGCTTTTTAAAGAACGCGCACATTGATTTCGACGAACTGAAACTCGAAGCCGACTTTGAGACCATCAAACAAGCTGCCGCAAGCGCTGACTGCCAGTTCTTCATGTTCCGCGATTTCCAGTCGCGCAATATCATGCTGAAGAATGGCGAACCTTATTACATTGATTTTCAAGGCGGCAAACGCGGCCCACTGATGTACGATGTGGCATCGCTGCTCTATCAGGCCAAAGCGAAGTTCAGCGAAGCACTGCGTAACGAGCTGTTCGACAGTTATATAGATGCCCTGCAGAAGCTTATCCCCGCCAACCGCGAACAACTATTCCGCGAGTTCAAACTGTTTGCACTGATTCGCACACTGCAAGTACTTGGAGCATACGGATTTAGGGGCTACTACGAAAAGAAAAAGCACTTCATTGAGAGCATTCCTGCGGCTGTGAAAAACTTGAAAGACCTGCTGGCGCTGAAATTCATCAATCTGCCTTATATTGAAGCAATTGCAAGCAAGATTGACATTGCCGAACCCGTTCCCGACAACTACGACGGCCTGACCATTACGGTTTACAGTTTCTCGTACAAAAAGGGCATCCCCGCCGACTCGGAAAACGGTGGCGGATTTGTGTTCGACTGCCGCGGACAGCACAATCCTGGCCGCTACGACGAGTATAAATCACTCACAGGCCGCGACCAGCCAGTCATCGATTTCCTAAAAGCCAACTCGACCATCGACGATTTTCTGGCCAAAGCCATCGAGATTGTTGAGCCCACCATTGAGACTTACCAGCGGCGCGGCTTCAAAAACCTGATGGTGAGTTTCGGCTGCACTGGCGGCCAGCACCGCTCGGTCTACTGCGCGCAGAACTTTGCCGAACAAATTGGCAAGAAGTTCAATGTGCGGGTTAGACTGATTCATAGGGAACTTGGAATTCATAATTAATTACGAATTATGAATTACGAACAAGAGTATCAATAAGTTAATCACGCATTCGGTTATTCAGTCCTTCAATTAATCAATCCTTGTCTATGGAAGCAATGATATTCGCTGCTGGTTTGGGCACACGCCTTCGACCGCTGACAAACGACCGCCCGAAAGCACTGGTGGAAGTTTGCGGAAAAACGCTGCTGCAACACTGCATTGAGATGCTTATTGGCAATGGCGCCACTCGCATTGTGATTAACGTGCACCACTTTGCCGAAATGACGAAAGCGTACATCGCCAACCTGAAGTATAACGTTGATATTCAAATATCTGACGAGAGTCAATTGCTGCTCGACACTGGCGGCGGACTGAAAAAAGCCGTCAGCCAGTTCAGCGGCCGTGAGCCTGTGGTGATTGCCAACGTTGACATTCTCACCAACATCGATCTGCGGAAAATGATGCAGCAACACATTGATTCAAAGGCCGATGCTACACTTGCCATCCGCGACCGCCAGAGTTCGCGCCAACTGCTCTTTGATGCCGATTGGCAACTTGGCGGCTGGCAGAACAACAAAACGGGCGAATCAATCATTGTCAGCCAGGCCAAAGAACTTAAACCATTCGCATTCAGCGGAATACACATCATATCGCCGTCGCTGTTCAGCAAATTCCCTGCCGACGATGTCTTCCCCATCATTCCGCACTATCTGAAACTGGCTGAAAGCCACAAAATCATCGGCTACCGTCATGACAGCGACTATTGGTTCGATGCTGGCTCGGTTGAAAAAATCGCGGAAGCGGAAAAATTCCTAATTTCAAAAGAATAAATCGTTTGTCACCGACTTTTTGTTTCTCATCATATTTTTTCGTCACTTAAAAACCTTTATCGGCAGTTGCCGTAATAGGGCACGTTATTAATGATTAAAAAATAAAATTATGAGAACACGACAAATTAACGCTATTCTGTTTCTGACATTTTTAGTTTCAATGCCAAACACTGGCTTGTTTGCCCGAACAATAACAAGTACATCATCGCAAAACGGCACCGAACGCCTGAATGAAACGCTTGTTATAAACTCTGATTATACCATAAATGGAAACCTTACCGCTACTGAAGTAACTATAAATCCAGGTTGCACTCTTACGATAAACGGACATCTGAACACAACTGGGAATCTCACAATTCTGGGTGATGGACGCCTTGCCATTAACGAAGGTGGCGAGTTGCTGGTTGCCAACAACTTCAACGCAAAACACACTGAAAATGGATTGATAAACAAAACGAAGAACTATCCCAACGTTGTTGTAAACGGCTGTATGACAGTTGAAGGGACGTTTGCCTGCGAGAGTCATCTGACGGTTAACGGTGAGATTGAGACTGAAGACGCCATAGTTAAACAGGATTTGACAATTACCGAAAACGGGGCTTTGGTTGTCTATGGCCAATTAACCAATTATGGTGTCATAACCGACAACGGCCGACTGGAAGCAGGCCGAATTGACGTGGTTAAAGAACTGACTATAAGTTCAAACGCCATATTGTATGTGAACAAAGGCGAATCGGACTCAAAAACGAATGGCGATTTAATTGTCAGAAAAGACGGGAAAATCTCTTTCGAAAAGAACTCTGCCACTATTGTTGAAGGTGATTTGATTCAGGACGGCAGCACTTTACTGGGAATCCACCTGCTATTCCCCAAAACAGGTGACATCAAGGCTTATAAAGCAACTGTAGTTGTTGAAGGCGCCTACCATATTTATACCACCGAATTTAACAGGCACGATGCCAATTGCGAGTACATTGATCCAAAAGATAATCCGAGATTTTTCTCATTCGGCGGAATAAAACAAAGCACTATTAAGCAACAAACTTTATAACCAGTTTTTGCTGATAGTTTTTCGACAGAAACACCAGCAACCCCGATTCTGCATTGAGTCGGGGTTTGTTTTTGGCTGACAGAGCAATATTGTTTCGCCCAAAAAGAGTCTAGCAATTTAGCGGCTGACAAAACGAAAAATCAGCGAAACTTTTTAAGCCCGCCATCGTACAAACTTTGGTATATTAATGTAAAAAAGCAAGTTATGAAAACAAGACACATCATACCGATTCTGCTGGCGTTGGTTCTTGCGCCCACTTTGAGCGCTTGGGCAGAGACAATCAGCACCAATACCACTCAGACAGTTAACCAAACATTTAACAGTCTGTCCATAACTGCGAAATACATCATTCCAGCAAATGTGAGCGTATTTGTAAAAGGTGATGTAACTGTTTCGGGCAACGGTGAGCTGATTATTGAAGAAAACGGCAGTCTTCACGTCAAAAAAGATTTTGACGCAAAGCCCGCAACAATAGGTGGTTTATGGGGAATTGGCGGAACAAAATACTACCCCACTGTTGAAGTAAATGGTATTCTGATAGTTGAAGATGAACTCACCAGCGAAGCAACTTTTACCGTCAATGGCGACTTAACTGCTGGAAGTATGGATGTGGAAAGGAATTTCACAATGGGGAACGATGCTTCGATTTCAGTTGACGGCAAACTCACTGGCAACACCAATATTACAGTGAACGGCCAACTGCAGGCAGGCTCGGTTGAGAACAACTCGCCATTGACCATCAGCGAAAACGCGACAATGACAGTTAGCGGAAAACTGCTTGGTGACGACAATATTACTGTGAACGGACATTTGGAAGCTGGCGAAGCCGACATCAACGAAAACCTGACCATCGGCAGCGATGCACAGATGATTGTCAAAGGCCTGCTAACCGACGATGGCAACATCACCGTCAACGGCAGACTTGAGGGTGGGCAGATTGAAGTCTATGAAAATCTGACAATAAACTCTAATGCCATATTGTTCGTAAACAAAGATGAATCCGACTCTAACCCTACTGGTGATTTAATAGTTAAAAAGAACGGGAAAATCACATTCAAAGAGAACTCGACATCTTTTGTGGAAGGCAATTTAGTACAAGACGGCAGTACACCATTCGGACTTGGACTTGTATTTCCCAACACTGGTGATATTGACGCTAAAAATGCCACGTTAATTGTTGAAGGTATTTATGATATATATGAAACCGCCTTTGGCACTACAGATTCAAATTGCGAATATATTGACCCAGGGAATAATCCCAGTTTCTATTCATTCGGTGGTGTCACCCCTGAAAATGTTTTAAAAGCTACCCCAAAAGGAAAGGCTGCTTTCGAACAAGAAATGGGAAGCCTGGAAAGTCTTAAAAATCAGATCCTTCCCATCGAGCTTGTCTATTTCAAAGCGCACGAGTTTGGCGGCGGCGTAAGGTTTGAGTGGGAAACGGCTTCGGAACTGAACAACGATTTCTTCACTATCGAGTTCAGCATCGACGCTGTTGAGTTTGCCGAACTGACTATTATTGAAGGCGCTGGCACATCGACAGAGCCGCACAACTACCGCTACACCGACTTCTCATCGCACGCGGGCATCATCTACTACAGACTCAAGCAAACCGACTACGACGGGAACTTCAGTTACTCGGAAACTGTTCCTGTGGTATTTGCCGAGCACCACGAAGCCGAAACCGAAGACATCAAATTTGTCGTCTATCCGAATCCCGCAACCGACCATATCACCATCAGCGGCGGCGAATACGAGAGCATATCGTTTGTGTCGGCCAACGGCGCGGTGCTGGGGCGTGAAGCGGCTCAAGGCTCACACGACATTACAAGGCTGCCCAAAGGCTTGAACTTTGTGATTATCCACACGGCAAACGGCGACGTAAGCGAAAGATTTATCAAACGCTGACAGATATTCTAAAACACCAGCAACCCCGATTCGGCATTGAGTCGGGGTTGTTTTTTGTTAGGCCACAAAAAAAGAGAGCCCGCCATCGCGACGAACTCTCTCCCATTTATTAACAACTTAAATTTTACTTGTCAAGTCCTTCGATTGTCTGAATCTTGCCGTCCTTGTCGTATTGCAACTCGCAGACTTTCAGGCTACGCAGCCAGGTCTTGTCGTTCGACGGAACGCAATCGTGGTGGAACAGATACCATTTGCCCTTGTACTCGGCAATGGCGTGGTGAGTGGTCCAGCCCACAACAGGTGTCAGAATCACGCCCTGATAGGTGAACGGTCCGTACGGATTGTCGCCGATTGCATAGCAAAGGAAGTGGCTGTCGCCAGTTGAGTACGAGAAGTAGTACTTGCCGTTGTATTTGTGCATCCACGAAGCCTCGAAGAAGCGGTGCGGGTCGCCAGCCTTGAGCGGCTGTCCGTCCTTATCCACAATCAGCACGCGGCGTGGCGCTTCGGCAAACTGCAGCATATCGTCGCTCATCTTCACAACGAAACTCGGAAGCGCTGGCATATCAGGTTTGGCAAAAAGTTCGCCGCTGCGTGTGGGCTCTGCGCCCATATCAACAAGGCCGTTATCGTCGCCGTGTTTGCCGTGAATCGGCTCAAAACCAGGTGCAAATGGCTGCCACCACTGAAGTTGGCCGCCCCAGAGTCCGCCAAAATAGGTGTAAATGGTGCCGTCATCGTCCTTGAACACGCAAGGGTCGATAGAGAACGAGCCGCGGATTGGCTGCGGTTGCGGCTTGAACGGGCCTTCGGGCTTGTCGGCCACTGCCACGCCAAGACGGAACACGCCATCGTAACCTTTGCCAGAGAAAACGTAGTAATACTTGCCGTTTTTCTCAACCACGTCGCTGTCCCACAACTGTTTTTCGGCCCAAGGCACATCTTTCACATCGAATATTACGCCGTGGTCGTTGACATTGCCTGTCATCGGGTCGCCGTCAATCGAGAGTGCGTGGTAGTCCTTCATCTGGAAGTGACCGCCGTCATCGTCCTCTTCGGCACCTGCTTCCCAGTCGTGCGACGGGTAAATGAATATTTTGCCGTTGAACACGTGAACGGCAGGGTCTGCCATATAGTCGGCAGGAAATAAATAACGTTTCTGTGTCATTGCTTTAAGTTTTTGGTTATTAATAATATACTATTAGTTCTTTGGTGTTGGGTGTCAGGTATTAGGTGTTGGTGTTATTGTTTGTAACTCATAAATCCTAAATCCTACCTCCTAAATATTAATTCTCCATCGCCAACTTGATTATCGCGTCAACAAACGGTTTCGGCTGATAGTTGCGGTCGATAGCGAGCGGATAGTCGGTGCGGCCAGGCATTGGCCAGCCGTTCTTCCAACTGTCGGCGTCGGTCAGGCCCCAGAAGGTTACGCGGTCGATAACATCAGCGTGCTTCAGGTAGATTTTGAAGAGTTTCACAAAGAAATCGGTCTGCTCCTGCGCTTTGGCGGCAGGAAGGCTGTCGGTGTAGGGATTCATCTCCTTCATATACTCGAAATTGGTCTCCACGGCAGCGCCGTAATTACCTTGCGGCCAAGGCAATACGCTCAAATCGAGTTCGGTGACCATCACCTTCACACCTTCGGCGGCGTAAGCCTCAATGCTCTTCTCATACTCGTCGAGATTGGTGTCGAAAGCCACGTGCGACTGCATTCCAATGCCATCAATGCGGCAGCCTGCGGCCTTCAACTCACGCACGATACGGATTGCGCCTTCGCGCTTCGACGGATTGTCCATACCATAATCGTTGTAGTAGAGTTCGGCATCGGGGTCGGCCTCGTGGGCGAATTGGAACGCCATTTTAATATACTCGGGGCCGATAATGCGGTAGAACTGCGTGGGGCGCAACTCGCCGTTGTCGAGCAGAGCCTCGTTCACAACGTCCCAGCCTTTGATTTTGCCTTTGTAGCGCGACACCACTGCGGTGATATGCTCTCGCATTCTGCTAATCAACTCATCTTTAGTAACTTGCTGGCCCAAATCGTCTTTAAAGAACCAATAAGGCAACTGCGAGTGCCAAACCAGGCAGTGGCCAGTAACAGCCTGACCGTTGCGTTGCGCCAACTCAACAATAGCGTCGGCATCGCGCCAGTCGTACAGGTCTTTTTTGGGGTGAATCTCCTCTGGCTTCATACAGTTTTCGGGCACAAGCGCGCTGAACTGGTCGCGGATAACGCATTGCACCTTCGGGTCGTCGCTCTTCACCTGACGAACGTTGACGGCCGCACCAAGCAGGAACTTTCCGTCAAATGCCTGACGCATAGTGGCTTTGCCGTTGTCGGGGCAGTCGCATTTTGCTGGCAGACTGCTCTGCTGACCGCCTTCGTTAGTGCCGCAGCAACCCGCAAGAGCGGTAGCCACCAAAGCCATCGATAATAATCTGATATTCATATCTTTAAAATTAAAAAAAGACGGAAGAGACGCTTCCCTCCCGTCTTATGTTTTCAATAGTTATGCTTTTGTGCGAGCCTCAATTTCGCGGTTCATCTCGTCGAGACGCTCATCGGTAAGCGGATACTTCTTAATCAAGTATGCCACAACAATGAGAAGCGCTGCAGGGATTATGGTTGTGAACACCAGAATCGCATTTTGAGCAGTGGCTGAATATTTGCCCAACTCTGTGTAATAAGCATTTACAGGTGCGCTGATAAACGAAGCCAGGAACACTACAACGAAAATGCCGAGCACCAGTTGAAGGCATTTGTTAGCCTTGAACTCACGGAACATATCGCCGAACGAAACGGGTTTCTCGGGTGTTGTGGTGATATTCTCCTTGCTGCCAAGGAAGCAAAGCGTCAAGAGCACAAATCCGACGAGCGCGAAAATGGCGGTAACTGTAAACCAGGCTTTCGGGTCAGTTGCCAAAGCCGATTCCTCACTTGCAAGGTTAAAGCCGATAAGGCCCATAACCAGCGGTGTAATCCAGCCAGCGATTGAGAAACCAGCCTTGAAAGCGACTCCTGCCAAAGCGTTCACTGTGGCGGCAGGACGGTTGCCTGTGCGGTGCTCCGACTCGGTGATAACTTCAGGAACCAAAGCCCACATCAGCGAACCAACAAGCAGACCGACGCCAGTCATAATCTTTGCAATCTGGACAAGCAGCGTGCAACTCTTGACATCGCCGAACTTGCCAATGCCGAACAGAATGGCAAAGCCAATAAAGCCTATCGAGAGAAGTGTGTAATAAAGACCTTTTTTACCCAGCAGTTTCTTCAAAACAGGCAGCAACGGCAGGATAATGAAGGCTGGAATGGTACCAATGGCCATAAATATTGCCTGCTCCCAGTTGATTGCAGAGTGCACGCAAATGGCGAGTCCGATAGGGAAACCAGCCTGAACAATAATCTGACCGATATTGGCGCAAACCATACGGGTTGAAGTAAGGATAAGAACCTCGTCGTTGTCGCGGGTCATACTTGCCATAATCGAGCCGTACGGGATATTCACCACCGAATAAATCATACTTAATATGGTATAACTCAATGTGGCGTAAACCATCTTCGCTCCCATCGACCAAGTGGCTGCGGCAGGAAGCATCAGGAAGCAAGCGGCAACTGTGAGCGGAATACCACCCCAAAGAAGATAAGTGCGATACTTGCCCAATTTTGGATTGCGGTTGTCGATATACTTTCCTACTACAGGACTCCAGAAGCAGTCGATAAGACGGACGGTGAGAATCAAGCCGCTGACAAATGCTGGATTGATTTTCAGAACCGTAGTAAGATAAAGCATCAGATAGCACGCAACCGTTTGAAAGATAAGATTTTGTGCCAAGTCGCCCGAGCCAAAGCCTATGCGTTGAGCCCACGATAGTTTGTAGAATCCTTTCGATTCTCCTTCATTTTTTAATTCCATTACGTTTAGTTTAAGTTATTACTCTAAAAAGCCGCGCCACGGTGTTGTGAAAACCGCAAAAAGCGACATTCCAAATGTAAATTTTTGTTTAATGTTTCCGCCACTTGTTTCATTTTTTTTTCAAAAAGGCACAAAAAAACGACATCTCGTCATTTTTTATGGCCCGCCGTGTCCACCGAAAAGAAATCGGCATTATCTTGCACAATAATTTTAAAACGAATGAATATGAAAAAGATTCTTATTGCAGCCGCATTGCTTTTAACGGCAAATGTGGCAATGTGCCAACTTTTCGCTGTGGGTGTCAAAGGTGGCCTCAACTCTACAAAACTGAAAATGAAAGATGTTGCGGAAACCTCAATTAAAAACGCTCAAGGTGAGGAAACAGGAACAAAAATCATGATGGAGGAAGCATCATCTGATTTGGGATTCCATGTCGGCGGATTCGCCCGCATCAATGCATTGGTGATGTTTGTGCAGCCTGAAATCTACTACACCAACATGAGTTCGCACATCAAAATCAACTACAATGGCACTAATGGTGAGAATGAGAAATTGGTTAGCAAAAGCGAAACAGCCGATGTCAAGAACCACCGCATTGACATTCCTGTGATTGTGGGCGCAAAATTCGGCCCCGCACGCTTGGGTTTAGGCCCTGTTGCATCGTTCAACCTGAAATCGGACACCAAAGTGTCGGATGAATTGAAAAACAAAGTTGACGGCGGTTTCGACAATGCCAAAAACACCGCTTCATTTGCCATGCAGGTTGGCGCAGGCCTCGACATTCTGAAGAAACTCACACTCGACCTTCGTTATGAGTTCGGTTTGAGCAAGTTGGGCGATGAAGTTTCTGCCGGCAACAACACCTTCAAAACCGACCAGCGTGCCAACTCGTTCATCGCCAGCATTGGCTGGATGTTCTAAACAACACGCATAAAAACAAAAAATCCTGCCAGACAATGTTTGGCAGGATTTTTTATATACACCCTAAACTTTACTCCTTACTCTCTACACTTTACTCACTTCCCACTACCCTTTCCTATAATTCTGCTCCCACTTCCAAGCCGAGAGTGTCATATCGTCGATTGAAAGTTGAGCACGCCAGCCAAGTTCATTGTTGGCGATGGTGGTATCGGCCCAAATCTGCTCAATGTCGCCCTCGCGGCGGCCAGCAATCTTGTAGTTGAGTTTCATGCCCGAAACCTTCTCAAACGACTTGATGACCTCAAGCACAGAATAACCGTTGCCAGTACCGATGTTAAACACTTCAAAATCAGCCTTGTTCTTACCACCTATCATGCGGTCGATGGCGGCGATGTGAGCCTTTGCCAAATCAACCACGTGGATGTAATCGCGGATGCAGCTGCCATCAGGAGTGTTGTAGTCGTCGCCAAAGACGCTCAACTGCTGGCGAATTCCGTAGGCAGTCTGCGTGATGAACGGCATAAGGTTGTTTGGCACTCCGCGCGGCAGTTCGCCAATCAACCCAGATGGATGCGCACCGATTGGATTGAAATAGCGCAAAGCGATGCCGTGAAGGTTTCCTCCTTCCGACTTGATGGTATCACGTAAAATATTCTCGCACACTTGTTTAGTGTAGCCGTAGGGCGATTCGGCAGGCTTGATTGGCGCTGACTCGTCAACAGGCAACTTGTCGGGCTGACCATAAACCGTGCACGACGACGAGAACACAATATTCTGCACCCCATGCCGCGACATCGACTCAAGCAGATTGATGAGCGACGTGAGATTGTTGCGGTAATACGTGAGCGGAATCTTCACTGACTCGCCCACCGCCTTCGATGCTGCGAAATGTATAACGCCTTTTATATCAGGCTCTTTATCAAACAGTTCATCAACTTTTGCAGCGTCCTTCAAATCGAACTCATAAAATGCAGGACGCACGCCTGTAATCTGCTCAATGCGGTCAACTATGAACCGTTCAGAATTCGACAGATTGTCCACAATCACAACCTGATAGCCCTGTCCTATCAACTCGCAAACTGTGTGCGAACCAATGTATCCAGTACCGCCAGTAACCAATATTTTTGCTTTCATATTTTTGAGTGATTTAAGTTCTATGTTTAGAAGTTTTAAGTTTAAAGTTTTGAGGTTAAGTAGTTTAGAGGTTTAG
>JAFVGW010000034.1 GCA_017474765.1 Salinivirgaceae bacterium | reverse complement strand
GCCGTGCAGCGCTTCGTTCCACCAGTTGTACGACTTAATGCCGAGCCGCGGAATGGCAGGCGACGAGTTCAGCACGAGCGACGCCTTCTCTTCGAGCGTGAGTTGCGACAGAAGGTCGGCGGCGCGCTGTTCGGCCGTCGGTGTGTTTTGCTGGGAGCACGATTGCAGCAGAACAACCATCCCCGCAACAGTGAAGAACAAATTTTTTTTCATAATCGAATTACGTGTATAGTTTAAACTTCACAAATATAGACATATACAAATGCGAACAAAGCCCCGCAGGTTGGCACAATCGTTCGGTTTATCGTTTTTTTAGGCTCGATTAGCGATTGTTGGCGGGCAAAGTGGATTTTGTTGGTGGCGTGTCCCTATTTTTTTGATTGAAGACCTTTTTGTTGAAAACGCATAAAAAAACAAATCCCCATTTTATATTTGCAGCAAAAATCAGGCGGGCTTTACCGATTGATTTATAGCGATTTTGAAGTTGAATTTTGAAGAAAACAACATAATGACCATCAGAGAAGCACTCAATCAGCGCATCTTGATTCTTGACGGCGCAATGGGCACCTGTATCCAGAAATTCGGCCTGACCGAAGCCGATTTCCGCGGCGACGAGTTCAAAAATCACCCCGTGATGCTCAAGGGCAACAACGACATTCTGAACCTGACAGCGCCGCAGGTGATTGCTGAAGTGCACCAGATGTATGTGGATGCTGGAGCCGATATTATTGAAACTAACTCATTTAGCAGCAATAAGATATCACAGCACGAGTATCAGTGCGAGCACCTGGCGCGGCGGATGAACACCGCTGCGGCGCAGAATGCCCGTCGTGTGGCCGATGCCTGCACCAGTCGTAAGGTTTGGGTGGCTGGAAGTATGGGCCCGACTTCGAAAACGCTGTCATTGTCGCCCGACATCAACCATCCCGAATACCGCGCCACCGACTTCGACACAATGGCCGATGCCTACACCGAACAGGTTGAAGGACTGATAGATGGAGGTGTTGATGTGCTGTTGATTGAGACCTGCTTCGACGCGCTCAACACCAAAGCCGCGCTCTACGCCATCCAGAACGTGCAGGAGCGCCGCGGCACCGACATTCCAGTTATGATTTCGGCCACGCTCAACGACCGCAGCGGCCGCACACTCACGGGCCAGTCGATTGAAGCCTTTTTCGTCAGCATCAGCCATTACCCTGTGCTCTCGTTCGGTCTGAACTGCTCGTTTGGAGCATCGGAATTGCGGCCGTTTGTTGAGCAACTATCGGCCAAACTGCCTTGTTTTTTAAGCCTATACCCAAATGCGGGCCTGCCCAACGAGATGGGCGAGTACGATGAGTTGCCATCGACTACAGCGCACATTATCAAGCAGATGGCCGATGATGGTCTGATAAACATTGCGGGCGGATGCTGCGGCACGTCGCCCGCGCACATCAAGGCCATTGCCGAAGCGGTGAAAGGCGTCGCGCCACGCATTCCTGCAAAAGTTGATGAGCGATTGATTGTCAGTGGTTTGGATGTGGTGGTTGTGGATAAAAACGAGCGCAACTTCACCAACGTGGGCGAGCGCACCAATGTGGCTGGTTCGCGGAAATTTGCGCGGCTCATTTCGGAGAAGAACTACGAGGAGGCCGCCAACATCGCGCGCAAGCAGATTGAAGACGGCGCCGACATCATCGACATAAATATGGATGACGCGATGCTCGACAGCGCCGCCGAAATGCAGAATTTCATCCGCTACATCAGCAACGACCCCGAAATTGTGAAGGCTGCAATTATGGTCGATTCATCTGATTGGAATTCAATACTTTCTGGTCTAAAAAACGCTCAGGGGCGATGCATTGTCAACTCGATAAGCCTGAAGGAAGGCGAAGAAAAATTTTTGCAGAAAGCCCGCGAAATCAGAAAGTTAGGGGCTGCTGTGATTGTGATGGCTTTCGACGAGGTTGGTCAGGCCACAACTTACGAGCGTAAGATTGAAATCTGCGAACGTGCTTATAACTTACTGATTGATAAGGCTGGATACAAGCCTTACGAGATAATTTTCGACGTGAATGTGCTGTCGGTCGGAACGGGAATCGAGGAGCACGCCAACTACGGCATCGACTTCATCCGCGCCGTTGAATGGATTAAGAAGAACCTGCCTGGCGCACGCACAAGTGGCGGAATATCAAACCTTTCGTTTGCTTTCCGCGGCAATAATCCCGTGCGCGAGGCGATGCATTCGGTGTTTCTTTACCACGGCACGGCTGTCGGGCTCGATATGGGAATTGTGAACCCCGCAATGCTGCAGGTTTACGATGAGATTGAACCTAACTTACTGAAACTCTGCGAGGATGTGATTCTAAACCGCTCTGCCGAGGCCACCGAAGCGCTTATCGACCTTGCATCGCGGATGAAAGAGTCGGCCGATGCGGGCAGCCACACCGCCACAAAGCAGGAAGCGTGGCGCGAACAGTCTGTCGATGAGCGACTTGCGTATGCGCTCGTGAAAGGCAATGCCGATTTTCTTGAGCCCGATTTGGCCGAGGCGATGCAGCAATACGGCAGCCCCGTCGATATTATTGAGGGCCCGCTGATGAACGGAATGGACCGCGTGGGCAAACTGTTTGGCGAAGGCAAAATGTTTCTGCCACAGGTGGTTAAGTCGGCAAAGGTGATGAAGCAGGCCGTTACAATTCTTCAGCCCGAAATCGAGCGGCACAACAGCGCTTCGGGCGATACTGGCCGTCGAGCAAAGGTGGTTCTGGCAACCGTCAAGGGCGATGTGCACGACATCGGCAAGAATATTGTAGGCATCGTTTTCGCTTGTAACAATCTCGATGTCATCGATTTAGGTGTGATGGTTGACAACCGCACAATCATCGACACCGCTGTGCGCGAGAAGGCCGACATCATCGCCGTGAGCGGACTCATCACACCATCGCTGAAAGAGATGGAACAATTGTGCGAAATGCTTGAAAAAGAGCATCTTCAGATACCCGTTTTGGTGGGCGGCGCTACCACTTCGGTTGTCCATACGGCGGTGAAACTGGCCACACGCTACAGTTATTTTGTGGCTCACGGCAACGACGCGTCGGCTTCGGCTGTGCTTGCGAAACGCCTTTTGAGCGACCGCGAGGCCACCATTGCCGAAATCAAACGCGCCCAGCAGGACGTCCGCGACCATTACAACAAGCGAAAAGATGACATTGAACCATACGCCACCGCCAACGAAAAGGCGCCGCAGTTTGCGCTCTCGACGTTTGTCAACGGTTTTGGCAGCACCGAAAATATTGAACGTAACAACATACCTGTGAGCGAGTTGCGTGAGTTTATCGATTGGCCGCACCTGCTCTATTTTTGGGGATTTAAGGGCGCGACGCTCGAAAAGTTGCTCGAAAACGACGAGGCCCGCCGCACACTCGAATCGGCTCAGAATCTGCTGAAATCGGTCGGCATCGACCACAGCATCGAGGTGTCGATGGTTCTGAACTTTTTCAACGCTCACAAAGACGGCAACGACATTGTTCTCGACAACGGCACGCGGTTGCCGATGCTTCGCAGTCAGAATTTTGGCAGCAACTTCCTGTCGCTTGCCGACTACTTCTCAACTGCCGACCGTCAAACGCCAATTGGCTTATTCTGCATCAAGGTGAGCGACAAGCAGTTGTGCACCGATTGCAAGTCGTTTGAGTGCTTGCTGCGGCAGTCGCTCTGCGCCCGTCTGGCCGAAGCCGCCGCCGAACTGATGCAAAAGCAGATTGTCGGTCAAGTGCCGATAATCCGCCCTGCCTTTGGCTACCCCACTTGTCCCGACCATTCAATCAAAGAATTGGTTTTCAATGCTATTGGCGCCCGCGAGAAGTTGGGCGTCTCACTCACCGAGTCGTACGCCATCCAGCCCACAACCAGCATCTGCGGAATGCTGATAGCGCACGAACAGGCTTGCTATTTCTCTGTCGGCCAGACTGATAATGACCAAATTGCCGACTATGCGAAACGCCGCGGACTTTCGGTTGAGGAAGTGAAGAAGTTGTTGAATGTGTGAGGTTTCGCACAGATTACACTGACAACACTGATTATCACAGATATAATAGAGGCGATACCAAATGGGTACCGCTCAATATCTGTGTTGTCTGCTCAAAAAAATCTACGCCCAAACACAAAAATCCCCGCCACCTGTTTCGGCAGCGGGGACCACTACAACTATGTAAAGATTATTAGTCTTTCAGTTTTGCGCAAAGGAACTCGCGGTTCATACGGGCGATGTTGCTGATTGAGATGCGTTTCGGGCACTCAGCCTCGCAGGCGCGGGTGTTGGTGCAGTTGCCGAATCCCAGTTCGTCCATCTTGGCAACCATTGCCTTAACACGTTTGGCAGCCTCAACGCGGCCTTGCGGCAGCAGTGCGAACTGCGAAACCTTGGCCGATACGAACAACATTGCCGAGCCGTTCTTGCAGGCAGCAACGCAAGCGCCGCAGCCGATGCAGGTGGCCGAGTCCATAGCCTCGTCGGCGTCAACCTTCGAGATTGGAATAGCGTTGGCGTCTTGAGCGCCGCCACAGTTGAACGATACGTAGCCACCAGCCTGTTGGATTTGGTCGAAGGCGTTGCGGTTCACCATCAGGTCTTTAAGAACAGGGAACGCAGCCGAGCGCCACGGCTCAACGGTGATGGTCTCGCCGTTTTTGAAGCGGCGCATATACAATTGGCAGGTTGTTGCGCCAGTTGCAGGACCGTGCGGGTGGCCGTTGATGTAGAGCGAGCACATTCCGCAGATACCATCGCGGCAGTCGTGGTCGAACACAATTGGCTCCTCGCCCTTCTCAATGAGCGACTCGTTCAAAATATCCAAAGTTTCCAAGAACGAAGTGTCGGGGGTTGTCTCAACATTCTCGTAAGTCACAAACCCGCCTTTTTCTTTCGGGCCAGCCTGACGCCAAACCTTCAAGTTTACTTTCATTATATTATCTGTAGCCATTTGATTTACTTTTTAAGATGATTATGATTTATAGTTACGAGTTTGAACCTTGATAGCCTCATATTTAAGCGGTTCTTTCAGCAGTTCAGGCTCTTTGTTGTCGTCGCCCTGATAGTTCCAGCAGCCAACGTAGAAGTAGTTCTCGTCGTCGCGTTTTGCCTCGCCCTCTTCAGTTTGGTACTCCTCACGGAAGTGGCCGCCGCAGCTCTCGTTACGGCTCAGTGCGTCGCGGGCAATCAGTTCGCCCATCATAATAAAGTCTTTCAAACGGAAGGCCTTGTCGAGTTCGACATTCATACCTTCTTCCTTTCCAGGGATGAACAGGTTGGTTTCGAACTCCTTGCGCAACTCTTTCAGTTTGGTGAGCGCTGTCTCAAGGCTCTCTTTGGTGCGGCCCATACCAACGTATTCCCACATAATGTGGCCCAAATCCTTGTGGATAGAGTCAACCGAGCGTTTGCCCTTGATTTTCATCAGAGCGTCCTGTTCGGCTTCGCATTTCTTCTGAGCATCGATGAACTCCTTGCTGTTCGGGTCGAAGCGCGGAACGGTGATTTGGTCGCTCAGGTAGTTCTGAATGGTGTAAGGCAGAACGAAATAGCCGTCGGCCAGACCCTGCATCAGAGCCGAAGCACCCAGACGGTTGGCGCCGTGGTCAGAGAAGTTGCACTCGCCAATGGCGAACAGGCCCTTCACTGAAGTCTGAAGTTCGTAGTCAACCCACAGACCACCCATTGTGTAGTGGATGGCGGGGAAAATCATCATCGGGTTGTAGTATTTCACACCGTTAATCTCGCGTGCGAACTCGCCAGGATTAACGTCCGAAATCTCTTCGTACATATCGAACAGGTTGCCGTAGCGCTGACGGACAACGTCGATGCCAAGACGGTTGATGGCTTCAGAGAAGTCAAGGAACACGGCCAGGCCAGTGTTGTTCACGCCGAAGCCCTTGTCGCAGCGCTCTTTGGCAGCGCGGCTTGCAACGTCGCGCGGAACCAGGTTGCCGAATGCGGGATAGCGGCGCTCCAAGTAGTAGTCGCGGTCTTCTTCAGGAATGTCAGAGCCTTTGATTTCGCCCTTCTGAAGTTTCTTGGCGTCTTCAATCTTCTTCGGAACCCAGATGCGGCCGTCGTTACGCAGCGACTCCGACATAAGTGTCAGTTTCGATTGTTTGTCGCCGTGAACAGGAATACAAGTCGGGTGAATCTGTACGTATGAAGGGTTTGCAAAGTAAGCGCCCTTGCGGTAAGCCGCGATGGCAGCCGAGCAGTTGCAGCCCATAGCGTTGGTCGAAAGGAAGTAGGTGTTGCCGTAGCCGCCAGTTGCCAGAACAACAGCGTGAGCGGCAAAACGCTCGAACTCGCCAGTCACCAGGTTTTTGGCGATGATACCGCGGGCGCGGCCATCAACCATAACAATGTCGTGCAACTCGTAGCGGTTGTAACTCTTCACCTTGCCAGCCTTGATTTGGCGGTTGAGCGATGAGTAGGCGCCAAGCAGAAGTTGCTGACCAGTCTGACCTTTGGCGTAGAATGTGCGGCTAACCTGAGCGCCACCGAACGAACGGTTGGCAAGCAGGCCACCATATTCGCGGGCGAAAGGAACGCCCTGAGCCACGCATTGGTCGATGATGTTGTTCGACACTTCGGCCAGACGGTAAACGTTGGCTTCGCGTGCGCGATAGTCGCCACCTTTAACAGTATCGTAGAACAGGCGGTAAACCGAGTCGCCGTCGTTCTGATAGTTCTTTGCTGCGTTGATACCGCCCTGAGCCGCAATTGAGTGAGCGCGGCGCGGTGAGTCCTGAATGCAGAAGTTCAGGATGTTGAAACCCATCTCGGCCAAAGTTGATGCTGCCGATGCGCCAGCCAAACCTGTTCCAACGACAATGATGTCCAATTTACGCTTGTTGGCAGGGTTCACAAGTTTTTGATGTGCCTTATAGTTGGTCCATTTTTCGGCTATCGGACCTTCAGGTATTTTAGAATCTATTGTAGCCATTTTATTTCAAATTAGATAGTTAGCAAAGCGATTTAATGTAAGCGGCGATAACCACTGCTGCGAAACCGAGCATAACGACTGTCGCAAAAATGTTCGAGATGCATTTCCAGCGGTCCATCCAAACCTTGTTGTTCCAGCCAATGGTCTGCAGAGCGCTCCAGAAGCCGTGGCTCAGGTGGAACCAGATGGCCACGAACCAAACCAGATAGCAGATGACTACAGGCAGTTGGCTGAAGTAGTACTGCATCCAAGCGGCACCGTCGGCCACACCATACTGATTGGTGATGCCCGCAATCTCGGCAAACTGCATCTTGTACCAGAATTGGCTCAAGTGAAGAATCAGGCCCACAAACACAATGCAGCCGAGCACCAGCATATTCTGCGATGCCCACTCAACTGCGGCGGGTTTCTCCTGATAAGCGTAACGCTCAGTGCCGCGCGCCTTGCGGTTCTGAAGGCTCAGAATGAAGGCGAACACAATGTGAACAATAAATCCGAGAGCCAGAACCATTGTTCCAACCAAGGCATACCAGTTGGCGCCAAGGAATTCGCACACGGCATTGTAAGCCTCGCCACTAAATACTGCCACAAGGTTCATCGACATGTGGAACAGCAAAAACAAAACCAGGAAAAGACCTGATATACTCATTATCAGTTTCTTTCCGATTGATGACAAACAAGAATTACTCATAGTCTGAATTTTTTAATTAAATGTCAGTTAAAATTTGGGCAAAGCTAACAAAAAACGGTTGTCAAATTGGATTGGCGGGCTAAAAAAGTTTTACGTTTTTTTGACTGTCGTGCAGGAAAATCTGATAATCGAATATAATACCTATTTTATATGATTTAGGAGAGGACGGGAAATGAATTATGCCGATGAAAAATCTCACCAAAAACATTTGCTATTACGATACAATGTTCTACTTTTGCACCTCGAAAATTTAATTTTTTAAATAAAAACATACTACAATGAAAAAGGACATACATCCCAGTGATTATCGCCTTGTAGTGTTCAAAGACATGTCGAACGGACAGATTTTCATCAACAAATCGACAGTCAACACTAAAGATACGATAGAGGTAGACGGGGTTGAGTATCCATTGGTGAAACTCGAAATCTCAAGTGCATCACACCCGTTCTATACAGGTAAGATGAAATTGGTTGACACCGCAGGCCGCGTTGATAAATTCCGCAGCCGTTATGCTAAATTTGAGAAGAACAAGAAATAACAGAATTCAGCATAGAAAAAAGACCGTCCAAAACTGGACGGTCTTTTTTTTTGCCCTTAATCATTGGTTTAACACAACGTTAACACAAACCGATTGGCTCATTGCCTACATTTGGCGCGTTTTAAACCTTCACACGCGTGAATGTAATTGTTAAAAATCTGACAAAATATTATGGGCAGCAGCGGGCTGTCGATAATCTGACTTTTGAGGTTAAGACGGGTGAGATCCTCGGTTTTCTGGGGCCAAACGGCGCGGGCAAAACCACAACCATGAAAGCCATCGCGGGATATATCACGCCCACCAGTGGCACGATAACCGTTGGAAAATATTCGGTTGCCGACAATCCGTCGAAAGTGAAGCAACTTATCGGCTATCTGCCTGAACATAACCCGCTTTACACCGATATGACGGTCATCGACTATCTGCGTTACATGGCACAGTTGCAACTGATTCGTGCCAACAAAATCAACGACCGTATTCTTGAAATGGTGAACGTGTGTGGCCTTGAGGGCGAAAAGCACAAGCGCATCGGTGAGTTGTCGAAAGGTTACCGCCAGCGTGTGGGCCTGGCTCAAGCCTTGATTCACGACCCTCAGGTGCTCATCCTAGACGAGCCGACAACTGGCCTCGACCCGAATCAGATTGTCGAAATCCGCGAACTGATTCGCCGCATTGGCCGTGAAAAGACCATTATCTTGAGTTCGCACATCCTGGCCGAGGTTGAGGCCACCTGCAACCGCATACTTATTATTAATAAGGGGCACATTGTGGCCGATGGAACTGCCGAGCAACTCCGCCGTGCCGAGCAAGGTGCCGAGTTGGTGAAAATAACCATTGAGGATGCCGACCGCGACTTGGTTATCAATACCTTACGTCAGGTTGAGACCATCGATTTTGTTGATACAGTCAAAGGAAAAGACGATTCGTTTGAGGTGCACGGAATGCCAGGAACATCCTGTAGGCGTGATATTTACACCACTTGCGTCGAGAATGGATGGCTGCTGACCGAGTTGACTCCTGTGGAGACAAAACTCGAAGATGTGTTCCGTGAACTGACTAAATAATGGGAATGAACAAATCGGTCTAAACTATTAATATTTAATCTTTTATCAATAATTGTTGAAATGAAACTTGTTTGGACAATGGCGTGTCAGGAGTTAAGGTCGTATTTCGATTCGCTGACGGCGTACGTGCTGCTGGTGCTTTTTCTGGGGTTCAGCGGCATTTTCACCTGGGTTTACGGCAGCGACATTTTCATGTATGGTCAGGCTTCGTTGCAGATGTTTTTCTCGGTGGCATACATAACACTGTTTCTGCTGATTCCCGCGCTGACAATGAGGTCGATAGCCGAAGAGATGAAAACTGGCACAATTGAGATGCTGCTCACAAAGCCAATAACCTGCCGCCAGATTGTGCTGGGCAAATATCTTGCCATTATCATGCTGATAGCCATTGTGTTGGCTCTGACTCTGCCGTATTACATATCGGTGTCGTTCCTTGGCAATGTTGACCACGGGGCCGTGATTTGCGGTTATTTTGGTTTGCTGCTGATGAGCAGTGCCTATGCGGGCATCGGATTGTTTGCAAGTTCGATAACTAACAATCAGATTATCAGTTTTATGCTGGCTTTGATTATCGGCATCTTTTTCCATCTGATATTTGGAATCATCGGGCGGCAGATAGGAGGGGGGCTCGGCTTGATTGCGGTCGGCCTCGACATGAACTCTCATTTCGACAGCATTGCGCGCGGAGTGATTGATTCAAAGGACATTGTCTATTTCGCATCGCTCACGTTTGCGGGTATTTTCCTTGCCGAGCAGTCGCTCAAATCAAAAATTTTATGATTATGAAGAAGGCAAAACAATCTTGGTTATATCCAGTGTCGGCGTTGGTTATATTGCTTGTAATCAATATTATATCTGACAAATTGTTTTTTCGTGTCGATTTCACGGCCGACAGCAGGTATACTTTGAGCAGCGCCACAAAGTCGATACTTGCCAATTTGGACGAGCCAGTCACGCTAACGGCTTATTATTCAAATGATTTGCCAGCCGAAATTCTGCGCACAAAACGCGATTTCAAAGATTTGCTGACTGAATATCATAACGTTTCGCGTGGCCAGTTCGATTTCAGATTTGTCAACGCTTCCTCTTCAGAGGAGGCCGAGCAGGAGGCACTCAACGCGGGTGTCTATCCGATTATGTTGAATGTCAGAGAGAAAGACCAAGTGAGGCAACAGCGTGTTTTTATGGGGGCGGTTGTTGAGCAGGGGCGGAAAAAGGAGATTCTGCCAATTATCCAGCCCGAAATGCCAGTTGAGTATGCACTCTCGTCGGCCATCAGAAAAATGTCATCCGTGCATCGGCCGTTAGTCGGGGTTTTGCAGGGACACGGCGAGCCGCCACTGATGGCAATGCAGCAGGCTTTGGCCGAAATGGAGGTGATTTGCGATGTGCAACCTATTGATTTACAGCAGAATGGTGCCGCACTTGACAGCGTATCGGTTCTGGCCATTATTGCGCCAATTGATACTATCGACGCTGCTGAATTTGCAGCCATCGACCGTTTCATGGCGCGGGGAGGAAGGCTTTTCATCGCCATCGACCGCGTTGATGCCGATTTGGACAATCTGTTTGTAAATGTGCGAAATACGGGGTTGGAGCAATGGCTCATTGGCAAGGATGTGAGCGTTGAAAGCAAACTTGCTATCGACAATTTTTGCGCCAATGTCAGCGTACAGCAACAGCAGGGCGCCTATCGAGTGAATGTCCAGCAGCAGTTTCCTTACATTCCGTTCATCGGCAATTTTGGCCAGCATCCAATCACCAACGGTCTGGAGCAGGTGCAGTTGCAGTTTGTCAGCCCAGTGGTTTACACGGGCGATTCGCTGGCAACTTTCACGCCTCTGCTTTACACTTCTGATCATTCGGCAACGTTGAACGCGCCAACGGTGATTGATGTTCAGCGGCAATGGACTACGCGTGACTTTCCGCTGGCCGAGATTCCGCTTGGCGGCCTGCTCGAAGGCACAATCGGCGGTGTGCCCGACTCGAAGATGATTGTAATCGGCAACGGCGGTTTTGCCATCAACGGCAGTCCGCGGCAGCCCCGCCAGCAGTCGCCCGACAATATCAGCCTGATGGTCAATTCAATTGATTATCTGTCGGATGACACGGGTTTGGTGGATTTGCGGACGAAAGGTGTAACAGCCCGTCCGATTGCCCAACTCGACGATGGTACGCGAGCCTTTATTAAATGGCTCAATGTGCTGTTGCCCATTGTGTTAGTCGTCCTAATTGGCATAATCAGAACCCAGCAGCAGCGCAACCGTCGCATAAAACGAATGGAGGAGGGGTATGTTGAGTAAGCGCGGATGGCTTTTTGTTCCAGTGCTGGCCTTGCTATCGACAGCCTGCGTGGCGGTTGTCCTGCGCGATCGCGGCTCATACGACACAACTCGCCGTGTGGCGTTGGCTGTTGATACAGCGCAGGTCGACTATTTGTGCATCGGGGTTGCTGATGGTGGTGCAACCATCAAACTTTGCAAACCATCAAATCATTGGCTTGCAATCACATCGAGCGATAGCGTAGCGGTGGCTGATGCTGTTGTCGGCGAGTTGCTTGCCGCAATTACTGTTGTTGAGGCTGAGCGGCTGATGACCAACAGCGAGAGCCAATGGAGCCAGTATGACGTTGGAACGGCTGGCGGTTCGCGCGTTTTTGTCAGAGGCAACGGCCGTGTGCTTGCCGATTTCTATTGCGGCAATGTCGATTTCGACGCTTCAACGCGCCAATTGTGGACTTATGTGCGAAACGATTCGGAATCAGCCGTTTACAAAACCGACGGATACTTGAATCTTGCCATAACGCGGTGTGTTGAGGCGTGCAAAAAGTTGATGCAAGACTAATCCACAATCTTTCCAATCAGCGTCGCCGACGTGCTGCTTTCCACCTTCACTTTCACATAGTCGCCAGGTTTCTGTCCCTGATGCGGGAAAACAATCATCTTGTTCTGCGAACTGCGGCCGCACCATTCGGCGTCCGAACGCTTGCTAGGCCCTTCGACAAGTACTTCAAATGTCTTGCCAATGTCACGTTGGTTCGACTCGGCTGAAAGCGTGTTCTGCAAATCGATAATCTGCTGAAAACGAGCCACTTTCACATCTTCGGGCACATTGTCGGGCATTGTGCGGGCGGCTTTAGTTCCAGGCCGTTCAGAGTATTTGAACATAAACGCCGAATCGAACTTTGCCCACCGCATCAAGTCGAGTGTAAGTTGTTGGTCTTCATCGGTTTCGGAATGGAAGCCGCAGAAAACATCGGTGCTGATGGCGCATTCGGGAATATACTTGCGGATGGCCTCAATGCGGCCCATATACCATTCGCGGGTGTATTTGCGGTTCATCGCCTCAAGAATCTTGTTGCTGCCGCTCTGCACAGGCAGATGAATATGTCGGCAGATATTCGGGTGATTAGCAATCACTTGCAGTGTTTCATCGGCCATATCCTTGGGGTGGCTTGTCGAGAAGCGGATGCGCATTGTAGGGAACTTTTCTGCAACAGTTTCAAGCAGTTGCGGGAATTTTATCTCACCATCGGCACCTTTGAAATTGTATGAGTTCACGTTCTGCCCCAGCAGTGTGACCTCTTTGTAGCCCTTGCTGTCAAGGTCGGCCACCTCGGTCAGAATGTCGGCAATGTCGCGGCTGCGCTCGCGTCCGCGGGTGTAGGGCACAATGCAGTATGAGCAGAAATTGTTGCAGCCCCGCATAATGCTCACAAACGCCGACACGCCATTGGTCTCGATGCGTGTGGGACAGATGCCCGCATAGGTTTCGGTTACCGATAGTTCGGTGTCGATGGCAGGATGACCGCCAAGCGCCTTTGACACAAGTATTGGCAGATGTATGTACGAGTCGGGGCCCGCCACAATGTCAACCGATTTTTTCTCAATCAGTTCTTTGCCGAGCCGCTCAGCCATACAGCCGATAACACCAACCAGCAGGCCTGACTTTTGACGTTTAAGTTGCTGAAGCCCATCGAGTTTTGCCCAGATGCGCTGCTCGGCGTTGTCGCGGATTGAACAGGTGTTGAGCAGAATGATGTCGGCCTCGTCACGCTCACGCGTATAGTCGTAGCCTTCGGCCTGCATAATAGCCGCAACCACCTCACTGTCAGCCACATTCATCTGACACCCGTAGGTTTCGATGTATAATTTCTTTCCCATCGTTTACATTTCGATTTTCGTTTCAGCCTTGTCATCGAGCATATCGCGCGTCACGTGCGACATTCCCTTAATCTTCGACAAATCCTTGATTATCTGCGTAAGAAATTCATTATTATGCACATACACATCTATGGTGCCCTCAAAAATACCGTCGTGGCAGTCGATGTTTATCGCCCTCAAGTTCACGTCCAACTGATTGGTGATGGTTTTCGTCACCTTGTTGATGGCGTCGGAATTGTAAACGCCCTTGATTTTGATGCGGCCCAGGTAGGCCATCATCTTGTGCGATGTCCACTCAACCTTCACCACGTTCGAACTGTCGCTCGAACTGAGTTTTATGGCGTATGGACACGATGTGCTGTGGATTATCAGCTCGTCGTCGGCAATGCGGTAGCCAATCACGTCGTCGCCAGGAATCGGGTTGCAGCACGATGCAATCTGATAGCCCTGCGTGTTGTCGTCAACCACCAGCGGTTTCGACTTGTCGAACTTCTTCGTGGCGTCAATCTTCGAACTCGACCGCGATATTCCCCAGAATTTCATCCACTTGCTGAGCGAGCGCTTTTCCATAATGTTCTTGAACTCGTCAACGGTGATTTTCTTTGTGCCGAGTTTGAAGTAAAGTTCGTCTTTGTTGCGCGTCTGGAAGTGGTTGTATAATTTCCTGAAAATGTTCGAGTTAATTTGCATCTTAGTCTGCTCGAGCAGCCACTCAAGGTGCAGTTTGCCTTCGGTCGACACGTTGCGGCGCTGGTCCTTGAAGAAACTCTTGATGGTGTTGCGTGCCTTTGCCGTTGTCACATAGTCAATCCATTCAGGTTCAGGCTGTTGCTTTTCCGATGTCAGAATTTCGATTTGGTCGCCAGCATTCAGTTCCTGATTCAGCGACACCAGTTTGTGGTTCACCTTGGCACCGTAAGCGTGATAGCCCACCTGCGAGTGGATTTCGAATGCGAAGTCGAGCACCGTTGATTTTGCAGGCAGCGTAACTGACTCACCTTTAGGCGTGAACACTGTGATTTCCGATGCGAAAAGGTTCAGTTTGAACTCATCTAGAAAATCGAAAGCGTCGTTTTTGGGGTCCTCAAGCATCTTGCGAATCTCAAAAATCCACTTATCCAGTTCATTTTCAGTGGTTGTATTCTCTTTGTACTTCCAGTGAGCGGCATATCCGTGTTCGGCAATATCGTTCATACGGCGTGAGCGAATCTGCACTTCAACCCATTGTCCGCCAGGGCCCATCACCGTGGTGTGCAGCGCCTCGTAGCCGTTCGATTTCGGCTGGCTTATCCAGTCGCGGATGCGGTCTGGACGCGGCGTGTAAAGGTCGGTGATAATTGAGTAGATGGCCCAGCACTGCGTTTTTTCAGGGATGTTAGGATCGGGATCGAAGATGATGCGGATGGCAAACAGGTCGTAGATTTCCTCGAGCGGCACTTTTTTCGTTTCCATCTTGTGCCAGATTGAGTAAATCGACTTCGGCCGACCAGTAATCTCGTAGGTGTATTTTTCGGCGTTCAACCTTGCGGTGATGGGCAGCGAAAACCGATTGATGTAGGTGAACCGTTTCTGCTCGCTAGCCTTAATAAAACTTGCGATACGCTGATATTCAAACGGATGATGGTATTTCAGACACAAATCTTCGAGTTCGGTTTTGATTGAGTACAAACCCAGGCGGTGAGCCAGCGGCGCATAGATGAACAGCGTCTCGCTCGCGATTTTGAGCTGCTTGTTGGGCGGCATACTGTCGAGCGTGCGCATATTGTGCAGACGGTCGGCCAACTTGATGAAAATCACCCGCAGGTCGTCGGCCATCGTCATAATTATCTTCTTGAAATTTTCAGCCTGAAGGTCGGTCTGTCCGTCGAAAACGCCCGCAATTTTCGTCAGGCCGTCAACAATGTTGGCAATCTTGTCGCCAAACTGCAAACGGATGTCCTCAACAGTGAAATCGGTGTCTTCGACCACATCGTGCAGCAGCGCCGAAACAATTGATTTAGTGCCCAATCCTATCTCGGTTGTGGCAATTTTTGCCACAGCAATCGGATGCAGGATGTAGGGCTCGCCCGACTTGCGGCGCATATTGGCGTGAGCACCGTTGGCCAGATTGAACGCCTTGGTTATCAAAGCCTTGTCCTCTTCACTCTGCGACATCCGCGCCGACTGAAGCAAGTCTTGGAAATGGTCTTGTATAAGTTGTTTTTCCTCGTCAGTAAATTCTGAATTTGTATTCATCTCAATTCAATTTCTTGAATTTAAATATATTCATTTTGTCAAAAATGGCAAGCAATATGATTTGACTTTATGACCATGCCCTTTGTCAGCCGTGAAACGTCCATGGAATTTGTTTTTTGGGGAACATATACAGATAGGCACCCCGTTTTGAGTTCGAATTGTCCTTGTCGGCTGTCTGGATAAGGGTTTTTAGCCCCGACACCTTCTTGCGGAAGTTGCTTTGGTCGAAGTTCCGTTGGAAAATGGCATTGTACAGATTGTTCAATTGCGTGAAAGTGAATCGTTTGGGCAGAAGGTCTTGGCCGATTAGTTCGCAACTTGCCTTGTGCTGCAGGCGGCTGAGCGCGCACGTTATCATGTCGTTGTGGTCGAAAACCACAGTGGGCAGATTGTTGAGCGGCCACCATCTGCCATGGTGATTTTCAATCAGTTGACTGTTGTGGCGGTCGCTTGGAATCAGGGCGTAGAAGGCCATGCTTATGACGCGGTCGTCGGGTTCGCGGTCGGGTTTTGAGAATCCCTGAACCTGCTCCAGAAAAATGTCGCTCAGCCCAACAGTTTGCATCAATACGCGGCGTGCGGCATCTTCAAAAGATTCCGCCTCGTCAACAAAGCCTCCCATCAGCGACCAGTCGCCCTTGTGCGGCTCAATGTTGCGTGGGTAGAGCAGCACTTTCAGTTGGTCTTCGTCGTAGGTGAATATCACGCAGTCCACTGCAATGTGGAATTTCGGATAGTTGTTGTATATAGTCATCGATGATAAATCTTACCTTGCAAATATAGATGTTTGATGAATTGTTTTGTGATTATGCAAAGAATTTCGTCAGATGTCTAGAAAACTTAATGTTTTGTCGGAGAAAAAAGTGAAAAAACGTGCAAAAAAAGTGTGATTTTTTGAAATATAGGACTACTTTTGCAAATTAAGAGAAAAAGGGAGTTTTATGAGGAAATTTTCACTATTACTGACGTTTGCGTTTTTGCTCGGGTTTGCCGTCAATGCGCAGACAAAAAAGAAAACACATATAAACCAATTCGGTTTACCGCTTATAACCAGTTATCCAAGAAACGTGTATGGTGGGCATGCACAAAACAATGGCATTGTGCAGGATAATCGCGGTTTCCTCTATTTTGCCAATCAGGAGGGCGTACTTGAGTTTGATGGAGCACGCTGGAACTTGATACGCAAAACATATATCCAATCATTATCAGTCGATACAAATAATATTGTGCATGTCGGCATTTACGACGGAACATTCGGTTATCTTAAACCAAATGAAGTTGGCGAATTGGAGTATGTGTCGCTTTCTGACAAACTCGATTCGATTACATTTGACTCCCCCATTTACAATACCCATAGTTATAATGACAAAACATACTACTGCTCAACGAGTTATATTTTTGAAGCGGTTGGCGACAGCGTAACATACGTGGCAAAAATGCCAGAAGGATGTTTCCTCTCTTATGGAAAAGGTGATTCAATTCTGATTGGGCGGGAAAACAAAGAGTTAAAGATCCAAGTCTATTATAATCATGAGTTTACCGATATGGTATCAGAAGTTGCTGGAGGAATTTATGGTGTGACGGAGTATGATGGGGACAAATATTTGGCGGTAACATATAAGGATGATGGTCTGATTGTGTTTGGAACTGATACTTCCTATGTGAGTAGGCCTGTGCATCCGTTCTATAAAAGATTAATAACAATTGATGATTATACTACGCCATACAACTTGACACGAGCTGGCGATTATTTTGTATTGTCGGCAGTGCAGGCTGAATCCTATGCTTTGACATTGTTTGATAAGAATTTCATGCCACTGTTTGTTCTCAACAAATCGAAGGGCTTCCCGTCATTCAATGCTGTTGCCAGTCTTAATGCTGGTGATGTGCTTTGGACAGCAACCACTGATGGAATTGCAAAAACAGAGTGGGCGAGCGCAATTCGAATATTCCAGTGTGAATACATGGGCTTGGGTACAGTACAAGATATGATTGAGTATCAAGGACAACTCTATATTGCCACGTCGGAAGGAATGTTTCGCAAGTATTATGATGATGAGGATGATTTTGCAAGTTTTGAGAAGAAGATACCTTTGTCTGTCAACACTACAATAGAATATAAGGTGCCCAAAAGCAATCGTAAGCTGTTGCTTGCTGGTACAGCCTACGACCTTAGAATTGTGGCTGTTGGAGATGTCGCGAAAGAAGAGAAAATCAGTGGCAGTCAGGATTTGGAGTATGTGAGAATTCTGCAGCTCAATAAGCATCCTGAGCAGTTGATGGCTTGCTTGGGTGGTGGAAAAGGTGTACAAATATTAAAGTACAGAGACCATGGTGATTGGGAGGAAATAGCAAGATTTGAAGAAATGCAAGGTACATCAATTTGTGAGGATGACAATAACAATATTTGGATTGGAACGTGGGGGGGGGTGGTTTACCGCTTGACTGACGGTGATACGCAGCATTTCACACAATACGATGATAGCAACGGTCTGCCATCTGCAGGTATGATTACAGTAGGAATTGTCAACGGAAAAGCCTTGTTCTTCACGGAATGTGGCGTTTACGAGTTTAACAAGAACACAGCAAGATTTGAACTGAGCAAAGAATTAGGCTCATTCACCAGTGACACAACTCATGCCATCAGCAGGATAGTCCCTTACAATGGAGGTTTTGCCATAACCAATCTTAACGATGCGAAAGGCGAAAACTGGGTGTCGGTTGTTTGCAAAAATGCAAATGGAGGTTATGACGAGTCGGACGATGCAGCTCGGGTTCTTAGAAAAATTCCTAATGAACCGTTTTATACGATGTATGTCGACAGCGACACCAATCTGTGGTTTAGTACGAATGGTGCGCTCTATTGTTATAACCCGAATTTTATCGGAACCGACGAACCTTATTATCGTAAATCGTTCGACAGCCACATTCGCAAAGTGGTGGCCAACGATTCAATTACGATTTTTGGCGGTGCCTTCACATCGCCCGATGGCAAGTCGATAATCAAAAAGCAAATCCGCGACAGCGAGCATAAAGTGGTTATTCCATACAAAAATAACTCGCTGACATTTGCCTATAGCGCAACTTTCTATGATGAAGAAAACAAAACCGAATACTCGACTATGCTCGAGGGTGACGACAAAACTTGGTCGAAATGGAAGACAAGCACCGAGTATTCACGTCGAGGCTTGAGCGAGGGTAGATATGTTTTCAAAGTGAAGGCACGTAATATATATGGAGTTGAGAGTTCGGTTGCTGAATATGCATTCACCATTAGGCCGCCTTTCTATCGTTCGATTGTGGCTTATATCATCTATATGGTTTTACTTGTGGTTCTGGTTTACGGAATTGTGAAATGGAACACACGCCGACTCATTGAGGAGAAGAAAAGGCTGGAGCAGAAGATAGCTGAAGCCACAGAAGAGATTCGCGGACAGAACGTCCAACTCGGGCAGCAGAAAGACGAGATTGAGAAACAGAAAGATGAGATACAGTCGAGTATCAACTACGCACGCCGAATCCAGCGCGCTCTGTTGACACCTGATGAGATAATCGATAAAATTTTCCCCGACCACTTCCTGCTCTACAAGCCGCGCAATGTGGTGAGTGGTGACTACTACTGGTTCGGTCAGTTTGGAGACTACAAGGTGAGTATTGTGGCCGACTGCACAGGCCACGGCGTACCTGGCGGTTTTATGAGTATGTTGGGTATGACCAACCTTAACTACATTGTCGGTCAGGAACTTCACCCCGACGAGATTCTGAACAAACTGCGTAACGCCATTATTACCAGCTTGCGCCAGAAAGATGACACTCCGGCACCGACTGGCGACGAGAAAGCAGACCGCCGGGCTGCCTTTGCTGCTTCAGTCGAGAAGAAGGACCGCAGCCAGGATGGTATGGATGTGGCCATGTATGTGTTGAACGAAAAAGAGATGACGCTGTCGTTTGCGGGCGCCAACAACCCGCTTGTCCTCATCCGCGACGGCGAGGTTCAGGTGATTAAGGCCAGCAAGATGCCGGTCGGTATCTACGCTAAACTTGATCCGTTTGAGCGTGTTGACATGGAGATAAAGAAGGGCGACTGCCTCTACACATTCTCCGATGGTTTCCAAGACCAGTTTGGCTACGAATCGGGCAAGAAGTTCATGAGCAAGCACTTGCGTGAAGTTCTGCTCGAAATCCACCAAAAGCCAATGGCCGAGCAGAAAGAGATTCTGAATAAGATTTATGAAGACTGGCGAGGACCCGCCGACCACCAGACCGATGATGTGGTGCTGATGGGCGTGAGAATATAAGTCTTAGGCGATATTTAAATAACAGAGCGGATGCAGTTCTTCAAAGAGCAAGTCCGCTCTTTTTGTGTTCTTTCGCTAATTGTCTATATTTCTTTTGATTATTCAAATCATGGCGTTTGGGGCTCTTTTCTTCACAGTTCTCTTATGTATCAAATTGGGCGGTTTGTCAAATAAAACAAACCAATCGCCCATGCTTGCGTACATTTGCGGTGTATAAAATTTGAAAGAGATGATAGTTCGATTGGCATTGATTTTCCTGGCGATTTTTGATTTTTCTTGCGCAGTTTACAGCAAATCCAGATTTTTAATTCGAAGATTCCACCGCGGACTTGTTCATCTGCTGGCCGAAAAATCGGCTTCAACCACCACCGCCTGATTCGGCATCATCACAATCCATTATTTATTGGTGCGTTCAATCCGCACTAAATTGCTACATTTGTCAGCCGTACAATTCGGTGACGCGAAGTGTTGCGTCTATCTATTTGTCAGACAATAAAACAGATACAAATGAAACTTTGGGATAAGGGCATTGCCACAAACGAACTTGTCGAGCAGTTCACCGTCGGGCTCGACCGCGAAATGGACCTGTACTTGGCGCCGTTCGACGTGATGGGCACAATGGCGCACATCACAATGCTGCAGACTATCGGCCTGCTTGAGAAAAACGAACTGGACACGCTGCTGGCCGAACTCAAAAAGATTTACGCCACGGCTGCCGCTGGAAAACTCAAGATTGAAGACGATGTTGAAGACATCCACTCGCAGGTTGAACTGATGCTCACGCGCTCGCTGGGCGATATGGGCAAAAAAGTGCACAGCGGCCGCTCGCGCAACGACCAGGTGCTTGTGGATATGAAACTCTATCTGCGCCACGAAGTCCGTCAGATTTTCGACCTTGCGGCATCGCTCTTCAAGACGCTTATCGCCTTGAGCGACAAACACAAAGACGACCTGATGCCTGGCTACACCCACCTGCAGGTGGCTATGCCGTCGTCGTTCGGATTGTGGTTTGGGGCTTACGCCGAATGCCTGACTGACGACCTTCGGATGCTGAGCGCGGCCTACAAGGTTATCAATCAGAACCCGCTGGGCTCGGCGGCTGGATACGGCTCATCGTTCCCGCTCAACCGTACACTCACAACCAAACTGCTGGGTTTCAGCGATTTGAACTACAATGTTGTGTGCGCTCAGATGGGCCGCGGCAAAACTGAACAGGATTTGAGTTTTGCAATGGCCGCAATGGCGCAAACGCTGAGCCGAATGGCGATGGATATGTGTATGTACAATTCGCAAGACCTTGGTTTTGTGCATCTTCCCGACGAATTTACGACTGGCTCGTCGATTATGCCGCACAAGAAAAACCCCGACGTTTGGGAACTTGTGCGCGGAAAATGCAACCGCATCAAGGCACTGCCAACCGACATCACACTCACCATCTCGAACCTGCCATCGGGCTACCACCGCGACTTGCAACTGCTTAAGGAACAGATAATTCCCGCGATCAACGATTTGAAGGACTGCCTGCGCCTGGCCGAACTGATGCTGAAGAACACCGAAGTGCGCAAGGACATTATGAAAGAGCCTAAATATCAGCTGGCTTTCAGCGTTGAAGTGGTGAACAAACTGGTGCTGTCGGGCGTGCCTTTCCGCGATGCCTACAAGCAGGTGGCTTTCGACATTAAAGACGGCCGTTTTGTGCCCGAAACGCACATTAACCACACCCACGAAGGCAGCATTGGCAACCTGTGTAACGACCAGATTGACCGCAAGTTCGCCGAAGTGAGCGCATCGTTCGACTTTGCGTCGGTTGAAGCGGCTGTCAATTCGCTTGTGAAATAACGCTGATGCGACGTCTGCTCGCCATATTGCTATTATTGGCTGCAAATCAGGCGTTTGCACAAAGCGGACGCTATGCCGAAATCAGCAGTGTGAGCGTTGACACGGTTAGCGAACGGCGTGTTACCATCAAGTGGGATGTTGCCGAAGTGGTTAATGGACAGTCGTTTGCCGTTTACCATTGGGATAACAACAAATGGGTGCTGGTTGTCGATTCGCTGCCAGCCAATATGCGTGAATATCAAGATGTTAAAGCACATCCATTTGTGCACGCCGAGCGATACGCAGTCTCAACATCGATTGCAGGCGACCATAATGCCCCGTTGAGCGATGCGCATCAGACGGTTTTTTTGCGCAGCGGCGATTACGACAAATGCCACAACTCGTTAACTCTCAACTGGTCGGCATACGTTGGCGCCGATGTTGCCAGTTACACTGTTTTTGGCCGCAAAATCGGACAGCCTTACAGCTATTTTGGTTCAACTGCCGATACATCCTTAACTACGACCGAACTAGAAGAAGGCACCGACTACAATTTTATGATTGTAGCCACACTGCAAAATGGGCTCGAATCGCTTTCAAACATAATTAGTTACACAACTTTCAAACCAAAATTGCCCGACCAATCGCTTATTGGCATCGACACGATTGTGAACCGTCAGGGGGCGGTGGAACTTCATTGCAGAATCAACATTGACGCTGATTTGCAAGGCTATTCCATTCAGCAAGTTTCTGATGGTCAGAAACTGAGCGACAGCCAGATAACTGACTTTTCACAGCCGACATTCATCTTCAATGTCGATAACGCCAAAGCCGCCTACACCTTGAGTGCATTAAATTATTGCGGCGAGCCGATTTTTACAACCAGCGATGTCTATCCGATTGTGATTGAAGCCGATGCGGATGCGGAATCTATGCGAGTGAAGTGGAACCGCTCACTCTCAAACAGTGAGCAGTACACCGTTTTTTGCAGTGTTGACGGTGACTCGGAAACACCCGTCGCAACCGATTTGACTGACACTTCAATTGAACTGAACTTCAACGAGATAGCCGATGACCGCGCACAGAATTTCTGCATACGTGTTGAAGCGGCTGATGGACCCCGATTGAGCCAATCGAACACCGTTTGCGTTGAGCGTCAGGCTGATATGTGGCTGCCAACTGCCTTTACACCCAATGGCGACGGTCTGAACGACACTTTCGGGCCTGTTGTGAAGTCGGCGCAAATAACTGATTTTGAATTCATCGTTTACGACCGTTACGGCGGCCGCGTCTTTGTTTCAAAAAGTCCCGACAACCGTTGGGACGGCACCCACAACGGCAAGCAGGTGGCCGAAGACGGCTATCTCTACTATCTGAAGGCCAAACTGCAAAACGGCCAGACCATTGAGCGCAAAGGCTCTGTGAATGTTGTATATCCATAAAATACTATGGCAGAAAAAGTTATACAACTTGCGCCAATGTTGGGCTTGATTGATGCGCCGTTTATGAACGCCATTGCCGAAGTTGGCGGTTTCGACGAGATTTTTGCACCGTATATGCTTGCTGATGAGCGTTCTATCCCCAAACCGCAAGTGCTTGCGCGCCGATTTTCGGGCATCAGCAAAAGTGTGAATTTGGTGCCACAACTTTTGAGCAACAATGCCGATGCTTTTGTGGCAATGGCCAACATTCTCAACGATTTAGGTTACCCGAAAGTGAATTGGAATATGGGTTGCCCAATAAAGTTTGTGGTGAGCAAAAACCGCGGCGCCGCATTGCTTCGTGATTTGGAAAACCTTGAGCGTCTGCTCGATAGCGCCATCGGCCGTTTAAAACCAGAGCTATCGGTGAAGATTCGCATCGGTTTCAGTTCGCCCGATGAGTTTCCTGCGATTATTGAAATCTTTAACAAATTTAAAATCAATGAGTTGATTATCCACGCGCGGACAGCTGAGCAACAATACGGCGGCGAGCCCTATCGCCAGGCGTTCATCGAGTCTGCAGGCAACTCGCTCAATCCCATCGTCTATAACGGCGACATCACCCGCGCAGACGAAGCCGACATCAGTTTGCCAAACCTGAAAGGATATATGATTGGCCGCGGTGCAATAGCGAATCCATACATCGGGTTGCAAATCAAAGGTTTGCCAGCCGACAACGTACCAACATTCAAGCAATTTGCAACAGAAATCACGCATTGGTATTGCGCTCGCAACAGCCTAAACCGCTTGAAGGAACTTTGGAAATATTTCGCGAAAGCGCTTGACAAGCCCGACGAGATTTTTGCCAAACTTCAGAAAATCAATGATTCAGAAAAGTTTTGCGAAACCGTTGAAAGCCTATTTTGAATGGTTTAATTCAGTAGAGACGCGGCGCGCCACGTCTCTACAAATCGCACAACAAATTACACCCAGATTTACAACTTGATAATATTGCTCTTAATGGCATATTTCACCAAATCGACGGTGCTTTTCAGGTTGAGTTTCTGCATTATATGGTTTTTGTGCGTCTCGACGGTGCGGACACTGATAAACAGTTTGTCGGCAATTTCCTGATTGCTGAAGCCGTCGCCCCAAAGTTTCAGAATCTCAATCTGACGGGCGCTCAGCGGGTCGTCATCATCATCGGCTTGCGAATCGGTTAAATTGCTAGAAATGTAGCGGTTAAGCAGCAGCTGCGTAATGCTGTCGCTGTAGTAGTCGTGGCCCATACGCAGAGTGTAGATTGCTTGTGCAAGTTCGCTTCCGCTGGCATCGATAGTGATGTAGCCTTTGGCGCCAGCCTTGATTGAGCGCAGAATTACCTCGTCGCGGTTGGCGTTCGAGAGCAGCAGAATTTTCAACTTCGGATATTTCAGCATTAAATCGATGATGAAGTTCTGCTCGGCTGTCGAAAGGTCGAACATATTCACAATCAATACGTGAACAACGTGCTGCTTCATCTTCTCGAACAACGTGGTTTTGTCCGATGTCGCGATGACAGTCTTGATGTCAGAATAGTTTGACAAATAAGCAGTTACACTGTCAAGTATTAGTTTGTGCTGACTGAAGAATCCGACAAAAATCATAAATCTGCGGTTTTAAGTTTCCATTTGTGTTACAAAATGCAACACTTTGCAATATTAGTTTTTTTCGTTTTTCTGCAAAATGCGTGCTACACGAAAAGATTGAATTTTTGGAAGATTGTTTTTGTTGGGGGGATGCTGATGACTCAGATTGAAGTGGGAGAGAATTAAGCGTAGGCTTGTAAATGAAAATCCCTCGTAAAACATTTTTACGAGGGATTACAATTAACTATATGTCTTACAACGCTGCGGCAAGCTGCTTCAGCGCCGCGCGGCTGTCGTCATTCAATGTTGTTTTGATGGTGACGGTCTGCTCAAGAATGGTTACCTCTTTCAGCGGCTCAAGCAGAGCGCGCATTGTGCGTGCCGCCGACGGAGCCCACGTGCCGTTCTCAACCAGCGCCACGGTGCGTTTTTGGTAGGTTTTGTCGGACAGGTGACACAGAAATTCGCGCATCAGAGGCATCACGCCGCCATCGTACGACGAGGCGCAAAGCACCATGCGGTCGTAGCGGAAGGCATCCTCAACGCACTCGGCAATATCTGCGCGCGAAAGGTCGGAAATAGCAACCTTCTCACCCTTGGCCTCAAGCATTGCGGCAAGTTCCTCGGCGGCTTTGGCAGTGTTGCCGTGCAGCGACGCGTAAGCAATGAAAACGCCCTTTGTTTCAGGCTGATAGGCGCTCCAAGTCTGATATAAACCGATGTAATAACCGAGATTTTCTTTCAAGATTGGGCCGTGCAGCGGGCAGATGGTCTGAATGTCGAGCGCGGCGGCTTTCTTCAGCAAAGTCTGAACAGGATTGCCGTACTTGCCGACAATGTTGAAATAGTAGCGGCGAGCCTCGCAAGCCCAGTGGTCGGTCTCGTTGCAGAGAGCGCCAAACTTGCCGAAAGCGTCGGCGGCGAAAAGCACTTTTTCGGTCTGCTCGTACGAAACCATCACTTCGGGCCAGTGAATCATCGGCGCCATTATAAATTGCAGAGTATGAGCGCCAAGCGACAGAGTATCGCCTTCTTTCACAATGTCGACGCGGCCTGCGAAATCAGTCCCGAAGAACTGCGGCAGGAAGGCAGCGGCCTTGGCTGAGCAGACAATCCGACAGCCAGCAAAAGTGTCCATCACCCAGCTGATGTTTGCCGAATGGTCGGGCTCAAGATGGTGAACCACAAGGAAATCGGGCTGGCGGCCGTTGAGCGCGGCTTGCAAATTCTTCCGCCACTCATCGCTCTTGCGGACGTCGACGGTGTCGGTAATGGCAATCTTTTCATCTTCAATCAGATATGAGTTATAGGCCATCCCTTCTGGCACAATGTACTGATTCTCAAACAAATCCAAATCGGTGTCGTCGCAACCGATATAGTGAATCGCAGAATTTTCTCTAATTTTCATAATATCAACTTTTTAAATAAAATATCAACTTCGTTTTTCGAAAAAATAAAGATATACTTTTTTAGACATCGGAACATCTACATCCGTCAGCGCAAAACAATTATATGGAACAGTCTGAAAATCTGATATATAATCAATCTTCAGCACTTATAAGCCATACCTAACAACTTGTGACTAAAAACATTCGCCATTTCAAGTTTTTTTCGGAATTTTGCGCGATTTTTTAGAAGCACTATGACGAAGGAAAACGCTGCAAAAGAACTCGGAACAGCCAACATCGGGCGGCTGCTCTTTCAATACTCGCTGCCAGCCATCATTGCCACGGCGGCATCGGCAATATACAACATTGTAGACCGAATTTTCATTGGTCAGGGCGTAGGACCGTACGCCATTTCGGGGTTGGCACTTACGCTGCCGCTGATGAACATTTTTGCCGCTTTTGGCGCAATGATCGGCGTTGGCGCATCCACAATGGTGTCAATCTATATGGGACAGAAAAACGAGGAAGATGCTGTACGCACACTTGGCAACGCTTTCATACTCAATATTATATTGAGCATCGTCACTTCCTTTTTTGGATACATGTTTCTTGATGACATTCTGATGCTGTTTGGCGCAAGTGAGATGACACTGCCATATGCCCGTGAGTTTATGGAAATAGCGCTCATTGGCAACTTGTTGATTCATGTCTATTTAGGACTAAATCATATTATGCGTGCATCGGGATTTCCGCAAAAATCAATGTACGTAACGTTGACTACCATAGCCATAAATATTACACTTGCACCAATTTACATCTTTGTGTTTCATTGGGGCATACGCGGTGCGGCCTTGGCCACCTTGTGCGGGCAGATTGTGGGAACGATTATTGTCATGCATCACTTTTTGCACCATGACAAGCCTCTGCACTTTGCTCCAGGCTGTTTCCGTCTGAAAGGCAAAATCGTAACGAACATCTTCTTGATTGGTCTGCCGAACTTTATTATGCTGCTATGCGCCAGCTTGATAGCCGCGTTAATGAACCGCAGTCTGCACAATTATGGCGGCGATTTCGCCATTGGGGCATTCGGTATCATCAACAGCTTGCTGAACCTGATTGCAATGATTGTGGCTGGCTTCAACCAAGGAATGCAGCCAATTGCGGGTTTCAATTTCGGCGCACGCCAACTCGACCGCGTGAAACAAGTATTCAAATTGACATTGGTCTGCGGCTCAACAGTTACCATTCTCGGATTTTTGTCGGGCGAGCTTTTCCCAAGGTTCATCTCGTCATTGTTCACCACCGACACAGAGCTTATCGAACTGTCGGCACAAGGAATGCGTATAGCACTGGCATCCTTCGCTATTGTTGGTATTCAAATGGTTACGAGCAACTTCTTCCAATCTGTTGGCCGTCCGAAAATCGCCATTGTTCTGACCATGACGCGCCAACTCTTGTTCTTGATTCCATCGATGTTCTTACTGCCACGCATAGGCGGTTTGGGGCTTACCGGCGTATGGCTTAGCATGCCCGTTTCCGATGCTCTTGCCGCCATCGCAACCATTTGTGTGCTAATCTATTTTGTGAAGGTGAAGAAGATTTTCATTAATTACGAGTACAAGCTGAAATAGCCTGCCAGAAATTGGTGAATTCGTTATATTTGATTGATATACTGATGGTTATTTGGTATAGCTAAATTTGTGTTCTGATACAGATTCCCACGCTTTTTAGTTTTGTCTAAAAAGCAAAATCATAACTTCTAAATCCTAAATAAATTGAGTAGATTTGCCGAAAACATAGCTGACAATGTCACCAACGCTCATAGTTATAGTTTTGCTCGTCTATTTCGGCGCACTATTCACCATATCTTATTTTACTGGGAATAAGGCCGATAATGAGTCGTTCTTCATCGGCAATCACAAGTCGCCGTGGTATTTGGTGGCTTTCGGGATGATTGGCACAAGCATTTCGGGTGTCACGTTTATCTCGGTGCCAGGCGAAGTGGGGTTCAACCAGTTTGCCTATATGCAGATGGTCATAGGCTTCTTCTTTGGTTATTGGATTGTTGCAAAAGTCTTGTTGCCAATCTATTACAAATATAATCTGACTAGCATCTACACCTATCTCGAAAATCGTTTCGGGCGAACGTCGTACAAAACGGGCTCGGCTTTTTTTCTGTTGAGCCGCGTCATCGGTTGCTCATTCCGTTTGTTCTTGATGGTGAGCGTTTTACAATTGGCGGTTTTTGATGCGTGGGGCATTCCGTTCGAACTCACTGTTGTGGCCATAATGGTGCTCATTCTGCTCTACACTTTCAAAGGCGGCATCCGCACCATCGTCTTTACCGACACATTGCAAACCCTGTTTATGCTTTCGGCACTGGTAATCACTATTATAGCTGTCAAAAACTCGCTCGGGCTGAGCTTTGGCGGTGTTGTCAGCGAGATTTACCATTCCGACTATTCGCGCCTTTGGTTCTTCGATAATCCGAAAGAGAAAACCTTCTTCTGGAAGCAGTTCTTGAGCGGAATTTTCATTGTGATTGTGATGACCGGGCTCGACCAGGATATGATGCAGAAAAACCTGAGCTGCCGCAACTTGAAGGACGCACAAAAGAATATGTACTGGTACGGATTTTCGTTTATACCTGTCAATCTGCTGTTTATGGCGCTTGGCGCGATGCTTTATATCTTTGCCGGCCGCAACGGAATAGCCATACCCGAGCAGACCGACAACCTTTATCCGATGCTCGCCACGCAGGGCTATCTGCCGCAGGTGGTGGCGCTTTTCTTTGTCGTGGGGCTTGTGGCGGCGGCCTATTCGTCGGCCGATTCGGCGCTCACAGCACTCACCACGGCCTTCTCAATCGATATTCTTGAAATTGAAAAGCGCAACCTTTCACCCGATGGGCAGACACGGCTCCGCAAGCGCGTCCACATTGCCATTGCGGCGGTGGTCGCGGTGGTCATCATCATTTTCAACCGCCTGAACGACCGCAGTGTCATCAGTGCCATCTACACCATTGCAGGCTACACCTACGGCCCGCTGCTGGGGCTCTACGCCTTCGGGCTGTTCACCAAAAAGAGTGTCCGCGACCGCTGGGTGTGGATTGTTGCGGTGGTGTCGCCGTGCATCTGCATTGTGCTCAACTATTTGGCACCAATATTGCTGAACGGTTACAAAATGGGTTACGAACTATTGATAATAAACGGAGCATTGACTTTCAGCGGCTTGTGGATTCTGCAAAAAAAAGAGCAAGGCACGCAACCAAAAGAGGAGTCTACACGTCTATCTTGTGCAACTAATGGAATTTTGAAATGACTGGTACTATTGATTGGGACGAGCTGGTCAGATTATGTAAAAAAAATCGGCCCGATGCGCAGCAGAAAGTCTATAATTTGCTGTCGTCGAAGATGTTCGCAGTGTGTCTGCGATACGCCAAAGACCGCACCGAAGCCGAGGATATCCTTCAAGACGGGTTCCTGAGGGTTTTTACAAAAATCGGCCTTTTCGATTTTAAAGGCTCTTTCGAAGGCTGGGTTCGCCGCGTGGTTGTGAATTGCGCGCTCGAGCGTTACCGTAAGCAGAACTTGCTCTATAGTGTGAGCGAGATTGCCGACTACGACACCCATTTGGTGGTCGATGATGTGCTGAGTGAGATTTCGGCCAGCGAACTGATGCAGATGGTGCAGGCGTTGACTCCTCAATATCGGATGGTGTTCAACCTTTATGCTATTGAAGGTTACTCACATCAGGAGATAGGTCAGATGCTTGGAATCACGGAGAGTACGTCGAAATCGAACTTGTCGCGGGCAAGGTGCATTTTGCAGGAGAAGGTTGAGGCTCTTTATGGACAGCGCCGGCAAGATGTAAGATTATTGAGTAAGTAGATGATTAAGTTAGATGGTTATGAGTATAAAAAACATTGACAAGATTTTCCGCAAAGGGGTGCAGGATAGCGAGGTAGCTGCTCCTGAATTTGTGTGGCAACAGATTAGCGACAGTTTGGCAACGCGTCGCCACAATAATCGTCGATTTTGGTTAGTGGCTGCTTCGGTGGCTCTGCTGGTTGGATTTAGTGTGTTTTTGCTTAGTACAAGTGGCGACATTCAGCAGCAGGTGGCTGGTAGCGACTCTGACAATTCGGCTCCGGCTGTTGAGGCGGCTGGCATGCTCGAGGCTCCATCGTTTGCCGATAGCGCAGTATATGTTAACGATGAAGGTATGAATTCCAGATAGTTATTGCGATAATTGTTTTCAAGCAAGCGCTGTATTCACAGTCCTACGACACCTAATGTGCGCAAATCTCGTATCCGCTGAAAAAACGTTTTGCACTTTCGCTAAAAAACATTTATTTCGTTGCGTTAATAAAAACAAAATGGTAAACAATTTGAACAGCAAACAGTGGTGGTGGCGCCAGTCCGAAATTAAAGTGGAGGATTAGCCCGTCGGTTTGTTGTAAGATTTAAGCCCGTAAGCACTCCACTTGCGGGCTTTTTTAATATTCTGAATGAACATTTAAACATCAATTAAAAACTATCAAAAAATGGAAAAACAAAAGAGGTTCTTCCTGACGGAGAACGAGATACCAACTCAATGGTACAACATTGTGGCCGATATGAAAAACAAGCCGCTGCCGATGCTCAACCCGCAGACTCACAAGCCGCTCACGGTTGACGAGATGTCGGGACTGTTCAACCGCGCCTGCTCGGAGCAGGAACTGAACACCACCGACCGCTGGATTGACATTCCGGAAGAGGTCCGCAATCAGTACAAAAACTACCGTTCGACACCGCTGGTGCGCGCTTACGGCCTTGAGAAAGCACTCGACACACCTGCGCACATCTACTTCAAGAACGAGAGTGTCAGCCCTGTGGGTTCGCACAAGCTGAATTCGGCTCTGGCGCAGGCTTACTACTGCAAAAAGGAAGGCGTGACCAACATCACCACCGAGACTGGCGCAGGTCAGTGGGGAGCAGCTCTGTCGTACGCCGCCAAAGTCTTCGGACTCGATTTGGCAGTGTTTATGGTGAAGGTGAGCTACAACCAGAAACCATACCGCCGACTGATTATGCAAACCTATGGTGCACAGGTAATTGCATCTCCTTCGATGGGCACACGCGCAGGCAAGAACATTCTGACCGCCAACCCGACTTATCAAGGAAGCCTTGGAACGGCCATCTCGGAGGCTGTTGAACTTGCAATGCAAACCCCGAACTGCAAATATGTGCTCGGCAGCGTTCTGAACCACGTTTCTCTGCATCAGACAGTTATCGGTCTTGAGGCCGAAAAACAGATGGCTATGGCAGGCGAGTATCCCGATATGGTGATTGGCTGCTTCGGTGGTGGCTCGAACTTCAGTGGAATTTCGTTCCCATTTATGCGCCACAACCTTGTCGATGGCAAGAATACAGAGTTTATTGCCGCCGAACCTTCATCGTGCCCGAAACTGACGCGCGGCGTGTTCCAGTACGATTTCGGCGACGAAGCCGGCTATACACCGCTGCTGCCGATGTTCACTCTGGGTCACGATTTTGCACCGGCTCACATTCACGCAGGCGGTTTGCGCTACCACGGCGCCGGAACCATTGTCAGCCAGCTGCTTAAAGACGGTATGATGAAAGGTGTTGATATTCCGCAACTTGAGTCATTCCAGGCTGCAACGTTGTTTGCACAGGTTGAGGGCATCATTCCTGCACCTGAGTCGGCGCACGCAATCGCAGCAACCATCCGCGAGGCCAACAAGTGCAAGGAGGAAGGCAAGCAGAAGACCATTCTGTTCAACCTTTCGGGACACGGACTCATCGATATGACCGCTTACGACCAGTATCTGGCCGGCGACCTGACCAACTTCGAGTTGCCGCAAGAGGATATTGACCGCAACGTATCGAAACTTGAGAAGATTATTTAATCGATTATAAAACGTTGATTGTCAAAGAAACGGAGCCGCGAGGTTCCGTTTTTTTTTGTGTGTTGTGTGCAAAAAGAAAGCCGCTTCCGTTGTCGGAGCGGCTTTCTCACAATTAACTTTTATGACGTTATTTCTTGACGAACCTCAAGTTCCGAGTCAAAATGCCGTCTTTGATTCGAACAAGGTAAATGCCTTTGGGCAGAATGGCCACGCTGATGCGCTTGCTGGCTGTTCCTGCGGTTTGAATCATTCCTGCAATGTCGAAAATCTCATAATCGAATTCCCCATCGATACCGTTTACATATAAGAAATCGCTGGCCGGATTCGGGTAGAACGATAATTCCAACTCTTCAATTTCATTAATGGCCGTGCCTTCACCAAGCAGTGTGACTGTGCCGAAATAGAACGCACTTTGCCAAGCGTTGTCTTCGGTTGAGTTCCAGGCAAGTTTACCATCACGGTCGCCGCCATCATCGTCGTCATCAATCATGAATTCGAAACCAATCTTCAATCCTTCTTTAGGTTGCTTGCACTTGATTGTTGCCCACGGAATTGCAACTTCAACATTGTAACCGTCACGGTTTTCGTCTATCACAAATTCGATTCCTTCAGTGGAATATTGGTTGTCGCCCGAACCTGATTTGGTATATATGCTTGTGCTGCCATAGTTGAACGAGAATTGAACATCGTCGGAGTCGTAAGAGCCGCCCTTTGAGTTATTGCAGTCGAAATACAGTTCAATGTTGTCATCTTTGTAAACATCGGAGCCACTGTCGTTTTTTAGCTCATTGTCGAAAACGGTTGCGAATGCGTATACGTAAGTATCATCCCACAGCAGTTGGACGTGGCCGCTTAAATCTTCCTCATTGTCGATTGAGCCTTGAACCACGTTTTTAGCATGGAATTTGTCAGATTTTGCCCAAACATCGTCGAGTATGCCGTCGATTTTTGGTGCGGTAGCAGTGCGTTTAACGCCTACTTCTGGTGTTTTTACAACAATTGAAATTGTCCCAGACCTCTTGTATAAATTCGTGGCATCGGTTGCAATAGCGTAAACGTTGTAGTCTCCAGGTTCGGTAAGTTTCAGTTCAAATTCATACGGAGCCGCGGTCACTGTTTTTGCCACTGTGCCGTTAACAAAGAATTCAACTTTGGCAACATCATTGTTTTTGTCTTCAACCTGCGCTTTAAATTTGACAGATTCAGGAGCATCTTCAGCTCTGTAGGTTGTGCTGGAAGCTGGTTCTACAATGCTGATATTCGGACGGTTCGGGTCGGCTGGCTTCCATTCTTCATACCAACTTTCGTAGTCGACGTCATCAATGTCGTATTGGCTGCCGTTGATGGCAGTGCGGATGAGAGTGTTTGCTGTGGTATCGCCAAAGATGAATTTGGCGGCAAAAGCTTTAACGGCGTTTCTTTCAGCAGTTGTTGCCGAGCAGTGGTCGTGTCCGCCGTCAATAACAAATCCAAAGCGGTCCTCAATGCCGAATGTCTCGTACACTTTTTCGGCGGCGCGGCAAGTGATGTAAGTTGAGTAGTCGCAGAGCCACTCCATATCAGTGTTGCCAAGCACTAACAGTGCACGTGGGGCACACATTGCCAGAATCTCGTGATGGTCGTGTGGAAGAAGGTCGGCCTTACCGTTGAATTTTTGAAGGCTGGCCATAAACCAAGAGTAGTTGGTATTGCCGAGGCCTTCAACACCATCTTTGTATTTTTTCATTATTTTATTCTTATTCACATAATCTATTGTACGCCATGCGCTGGCACCACCGCCACCAGGTTCTTGGGCTATGGTGAGGGCAACGCGCTCGTCGAATGCGCCGCAGAACATGGCCATTTTGCCGGCATACGAGCATCCGCTTAGTGCTATGTGCGCAATATCGACGTTAAGCTGTCCTTTCTCTTTGGCAATTTCCAGACCATCAATCAAACGGCTCACACCCCAAGCCCATTTGCTGTAGTTGCCGTTGTCATACAACTCTGGATAAAGTGAGTTAAATTGATCTTTCTGTTTGGAAATGTCGCCGTCGTATCGGGCGCTTGTGCTTCCGTATGTGGCCACTTGGTTAGTATTGAAACTCAATTGGATGCAACCTGGGAAATCGCTGGCAAAACCCGAGCCGCCCAGGCTGATAAATACGGGGAATGGACCATCGCCTTCAGGAATTGTCAATTCAGATGTTAATGTCGCCGTTGAGTCTTCAACTGTAACTTTTACAATCAACAATTTCCTTTTTACAGTGTCCATTGTATAAGTAACCTTTACTTTACTCCAATCAATGTTATTCCAATCGGTAACTGAGGACCAATCATAGTGAGCTGTACGTTCAACCACTGAGGTATCAACATAGTAGGCGTCGACTTGGTCGCGGTCCACATCAGGCTTGACACCTATTTCATAATATTCAACCTCGCTCTTGATTTCACTGCGGCGTTTTGCCCAATCGGCAAACTCTTCTGAGCGGCCGGAACCATCAGACCAGGCAAAGGGGTCGGGTAGTGTTGCACAGCTTTCCATCTGGTCGGCTGTAAGAAATGCGGGTTTCCCAAATAGGATTCCAGTGTTCTCCGTAGGATAGACAAGCGGAATCGTTGTTGGTGACACTTGTTCCAGTTGCGCGTTCGACACCATTGCCGAGCCGCACAAAAACAATGTTGCAATCGTTAGTTTAGTGTTCATTGTTTAATTTTTAAATTATTATGTGTGTGTTTAGTAAGAATTGATGCTTTATCGCTTCTGGTAAAATTACCGGTGAGTGTTGACTCGGGCTTTCATTTTTGGGTAATTCACTTCTAATTTCAGATATTTGCCCGAGACGGGCTCGTAGCAATTTGTTTTGCAATCGGTTGCGATAAATGTATAAAGTACTATTAATCAATTAAATGTGATTTTCACCTTTATGCAATCGGTTGATGCATAAATATGTAGGCTAAATTCATCAAATATGGCTATTCCCACGGCTATGCGCTTTAGGATGCTTGAAATTGCAAGAAATGGCTAAGGTTAGGCGCCGATTTGAAAAGATTCCTCATCAAAATCTTTTCCTTGCAGCCTCCACAAAACGGAGAGTGTTTTTCCCTGATTATAGATGCTTGTTTTCCGTCATCTTCACAATGCCGATGCTCAACTCGTAGAGCAGATAGATGGGCACGACCACCACAAACAGCGTGAAGGCGTCGGCGGTGGGTGTGATGATGGCCGATGCAATGCAGATGGCTACAACGGCGTGGCGGCGGTAGGTAGTCAGAAACTTATGACTCAAAATCCCCATACGGGCCAGAACCCAGCAGAGAACGGGCAGTTCAAACATCAGCCCCATCAGAAGGCAGAGCGTCAGAAGGGTATCGATATAAGAAGTGAGCGAGATGTAGTTCGCCACGTCGGCACTCACCTGATAGGTGCCTAAAAAGCGGAAGGTGAGCGGAAAAATCAGGAAATAGGCCAGCAGCGTGCCAATAATGAACATTAGGTAGCCGCTGCCAACGGCTTTCACGGCAATCCGCCGCTCGCTGGTGTAGAGCGCGGGCGACACAAAGCGGAACAGGGCGTAGAGAATGTAAGGCGACACTGCAAGCAGGCCCACGAAAAACGATATTTTGATGTGAACGAGGAACTGTTGCGCCAACTCGGTGTTGATGAGGCTCACTTTGAACGGGCCAACCGTGGCGCCGAGCGATTCGAACAAGCGGTAGGTGGCGAAACCATCACTTTTGGGAGCCAGCACCGCGGCAAAAACCTGCTCTTTGAAGCAGAACGCCGCAATGGCGAACACCAGCACGGCGGCCAGAATGCGGACAATGCTGCCGCGAAGTTCGTCGAGGTGCTCCCAGAATGTCAGTTCCTTATTTTGTGTCATCCTTTTCGGCTTTATCGGATGGCGCGTCGGTGCTGTTCATGCCGTCTTTGAAACTTTTCACGCCCTTGCCCAAACCCTTCATCAGTTCGGGAATTTTTTTGCCGCCAAACAGCAGCAGCACAATGAGGGCGATAATCAGAATCTCCTGTAATCCGATTGAGCCTAAAAAAAGTAATCGAGTCATAACCAGTTATTTATCTTTTGTTTCACATCAGTTTGCGCATCTTGGCGGCAGATTTTCCCGTCATTTTGTTTTGCAATAATCGGAAAAAATCTGCCATTATTGATGCTGCTGCGTCAAATTTCGTGGCGCATTTCCTTCACAAACTGGACAATCTTCGGCCAGCATTCATCGGCTGTTTTGCAGTCTTTCACTAGTTTTTCCACAGGGCACCAGTCGGTTCCCGCATTATTGATGATGTAGTCAACCTCTTCGTCGAACGACACGTGAATACCGTTGGCCAGCAGCATTTCTTTGCCAGTGGTGCAGATGGTGTGGGCGAACACATCGGTGAATCCAGCCAGCACAATGAGCGATGCCGCGCCTTTGCCTATCACCTTGTCGGCAATTTGTGCGCCTTTGGCAAACGGGTCGGCGTCGCGCACAATGTCGTGCAAATCCTGAACGCCCTTTTGATTATAGGTGCGAGTCTCGCCGCCATTGCTGATGACGCACGAGTAGCGGCCGCTGTCGAGTTGCTTGATGAGCGCGGCCATCGTCACAGCGCGGCCCAAATCGGCACCGTTGCGCTTGAGCGATTCAACAAAATTGTCGATTCGGCGCATTTCGCGCGGAATGTTGATGCGCTGCGGACACTCGGGTATGCAGTGGCGACACTCTATGCAGTGGCTGGCCTGTCGCAGGCGCGGCACGCTGCGGTCGTAGCCCACGAGGAACGCCTTGCGGGCTTTCTTGTATTCGGGATTCTTCAAATCCTCAACCACATTACCCTCGTTCAGGCACTTGTTGTAGTGCGAGAAGATGCCAGGAATGTCGAGTCCGTAGGGGCACGGCATGCAGTACTGGCAGGTGTTGCAAGGCACGGCGGGGAAGTTTGCGATTATGTCGGCAATCTGCTCCAAAAGTTCAAACTCGCTGTCGTTGAGCGGTTTAAGCGGCGAGTATGTCTTCACGTTGTCTTGCAAGTGCTCCATATATGTCATTCCGCTCAGAACCGTCAGGATTTTTGGCTGCGACCCCGAGAAACGGAACGCCCACGAAGCAATGCTGGACTCGGGGTCGCGGGCTTTGAGCAACTCCTCGGCGTGGGTGCTGAGTTTGGCCAGACGGCCGCCGAGCAGCGGCTCCATCACAAACGCCTGAATGTCGCGTTTGGCAAGTTCGCCGTAGAGATATTCCGAATTGACGTTGCGCGGATTCATTAGTTGGGCGTGGTGCCAATCGACGTAACTATGCTGAATAAGAGCAAAATCCCAATGGCAGGTGTCGTCCATTGCCAAAACACGGTCGAACACCTTCACGTCGCCGTGGAACGAGAATCCGAGATTCTTGATTCGGCCAGCGGCCCGCTCCTCGAGCAGAAAATCGAGTATTCCGTTGCTGATGAAGCGGTCTTCGAAACCTTTCCAATCGCCGCCAATGGCGTGCAGAAGGTAGAAATCAATATAATCGACCTGCAACTCACGCATCGAGTTGTGATACATCTCGATAGAAGCCTCGCGCGACCAGTTGCCGAAGTTCGACATCTTGGTGGAAACCATGAACTTATCGCGCGGGAATCGGCTCAAAGCCTTGCCCAGAGCGCCTTCCGACTGTCCACGGCAGTAGGCTGGCGATGTGTCGAAAAGGTTGACGCCGTGCTCGATTGCGTAGCCAATCAGGCGGTCAATCTGCTCCTGGTCGAGTTCGCCGTTGCGGTCTTCGCGGCCGCTCGCGCCGCTTTTTGTGGGGAATCGCATGCAGCCGTAGCCCAAAATTGACACTTTTTCGCCATGCTTGCCTGTGCGGTAGGTCATCTGGCCAGTTGCCATTTCGTCATGGCTGGCGTTTGCCGATTTCTTGCCGCCGTCTTTCGAGCAGCCTGTCATGATGGCGGCCGAGGCCACAGTTCCAGTTCCTAATATCTTAAGGAACTGACGGCGGTTCATTTCTTTATTTGTATTCATTGTTGTCAGATTTCGCGTTGAACTTCATTTCCCTCAACATAGATGGCGCTGAACGGACGGGCGGGGCAGATGTACTCACACTCGCCGCAGCCGATGCAGCGTTCGGCATTTACGGCTGGAATTTTGAGGTTGGGATTTGATTGGCTGCTTACCAGGCTGATGGCGCCCACAGGGCAGTGCCGCGCGCAGTTGCCGCACTGAACGCCGTCGGTCTCCACAATGCAGTTGTGCATTATCCAAACTGCATGGCCGATTTGTGTTGATGATTTCTCGGCTGGCGTAATCTTCATAATCGCGCCTGTGGGGCAGACCTCCGAGCAGCGTGTGCACTCGGGGCGGCAGTAGCCGTCGGTGAACTGCATCTCGGGCTGCATCAGCGATGATATGTCGCTCGATGGCCGCAAAACGTTGTTCGGGCAAACCGATACGCATAGTTGGCAGGCCGTGCAACTGTTTGTGAAGTGCTTCAGGCTCTGCGCTCCCGCGGGTTTGGGCGGTATTCGGCGGTTCGGAATCTGCTTGTCCTGAATCATGGCCAGTCCGCCGTCAACCTTCTTCTCTTGTGCCTTCACGGTTGCGCCTGCCAGAAACAGTGCCGATGTGGTCAGAAACGCGCGTTTCGATTTGTCGGGCTCACCATTGCTGGCACTCTGGCTGATAGTGCGGCGGCAGTAACTGATGGCTCCGTGCTTGCAGGTGTCGATGCAGTTGAAGCAGTCAACGCAGCGGCTGTAGTCGATAGTGTGGTTTTCAGAATCGATGCAGGCTGCCTTGCAACTGCGTGTGCAAAGTCCGCAATTCTTGCACTTCTCAGTATCGATGTGCGGTTTGAAAATTGAATATTTCGAAATGTAGCCCAGAATTGTCCCAATGGGGCAGATGTTGTTGCACCAGGTGCGGCCGTTGCGCCAGGCCAGAACGGCCAGCACAATCAGCGTTAGTGCGGCAACAATGAAGGAGAACGCGCTCTTCATCCAGACGTCAACATGGTAGAACATATAACTGTCGGCGCGTTCGGCAAAATATGCCAGGCAGTTGTTGCCCAACGCATAGACGGGAGCAAGCAGGTTTGCCGCAATCCGCCCGAAAGCGCTGTACGGGGCAATCAGGTGGGCAATGGCGCTTATGCCTGGAATGGCAAGCGTTATGCTGAACACTATCAGTAAAATAACTCGCAGAATGGCGTGGTTTTTCGAGAACGTGTAGCGGTATTTTTTCTTTTTACCGATGCGTCCGAATCGTCCGAAAATATCCTGCATGATTCCTAATGGGCAAATCACGGAGCAGTACAGTCTTCCGAAGATGAATGTCAGAAGAATCAGCCCGATGACGATGCCGATATTCATTGCCAGAAATGCGGGCAGAAACTGGATTTTCGCCAGCCAGCCGAAATAGGCGTGAATTGTCCCCGTGAAATCGAGGAACAAAAGCGTTATCAGTGCAAACACGATAACTGCAACGGTTGTTCTAATTTTTTTAAGCATAACTTTACTCATTGTTCATCACAAGAATAGTGTAAAAAACGTTCCGTCCGACACGGCAAAAATCTATTTTCGAATAATTCGTACCAAGTCCTCAGAAAAACCGAAAAACGGCTCCAAAAATCGGATGAGTTTTTGGTGTGTGTGATGAATTTCTGCGGTAAAAATCAGCGCGCAAGAGATACGTGTGGAAATTTCAACCCCCCGTTGTTGATAAATCGGCTGACGGTCCAAAATTCAAATTTCTATATTTGGCGAAATTTTCATTTTCTATGACAATCAGTAGCAATAACGATGTCCAAAATACAGGTCGTGTATATGATGATAACAGCATCAAACACATTGACGGCCTTGAGCACGTGCGGTTGCGGCCTGGTATGTACATTGGCAAACTGGGCGATGGCAACAGCCAAGACGATGGCATCTATGTTTTAATCAAAGAGGTGATTGATAACTCGATAGACGAGTTCAAAATGGGAATTGGAACAACCATTGATATTCGACTCGAAGGCCATACACTCACTGTTCGCGACTATGGTAGTGGTATCCCGCAAGGTGTAATGCTTGACGCTGTCTCTATTATGAACACTAGCGGCAAATTTGATACCGATTCATACCAGAAATCGGTAGGATTGAATGGTGTGGGTATAAAGGCTGTCAATGCACTGTCATCGGAATTTTCAGTTCGTTCGTTCCGCGACGGAATGATGAAGCAAATTGATTTTGCAGCAGGCAAACTCGTCCGTGACTATGACCTGGTGCCTTCAACAGAACGCAGAGGCACAATGGTGCAGTTCACGCCTGACGAAACAGTCTTCGGTCCGTACAATTTCCGAGAGGACTATATCGAGACAATGCTGCGCAACTACAGTTACCTGAATACAGGCCTGACGCTGGTTTTCAATGGTCAGAAGTTTCTGTCGCGCAACGGTTTGCTCGATTTGCTGCAAGAGCGTAACACAGCCGAACCGCTCTATCCGATTGTCCACATTAAAGGCAAAGATATTGAAATCGCCTTCACACATACCAACCAATACGGCGAGGATTACTATTCTTTTGTCAATGGACAATATACGTCGCAAGGTGGAACGCACCAAAGTGCTCTGCGTGAGCATCTTTCGCGTACAATAAAAGATTTTTATCAAAAGAATTTCGAACTTTCTGACATTCGCGGCGGCATTGTGGCAACCATCGCCATCAACGTCATTGACCCCACATTCGAGAGCCAGACTAAAGTGAAACTCGGCTCGGCCAATATGGCGCCCGACAAAGACAAAAAAGGCAATACCTACGAATTGAGCGGTGTGAGCGTCAACAAGTTCGTGGGTGATTTCATTAAGAAGGAAGTTGACGATTTCCTGCATAAGAATCCTGAAATAGCCAGCGTTCTACTCAAAAAGATACAAGAGGAAGAAACCAAACGCAAACAACTTGCTGGTATTCAAAAGATGGCGCGCGAAAAAGCCAAAAAGGTGAATCTTCACAACGACAAGTTGCGCGACTGCCGCATTCACCTGAACGACGTTAAGGCTGTCTATCCCAAAGGCGTTACTGAAAAATCTGATGCGGATGAGAAGATTGACTTGCGCTATGAGTCGTCGATTTTCATCACCGAGGGTGATTCGGCGTCGGGTTCCATTACCAAAAGCCGAAATGTTGATACACAAGCGGTTTTCAGCCTTCGCGGTAAGCCTGCTAATTGCTATGGAGAAACAAAAAAGGCTGTGTATGAACATGATGAGTTCAATAATTTGCAAGCAGCGCTCAACATCGAGGAAAGTCTTGACGACCTTCGCTACAACAAGGTGATAATCGCTACTGATGCCGATGTCGACGGAATGCATATCCGATTGTTAATCCTTACTTTCTTTCTGCAATTCTTTCCCGATTTGGTTCGCAAGAACCACGTCTATATTTTGCAGACGCCACTCTTCCGCGTGCGCAATAAGAAAGTGACGAAATATTGCTACAGCGACGAAGAGCGTCTTGCGGCCATTAAAGAGATTGGCGCATCGGCAGAGATAACACGATTCAAAGGTTTGGGCGAGATTTCGGCCGATGAGTTTAAAAACTTCATTGGCAGCGATATACGTCTCGATGCAGTGAACGTCAAAAAAGGCGACAGCATTGCCAATTTGCTGTCGTACTATATGGGCAAAAACACACCGCGGCGTCAGCAGTTTATCATTGATAATCTGCGAATTGAGGAAGATTTGGTTGAGGATGAAAAATAATAAGCATTAAGGGATGAGGAAAGCACGGTTTCTTATATTATTAGGATTGCTGGCAATATTAAATTCTTGTGGTGACAGTAGAGACGAGAGTGCTGCCGACCGTTATTTGTTTTTTATAGGTGATACGTGTATAATATCTTATCCCATGTATCCCCATTGGAGAGATTCTATTGATATAGAACAAAAGAATTGGGATGGCATAAATGTGGCTACAATATATAAGGATGAGTATTTGCATTATTGTCAGGAAGATGATATTAGTGAAATAAGTTTATATTCCCCAACACACGGAAATCATATAGATATACCAGAATATATTGATATATGTGATGTCGATTCTATTGTATGTGAAACATATTGGAAAATATACTAACCGTAATTTCGCAAAAATAAAAGATATATGTCAGACGAATTTGACGACAAGACACCAATGGATTCTGAAAACGAAGAACTGAACGAGAATCAGGAATCGGCTTCGGAAGAAATTGATGCAGAAGAATTTAACAGCGACGAGAATCAGCCCGAGGATGTTGAAGGCGAGGAAGTATTCGATGTTGAGGACGTGAAGCCGTTCAGCGGACTTGCCAACGACCTGACCGACATCTCGAGCGTTACGGGAATGTATCAAAACTGGTTCCTTGATTACGCTTCGTACGTGATTCTGGACCGCGCCGTTCCGCACATCGACGATGGCCTGAAACCTGTGCAGCGCCGTGTTTTGCACGCTATGAAGCGCATCGACGACGGGCGTTACAACAAGGTGGCCAACATTGTGGGGCAGACAATGCAGTTCCACCCGCACGGCGACTCGAGTATCTACACCGCGCTTGTCGGGCTTGGGCAGAAAGACCTGCTCATCGACTGTCAGGGAAACTGGGGCAACATTTTCACTGGCGACGGCGCAGCCGCACCGCGTTACATTGAGGCGCGCCTTTCAAAATTCGCTCTCGACGTTGTTTTCTCGCCCAAAATCACCGAATGGCAACTCTCGTACGACGGCCGCAACCGCGAGCCTGTGGCGCTTCCCGTCAAATTCCCGCTTTTGCTGGCGCAAGGCGTTGAGGGCATTGCCGTTGGTCTGGCATCGAAAATCCTGCCGCACAACTTCAACGAACTCATCGACGCAAGCATTCTTTACTTGCAGGGCAAGCCGTTCGAGATTTATCCCGATTTCCCGACAGGCGGACTCATCGATGTCTCAAAATACAACGATGGTCAGCGCGGCGGCGCGGTACGAGTGCGCACCCGCATCGAGAAAGTCGATAACAAATCGCTGATGATTAAGGACGTGCCGTACGGCAAAAGCACGGCGTCGCTCATCGATACCATATTGAAAGCCAACGAGAAAGGCAAAATAAAAATCAAGAAGGTTGACGACAACACCACCGCCGAAGTCGAGATTATGGTCTATCTGCAGCCTGGCGTTTCGCCTGACAAGACCATCGACGCGCTTTACGCCTTCACCGACTGCGAGATGTCGATTTCGCCCAACTGCTGCGTGATTGAGAACGAAAAACCTTGCTTCCTGGGCGTGTCTGAACTGCTGCGCCACTCGGCCGACCATACCGTCGAGTTGTTGCGTCAGGAACTGCTTGTCGAACTCGACGAACTGGAGACTGACTGGAACTTCTCGTCGCTCGAAAAACTGTTCATTGAGTTGCGGATTTATAAGGACAAAGAGTACGAAACTGGTGAGAATTACGATGTGGTAATCAAGCACATACGCAAGCGCATTGAGCCTTACAGCGATAAATTCATCCGCCCCGTCACCGATGACGACATTCGTAAGTTGTTCGAAATAAAGATGCGCCGCATCTTGAAATTCTCAAGCGACGAAGCCGATGCCCACTTGCGCGATTTGGAGACCAACATTGCCGAGGTGAAGAACAATCTGGAGCATATTATCGACTTCGCAATCAATCATTTCCGTCAGATTAAAAAGAAATACGGCAAAGACCGCGACCGCCGCACCGAAATCCGCAGTTTCGACAACATTGAGGTGGCGAAGGTGGCCGAATCGAACCAAAAACTCTACTGCAACCGCGAGGAAGGCTTTGTCGGCACAAGTCTGAAGAAAGACGAATATGTGTGCGACTGCTCTGACATCGACGATATAATTATATTCCGCGCCGATGGTAAATATCTGGTTACCAAGGTGCAAGACAAGAAATTTGTTGGCAAGGACATTATTCACGTGGCCGTGTTCCGCAAAAACGACGAGCGCACCATCTACAACGCCATCTACCGCGACGGAAAAGAAGGCGCTGTCTATATGAAACGCTTTGCTGTTAAGGGAGTTACACGCGACCGCGAATATGATGTGACGCAAGAGAAACCTGGCTCGAAAGTGCTTTACTTCACTGCCAACCCCAACGGCGAGGCCGAAACCGTAAAGATTTATCTGCGTCCGAAACCTGGAATGAAAAAGCATATTTTCGAGTTGGATTTCAGCAAGTTGATGATAAAAGGCCGTCAGAGTCAGGGCAACATTCTAACGCGTCAGCAGGTGCACCGCATTGTGCTCAAAGAGTCGGGCGTATCGACGCTTGGCGGCCTGAAAATCTGGTTCGACGATGTGGTTATGCGTTTGAGCACCGATGAGCGCGCCATTTACGTTGGTGAGTTCCGTGGCGACGACCATATTCTGGTCATCACCCGCAGCGGCACCTTCCAACTCACATCGTTCGACCTGACAAACCACTACCCCGAAGATGTGCTACTCATTGAGAAGTACGTGCCTGGCAAGGTGTTCACCGCCGTTTTCTGGGATGCGGGGCAGAACTTCTACTATATCAAGCGTTTCGAGATTGCCGAGTCGAAAAAGACAGAACTCTTTATCAGTCCTGAGGAAGGCTCGCTTCTGGTGCTTCTCACAAGCCACCGCTGGCCGCAAATCCGCGTTACCTTTGGCGGCAAAAACGCCGAGCGTCCTGCCGAGGATATCAATGTCGATGAGTTTATCGGCATCAAGGGCTTCTCGGCCAAAGGCAAGCGCCTGACCACCTACGAGGTTAAGCACATTGAAGAGATTGAGCCGATAAAAGAAGACGAACCGCTTGAACCTGATGAAGATGAACAACCCGAGGAGATTGAGCCAACCGACACTGACGACAACTCGGGCGACGACATTGTTCCGCCGACAGGCTCGGGCGAGCAGATGTCGCTGTTTTAGAGAAAGAAACTTAAACAATAAGCAAACGAGCAGTTGGAATAGCCGACTGCTCGTTTTGTTTTTCGGATAATTATATATATTTTTACGCATAATATTTGGTGTATAAAACCGTTGATTCGCTATTTACGCATAATATATGGTGCAGAACAGATATGAATACGACCCTTATCCATTGCAAGTAACAATGCGGAGGTTGGCCGAGAATTTGAAAGCAAGGCGGCTCGAAAAAAAACTGTCGACAAAGAGTCTGTCGGCGATGAGCGGCGTGCCAGCCTCCTCGATTCAGCGATTCGAACTGAAATACGCCATTTCGCTTGAATCTTATGTCAAGTTAGCCAAGGCTTTGGGCTACTCCGAAGAGATAATGCAACTACTTGCGGCACCGAAATATGACACAATGGAGGAACTATTGGAAATCAATAAAAACCGTACAAGAAAGCGAGGTGTATGATGCTAAATGTGCAGGCTGTAAGCGTGATGTATCACGGTCGGAAGGTCGGAACGTTGTCGGTTGGCAGCGGCACTAATTGCCAGTTTGAGTATGACAAGAGCTGGCTTGCCGATGGATTCTCAATATCGCCGTTGAAACTGCCGTTGAAGGCTGGACTCTTCACTGCCGATTATTCTCCGTTCAACGGTAATTTCGGCGTATTTGAGGATAGTCTGCCAGGTGGCTATGGCGAGTATCTTTTGCGAAAAATGTTAAAAAAGTTGGGTGTTGATTTTCGGCAATTCTCACCAGTTCAATGGCTTAGTATTATTGGCAGTTCGGGTATGGGGGCGTTGTGCTACGTACCCGAAACCAAGTTGCCTGCTAATACGGATGCTTTGTCGTTAGACGAGATTCAGCAGATGGCCCTCGATGTTTTATCTGAAAAGACCGATGATAACGCCGAGGCCTTGTATTTCAAAAGCGGCAATTCTGGCGGAGTGCGCCCTAAATGCCTTTTTACTGATGCCGATGGACAGTGGTTGGTCAAGTTTCGCCACACCTATGACCCTAAAAATATGGGCGAAATCGAGTATCAGTATAATAAAGTGGCCCGCCAGTGCGGTATCGATGTGCCTGATTTTAAACTGATTGGTGGAAAATATTTTGCAACAAGGCGGTTCGATATTGAAAGTGGCGTCCGTTTGCACGTTGCGACAGCCAGCGCCCTTCTCAACGAGCCCATAACGCCACCCAAAATGGATTACCACAGCCTGCTGCAACTCACGGCTACCTTACGCAGTCGCCTGAGGCAGTGGAACAGCAGTTCCGTCGGATGGCATTCAACATTTGCGCCCAAAATATGGATGATCACGCCCGAAATTTCAGTTTCATTTGTCGCGAGGGGCGTTGGACGCTTGCCCCAGCCTACGATTTGACTAACGATGCTACGTTGGGCGAGCACGCTTCGACCGTTAATTATAGTGGTTTGCCTTCTGATGAGGATATGATAACTGTCGGGATTAACATTCGCATATCTCGGTTGCGTTGTCAGCAAATCATTGATGAAGTGCGAAATGGAACGCAGGAGCTAAGGCGCTTCTTTTCAAAAAAGTGACCGAAAACACAGGCGTTTTTTTACCGTTGTCATTTTTTTTCAAGAAAACATTTGCTTGTTACCGACAGGTTACATACTTTTGTAACCGATTGGTAACACAAATGGATTATGACAACAAAAGACAGAAACCAAACCGAGCGGCGCATTCTCGAGGCCGTTGGCAAGATTGTGGAGGCCGAAGGTTTCGAGGCTGCGGGTGTAAACGCTGTGGCAAGCGTTTCGGGCGTTTCAAAGGTGCTGATTTACAGATATTTTGGCTCAATCGAGCAACTTTTGGCCAAGTATCTTGAAGACAACGATTTTTGGCTTAACACCGAATTTCCTGCGATGCAGCACGACAACGTGAAGGAGTTTTCGAAGGCTGTTTTCCGCGCCTATATTGATATGCTGCGCAAGTCGCCCGCACTGCGGAAACTCTACCGTTGGGAACTCACAACCAACAACCCCGCCATTGCAGGCCTGCGCGAGCGCCGCGAACGGACGGCAATGGACATCATCAATGCCGTGAGTCGGCAGTCGGGGCAGGACATTGACCAAGTGGCTGGCATTTCAACCCTTATAACGGGTTCAGTATCATATCTTTGCATTCTTGCCGAGAATTGCGCGGTCTATAACTCGCTCGAAATCAACAGCGATTCGGGTTGGGAAAAGTTGCTGAAAACCATTGATTTTATGTTTGACAAAATATTTGATTAAAGATGGAAAGTTTGACATTTTTTGAAATAGCGAAAATCTTGATTTCGTTTGCCGTTTGCGCCCCATCGGGACACAATTCACAACCTTGGAAATTCCAAGTTGTTGGAAATACGATAGTTATAGCGCCCGATTTTACGAAACGGCTGGCAGTCGTCGATTCGTCGAACAAAGAGTTGTTTATCAGCCTTGGCTGCGCGCTCGAGAATATGCAGATTGCCTCAACCAACTACGGCTACACGTCTGACTACGATTACAAGGATGGTAAGATTGTGGTAACTTTCACAAAATCGGACAGTTGCGCGGCTGATGCACTTTTTGCGCACATTAAAACGCGACACACGCACCGCGGAAGTTTCATTGGCAAAAAGATTCCGCAAGAGCAGATTGATGCACTAAAATCAATTGATAATAAGAGTGTTGTCATTTTCGCTTCGGGCACACCACAGGCCGATTTCGTTTGTCGCGGAATTGCAGAAGGCAACGATATTCAGATGAGCGACACGGCTTTCAAACGCGAACTGCTGTCGTGGATGCGGTTCAACAAAAAGCATATTGTGCAGACGCAAAACGGCTTGTGCTACAATGTTTTGGGCTTCCCTTCCACACCCAAGCCGATGGGGCGGATGTTTGTGAAGATGGCTCTGAATCCGAAATCGCAAAACAAAACCGACGATAAGGTAAATGCTTCAGCGTCACACTTTTGCGTATTGAGCACCAACGGTACTTCACCAAAAGATTATATCGCCCTTGGCAAAACGCTTGAGCGATTGCTGCTTACGGTGTGCAGTTCGGGTTTTGCGTACAACTTCTGCAATCAGCCTTGTGAGATTTCCGCACTCACCGAAAAACTGCGTTCGGAATTAAAAATCAGCGGTTATCCTGCTATAACTCTGCGACTTGGCTATGCCGATGCGCCAAAATTCTACGCGCCGCGCAAGAGTGTTGATGAGGTGATGGTGGAATAGGACTACAATCGACAGTTTTGCAAAATCGGGGTTGGCTGACATTTTGGTCACCCCGTTTTTTTATTGGCGTCATTTTTAATAACATTGCGCCAAAATCGATAGCAGAATGTTAATCTACCTAATCGGATATATGGGCGCGGGCAAAACCACTTACGGCAAGCGGCTTGCGCGCGACATCAACTACAACTTCATCGACCTTGACCAAAAAATTGAGGCCGAGCAGGGCAAGACCATTGCCGAAATCTTTGCCGAACGTGGCGAGGACGGCTTCCGCCAAATTGAGCGCGAGGCGATGATGCAGACTTTCGGACTCGAGAACACCATTGTGGCCACGGGCGGCGGCACGCCTTGTTTTTTCGACAATATGCAGCAACTAAACGCCCACGGCGCCACGCTCTACATTGAGATGACGCCCAAAGCGCTCGTCTGGAACCTGATGAACTCGCACAAAGACCGCCCGCTGCTGCACGACAAGACCTACGAGGAACTTGTTGAGTACATTGAGACGACGCTGCAGAAGCGGCTGCCGTTCTACTCGCAGGCGAAATACGTGGTTGACGGCATCGGCATCACATCGCAGAAAATGATTGAGGCACTTCACGATTGCAAGTTATGAACCGCAGCGTTATCATAGTGGCAGGTGGCTCTGGCAGCCGAATGGGCGGCGATGTGCCAAAGCAGTTTCTGCCGTTGGCTGGGCGTCCGATTCTGATGCACACCATTGATGCTTTTCATCGGTTTGATAATCAGATGAATATTGTGCTTGTTCTGCCATCGAAGCAGCACGATTACTGGCGCAGACTTTGCAGTGAATATTCGTTCGATAAGATTGATTATCAGTTGGTTGATGGCGGCGAGACTCGTTTTCATTCCACATTGAACGGGTTGGCCAAAGTTCCTGCCGACGGCATTGTGGCCGTTCACGATGGTGTGCGGCCGTTGGTGTCGCAAGAGACGCTGCAACGTTGCTTCAGCGCCGCCGAGCAGTGCAGGGCTGTGGTTCCCGCCATTCCTGTCAACGAGTCGGTGCGGCAGATTGAGCCCGATGGCGGCAACCGCGCCGTTGACCGCAGCAGTTACGTGCTCGTTCAAACTCCGCAAGTATTTGACGCACAAACACTTCATAGTGCTTTCGCCCAACCTTACGACCCACTTTTCACCGACGACGCATCGGTGGTTGAGCATATGGGCGTGAAAGTGTCGATTGTCGAAGGCAACTTCGAGAACATCAAAATCACACGGCCTGTGGATTTGGTTCTGGCTGAGGCGATTATGAAAGGGTAGAGGCGCAGGATATGGATTTTATGATGTCGCTTTGCGAGAAATTATTAGAAAATTCAATTCAAAATTTTACAAAATCCTATTCTATTGATTTTGAGAAATTTTGTTAAAATTTTTTTGACATTTCCGCCCGTAGGGTGCACCGTTGAATTTGTTATTTTAGTATAGCGTCAATAAATCCATTACAAGCGTCATCAAGCAAATCGAGTACAAGTTCAAAATCGCTGTCGCCGCCATAGTACGGGTCGGGTACAGAATTGGCGCGGTGAGTCTGGCAATAATCGCTCATCTTGCTGATTTTCTGGCACGATTGTTCGTCGGGTGCAATTTCGAGCAGGCGGCGAATGTTGTCGTCGTCCATACCTATTATATAATCGAAGTGGCTGAAATCGGCGGTGGTAATCTTCCGCGCGATGCTGGTGATGTCGATTCCGCGTTTGGCGGCGTGGTGGCGCATCCGCGGGTCGGCTTTCTCGCCTGAGTGATAACTGATTAGCCCTGCCGAATCAATTTCAAAGTCAGCGACAAGTCCGCGCTGAGCCACAACTTGTTTCATCACGGCTTCGGCGCAGGCCGAGCGGCAGATGTTGCCCAAGCAGACAAAAAGAATTTTCGTTTTACCCATCGATGTCAGATTTTGCGGCAAATTTCAATAAAATCGGCATAATCTTGCGGTAATTCGAAGCAAAAAATTACTTTTGCGCCGCGTTTGCCGATATGGCTCAGTTGGTAGAGCAACGCATTCGTAATGCGTGGGTCGCCGGTTCGAGTCCGGCTATCGGCTCAGGCAAAGGCTGAATCTGAAAGGGTTCGGCCTTTTTTTTTGTTTATTGATTAACTGATTGACTGACAGGTTGTTGTTGGATTGACTCAAATGCATGCCAGTTATTGATTCGTCAATTTTAATCGTTGACAAAGGTTTTCGATACTTTTATTTTTTTAGTCGCTTTATATTTTGTACTTTTCCAAACTTTCTAATTCGAATTGAAAATGGGAAAACTGGTATTAATACGTCACGGCGAATCATTGTGGAACGGCCGAAATTTGTTCACAGGGTGGGTTGATGTGCCGCTTACTCAGGCGGGAATTGTTGAGGCTTCGTGGGCAAGTCGTCAGGTGAACCACATTGGATTTGATGTGGTTTATACATCGGCGCTAATTCGCTCGCTGCAAACAGCCTTTATTGTGTTGCTCAGCGACCCGAAGCACCGCACCCCATATTTGGTGCATACTTCCGATTTATTCCATCGCAAGTGGTACAACCGTTTTAGCGCTGCTGAACACAAAAATATGATACCAGTTTATAGATGTCGGCAACTGAATGAGAGATATTATGGTGATTTGCAAGGGTTTAGTAAGGCGAAAATTGCTGATATATTCAGTGTTGAAGAGGTTGTGAGTTGGCGAAAAGGCTATACGGAGCGGCCACCCAAAGGCGAAAGTTTAAAAGATACGTCGAATCGTGTGATTCCTTTCTTTAATAAGGTGATAATGAAACAGTTGGATGAAGGGAAAAACGTGCTTGTCTCGTCACATTCCAACACTTTGCGCTCAATAATGATGAAACTGGAGCAGATGGACGAGGCTCAAGTTGTTGGCTTGGAGGTTGATACGGCAAGTGTTGCTATCTATAATTATGATGGCAATAGTTTTGTCCGTGAGGAGTTGCCCAAAAAAGACTTGTCAAAATAAAATAGAGTAGGGCAGATTGAAAAAATTCAGTTAATCAATCCATCAGTAAATCAATCCTTGTAATGTGCGGAATAGCAGGAATTTATGCGGTTACCCCCGAAGGGGCTGAAAAATTTCCGTTAGTGAACGATGCCGTGCGGCTACTGTCGCGGCGCGGCCCCGACTGCCAAAAGGTTTACACCGACAAGCGCATCTGTCTGGGACACGCGCGCCTGTCGGTCATCGACTTGAGCGAAAAGGCCAATCAGCCGATGCACGATTCCACGGGGCGCTACACCATAGTATATAATGGCGAAGTGTTCAACTACAGGCGTCTGCGCGAAAAACTCATCGACAAAGGCTACAAGTTTGCATCTGAAAGTGACGCTGAAGTTGTTTTGTACCAATACATTAACGACGGCCCGAAGTGCCTTGACAAGTTTGTGGGCTTTTTTGCGTTTGCCATCTACGACAAGGTTGACGACGTGCTTTTCATTGCCCGCGACCGCATGGGGCAGAAACCGCTGCTCTACTGGCAGGGGCACGACCGCATTGTTTTTGCGTCGGAAATGAAGGCGATGATGGCGCTCGGCGTGCCACGAAAACTTGATATGACATCGCTTTTCGCCTATTTGCAGTTCAATTATATTCCGTCGCCCGACACCATTTTTGAGAACGTGAAAAAACTCAATCCTGGGCATTACCTGATGGTGAGCAACGGACAGACGAAGGAAGTCAGATATTACTCAATACCATACAATTACAGTAATCTGGAAGTGATGGATTACGAGCACGCGCAGCGGATGTTGCGCGAACTCATTGAGCAGTCGGTGGCAGAACGGCTGGCGGCTGATGTGCCTGTGGGCGCGTTTTTGAGCGGCGGCATCGATTCGTCGGTGATTGTGGCCGAAGCATCGAAACACGTTGACCAACTCGACACATTCTCAATTGGTTACGCCGATGAGCCATTCTTCGACGAGACCAACTATGCGCAACTGGTGGCCGACAAGTTCCACACCAACCATCACGTTTTCAAACTCACCAACAACGACCTTTTCGAGTGCCTTTACAATGTTCTCGACTACCTTGACGAGCCGTTTGCAGACTCGTCGGCCATAGCCGTCAACATTTTGAGCCGCGAGACGCGCAAGCACGTAACGGTGGCGCTTTCGGGCGATGGCGCCGACGAAGTTTTTGGCGGCTACAACAAGCATCTGGCGCACTACAGGGCGCTCAAGGGCGGTCTTGCAAACACTCTTGTCAGGATGGCGGGCCCGCTTTACGAGTTGCTGCCGCAATCGCGCAACACAAAGTTTAGCAACAAGATACGCCAACTAAACAGATTCGCCAAAGGCCTGAAACTCAACGAGCAGGACCGCTACATGGCGTGGGCGTCGCTGATGGACGAAGACACCGCATCGCGAATGCTAAACCGAAAAGTGCTGATTCAGGACAATAATCGCCGCAAGTTCAACATTATCAGTTGTATACGCGATGACAAACAGATTGGCGACATTTTGTACGCCGATATGCAACTTGTGCTGGTTAGCGATATGCTTTTCAAGGTGGACATGATGAGCATGGCCGAAAGTCTTGAAGTGCGCAGCCCGTTCCTTGACCACCGACTGGTGAATTTCGCATTCTCGTTGCCATGCAACTATTTGGTAAACAGTCGAAAACGCAAAATGATTCTGCAGGACGCATATCGTCAGCAACTGCCATACGAACTCTACAACCGTCCGAAACACGGATTCGAAGTGCCGCTGCTCAACTGGTTCCGCGGCGAGTTGCGCTCAACCATCGAGACTGATTATCTGAACGATGACTTCATTCGCGAGCAGAATATTTTCAACCCCGAAATGGTGCGGCAACTCAAAGAACAGATGCTCTCGAAAAGCCCCGCCGACTCGCAGGCACACATCTGGGCGCTCATTGTCTTTCAGCATTGGTGGAAGAAATATATGCTTTAGTCCATTTTTGGTGGTTTGCCATAAAATAAAAGTCCGCGGCAGACGTAAAAACTGCAGTTTTTTAGCAAATTGCGAAGCATTTGCACGAAAAACGGGGGGAAGATTATGCCGCGTATTTTGAGAATAATAAACAGGTTTAATTTGGGTGGACCGACATATAACGCGGCATATCTATCACGCTATATGCCAAGCAATTACGAGACGCTACTCGTGGGCGGCATCAAAGAAGACGACGAAGAAAGTTCGGAATACATTGTGCGGGGACTGGGCATTGAGCCGATTGTGATTCCCGAAATGCGCCGCCAACTGAACGCCCAAAACGATTTGGCAGCCTACCGCAAAATAACCGAACTGATTCACGATTTCAAACCCGACATTGTGCACACACATGCGTCGAAGGCAGGAACAGTCGGGCGTCTGGCGGCCATCCGCAGCCACGTGCCTGTCATTGTCCACACCTTCCACGGACACGTTTTTCACTCGTATTTTGGCAAGAAGCAGACGAAAATGTTCCTGAACATTGAGCGCGGGCTGGCCGAACACACGTCGCGCATCATCGCCATCAGTCAAAAGCAGAAAGATGAGTTGTGCGACACCTTCAAAATAGCACCGTCAGACAAGTTCAGCATTATTCCACTTGGTTTTGATTTACAGCGGTTTACCGAAGATAAGGAACAGCGCCGACGCAAGTTCCGCTCAACATTCAATCTGGCCGACAACGAAGTGGCCATCGGCATTGTGGGGCGACTGGCGCCTGTCAAAAACCACAAACTTTTCATTGACGCTATCGCGAAAGCGAAACAGCAGACAACGTGCAAGTTACGGGCATTCATCATTGGCGATGGCGAGTTGAAGGCCGACCTGATGGCGCAGTGCGCCGAACTTGGCCTGAGCACGGCCACAACTGACGGCTACGAGCCCGCCACGGTGGCCGATGTCACCTTCACATCGTGGATTCGGAACGTTGAAGTGGTCTATCCTGGACTCGACGTGGTGGCAATGACATCGCTCAACGAAGGCACGCCCGTGAGCCTGATTGAAGCGCAGGCGGCCAACGTACCGATTGTCACCACCAACGTGGGCGGAATTGAAAATATTGTAATACAGAACGATACAGCCGTGCTTGCGGCCAACGGCGATGCCGATGATTTTGTCGAAAAACTGCTGCCTGTGGTCGAAAGCGCCGAAATGCGCCAACGAATGTCGGCCAACGGCTGGACTTATGTGAAAGACAAGTTCCACTACACGCGGCTTGTGGCCGATGTGGACAGGCTGTATCAGGAACTGCTTGCCGACGCTGAAAAACAAAGCAAGCGGCAAAGGCATTTTTTTATAAATTCGCAACCTGAATGAAACGTTTAAAATCAATATCGCTAATTGTTGCCGCGCTTTGTGGATTGAACCTGATGCAAAGTTGCAAAGTATTGTATCCCAATCAGATGCTTAAAACCGATTCGGGCTACAATTTCGACGATGTTGAAGAGAACCAACCCGAATACGTCATCAATCTTTACGACAAACTCGATGTGCGCGTCTACACTAACAATGGCGTGCAACTAATTAATACAGAACAAGGTGGCGGGGCTGTTCAGCAGCATACAAACACTGTAGGCTATCTGGTCGACAGCGACAGCACCGTGAAACTGCCAACCATCGGACGCGTGAAAGTGGCGGGAATGACCGTCACTGCCGCCGAAACGCTGCTTGAAGGAATGTACAAGCAGTATTATCAGGAACCATTTGTAAAAGTGAACGTTACCAACCGCCGTGTGATAATTTTCCGTTCAGGAAGCAGCAGCGGCAGCGTGCTCAACATCAACAACGAAAAGTTCACCCTGATTGAAGCGCTGGCACAGGCTGGCGGCATCGATGACTTGGGCAAAGCATACAGAATCAAGGTTTTGCGTGGCAACTTAAAGAATCCGAAAGTCTTTCTCTACGACATTTCGAGCATCGAAGACGTGAAAAAATCAAACCTTGTACTGCAATCGAACGACATAATCTACGTTGAAAGGCGTCCGCGATACGTCAACCGCACCCTTTCCGAAATAATACCGTACGTGTCGATATTCAACACCGCGATACTTATCTATCTGACAGCAAAGAATTTATAACAAATGAAACAAACACGCATACCGCTGATTAACGACAATTTCGACTTGTCAATCTTTCTGCAGATTCTGCGCAAAGGCTGGTGGGTGTGCGCTGCGATGCTTCTGCTGTCGGGCACGGCCGCATTTCTGTATATGCGTTACACTGCGCCGCTCTACGAGTCGTCGTGCGTGATTCAAATCAACGAAGAAGACCGCAACGCAAGTATGCTCAACTTCTCGAATCAGTACAACAAAACCGACCTGTCGAAAGTGCTTGAGTTGATGCGCTCGAAAGAGTTTCTGAAAAAGGCTTTGAGCGAGTTGCCGCTTGAGATTTCGTACTTCAACGAAGGCACGTTCATGTCGTTCGAGATGTACCCCGACACACCTTTCAAAATTGAACTGGCATCACATAATGGCGACCTTTACAACAAGCCGTTTTATGTTGATTTCACCGACTCGCTGACAGCAAAAATCACTTTTAAGAACGCAAGAAATGCTGGTTCACAAACAATTAAACTCGATGAGTGGGAACAGGTGGGCAACACCATGCTCAAGTGCTCGGTGAACAACCGAAAGGCCATCGACGAGCACGCATCGCGCCTTGGCGAACGCTATTTTGTGATTATCAACAACCCGAACAACATCATCAGCGAGCACAGTCGCAACCTTGATATCACGCTGCTCAACTCGGCCGCGCAGACCATCAAGATTACCTACGCAAGCCACAACGCCAACAAAACATGGCACATTGTGAACACCATTGCTGAAGAGTATCTGAAATACGATGTTCGGAACAAGCGCGAGAGTTCGGCTAACATTCTGGCTTTCATCGACGAGCAACTGAAATCGATTTACAGCAGCCTTGACGAGACCGAAAAGCAGATTCAGTCGTTCAAAAAAGAGAACAAGATTAAGTCGCAAAACGGCCCCGCAGTGAGCGCTTCGACGCAGAAAATTGAGAGCCTTGAAGAAAAAGTCAGTGAGATTGACTACGAACTGCTTGCTATTGAGCAAATTAAGGCAAAACTTGAAGCGGGCGGCGACATCAACACCTACGAGATGCAGGCGGCGCTGGCTGGAACCAAAGCCGCACAGACAATGGGCAACATCCTGGCCAATCTGCAACGCATAATCGACGAACGTCAGCAACTGCTTAACAGCCTGACAATCGACAACATAAAGGTGAAACAAGTTGAGAAGCAACTCGACAATCAGATTACGCTCACCATCGATTTTGTGAGCACCATTCTCACACGTATGCGCGAGCAACGCGCTGAATATCAAGTGCAAATCAGCGAACTTGAAAAATGGCTGTTCAACGAGAAAAACTACGACGAACTTGAATACGCGCGTCTGCAACGGATGTACGATGTGAATCAGACCTACTACAACCAACTGATTGACAAGAAGGCTGAGTATCTGATTTCGCAGGCGGGCTACATCTCGCGCAACACCATTCTTGAGTCGGCCACAATGCCTGTTGAGCCCATATCGCCAAAAGCGGGCAGCATCTATCCCGTATTCATTCTGCTTGGGTTGATTATTGGTTGCATCTATTTGATTATCCGTTATTTAGTATATAACGAGATTACATCGGCGAGCATGGTGCAAAACTACACCAAGGCACCGATTCTGGGTGTGATTCCGCAATATGAAAGCCCCATCGAAGTGTCGCAACTGCTGGTGATGAAAGACCCGCATTCGCCTTTCTCTGAAGCATTTAGGTCGATACGGTCAAACCTGCAATTCATTTCGCACGGCGCCGAAGCCAACATTCTGACCGTGTCGTCGACCATCTCGGGCGAAGGCAAGACGTTTGTGGCCATCAACCTTGCGGGCATCATCGCCACATCGGGCAAAAGGGTGGTTCTGCTCGACCTTGACCTGCGCCGCCCGCGCATCCATCAAGGATTCAAGGTTGAGAACCAATGCGGTATCAGCACCATTCTGATTGGCCGAAACAAGATTGAAGATTGCATCCATCACACTGAAATTGAGAACTTTGATTTCATTACGGCAGGGCCGATTCCGCCCAATCCGTCGGAATTGGCGGGTAGCAAAGAGATGGACAATCTGGTTGACGAACTTCAGAAAAAGTACGACATCATCATCATCGACACACCGCCTGTGGGCATTGTGTCGGACGCTGTAGTTAGTTTGCACAGAGCCACTTACCCGATTTATGTGATGAAAGTGGGCGTGTCGAAACGGCAGTTTATTGAGAACGTGAACCTGCTGCGCACTGAAAAAAATATGGAGCATTTGTCGATAATTCTGAACGGAGCTAATATGAAATCGCACGGCTACGGATATGGTTACGGCTACGGATATGGTTACGGCTACGGCTATGGCGAAATTAAAAAGAAACACTCACGGCACTTGTTTGGTGCAAAAAAATCGGTTTAGCGGATATGACTTTGTATTTTATCATATTTTTTCTGTCGGTTTTTTGTTTGACAATGGGCGTGCACGCTTTTTTCTTGTCGCGTTCGCAACGTCAAAACATTAAGAAACACAACATTACAGGCGAGCGATGGGCGTCGCAGCGCAAACCGATGCTTGGCGGCGTCGGTTTTTTTGCGGGCTTTGCGATAGGTGTCCTGGGATGGATTATCTTTGGCTCTCGCTCGGCGCAAACGGTTGACGGGCAACTGGTTGCTGGTATTTTGGCGGCTGTCAGCCTGGCGTTTGTGATGGGGCTGATTGACGATGTTTTCAACACTTCGCCAATGTTCAAGTTTGCAATGCAGTTTGCCGTGGGCGCGATTTTGATTGTATGCGGAATATATATTCAGATATTTGATAATCAATGGCTTAATTATGCGTTGACGCTGTTTTGGGTTGTCGGCATAATGAACTCGCTCAATATGCTCGACAATATGGATTCCGTCACCAACACAATGTGCGTGATTGTGCTTGCGGGCATTCTGGTGATGCTTCTTTCGCCTGTGCGCGATATGTTTTTTGTTCTGCTGATTTTGTCCACACTTGCTTCAATGATAGCCTTTTACAAGTTTAACTGGCATCCATCGAAAATGTATATGGGCGACAACGGCTCGCAGTTTTTGGGCGCGTTTATGGCCATAATGAGCATCCGCTACCTGTGGAATCCTGCGGCGGCCGAACTGTCGAACCCCGTCTATCCGTTTCTGATTGTCTATCTGGCATTTCTGGTGCCCATTACCGATACCGCCACCGTCACCATCAACCGCCTGATGCGCGGTCAGTCGCCGTTTGTTGGCGGCACCGACCACACCACGCATCACCTGTCGTACCGCGGCTTGAGCGACCGTCAGGTGGTTTGCTTGCTGGGCGCCATCAACATTGTTTCGGCGTCGGTGGCAGTGTGGTTCCTGCTGATGCCGCCAAAACAAGCGTGGCCGCTGTGGGTGGCAGGCTGCGCCGCAGTTGTGGTGTCGGGGTTGCTCTACGCCAACACAAAGGTTACCAAACCCAAACAGAAAAAATAATGTAGGGACGCGATTCATCGCGTCCGTTCGTGCAATTCGCAAATTATGAAAAATCAGATAATTACAATTATAGTTTCAGCGTTGGTTTCGGCCGCCGTGGCGTTTGCCGTGGTGCGGTTTTTCCAAACGCCCAACGAGTTCACCGTCAGTCAGGTTACCGATGCGGTGCCAATGCCTGACAATCTGACTTTTATGGGCGAGACGGTGCCAATCCACAACTTCGACACTCGCGAAAGCCTTGACCGCGAGTTGCAGGTGAACCGCCTTTGGCACTCGCAAACCATTCTGATGCTCAAGCGCGCTCATCGCTATTTTCCTGTCATTGAGCCAATTCTGAAAGAAAACAATGTGCCCGACGACCTGAAGTATATTGCCGTTATTGAGAGTTCGCTGATGAACGTGGTGTCGCCGTCGGGCGCCAAAGGATTCTGGCAGTTTCTGGGCGGCACGGCAAAAGATTTCGGCCTTGAAGTTAACGATGAAGTTGACGAGCGTTACAATCTTGAGAAATCGACCATCGCCGCAATCGCGTACTTCAAGCGAATGAAAGACAAGTTCGGCTCGTGGACAATGGCTGCGGCGTCGTACAACATCGGTGGCAACGGCCTGGCCAAATTCGCAGGGCAGCAAAAGAGCAACAACTACTACGACCTTGTGCTCGGCGAAGAAGCGGGGCGTTACGTTTTCCGCGCCATCGCCATCAAGCAGATAATGGAAAATCCTGAAACATACGGATTTGCAATGCCCAAAGACGAACTCTATCAGCCGATTCCCTACTCGGTTGTGGAAGTTGACAGCACCATTGCCGATATGGCCGACTTCGCCTTTGAGCACGGCACTAACTACAAGATGCTCAAACTGATGAACCCCTGGCTTCGCAGCACGAAACTCACCAATCCGAAGCGAAAAACGTACTCGATAAAAATCATCGACCCGAAGTATCGGATTGTTGAAACTGACACGTCGCTGTTCGTCTTGCCGCAAGACATTGAACTGAATTAGCCCCTATTTGGCGCCCGCCGCCGCCGAACAATGCCCCAAATCATCAAAAAAAATCATCGCTACACGCTATAAACGATTGATTTTTTGACTAATATCGCCAATCGATTTTCTAATCGAAAAAACAGCGCTTATTGATAAATAGTAAAAAATACAATTTATATTTGAGTGGCTGATTTTCGGTTACGAGAGTCGGATTAAAAAAAAACAAACGTTTGCTTTGGCAGACACAATTACTACTAAACTAAATACTTTTAAAATGAAAAAGGTTTTATTTGCATTGAGTGCCTTGGCTATGGTTGCCTGCACTTCGAAACAGCAATGCCAACTTCCGCTTGCCGACAAGGCAAATTTTGCGAAAGAAGTTGACGGAAAACAAGTTAGTTTGTTCACCATTAAGAACGATGCTGGCGTGACAGCACAAATCACCAATTACGGCGGACGTATTGTCAATCTTTTCGTTCCCGACAAAAACGGTGCTTTTCAGGATGTTGTGATGGGTTTCGACAACCTTGACCAATATCAGTCATCGAATGACGGCCTTTACTTTGGCGCGCTCATCGGCCGCTACGGCAACCGCATCGGTGGCGCATCGTTCAAGATTGGCGATGAGACTTTCAATGTTGACGCCAACGAGCGCCGCAACTCGCTGCACGGTGGCAAAAAAGGTTATTTTGCTGTGGTTTGGGACGGCAAACAACTCAACGACAGCACTTTGGAACTGTCTTACTTGTCGGCTGACGGCGAAGCAGGTTTCCCTGGCAATCTGAACGTGAAGGTTGTTTACACCATCACCAAATGCAACGCCATCAAGATTGAGTACTTTGCCGAGACTGACAAACCGACCGTTTGCAACCTTACAAACCACTCGTTCTTCAACCTTTCGGGCGACGCTTCGACAACCATCAACGACCACGTTTTGCAGATTAACGCCGACAGTTACACCCCTGTTGACTGGTCGCTGATTCCGACTGGCGAAATCGCTTCGCTCGACAACACCCCGCTCGACTTCCGCACACCGACTGCCGTTGGTGCCCGCATCGACAGCGTTCGTGGCGGATATGACCACAACTATGTTCTGAACGACTCAGCTAAATGCTGCAAGAGCGGCCTGACACTTGCCGCTACAGTTACAAGCCCTGTTTCGGGTATCACAATGAAGGTGCTCACCAACGAGCCTGGTCTGCAATTCTATGCAGGCAACTTCATCTCTGGCAAAGAGACTGGCAAATACGGCAAACTCTATCCGCGCCGCGGCGCTCTCTGCCTTGAGACTCAACACTTCCCCGACAGCCCGAACAAAGAGAACTTCCCGTCGGTTGTGCTGAATCCTGGTGAGAAATACTACAGCGTCTGCGTTTACGCCTTCTGCAACAAAGAGTGCTGCGAGAAAGACGGCAACAAAGAATGCTGCGAGAAAGAAAATTGCGAGAATAAGTAAATCAACAATTTACAATACGTAATAATCAAAACAATTTTTTATGAGACAAATTTTAGACAGTTTGGCTAACAACGGTTTCGCGGTTGCCGACTACGCTGTGTTCATCGTCTACATTTTGATTCTTGTGGGCTGCGGCGTTTTCATCCCGAAATGGATGGCCAAAAAGAAAGGTGCCAACGGCGCCGAAAACTCAAAGGACTACTTCCTTGCAGGTAACTCATTGACTTGGTGGGCGGTAGGTGCTTCGCTGATTGCAGCCAACATCTCGGCTGAACAGTTCATCGGAATGTCGGGCTCGGCTTACGCATCGGGCATCGCCATTGCGGCTTATGAACTGATGGCCGCCGCAACTCTGCTTGTTGTGGCTAAATTCCTTCTGCCTGTGATGATTCGCAAGAACATCTTCACCATCCCGCAGTTCTTGAGCGACCGCTACAACTGGGGCGTTGGTCTGGCGTTCTCGTCGTTCTGGCTGTTCCTTTATGTGTTCATCAACCTGACATCGGTGGCTTGGCTTGGCGCATTGGCTATCAAACAGATTCTCGGTCTGCCGACAATTGTTGGTATGTTCGGAATGGATATGACGCTGGTGGGTATCATCTTGATTCTCTACCTGATAGCAGGTGCTTACTCAATCTACGGCGGTTTGGCGTCAGTTGCCTGGACCGACGTTATGCAGGTTACCTTCCTGGTTGGTGGCGGCCTTATCACGGCTTACTTCACACTCGATTTCATTGCACCGCTTCTGGGTGCCGACGGCGCAGTTTCGGCTCTTGGCGCAGTTATGGACAAACTTGGAACCATCGAAGGCGACAAGCATTTCAACCTTGTGGTTGACCGCAACAGCGCACTTTATCCGAACATCACCGACGACCCGTACTTCACACTGCCTGGTCTGGCTCTGATTATCGGCGCGCTCTGGCTGACTAACATCGGCTACTGGGGCTTCAACCAATACATCATTCAGAAAGGTCTGGCCGCAAAGAGTCTCGACGAAGCAAAGAAGGGCCTTTTGTTCGCCGCTTTCCTGAAGATTTTGATTCCGTTCATCGTCTGCATTCCTGGTGTTTGCGCATTCCTTATCTGGCAACATCCTGACTTGTTGAGCGGCTCAATCGATTTGCACGGAACCATCGAGCGCTCTGACGACGCTTATCCGTTCCTTATCCGCAACTTCACGCCTGTTGTTGTGAAAGGTCTGTCGTTTGCCGCATTGACCGCCGCCGTCATCTCGTCGCTGGCTTCAATGTTCAACTCAACTTCGACCATCTTCACAATGGACGTTTACAAGAAGTTCATCAACAAGGAAGCATCGGAACGCAAACTTGTCAGCGTTGGCCGTATCACTTCAATCGTGGCTCTGCTGCTGGCTTTGGTGGCTGTTTACCCGATTATGGGCGGTGCCGACCAAGCGTTCCAAATCATTCAGGAATACTCTGGATTCGTTTATCCTGGCGTGGTTGTAATCTTCGGACTTGGCCTGCTGTGGAAACGTTCGTCGGGTCCTGCCGCTGTTGTGGCAGCCATCGGCACGTTCTTCTTCAGCATCCTGTTCAAGTTCATTATGCCTGAAACGCCGTTCCTGCTTCGTATGGGCTACGTGTTTATGGTTCTGGTTGTTCTGTTCATCGGAATTTCGATTTTCTGCAACAAGAAGAACGAAGTTGCCGCTGCCGAAATGGACGGTCAGACTGTCGAAATGCAGCGCACCTGGTCGAACATTCTGCTCGGTGTTGGCGCTATCTGCCTGATACTCGGCATTGTACAGTTGATTGCTAAAATTGAATTCCTGCAGATTTACGGCTTCGAAGCCATCTTCTTCCTTGCCGCAATGCTGCTCACGCTGGGCTTCTACCTGCGTTCGAACGCCAACGACTCGGTTCAGGACCACAAGGCTGTTGGTACCGACCTTGAACTGTTCCACACCGACAAGGTGTTCAACATTGGCGCTCTGGCAGTTATAGCAATTTTGGCTGTTCTCTACATTGCTTTGTGGTAGAATTGGCCCGACTTATTGTTGAATAATAGTGACTGCTGTTTTCGATGTCGCAATGTCGGGAACAGCAGTCTTTTTTAAGTAAGATATACTTTTTGCAAGATGTTAAGGATGAGAAGATTAGGATAGTTTAAAGGTTTAGAAAGTTGACAAGGTTGAGAAAGTTGAGTTGTTTAGAAAACTAAACAGCGAAGCGACTAAACTTCTTAACTCTAAACACTTTTCAACCGCGAATCGCTCAACCTTATAATCTCGCAGAACAAAAAATGACGATATGTTAGTAGAATTAAAAGAAAAAGTGTTCAAGGCCAATCTCGACCTTGTGAAACAGGGACTCGTGATTTTCACCTGGGGCAACGTTTCGGGCATAGACCGCGAAAAAGGTCTTGTGGTTATCAAGCCTTCGGGCGTGTCGTACGACGAAATGAAGGCTTCAGATATGGTGGTTGTCGATTTGCAGAGCGGCAAGGTTGTCGAAGGCGACTTGAATCCGTCGAGCGACACCCCAACGCATCTGGCTCTATACAAGGCTTTCCCGAATATTAAGGGCGTTGTGCACACACACTCAACCTATGCTACAGCGTTTGCGCAGGCAGGCCGCGACATTCCGAATATCGGCACCACTCACGCCGACTATTTCTACAAGGACATTCCCTGCACCCGCGATATGACAAAGGCTGAAGTTGAAGGTCAGTACGAGTTGGAGACAGGCAATGTGATTGTTGACGAGTTCTTGAATATCAGAAAGATAAATCCCGACCACACGCCTGGCGTACTGGTCAAGAACCACGGTCCGTTCTCGTGGGGCACGTCGCCCGACAACGCCGTCTACAATGCCAAAGTAATGGAACAATGCGCTAAAATGGCGTTTGTGGCGTTCTCGGTGAATCCCGCACTTACTATGAATCCTTATTTGATAGAGAAACACTATCAAAGAAAACACGGGCCGAATGCATATTATGGTCAAAAGAAGAAAAATTGAAAGTTGAAAAACTTGTGCAATGGACATTGATATTGCTATAAAAGAAAAAATCAATTCACTTTCTATGCGAATTAAACACTTATGCGAAGAAATGGTGCGTAACGACTTTAGGGATGCTGGAATAGCATTTCAGTTAAGTGAATACAGAATAAATCTTGAAACTGCAATAAATGAAATAGAATCATTGGATAATACGGACGATATAATGCATAGGTTGAGAAGTGCTATAAAAAACCTCGATAGATTAGTATGTTGGATGAAGTATCAACAATATGAATATGGAGGACTGAATGATAAATATAAAAGCATTTATGTAGATGGCAAGAAATTGATGAAACTATTAACTGCAAGTGTGAATACATTAAATAAATAATTGATTATTAACCGCGATTAATACTTGATAGTTTATGATTGCATAGGCAATTGTTAATTGTTAATTATTAATTGTTAATTCAAAAAGTTATGGCATTTGAAAATTTAGAAATCTGGTGGGTAACTGGTGCGCAGTTACTGTATGGTGGCGACGCTGTTGTTGCAGTCGACGGCCACTCAAAGGAAATGGTTGAAGGCTTGAACAAGAGCGGCAACATTCCTGTAAAAATTGTTTACAAAGGCACGGCCAACTCTTCGAAAGAAGTTGAAGACGTGATGAAGGCCGCCAACAACGACGCAAAGTGCGCGGGCATTATCACTTGGATGCACACTTTCTCGCCCGCAAAAATGTGGATTAAAGGTCTGCAGGCGCTCGAGAAACCGCTGCTGCACTTCCACACACAGTACAACGCCGAAATTCCTTGGGACAAAATCGATATGGATTTTATGAACCTGAACCAATCGGCTCACGGCGACATTGAGTTCGGACATATCTGCACCCGTATGCGCGTGGCCCGTAAGGTGGTTTGCGGCTATTGGAAAGACGCGCAGGCTCAGAAGCAGATTGCCGTTTGGGCACGCGTTGCCGCTGGCGTGGCCGACGCTCACAACGTCCGCTGCCTGATGTTTGGTATGAATATGAACAACGTTGCCGTTACCGATGGCGACCGCGTCGAGTTCGAGCAACGCCTGGGCTATCACGTTGATTACTATCCTGTTTCGTCATTGATGGAATATTTTAAGAAAGTAACCGACAAAGAAGCCGACGAACTTGTTGAAGAGTATAAGAAACTCTATACCATTAAGATAGATGAGTCGGGCGAGAAGGTTTACTGGGAAAAAGTTAAGAACGCCGCTAAAGCCGAAATAGCTCTGCGCCGCGTGCTCAAAGACGAAGGCGCAACAGCCTTCACAACTAACTTCGACGATCTTGGCGACGCCAATATCGACGACCCAAACTTTGTCGGCTTCGACCAAATTCCTGGTCTGGCATCGCAGCGCTTGATGCAGGAAGGCATCGGCTTTGGCGCTGAAGGCGACTGGAAGACAGCCTGCCTCTGCCGCACTCTGTGGGTTATCCAACAGGGAATGCCGAAGGGCTGCTCGTTCTTGGAAGACTACACGCTGAACTTTGCTGGCGACCGCAGTTCGTGCCTGCAGAGCCATATGCTCGAAATCTGCCCGCTCATTGCTGTCGACAAACCGAAATTGGAAGTTCACTTCCTCGGCATCGGCATCCGCAAGCAGCAGACAGCCCGTCTGGTGTTCACATCGAAGACAGGCCGCGGCATCAAGGCCACCGTTGTCGACCTTGGCAACCGCTTCCGTCTTATCAGTCAGGAAGTTGAGTGCATCGAGCCGAAACCAATGCCCAAACTTCCCGTTGCATCGGCCTTGTGGGTTCCGCAACCGACATTCGAGATTGGCGCAGGCGCCTGGATTCTGGCTGGCGGCACGCACCACAGCGCATTCTCGTACGACATCGACGAAGAGTATTGGGAAGATTTTGCTGAAATGACTGGCATCGAGTATGTCCGCATCAACAAAAACACCAACCTCGGCGATTTCAAACAGACACTGCGCAACAACGAAGTGTACTATATGCTGAATAAATCATTAAAATAAAGTGAATTACGAATTATGAATTACGAATTCCGACATAGATAACTTATGGTTGATAACAATGTTATAAAGCAAAAATCAAAAGCGTTTGCCTTGCGCATAATAAATATGTACAAGTATTTATCACAAAAAAATGAGTTTGTGATGAGCAAGCAGATTTTGCGAAGCGGAACGTCGATTGGTGCTAATGTGGCGGAGTCAATACGAGCAGAATCTACTGCCGATTTTGTCCATAAACTGTCCATATCGCGCAAAGAAGCCGAAGAAACATTGTATTGGTTGGAGTTGCTCTACGAGACTGATTATATTGATAAAGAAGTATTTATAAGTATACAATCCGATTGCGATGAATTGCTTAGAATACTGACAAGTATAATTTTGTCTAAAAAGGATAATAATAATTAATTCGTTAGTTGTTAATGATTTAGGATTAAATGATTGTTTTAGAGTTATAATCGAATTGCTAATTCGTCCGTTTATATCGCTCGTAATTCGTAATTCATAATTCGTAATTAAAATGACACCAAAGCAAACAATAGAGACAGGTAAAGCCATTCTTGGTATAGAGTTTGGCTCAACCCGCATAAAGGCCGTTCTGATTGACGGTGAGAACAAGCCAATTGCACAAGGCTCGCACGAGTGGGAGAACCAACTCGTCGACGGCTTGTGGACATACAGCATCGACGCTATTTGGGGCGGTTTGCAAGATTGCTACGCCAACCTTCGCGCCGACGTTAAACAACAGTATGGTGTTGAGATTGAGAATCTTGCGGCCATCGGCATTAGTGCAATGATGCACGGCTATATGGCTTTCGACAGCAAACAGCAGATTCTGGTGCCGTTCCGCACCTGGCGCAACACCAACACTGGTCAGGCGGCTGCCGAACTGTCGAAGTTATTCAACTACAACATTCCGCTTCGCTGGTCCATCTCGCACCTTTATCAGTGCATTCTGAATGGCGACAAGCACGTTTCCGACATCGATTTTCTGACCACTCTGGCTGGTTACATTCACTGGCAACTCACTGGCGAGAAGGTTCTTGGCGTGGGCGACGCGTCGGGAATGATTCCTGTCGACCCGAAAACCAAGACCTACGACGCCGCAATGGTTGAGAAGTTCGACAAACTGATTGCGCCAAAGAAGTTGGGCTGGAAGTTGCTCGACATTCTGCCAAAATCGCTTAACGCAGGTGCCGATGCTGGTAAACTCACCGTCGAAGGTGCCAAACGTCTCGACCCATCGGGACACTTGAAGGCAGGCATTCCACTCTGTCCGCCCGAAGGCGACGCAGGAACGGGAATGGTGGCCACCAACGCCGTGAAGCAGCGCACTGGCAACGTTTCGGCTGGAACATCGTCGTTCTCGATGATTGTTCTCGAAAAAGAACTCTCGAAACCATACGAGATGATTGATATGGTGACAACTCCCGATGGCAGCCTGGTTGCAATGGTTCACTGCAACAACTGCACGAGCGACCTGAACGCTTGGGTGGGCCTGTTCCGCGAGTTCGAAGAGTTGATGGGTATGAAAGTTGATATGAACGAGCTCTTTGGCAAACTCTACAACAACGCGCTCACTGGCGATGCCGATTGCGGCGGACTGCTTTCGTACAACTACATTTCGGGTGAGCCCGTTACTGGCCTTGCCGAAGGACGGCCTCTGTTTGTGCGCTCGGCCAACGACAAGTTTACGCTTGCCAACTTTATGCGCGCGCACCTTTACGGCTCGGTTGGCGTGCTCAAACTCGGCAACGACATCCTGTTCAAGCAAGAGAACGTGAAAGTTGACCGCATCACTGGCCACGGCGGCTTGTTCAAGACCAAAGGCGTTGGACAGCGCGTGCTTGCGGCCGCTATCAACTCGCCAATCTCGGTTATGGAAACCGCTGGCGAAGGTGGAGCCTGGGGCATTGCCCTATTGGCCGCTTATGCCGTTAACAATGCTCAAAACCAAACACTTGCCGATTGGCTCGATGCAAAAGTTTTTGCAGGAAACACTGGCGTTGAGATTGCCCCGACCGCCGAAGATGTTGCAGGTTTCAACCGCTACATCGAGAACTACAAAGCGGGCCTGGCCATTGAGAAAGCCGCTGTTGAGGCGAAAAAATAAGCAGATTTTTCTGATACAATGAAAGGCAATCTCCGAAAGGTGGTTGCCTTTTTTGTTTAAATGAAAATCGACGATTTACCGCAAAAAAAGCAAGGTTTGTGCTTGTATATCAATTTAAAAATGTATTTTTGTGATAATCAATGTAGTATTAATCAGAATTTTGGATGGTGAGCAGTAAATTAGTCTCTATCCGATTTTCTATAAAATTAATTTAAAAACACCTATGAAAATTTTGACAATCAAACAATTGGCCATAGTGGCCATGTTGCTGCTTCCAACACTTTTCCAATCGTGCAGCATAAAAGACATGTTCGAAGAATTAGAGAATAGGGAGGAGGAGGATTCCTACTATTCTTCTTATTCCAACGAAATTGGAGGAAAAACTACCGAGTACGGTACAAGTTCATGGGCTGCGATGGTCGATAAAGCGCCTTTTATCAACAAATTTGAGGCTGTCGGCAGCGATTTGAACTACTGTGTTGTGGAAACAGGAGTGCGTGATGGCAGCCAAATTGAGGAAATATCTTTTTCGCGTGCGACAACTGATGACGAGGCGGTTGCCTACATCAAAAAAATGGCGGCCGATGGCTATATCTTCTCATACGATGACAGTATGATGAAAGGATACAAGGTTGATTCTGACGGTATTAAGTACGAGTTTGAGTATGGCGATAATTATTATCGCTATCGGAAGACCGAACTCAGCAGTCTCAAAAAAGATGGTGAGCAGAAGCAGTATGCCGATGATTTGAAGAATAGCTCCAGCACAAAACTGTACACAAGTTGGACGCAGATTAAGGAGTCGTCGCCGTGGCTTGAGATATTCCCTGAAGTGGGCGGCATTTGCAAGTTGAGCAAAACTGGTAATTCGGGCAACGAGGTAAAACTCTATGGCGAAATTAATTATGAGACTCTTAACAAATTGGTTGAAAAAGCAATAGCCAACGGTTTTAGCGAAACAAACAGGGGAGAATCGTTGGTTAAAGAAATCAACGGCAACCGTTACATAATGAACATCGACAACTATGACTGCCTGACCTTCCAGCGGGAGTTGAACGGCAACAACAATGGCAATAATGATATTCCCGACAATCCAACGCCGCCTGAAAATCAGGAGAATAACAATAATCAGAACACCGAGTCGCCTGTCGATAACGGCACTCCCGAAGAAAACAACGGCGAGAATAATGGCGAGAACGAAGGGAATGGGGAAGAAGAGAATAACGAGCAAATATCGCCTGATGATTTCAATGCCGACGGCGATGTTGACTGGCAAGATAAATTCTTCAAACTGGCTTCTACAGAGGGAGTTAGCACCAGAACCCGCAAAACATATAATGGAGAAGTTTATCTCTACAATTTCTCATCATCGAAAGGGGGCATTCAGATTTACGATTCGGTACCAGGATACGATGCCAGCCAGTATTACTATGATATGTCAGTCGATGGCGGATTGTACTACAAGTATGAGAAGGGCGCATGGCGCTATACGAGCCGTGTTTTCAAAGACCGTACTACGCCAGCCGATTTAGGGTATCAAAAAGAATTCTATTCGATAGCATATTTTGCACCGACATCGTGGGGTGTGGCTGATTCATATTTCGTTACGTCAAGTTGGACTAAAGTTGGCAGCCAAAATTATGCAGGCCGCCAATGCACAGAGTATAACTATTCTGGCAGTGTCTATTATATGGATGATGAGACTGATGTATGCTTGTATTATAAAGGTGGTGGTATAGAGTTTGAAACTTTGGATTTTGTTGTTGGCACAAAAGTGTCGGTTCCTGAACATAGAAAATGCAAGGCCGATTTCCCGACAAACGTGAAAATCACAACTACTGATACCACTAAAATGCTTGGTACGTGGGTTACTAATCTGACTATCATAAAGATAGGTAATGAGTGGATGTGCACAAACAGCAAAGAAGGTTATCATCAGTATTGGAAATTCGACGATAACGGCGTTACACTGAAGGCCATGGAGAAAGATGATGATGACGAAAACTGGACATCGATTTTGGATAGCACCCATTGGCAGGATTTCGATTATTTCGCTCAAAAATGCAGTTTCAGTTTCATTTTCAGCAATTCAACACCTAAAGGCAGTTGCTACAGCGAGTGCAATCCAACAAGTGAGACGCGTACAGTTTGTGGTGTTGAGTGCGTGAGATACGGCGGTGATGATGTTTTGAACAACAAACTTGAATTCTTTGTGAACGAGAGCAACAACGTGGTTTACAAGGCAAAAGATATTTCTTACAGCGAGATAACTGGCTGGGACACTTCGGTGACTGCGTTTGAGATTCCCGCACCATAACAACTGTAAATCAGTGCTTTATATGCCGCCGCCCATTATTTTGATGGACGGCGGTTTTTTCATCAGAAAATGGCCTGATAATTGTAACTTGCAACAAAAACTTTAATTATCGGATATGGATTATTTGCTTCTTTTCATTGGCATTTTTTTAGCCTTGTTGGGGTTCATCGGCTGTTTCATTCCAGCAATTCCTGGCCCACCGTTGAGTTTTCTTTCGCTGCTGATGCTTCAATTCACGCAGTGGGGTAACTTCTCAACCACGTTTATGGTTGTCATGGCAGTGCTGGCCGTTGTCGCGGTGGTGCTTGATTATGTTGTCCCTGCATGGGGAACCAAAAAATTTGGTGGCACAAAGCGGGGCACATGGGGAGCCACAATCGGCGTTTTCGTTGGGATGTTCTTCGCACCGATAGGCATTTTCCTTTTCCCTCTGATTGGCGCTTTCATCGGCGAATATACAGCCGACAACAACTCCGACCGCTCGCTCAAAGCCGCCTTCGGTTCGTTCATTGGCATCATGACAGGATTGGTTATCAAACTGATATTGTGTGGAGTGATGATTTATTATTTTCTGGCCGAAGTAGTAAATGGAATTCGCGAATTCGGATTCGTTATTCAATAGCGCGAATACGTTTCATTTGTTCAATTCGGTGATAAAAAAGACTATTTTCGCGCATTAAAAAAGATAATTATGAGCCTTATAAAATCAATTTCAGGAATCCGAGGAACCATCGGAGACAAGGTGGGCGAGGGTTTGAGCCCAATCGACATTGTAAAATTCACAGCCGCCTACTCGCAGTGGGTGAAGGAGCAGAACGCAGGAAAAAGCCGCTTGCGCATTGTCGTTGGCCGCGACGCCCGCATTTCGGGCACAATGGTGTCGCACATTGTTCTGGGCACGCTCGTGAGTATGGGTATGGATGTTATCGACATCGACCTTGCCACTACGCCGACCACCGAACTTGCAGTTACTCACCACAATGCCGATGGCGGACTGATTCTGACCGCCAGCCACAACCCCAAGCAGTGGAACGCATTGAAGTTGCTCAACCGTAACGGTGAGTTTTTAAGCGCCGCTGAGGGTAAGAGAGTTCTCGAAATTGCTGAAAAAGAGTTATATACATTCGTCGATGTCGATTCGTTGGGCCATATTGAGCAAGACCTGACGTTCAATGCTAAGCACGTTGCGCAAGTGGTTGATTTACCGCTTGTTGACGTTGATGCTATCCGCAAGTCGAATTTCAAAGTTGTGTTCGACTCAATCAATTCGGTTGGCGGACTCATTCTGCCCGAACTGTTTAAGGCTCTGGGAGTTACCAACGTTGTCGGTTTGAACACTGAGCCGACAGGCAATTTCTTCCACACGCCCGAGCCGCTACCCGAGAATCTGGGACAGATTTCGGCTGCAATGCGTGAGCAGAAGGCCGATGTGGGCTTTGTTGTTGACCCCGATGTCGACCGTCTGGCCATTGTTTGCGAGGATGGTTCGATGTTCGGCGAGGAATATACGCTGGTGTCGGTGGCCGACTACGTGCTGAGCCACACCAAGGGCAACACCGTTTCGAACCTGTCGAGCACACGTGCTTTGCGCGACGTGACCGAGCAGCGCGGCGGACAATATTCGGCTGCAGCGGTGGGAGAGGTGAACGTTGTTGCTAAAATGAAGGAAACCAATGCAATAATTGGTGGTGAAGGCAACGGCGGAGTCATTTATCCCGAATTGCACTACGGCCGCGACGCATTGGTTGGCATTGCTCTGTTCCTAACGCATCTGGCTAAAAGTCAGTGCAAAACATCGGAGTTGCGTGCCAAATATCCTGCTTATTTCATATCGAAAAATAAAATCCAACTCACGCCAGCAGTGAATGTTGATGCGGTGTTGGCCGAAATGAAGAAACGCTATGCAAATGAGCGAGTTAACGATATTGATGGTGTAAAAATCGACTTCCCGACCGAGTGGGTTCACCTGCGCAAGTCGAACACCGAGCCGATTATCCGCATCTACGCCGAGAGCAAAAACGAGCAGTCGGCCGATGCATTGGCTCAACGTATAATGGCTGAAATCAAACAAATAGCAGGAATCTGATTGGGACGGATACTAGCCATCGACTATGGCCGCAAACGCTGCGGAATTGCTGTGACCGACACGCTGCAAATCATTGCCACAGGCTTGAAAACCGTGCCAGCAGCCGAACTGATGGATTTTCTGAAGCAGTACACGCAAAAGGAGCAGGTTGATACTTTTGTCGTCGGCTATGCCAAGCAGATGGATGCAACCGATTCTGAATCAATGCAGTATATCCGTCCGTTTGTCAAGAAACTTGCAGAAGTTTTCCCGCAAACGCCAGTCGAGATGATTGACGAGCGGTTCACGTCGAAAATCGCCTTTCAATCGATGATTGATGGCGGCCTTAAAAAGAAACAAAGGCAGGATAAAGCATTGATTGACACCGTAAGTGCGACAATCATCCTGCAATCGTATATGGAACAAAAACAACGAAAATGATACTACCGATAACAGTTTACGGCAATCCGATTCTGCGCAAGAAAGCGCAGCCAGTGACCAAAGACCAGGAAGGTCTTAAAGAGTTGATAGCCAATATGTACGATACTTTGGCAGCTGCCGAGGGCGTTGGTTTGGCCGCGCCGCAAGTTGGGCAGAGTCTGCGTTTGGTTATTATTGACGCAACACCTTTTGCCGATGACGAGCCTGCCTGCAAGGGTTTCAAGCGTACGCTCATCAATCCTGAAATTCTGGATTTCCCGACAGATGAGGAAGTTAAGTTCAACGAAGGTTGCCTGAGTCTGCCAGGAATCAGCGAGGATGTCTGGCGTCCCGACAAGGTTGAAATCCGCTACTTTGACGAGAATTTTGTTGAGCATCAGGAAGTTTGGGACGGTATGCGCGCCCGCATCTCGCAGCACGAACTCGACCATCTCGACGGCAAAGTCTTTACCGACCACATTTCACCAATCCGCCGTCGGATGCTTGGCGGCAAACTTAACGCAATGATTAAGGGCAAGGCGACTGCCAGGTATAAGATTTTGAATAATAAGTAGAAATAGAAAATGGGGTTGTGTTTCAATCCCTTTTTTTTATTTTGATTTATAGGATAAAAAACAGATTATCAATTAGATTCGTAACTTGTTTGTTGCGAATCTTTTCTTTTCCCATAATAGTACCGTCCCTTTCCAACCGATTGTTTTCCATACTCGATGGCCGTTTGCGGGCAGCGGTGCAGGCAACTCAGGCATTGCGTGCAGTTGTTGGCCCAGACGGGGCGGCCGTTTTCAAGCCTGATGTTGTGGGTTGGGCAGTTTTTGACGCAGACGCCGCACCCGATGCACTTGTCGGTGGTGCGGAAAGGCTTGCTGCTCATTGCAAAACGGCAGAAAAGCGGGTAGATGATGCGCGATTTCAAAAACTGCTGTCCTTTTTGCAGATAGCAGTCGATAGGCGTGTCCGACTCGATGGCCTCCATAATTTTATCAAGCGTGCCAACGGCTTCTCTCTTTTTTTTCTGCTCAAGTTCGGCGGAGTCGGTGTCGAAGCCAGGGAAAACCACGTAGGTATTGGGCATTTGCACCGAGTAGATGTGGCGGCACTGCCAGCCCTTACGGCGGAAAAGTTTCAGCAACATTCGGTTTGTCAGTCCGCAGTCGTCACCATAGGTTAGTATGCAGTAAATCAGTTGGTTGCCGTAGTCGCTAATGGACATTTTTTTAATGAATCGGCGCACAATCCACGGAATGCCCCACGAGTGAACGGGAAAAACAAATCCCAACCGTTCGCCTTCTGAAAGACTGAAATTCAAGCTGTTGCCGCTAACCACGGCGTCGGCCATATCGGTCAGGCGGTTGTCGCCAAAGCGTGCCGCCACTGTTTGCGCAACCCACATTGAGTTGCCCGTTCCCGAAAAATAGCAAATCATTCTATGCTGAAAATGAGTGGTTTGCGCACTTAAATCATATCAATGTTGCGCTCAAGGCAGTTGTCCACAATCTGTTTGTGCAGCACGTTGTAATCGTCGTACGACACACCCATAATGTCATAAACCTTGGTTTTGCTTGAGTAGTTGGTTGTGATTTTCAGGTGCTCGCGGGCGATTTCGATTTTCTCGATGTCTTCCCAACAGAATTTGTGACGCGGAATGAACCAGTGGTTTTTGATTTTTACCGAACTTTCCGACAGACGGATGAATTTCTTAGCGAAATTCGGCATATGCCTGAAAGAGAAGATGAAAGCCGTTGCACCGACAAGTGCGTTCACCACGCCGCTAGCCAGCGCCGCATAGTTGCCTGCACTTTGGGTCAGGCACCAGGCACCCACGCCAATCAGAGCAACGCCCGAAACCATTGTCATAACACGTGTTTTCGGCGATAGCACGTGATGAATGTAGTTCAAGTTTACGTAAAGAAGTTCTTTTGCCATAGTTTTATCGGTTTAAAATTTTTATTTTCAATTATTTAGTTCTCTAATTTTATCTCTCGTCAGTTTGCCGCTTTCGCGAAGGTCGGCGTCGGTCCAGTTGCCAGTGTTGCTTGCCGTCGGCAGCAGCATTGAGCACGTCTCTTCTTTCGACGAAATCGACCACGTTACCCAACTTATCTTATTGGTTTCGCACCAGTTAAGCCAAGTGTTCCATTCGTCAAGGTCGATTACACCGTTGCCGTTGGCCTCACAGCAGGCCGATTCCGAAACAAATATCGGCAGACCTACCGTCAGCGCGCTGTCGTAGCGGTTTCGCAGAGTGTCTTTGTGGGTTGCGGCGTAGAAGTGCATTGTGTACATAATGTTCTCGCGGTCGCGTATCGGGTTGTCTGCCACAAGGTTAAGGTCTTGGTTCCAATGCGGACTGCCCACCAGAATCACGTTTTGGCTATGTTTGCGGATGGTGTCGATAATCTGCTCGGCATAGTCGCGCACAGCGTCCCACGGTTGGAAAACAGGCTCGTTGAATATTTCCCAGATGATGTTGGGGCAATCGGCGTATCGACTTGCCATTGAGCCGAAAAACTGCTTGGCTTCGTCTGTGTGGATGCCGTGGCTGTGCCAGTCTACAATCACATAAATGCCTGACTTTATGGCACCTTCAATCACCGATTCAATCAGTTTTACCGATTTGTCGGGGTTGTGAAGATAAGAGCCCCACGGTTCAACGCCCATTGCCGCCCGCACCACCGAGCAGTGCCAGTCGTTTTTGAGCCAACCGACGCTTTCGGCGTTGTAGTATTGCGGCCACCAGTTCGACCAGCCGTAACTCACGCCGCGCAGTACCACGGTGTCGCCATTGGCATTGGTCAGAAATTTTCCATTCACGGCAAGTGGTTGGCACATAGGCGTTTGCGGTTGCTTGACGCACCCTGTCAGTATTGCGGTCAAGCCGATGATTGCCAATATCTTACTCGCCAGTTTCATTTTTTTGTTTAATCGCTGAATTGAATAATCGGATAATCGTTTTTCGTTGTTTTTTAACTATTTAATCGATTTATCATTTTGCCGATTTCTCGATTCCCCCATTTTTATGTTTGCCCGTTTCACCAGCCTTTGTCTCTTTCGGTTTCCTGAAAAAGAACAGCCAAACGCCAAGCGCGATGAACGGCAAACTCAACAGTTGCCCCATATCGAGCGCCATTGCCTCTTCAAATTCTTCCTGCACTTCCTTGCCGAACTCAATGAAGAATCGTGCCGAGAAGACGAGAATCAGGAACAGTCCGAAAATCTTGCCGTTGACAAGGTTGCCGAAATTCTTGTAGTAGTACCACAGCAAAATGCCGAAAATTATCAGGTAGCAGATGGCCTCGTAGAGTTGCGACGGGTGTCGCGGAAGCATATCAACTCGTTGAAACACAATACCCCAGTCGCTTTGCGTGGGCTGTCCAACGATTTCTGAATTCATAAAATTGCCGAAGCGGATAAACACGCCGACCAGCGGAACGGGCATTACCAGGCGGTCGGCAATCCAAAGGTATTCAACCTTGTAGCGGCGGCAGAAAAAGTATAGCGCCGCCAGAATGCCGATGGCGCCGCCGTGGCTTGCAAGTCCCTGATAGCCAATAAATTTCCAACTGCCGTCGGCCATTTGTTTTATCGGCAGCAGCATTTCGGTAATGTGGTGCAGATAGTAGCCAGGCTCGTAGAACAGGCAGTGACCCACGCGCGCGCCGATTATCAGGCCGATAATGATGAACCACGTGAACTTGTCGATGAACTCGCGCGGCTTGCCCTCGCGCATTACCAACTTGTTGATAATGAAGTAGGCAGCCACCAATCCAGCCACATACAGAATCGAGTAGTAGCGGAAATCAATGTTGCCGATTGAAAACCAAATCGGGTCGGGATTCCAGATGATTGACAAAAGAGTCATTCGGTGTTGTTTGTGTGTTATCTATCAGAGTTTCAGTTTTTTCTTGATGCTCGACGGAACGGCGTTCTTGTGCACAATCACGGTCAGCGTCTTGTATCGGTAGAAATTTTCCGACATATAAACGTATCCGTCGAACGGGTTTGTGGTGTCCCACGAGTTTTTCACCTTGAAGTAGCGAGTACCGTTTTTGTCTGTCAGATAGCCAGTTATGTGCATTCCGTGGTCGTCGGTGGTCTCAAAATTGTCGAAAGCCGCCTGACGCATTTCTGCGGTGATGGCCTTTTCGGGCACCACTTCGTTGAACAGTTTCGATTTTTTCTTCTTGCCGTCCTGATTGAATCTCTTGCGGTCGGTGCCCTGCATATCTTCTTCGCTCAAGTCGGGCACAATGGCGATTCCGTCGTTCCAAGAGAATCCTTTTTCCGAAACGTCGCCGCCCCAGAGCACTGTGTAGCCGTTGTCAAGAGCGCTGAACGCGATGTCGGTCAGTTCGTCGAGCGACACATTGTAAACCTCGCCCAGTTCCCAGTTGTCCTCAACTTCCATTATGAACCGCGAGTAAAGCGGGTGGTGCGTGAGCGATGTAAACTCGATGTAATCTTCCGATTTGATTCCCAACTTGTCGCGGAATTCAATCGGGGTGTATTTTTTGCCCTCATATTCAAACAATTCGGGAATCTCGCCAAGGTAGGCGGTCAGAATGCCGTCGAAGCCTGACAGCCAGGCAGTTGAGAGTTTGCCGTTCGGATTCTCGATGATGGCCTCGATGTAAGCCTTCAGCGCCGCGTCCATTTCGTTGTTCATATGCTTGTCCGACCCGTAGTTGAGCCCGTTGTAAGCCGATTGCGGAACAATTCCGTACTCGCTGATGCGGTTGAAAACGTTGCAGCCTTCAGCGCCCGCGCCGAATTTCTTCGAGCCGTTCCAGCGCACATAGTCGATGGCGCGGTTGTGGTAGTCGCGGTTCACAATGAACATTTCGGCCAGGTCGTACTCGCCTTTTTTCTCGCGCAGCAGTTCCGACTCAATGAACGAAAGTCCCGAAAACGACCAGCAAGTGCCTGATTTATACTGATTTTTAACCGAAGTTGTCGGCAGGTCAACCTTTATTTCAAAGTTGTAAATCGAGTCGATTTTTGCCTTCTCTTGTGCCGCTGCCTCTGTTGCCCCGATTCCAGCAACCAAAGTCAGAGCGGCCGTGGTGTAAAGTTGTAATGGTTTCATTTAGTGATATTTATTGGTTAAATTGATGCGTTGTCTATTTTCAGATTGGCGAATTTGCTGTTTTCTTTTTCCCAAGCCTTTTTTTGTTCGAGCGCGTCCATTGCCTTCACGCACATAATGCCGCGTTTCTTCATTTCCTTGTTGTGCCCGACGTGCGTTTCGGGAAATGGTTTCTTTCTGAAAATCAGATTGAAAGCCAATCCAATTAAGGCAATTCCGACAATGGCCAAAGTGAGCATTAATGTTGCGAACATAGTTTATGCTTTAAAAATGTTGTTAGGTGTGATGAATTCAATAAAGCGCTTCAGTACCGACGGCTTTTTGTGGCGGCGCGAGTCGGTGTAGTAGCCGTCGCCGTAGTAACTGTTTCCGTAGCCATAACCGTAGCCATAGCCGTACCCATAGCCGTATCCGTAGCCATAACCGTATCGGCGGCCGTAGCCGTAACCGCTGTAGCCGTATTTGCCGTTGATTTTGGCGTCGTTGAGCAGAATATTGTAGTCGGGCACGTTCTTGTTTTTGTTCAGGTCGTTCACAATCTCAATCGAGTTCAGGAAACTGTAGCCCTGACGCAGCACGAAGATATTGGTGTCGGCGTATTTCGCCAGCAGCATAGCGTCGGCCACAAGCCCAATCGGCGGCGTATCAATAATTATGTAGTCGAACCTTTTTTTCGCTTCTTCAAACAGTTTCGACAGCGCTTCCGACTCAATCAGTTGCGCGGGGTTGGGCGGAACGGGGCCAGGAAGGATTATCCACAGGTTGTCGAACCGCGTTTTCACAATAATGTCGTCGATTGTGCTTTTCCCAATCAGGTAAGTCGATATTCCGACGCTGTTGTCCATTTTGAAAAACTTCTGAATCTGCGGTTTGCGCAGGTCAAGGCCCATTAGCAGCGTCTTTTTGTTGGTCATTGCCAAAACCGATGCCAAGTTGCTCGTGCAGAACGATTTACCCTCGCCGCTGAATGTCGATGTGACAAGAATTGTTTTCGATTCCTTGTCGGGAACCAGATACTGCACGTTGGTTTTTATGGTTCGGAACGATTCCGAAATCACCGACCGCGGATTGTCGAAAATCACAAGGTCGTTGTCTTCAGGGTTATGCCCCACAATTCCGATGATTGGCGTTTTAGTCCGTTTCTCAACGTCCTCGCGGCTGCGGATTCGGTTGTTGAAGAAGTTCACCAGCACCAGAATGCCGATAGGGATAGCCAAGCCTAACAGCAAGGCAACCATATAGTTAAAACTCGTTTTCGGCTTCACGCGGACGGCCATATCGGGACGGGCGTAGTCGAGCACCTGAGCGTCGGCGGTGTTGGCCGCGCGTTTCAGTCCAGCCTCGGCGCGTTTTTCGAGCAGATAGGTGTAAATCTTGTCGTTGACATTGAACATTCGGTTGATATTCATTAACTTACGCTCGTTCGACGGCAGTTTCTCAATCTGTCGGCTGACGTCGTCAATGCGGTTGTCAATGTCTTTGATTGCTATGTTGTTGGTTTTCGATAAGTTAATCACATTTTCCGAAATCAGCAGTTTCAAGCCGTCAATCTGCGATTCAATCAGGTCGAGTTTCGGATTCGACTTCACCGACTGCGCTCTCAATCCCATTGCTTCTTCGTTCAGCGTGTTGAGCCGCATAATGAAGTTTATCAGCAGTTGGTCGCGGATGCCCACCGCCGTCGGCACAATCACGCTTTGAGTGTTCTGTTTATCTTTCAGATAATCAGTGATATAATCGTAGTATTTTTGTTCAACAAGCAGTTCGGCCTTTTGCGTGTTCAGTTCCTCATATTGCTTGTAGAGCAACTGTCCTTCCTGCGTGATGTTGATAATCATATTTTTTGTGCGGAAGTCCTGCAAGTGGCCGCCAGTAACGTCGAGCGAGTCCATTACCGTCTCAATCTGCTCGTCGATGAAGGCGATGGTGCTTGCCACCACGTCGTTTTTCTTGTTCAGGCCGTAGCGGATGTAAACTTCGGTCAGTTTGTTCAGGTAGTCGCACACTTCGTCGGGCATAAAGCCTGTTGCGGTCAGAATCAGAATGGTGCTTTTTTGGTCCGACTGCTCAATCGACACGCCGTTGCGGTATTTGTTCACCAGAGCGCTGTGGCTGTTGATGGTCACGTCGTACTCGCCAGGATTCTCGTCGTAGAAGCGTTCGGGGTTGCGAATCAGCACTTTAAACTTAAAATCTTCGTTCTCAAACGTGTCGCCGAAATGCACCACTGTGTCAATCTTGCGCGGTTCGTAGTTCGATGTGTACTCGCACCGCAGCCGATATTTTTGGTCCGATAAAATCTTGATGTTCAGCGGAATATTGTAGCCTTGCGCGTGCGATGTGTCGGCAATCAGGTTCAGTTGGTCGGGCAGATAGCGCTGAATGGTGTGGATGCGCCCGTGGCGGTGGTAACTCACGCCAAAGTCGAGTTCCGAAATCACTTCGTCGTTAATCAGATACGATTTCAGAATACCAATCTGATTTTGAATGTTCACGCCAGTGTTGAGCGTGTTCATAGTCTGAATGATGTCTTTGGCGTCCACGCGGTTCGATTTCTTGTCTTCTTCGTTCACCAAAATCGTCGAACTGACTCTGAAAACAGGTGTGGTATAGCGGTTTACCAAATATGCGACGCAAAGGCTCAAAAAGCACGAAATGACAAACCACTGCCAGTTGGCCAGTCCAATCATTAAGTACCGCTTGATGTCGGCGCCGTTGTCTTCTTGTTGATTTATAGAGTTTTGCTTGCTATCCATAGCCGATTATTTTTTCAGATAACTGATGTACAGAATGAGTGTGGCGGTAACCGACAGCGACGACAGAATCACGCTCAACAGCGGTGAGTTGGCCGCAACGGTCTTCGAGCGTGTCGGTTTCACATATATGACGTCGTTCGGCTTGAGCCAGAAGTATGGGTTGGACACAAAGTCCGAATGCAGCAGGTTAAGTGTCTCTGCTTTAGTATTTTCCGCTTCTTTCCGCAAGATAATTACGCGCTGACGGTCGGCGTTCGGTGTGCAGTCGCCAGCCATACCCAGAGCGTCGAACAGGTTCACTTCACGTTGCGTGAAGGTGTAGGTTCCAGGCCGCGCCACTTCGCCCAGTACGGTAATGTCGTAGTTCAGCAGCCTGACTGCCACTACCACATTCGCGATATATTCGTCTATCTTGCTTTGAATCAGGTCTCTTGCTTCGTTCAGCGTCAGTCCAGCCAACTTCACGTCGCCAATCATTGGGAATTTGATATTTCCTTCAGGGTCAATCATATAGCCTTGCAATGCAAGAAATTCGCGGGTTGAGCCCATACGGTCGTCGCGGTAGTAGATGCCCAAATCGCTGATGTTGGCGCCTATCAGATTGATATACAGATTATCGCCCGTCCGCAGAACAATTTCCTGATTTTTCGATGTGGCAATGGTGTCCGAAGCGTTTTCGTACTTGTCCTGAATGTAAACGAGATTTTTATATTTTACGCAACAACTTGACAATATGGTGGTTATCAAGGCAAATGTTGCAAAAAGTAATATTCGTCGCACGTCTTTAAATTCTATAGTTAACTTACAAAGATACAATTTCTTTTGTTCGGTAAAGTGCGCGAAGGTGGCTTATTTGCAAGTTTTCAAACTTTTTTGTCGATGAACTGTAAATCGTTGGTGAACAGAATTTTGTTTATCGCTTCATTCAGTGCGCTTGCCACTTTGTGAATGTAGCGGTGGTTTCGGTAGCCCGACACCCATTGCAGCCCTTTGGCGGTGCTGAACAGAAAAATCTCGTCGGCTTCGTTCAGGTCTTCCTGCATTATAAGCGCTTCATTGTCAAGGTGGTAACCTGTTATTTCAGCGGCTTTGGCGAGCAGGTCGCGCATAACGTCAAGGCGCGCGCCAATTTCGAGCGGCGGGGTTAGGATTTTACCGTTCTGCACCGCGGCCACCATTGTGTCGGTGGCGCTCACAATGAATCCCATATCGGTCAAGAGCAGCATATCGTCGAGTTTGCGGCGGACGGCTGCGGCCTTGGCCATACCGTTGACAAGTTGGCAGAATTGGTTGAGTTGGTACGGGCTGTGAACGGTGACGTAGGCTTCGTCGAAAACGTCAATGAACAGCCCTTTGCGGTTCAGTTCGTAGGGCCCGTCGCCAGCCATTTGGCTGCTGATGACAACGTCGGTTTGGTTTGTGGCGGCATTCCGCATAAGCGTAACTCGCACATTTGCAGCCTGAAACAGTTTGTTCCGAGTGAGCAGGCCAGCAATCTGCGTCGATAGGAAATGCTCGTCAAGGTAGGCGGGAAGGTCGAAGTTCAGCAGCTGCGCGTTTTGAGCCAGAATGTTGAAGTGCGGCTCTGTCAGCAAGGGTTTGGCGGCGTTTGCACGGATGTCTTCGTTCAAAATGCCGCCTTGCGCCTGCAACTGCCACGGCATTACCGCAAAACGGGCGTCTTCTTCCTTGATAAATTCCTGATTAAGTGAAATATACATTTCCGTTCGTTTTTGCGGTTCATTCGTCACCCATTGCTTTCAGGCAATTGTCGATGGCGGTGAGCAAATTGCTGTTTTTGTCCATTTTAAATCCGCGCACGCCAGCATTTTCGGCGGTCAGCACGTCGTTGTCGCGGTCGCCCAGCATAAACGATTTGGCAGGGTCGATGTCGAACCGCGCCATTGCCTTTTCAATCATTAGCGGTTGCGGCTTACGGCAAAGGCAGTTGCCTGCTTCGGGATGGTGCGGGCAGTAGTATATCTCGGTGATTTTCACGCCGTTGGCCGCCATTATGTCGATGAATTTCTGATGAACGGCGTCGGTGTCGTTGGTGGTGAACTGCCCGCGGGCGATTCCGCCCTGATTCGATATTATAATTATCAGATAACCAAGTCGATACACTTTCTTCAGCCCTTCAATCACGCCAGGGCAAAGCACAAAATCGTCGGGGCGGAAAACGTAGTAATGCCCTGTGTCGTCGTTGATTACGCCGTCGCGGTCGAAAAATGCGGCTTTGTTTTTCCCTGCCATTACTGAAAAATTTTCTCAATGAACCGTCCAATCATATCAGGTCTGAAAATCAGCGGATAAACGAATCCGAACACGGCGCCGTAGAAGTGCGCGTCGTGCGCCACGTTGTCCATTCCGCGCTTGCCCATATAGTATGAATAGGCCAGGTAGAGTATGCCGAAAAGCACGCCAGGAATGGGTATCACGCCGAAAAACAGAATCTTGCCCAGCGGGTCGAACAGAATGCAGGCGAACGTCACGGCCGCCACACCACCCGATGCGCCGATGGCACTGTAGTTGTAGTTATCTTTCTGTTTGATAAGTGAATAGATGCACGCGGCAACTATTCCGCCAAAGTAAAGCCCCAGAAACAGCAGCGTGCCGTTTTGCGCGAAAAGCATTTGAAAATAGTAGATTGCAACGTCGGCAAACGAATAGAAAACCAGCATATTGACAATCAGGTGCGTCCAATCGGCGTGCAGAAATGCGTGAGTCACAAGCCGATACCACTGATTGCGGTGGATAATCTGATAAGGGTTGAAGTCGTACTTGAACAATAGTTCAGGCCGCCTAAATGCGGTGTACGACACAAGGAATGTTACCGCAACTATCAGTAAAGTCATTGATTGTCAGTTTTTTGGACAAAACTCGAACGGAATGCTCAAAATCGATGCGAAATCGAGCCCCAAACGCAGCATATCTTCGTCAATCTTCTCGTACGACCACTCAATCGACAGGTTGCGGCCCGATTTGTAGAGTTTGTCGAGTTGCGTCATAATCTCGAAAACCAGGTGGTGCGACGCCGAACTCAAATACTTGAAAAAGAACTTGCACTGACAGTTGTTCAGCGCGCAGTCGGGCGCCTTAATCCACTCAATCACAGGCGTATAGGTCGCCAGCGCGTTTTCGGGCGTTGAGTTTCCGCTGATAATAAAAATCGACAAATCAGAGTCAATCATTACTTCAGGCGTGTCGTCGGTACTATCAAATTTTAAGTAGTTCAAGCGTTTCTATTTTAAATTCGACAAAATCGCCTTGTAAATATCGTAATTTTTCGCACCAAAAAGCACAAATGTCACATTTTTTATCGATGGCATTTCGTTCAGGCATTCAACCACCTGACTGACAGCGATTTGTGCGGCTTCTTCGAGCGGATAGCCGTACACGCCCGTGCTGATGGCAGGGAAGGCGATGGTCTGAACGCCGTTTGCCACAGCCACTTCCATTGATTTTCGGTAGCAACTTGCAAGTTTTTCGGGCTCGCCGTTGTTGCCGCCGCGCCAGATGGGCCCCACGGTGTGAATCACGTGCCGTGCGGGCAGATTGTAGCCGCCTGTAATCTTCGCGTCGCCTGTCTCACAGCCATTTAGCGTGATGCACTCGTCGAGCAGTTTCGGTCCCGCCGCCCAATGAATGGCCCCGTCAACGCCGCCACCGCCCAAAAGCGAGTTGTTGGCCGCGTTCACAATGGCGTCCACGGCGAGTTTCGTAATGTCGCCTTCAACAATGCTAATCCGTTCTTTTACAGACATTTCCTTGTTAGATTTTGTTGTAAAAATCCGCGTTCCGATTATCTGATTTTCGCACCGATTTCAGTGTCGAGCGATTTTATAATCTGTTCCATTAAGCGGTCTATCTGCTTGTCGTTGAGCGTTTTCTCTTCGTCTTGAATGATAATGCTGATGGCGTACGATTTTTTGCCGTCGGCAATCTTGTCGCCTTCGTACACGTCGAACAGCGACACGCTCTTAATCAGGCGTTTATCGGCTTTCTGCACCACTTTCTTAATGGCGTCGAACGTCACGCCCTTGTCGATGAGCAGCGAAAGGTCGCGGCGCACTTCAGGGTATTTCGATATGTCGCTGAACGTAACTTTGTGGTTCTTAATGGCTTTCATAAGCACGGTCCATTCAAGTTCGGCAAAGTAAACGTCGGCCTTAATGTCAAACTCTTTGCGGATTTTCTTCGATACAATTCCGATTGTGGCAATCGCTTTTTGCGCGTAGATGAGTCGCAGTCCTTCGCTGTAGATTGAGTTTGAGAATGTTTCCTGACCCACTTTCGCCAAATCGATGCCCAAACGGCTGATAATCTGCTCGGTGGCACTCTTCACGCCGTAGAAACTTGCGGGTTTCTGCTTTGCCGTCCACGACTCGCCAGTTGCGAATCCTGTAGCCAGAAGGCCGAGTTTTTCGGTCTCGCTGTAGGCGTCGTGCGGATTCTCGCTCGTCGATTCGGGATTGAAATAGTAGCAGTTGCCAAACTCAAACAGTTGTAAATCACTGTTTTGGCGATTGCTGTTGAACGATACGGTTTCCATTGCGCCGTAGAGCAGCGTTTGGCGCATAACGTTCAGTTCTTGGCTCAGTGGGTTCAGAATCCGCACAGAGTTTGAATCGCTGAAAGCGTCGTTACCAACGTAATATGCGCTCTTTGTCAGCGAGTTACACATAATCTCGTTGTATCCAGCACCTGTCAGGGCGGTGGCAATCAAGTTGCGCATTTTGTTCACGTCGGGTTTCGGCTCATACGACAGCGTTGAGTTCACGTTGTCGCTGATTTTCACTGTGTTATATCCGTAGATTCGCAGAATGTCTTCAATCACGTCGGCTTCGCGCTGAACGTCGACGCGGTAGGGCGGCATTAGAATCTGCAGTTGCTCGTCGGTTTCCGAAACAATTTCGGCTTCGAGCCCGCGAATCACTTTCTTAACAAAATCTTTCGAGATATGCTCACCTATCAGTCTGTCAATCTGCGAGTAACGCACCGTAATGTCAAACGGCTTGACGGGCGTGGGGTAGATGTCGGTGATTTCGGAACTGATTTGTCCGCCAGCGGTCTCTTTGATGAGCAGAGCCGCGCGTTTCAGCGCCGTGATGGTTATGTTCGGGTCAACGCCTCGCTCGAACAGGAACGACGCTTCGGTGTGCAAATCGTGGCGGCGAGCCGTTTTGCGGATGTAAGTGGGGTTGAAGCAGGCGCTCTCGATGAACACCGATGTGGTGCCGTCGCTGATGCCCGATTTCAGTCCGCCGAACACGCCAGCCATACACATTGGCTCTTTGGCATTGCAAATCATTAGGTCTTTGGCGTCGAGCGAGCGCTCGGTGCCGTCGAGTGTCACAAACTTGGTGCCCGCAGGCATTGTTTTGACAATCACCTTGTTACCGTCGATTTTGTCGGCGTCGAAAGTATGAAGCGGCTGACCAAACTCGTGCAGAATGAAGTTCGACACGTCGACAACATTGTTTATCGGATTCAGTCCCACCGATTTAAGTCGTTTTTGCAGCCATTCGGGCGACGGCGCAATCTTAATGCCCGTGATGGTGACGCCCGCATAGCGGCAGCAGCCCGCGGTTTCGACAATCTCAATGTCGATTTTGCGGCTGTTGTTGTCAACCTTGAACGCGCTAACGTCGGGAATGGTGTATTTTGTTGGTTTATTGATACTTAACGCCAAAGCCAAATCGCGGGCAACGCCAATGTGCGAAGCGGCGTCGATTCGGTTCGGGGTTATATCAACTTCGATAATTGTGTCATTTTCAACATTATAATATTCGGCTGCAGGTGTGCCCACTTTCACGCTCGGGGGCAGCACAATAATGCCGTCGTGCGATGTGCCCACGCCAATCTCGTCTTCGGCGCAAATCATTCCGAACGATTCCTGTCCGCGAATCTTCGATTTCTTGATTACGAACTCTTTGTCGCCGTCGTAAAGCACTGTGCCAATGGTTGCTACAATCACTTTCTGCCCAGCGGCCACGTTAGGCGCGCCGCATACAATTGTCAGCAGTTCGGGGCCGCCCACGTCAACGGTTGTAATGTGCAGGTGGTCAGAGTCGGGGTGGTCGATGCAGGTTTTCACTTCGCCAACCACAAGGCCTTTCAGTCCGCCTTTAACTGATTGATATTCACTAGTGCTGTCAACTTCAAGACCGATGCTTGTGAGTTTTTCGGCCACTTCCTGCGCCGTCAGGTCGGTGTCGATGTATTGCTTTAGCCAATTGTATGAAATATTCATTTTTTGAGATTTTTATCGAACCGCAAAATTACCTTTTTTCGGGTTATATGCAATTTGAAAATTTGGGGTGGTTTCGATGAAAAAACGCCCAACCGAATTGGCTGGGCGTTTTGTCTGATAACCTATGATGCAATTATTTTTTCACACAGGTGAATTTGATGATGAATTTGTATTTTGCACCAAAATCTTCTATTAGTGCTTTTACTCATCCATGTGCTTCGCGCAAGTGTATTTTATTATGTATTTGTATTTTGCGCCAAGTTCTTCGATTTTTACTTTGGCCGCATCTTCATCGCTGGAAAGCAGCGGAGCAATCTCTGCCAGTTTATCTGCGTTTTCGGGCAGGTTTAGTGCAAGATATCCAAGGCTCTCCTTATCCAACGGCCAATCTAAATAGAACTCCAGTTTAAAAGTCGAAGTATTGTAGCCGCCGTGATATTTCATCTCATAGCCGTTGAATCCAGTTACAGTGTATGAGTAGGTTTCGCCAGTCTCTTCATCTTTATCGTTGACAAGAAGATCCTTAACATCGCAAGTGAAGCCGTTCGGCGATTCGGTAATGTTTATAAGGCTGATGGCATCACCATCGGATTGCATCTGCAAGCCTTCGTTGGTGCTGACAATTTTGCCCGGGGCGGTGTCATGCTCTTTTTTTGTGTATTCAGATAATTGTGCACCATCGTACATCCAATATGACATTGTAACAGTGCAATCGCCAACTGCTCTATCTTTTATGTTTGCTTCATCGTCTTTGTCGCACGATGAGAAACCAATCATTGTTGCAGCAAACAAGGCTGCTGAATAAATTAACTTTTTCATAGTCAATAAATTAAACAAAAACAGACTTTCACTTATTAAGTCGCTGTTTTATACGAAATTCATGTTTGAAGGTTTTAGAATGGACTGATTTGGATGTATATCAGTTGTTTACGAGCGTCAACGAAATATGCCTGATGTGATGCACCTTTTATATATGTGTCTCTTGCTAAATTTCCAATACATTCCTAAATTTGCGGTTTGATTTTAAAAAATGCAAATTCATTGTTTTACTGATAAATAATGAGGATAGAAATACTTGATACTACATTGCGCGACGGCGAGCAAATGTCGGGCGTGGCTTTCTCGGCCGACGAGAAGTTGAGCCTTTCAAAACTGTTGCTCGAGGATTTGAAGGTCGATAGGCTTGAAGTGGCTTCGGCACGCGTGTCGGAGGGAGAGTTTGAGGCTGTTCGCAAGGTTTGCGACTGGGCCCGTCAGCGCGGATTCATCGACAGGATAGAGGTTCTGGGATTCGTGGACGGCGAGACATCGATAGAGTGGATACAAAAGGCTGGCTGTAAGGTGATTAACCTTCTGGCAAAGGGCTCGCTCAAGCACTGCGAGGGGCAGTTGCGCAAGACGCCCGAACAGCACTTGGCTGACATCCGCAACTCGATAGAGAAGGCTCACGAGCGCGGCCTTGGTGTGAACATCTACCTTGAGGATTGGTCGGGAGGAATGCGCACATCGCCCGATTATGTCTTTGCAATGGTCGATGCACTGAAAGATAGTGGAATACAGCGTTTTATGCTGCCCGACACGCTCGGAATCCTGAATCCCGACGACACCTATAATTACCTGTCGGCAATGCGCAACCGCTATCCCGATTTGAATTTCGACTTCCATCCGCACAACGACTACGACCTGGCCACGGCCAACGTTTATGCTGCAATCAAGGCGGGCGTAACATCGTTCCACGCCACCATCAACGGACTGGGCGAGCGCGCTGGAAATGTCACAATATCAAGCATTATCGCCATTGTGAAAGACCATTTCAACTACGAGGTGAACGCCGACGAGAGCAAACTCTACCGCGTGAGCCGTATGGTTGAAATGTTCTCGGGCATCCGCATACCCACCAACAAACCGATTATCGGGGAGAATGTGTTCACGCAAACGGCTGGTATTCACGCTGATGGCGACAACAAGAACAATCTTTACTGCAATGCTCTTGTACCCGAACGCTTTGGCCGTCACCGCACCTACGCGCTTGGCAAAACTTCGGGTAAAGCCAACATTAAGAAGAACTTAGAGGAGATGGGCATTGAACTCGACGACGACGCAATGCGCAAAGTAACGCAGCGCATCATCGAACTTGGAGACAAGAAGGAGACCGTGACGCCCGAAGATTTGCCGTTCATAATCAGCGATGTGCTTCGCAGTCAGTCGATTAAGGACAAGATTGACGTTGTGAACTTCAATTTCAGCACCGCCAAAGGACTGAAGTCGATTGTGTCGGTTATGGTGAAGATTGACGGTCAGTTCTACAAAGAGGCGGCTTCGGGCGATGGCCAATACGATGCTTTTATGAGTTGTATTAAAAAGATTTACAGCAATTTAAATAAACCGCTGCCGAAATTGGTCGACTACAACGTGACCATTCCGCCTGGTGGCCGCACCGACGCTTTGGTGCAGACCACCATCACCTGGCAGATGGACAAGGAGTTCCGCACCCGCGGCCTTGACCCCGACCAAACTATGGCCGCCATCAAAGCAACCATTAAGATGCTGAATATCATTGAGGAATAGGGGGCTGGGTAATTGCGAATTGTGAATTACGAATTACGATTTATAACTAATTCTAAAATTATAACGCTATGAAAAACAAGATTTTATTTGTTGCTTTTTTGCTGATGGCGAGTGTTTCGGCAAGTGCAGTTGATTATTTTGATATTGACAATTTGAGATACTTCGTGTGTCAGGGTACAAAAACCGTTGTAGTTACTTATGCCGGAACTAAACCTGAAGGCGACCTTATAATTCCCGCTGAAGTTGAATATAAAGGGGAAAAATATGATGTTGTGGAAATAGGTACAGAAGGTTTTGAGCATTGCAGTGATTTGTCATCCGTCACAATTCCTAATTCGGTTACATACATCGGAAACGATGCGTTCTTTGATTGCAGTAATTTGACAGATATAAATGTGGAAAGTGCTAACTCTAAATATTCATCTGAAAATGGCGTTTTGTTTAATAAAGATAAGACAACTATTATATGCTATCCTGCAGGTAAGACAGATACAATATATACCATTCCGAATACTGTTACAAGCATTGGGGACGAGGCATTCGGTGAATGTGACAAACTTACAACAGTTATAATTTCCAATTCGGTTACAAGTATTGGTCGTGAGGCGTTCCGTGAATGTACTGGCCTTACATCAATCATCATTCCCAATTCGATCACAAGCATTGGGGATGCGGCGTTCTTTTTTTGCTCGGGCTTGACCACAATTACCATTTCCAATTCGGTCACAAGCATTGGCAGTGGGGCGTTCGTTGCTTGTAGCAGTCTAACATCAATCACAATCCCTAATTCGGTCACAAGTATGGGCTCGTGTGTGTTTGTTGATTGTAATCCTACAATATATTGCGAAATGGAAAGCATTCCTGAAGGTTGGGATGAAAGTTGGAATAATGGAATAGAAGTGAATTTTGTTAATAATCCAACCCTCATTACCGAAACAGCCGCCAACGCAGTCAACATCTATGCCTACGGCCGCAGCATTGTGGTTGAGAATGCCGCAGAAGAAATCAGCGTTTATGATGCAATGGGCAGAATGATTGGTAGGGACGCGATTAATCGCGTCCGTACAGAAATCCGTGTGAACAATCCTGGCCTTTATATTGTAAAGGTTGGCAATGTTGCGAAACGGGTAGTGGTAAGATAATGAGAAAAAATAATTATCTTTTCACCCGAAAACGAAAAACTGTTTGTTATGGACACGCAAGCAATGAGCAAAAAAATAGCCGAATATTTTAAGTCGCAGCCTGTTATTAAGGCGTGGCTTTTCGGTTCGTTCGCGCGTGGTGAGGAAACCCCTGTGAGCGATGTCGATATTCTTGTCGTTCTCGACCACACCAAACCTGTGGGGTTAAAGTTTTTCGGAATGTGGAACGATTTGGAGGAATTGCTTGACCGTAAGGTGGACCTTGTAACAGAAAACTCGTTGGCTGATTTCGCTCGCGAAAGCGTGGAACACGACAAAAAACTGATTTATGAGAGAGCCGCTTAAAGATAAAACGAGGCTGGAGCATATCGTTAACGCTATAGACATAGTTCTGGAGCGTACTGGTGCAATAACTCGCGAAAAACTGACAGCCGACAAAGTTCAATTCGGTGGAATTGTCTACTACACATTGGTTATTGGTGAAGCGGCTTACAATCTTAGCAAGGCTTTCAAAGAAAAATACAAAGAGACCGATTGGCAGGAAATTGCCAAAATGCGACACAATTTGGTACACGGATACTATCAAGTTGACCCCGATATTTTATGGGCTGTCGTAAATAACGACCTTCCACCGCTTCGAGAGCAAATTACCCGCTATTTGAAGGAAACCAATTGGGACGAGTGGGAGAAAAACGTTAAGGTGGTTACCGAATCGGCTGTTCACAAAAGTCTTATTCAAACCGCCCAACGAATGAAATCCAAAGGTTATTCTGTAAAAGAAATAACGTCGATAACAGGCCTTCCCGCTGACGAAATTGAAATGGCGTAAAATTTATCTTTTAGTTATGCAAAAATCGTCAATCGATAGTATCCGTCAGAATTTCAATGAAATGGTTGGTCGGTTTACGAACTTGGAGACGGGACAGGCCACGGCCATTGATTCGCCGCTGTGTATGGCGCTTGTGGCGCAGACGGCGCGTGCAATGTGCCCCGATGCACAATCGGTTATGGATTTAGGTTGCGGCGGTGGCAATTATGCCGTGAAAATGTGCGAGGTTTTCCCGTCGGCAAATTACACGCTTATCGACTTGAGCGAGAATATGATACGCGAAGCCGAGCGGCGCGTTTCGACGGCCACAAAAGGCACTGTCAGGGCCGTTTGCGCAGACTACAAGACAATAGATTTCGGCTATCATAAATATGATATTATCACCGCAGGAACCACGCTTCACCACTTGCGCACCGAGCAGGAGTGGGAGTCGGTTTTCGGGCGCGTTTTCGATTCGCTCAAGCGTGGCGGACTGTTTTTTGTGAACGATATTGTGATTGGCGAAACGCCTGAAATTGACGCGCTTATGCTCGAAGGCTGGCGCAGCGTCCTGCAAAAGAATGTGCCTGGCGAAGTGGATTTCTTCCTGAAGAAATACGAGAGCGAGGACACCCCGCAAACACTGACCTACCAATTGGATTTAATGCGCAGCGTCGGATTCAGTCAGATTTCGGTGTTGCACAAACACTTCAATTTTGCCACTTTTGTGGGCGTGAAAGAGAGTTAGAAATTAGGAGTTAGGAATTAGAAAATAGAAATTAGGAGATATGGCGTTTGGACTGATGTTTGTAGTCGGATGTCCTATTCAATTAGTCAGTTAATGAGTTAATCTATAAATAAAATGGGTAAAAAATTAAAAATTGCGGTTCTGGCTGGCGACGGCATAGGACCTGAAGTGATGAAACAGGCTTTGGATGTTACGAAAGCCGTTTGCGAGAAATTCGGTCATGAACTTGAATATAAAGAGGCTCTGACGGGTGCGTGCGCCATTGATGCGTACGGCGACGCCTATCCCGAATCGACTCACCAACTGTGTATGGAGAGCGATGCAGTGCTCTACGGTGCTGTGGGCGACCCGAAGTACGACAACGACCCGACGGCCAAAGTGCGCCCCGAGCAGGGTTTGCTGGCAATGCGTAAGAAGTTGGGCTTGTTTGCAAATATCCGCCCTGTGGAGACTTTCGAGTGCCTTCTGCACAAATCGCCTTTGAAGGAGGAGCTGGTGAAGGGTGCCGATTTTATCTGCATTCGCGAACTCACTGGCGGTATGTATTTTGGCAAGAAGCAGGAGCCTGTTGTGAACGCCAACGGCGTTGAGGAGGCTTACGATACTAACTACTACAGCCGCCCCGAGATTGAGCGCATTCTGAAAGTTGCGTTCGAGTATGCCCGCAAGCGCAAAAAGCACGTAACTGTTGTCGATAAGGCTAACGTTTTGGCTTCTAGCCGTTTATGGAGAAAGGTTGCACAAGAGATTGCACCAAAATATCCCGATGTCACAACCGATTATATGTATGTCGATAACGCTGCAATGCGTATGATTCAGAACCCGACATTCTTCGATGTGATGGTTACCGAGAACACCTTCGGCGACATTCTCACCGACGAGGCTTCGGTTATTTCGGGCTCGATGGGCTTGCTGCCGTCGGCTTCAATCGGCGAGTACACAAGCGTTTTCGAGCCAATCCACGGCTCATATCCGCAGGCAAAGGGCAAGAACATTGCCAACCCGTTGGCAACAATCCTTTCGGCCGCAATGATGTTCGAATATGCCTTCGACCTGAAGGAGGAGGGCGCTCTTATCCGCAAGGCCGTGCAGGCTTCACTCGACGCCAACTACGTTACCGAGGATATCGACAAGAACAACGCTCACAGCACAAGCGAGGTTGGTGAGTGGGTTGTCAACTATATCAAGAAGGCGTAAATTATTTAGGATTTAGGAATTAGGATTTATGGTGCGTAGGGACACACCGAGTGTGACCAACGATACCATTATTAATCGGATAAAAAATCCCCGTCGGCAGAGTGCTGGCGGGGATTTTTTGTCGTAATATGGCTTGAAGGTTATAAATGATTGGTGTGCAGACTGCTTGATTTGATGTTATAAAAAACTCAAACTATGGAGGGGCAAATCGTAGCCTAAGCTCTATTTTTGTTAACTTTAAAAGTTTTCGATGGCTATAATATGTCGAATTTATCTTTTTGAAATTTAGAATGATAGATCAAGAAACGGTTAATCGGATTATTGACACTGCCGACATTGTTGATGTTGTGTCCGACTTTGTGAGTCTCAAGAAAAGCGGCAACAACTTCTTCGGATGTTGTCCGTTTCACAATGAGAAAACAGCGTCGTTTTCCGTGTCGCCAGCAAAAAACATCTTCTACTGCTTCGGGTGCCATAAAGGCGGTAACAGTGTTAACTTCATCATGGAGCATGAACAGATGTCGTACGTTGAGGCACTTAAATATCTGGCTCAAAAGTATCACATCGATGTCAAGGAGAAAGAATTCACACCAGAGGAGCAAGAACGCCACGACGACCGCGAGAGCATGATGGTGCTCAACGAGTTCGCCAAAAACACCTTCATCCGCAACATGACGGAAACCGATGAAGGACGTGCCATCGGCTACAAATACTTCAGGGAGCGCGGCTTCAACGAGGAGACTATCAAGACATACGAGTTGGGTTTTAGCCTATCTGATCGTAAGGCATTCACCGATTTTGCACTCAAAAGCGGTTATAATCAAAAATATCTGGTCAGTACGGGCCTTTCGATTCTGAAAGAGGAGGATGGTTACATCTTCGACCGATTCAGCAATCGCGTGATGTTCCCTATTCACAACCTTACAGGAAAGGTTATTGGGTTTGGAGGTCGAGTGCTCGACGCCCGCACTAAAGGCGTGAGTGTCAAGTATATGAACTCGCCGCAGTCGGAGATTTATGGCAAGAGCCGCTCTCTTTACGGCATCTATCAGGCCAAAGCTACGATTGTAAAAAATGACAAGTGCTTTTTAGTTGAGGGCTACACTGATGTACTGAGCATGCATCAAAGCGGAATCACGAATGTGGTGGCCAGCAACGGAACGGCGCTCACAACAGACCAGATAAGGCTCATTCACAAGTTCACATCAAATATAACGGTTCTGTACGACGGCGATTCAGCAGGAATTCACGCCGCTTTGCGCGGAATAGATATGATTTTGACTGAGGAGATGAACGTGAAGGTGCTTCTTTTGCCCGACGGCGAGGACCCGGATTCATTTGCCCGAAACCATAGTTCGTCGGAACTTGAGGATTTTATCGCCAAAAACGAAACTGATTTTATTCTTTTTAAAGCCCGTCTTTTACTTAAAGATGCAGGTAACGACCCAGTTAAATTGTCGGGATTGGTCAACGATATTGTTGATTCAATCTCGGTTGTGCCTGACAGCATCAAACGCGCTTTCTATGTTAAAGAGTGCGCCGAGCTGATGAGCATCGACGAGAAACTGATTCACCGTGAGATAAATAAGCGCCTACGCAAGCGGCGAGAGCTGTGGTACGCCGACGAGCAAAAGAAGGCCGAACAAGAGACCGCCCCGCAGATAGTCAAAACGTTCAATCAGGAACAAGAGGCGTTGAATCTGTGCCGCAAGTATGAGGAAGAGTTGCTATGGCTGCTCATCAAGTACGGCAACGACGTACTTTTCGTCGTTGCACAAGGCGATGAACCGTCGGTTGATGTGAAAGTGGCGAATTACATCATCAAAGATTTGAATGATAATAATATAGAATTCAAGATTCCCATCTGCCGACGAGTGCTTGAGATGTACACAGAGGCCAAAGAAAAAGGTAAAAAGCCCGATGCCACAACATTCACACTCTGCGCCGATGTCGAGGTTAGCCAGTTTACAGTTAGCTTGCTGATGCAAACAAACGAACTGAGCAAATTGTGGGATAGTCGCAATCGTTATATTCCGCCCGAGGATAGCAACCTGCGGGGGGTTATTGACAAAGCTCTGAATGGTTACAAGTATGAACAGGTAAAGCAAAAACTGCAAGAGATACAGAAACAGATCAATGAACTGCAAAAGGAGCCAGGTAACGAACTTAAAATCACCGAACTAACCACAGAACTCCTTGTTTATCAGAAATACAGAAAGAAGTTGAGTGAATTTTTGGGCAGAACATAATAAACGCTGATTAAAACGTCTGCTGCTTTCAATTTGTCAATTTCTACAAATGCCTGTTCGTTCAGAATCACATCCGTTCCGGAACTTGAATGCCCATCAGAGCCGCACCAGTTTTGATGACTTTAGCCGTTAACTTGCTCAAAGTCAATCGGAACTCTCGCACTTTAGCGTCTTCTTCCTTCAAGATTGAGCAGTCGTGATAAAATTGGTTGTATTCCTTTGCAAGACTGTACAAATGGTTGGCAATCAGTGCGGGGCTGTAGTTAGTGCCAGCATCGGCAACCACAGCGGGGAAGTCGAAGATGAGTTTTGCCAGCTGCATCTCCTTCTCATTGAGTTGGGTGGCGGCGTCAATCTTGTCGGCAATCTTCAGGCCTGCTTCTTCGGCCTTGCGCAGCACCGAGCAGATGCGCGCGTGGGTGTACTGAATGAACGGGCCTGTGTTTCCGTTGAAGTCGATTGACTCTTTCGGGTTGAAGAGCATCGTCTTTTTCGGGTCCACCTTCAAGATGAAATATTTCAGCGCGCCCAAGCCTACCATATTGTATATCTGCGATTTATAATCGTCATCGAACTCTTGCAGCTTGCCAAGTTCGTCCGATGTCTCGCGGGCGGTTTTCACCATTTCGGCAATCAGGTCGTCGGCATCCACAACCGTGCCTTCGCGCGATTTCATCTTGCCTTCGGGCAGTTCAACCATTCCGTACGACAAGTGGGTGATGTGGTCCGACCAGTCGAAGCCCAACTTTTTGAGCACGAGTTTCAGAACTTGGAAATGGTAAATTTGCTCGTTTCCAACCACATACAGCAACTCCTCGAGTTTGTATTGCTCAAAGCGCTGATGAGCTGTTCCAAGGTCCTGCGTCATATAAACCGATGTGCCGTCGCCGCGGAGCAGAAGTTTCTGGTCGAGGCCGTCGGCGGTGAGGTCAATCCAGATTGAGTTGTCATCCTTCTTGAACAGAACGCCGTCTTCCAAGCCCTTCATCACAATCGACTTGCCGAGCATGTAGGTCTGCGACTCGTAATAAACCTTGTCGAAACTGATTCCCAGCGCTTTATAGGTCACATCGAAACCCGCGTAAACCCAGCCGTTCATTGTTTTCCAAAGGTCAACCACTTCCTTGTCGCCCGCTTCCCACTTGCGAAGCATCTCGCGGGCTTCGAGAATGATGGGCGCCTTGTTGGCTGCATCGTCGTCGCTCAGGCCCTGAGCCTTGAGTTCGGCAATCTGCTTTTTGTATTCCTTGTCGAAGCGCACGTAGTAGTCGCCCACCAGTTTGTCGCCCTTCACGCCGAGGCTCTCAGGTGTTGCTCCGTTGCCCCATTTCTGCCAGGCCAACATCGATTTGCAGATGTGTATTCCGCGGTCGTTCACCAAGTTAGCCTTGATGACGTTGTGGCCGTTGGCCTCCAGAATCTGCGCTACAGAGAATCCGTAGAGGTTGTTGCGGATGTGGCCCAGGTGCAGCGGTTTGTTGGTGTTCGGCGATGAGTATTCGACCATAAAAGTCTTGCCGCTCGAGCCTTTCGGCTTCATTCCAAAGCGCTCGTCGGCGATGGCGTCGTTTAGAAATTCGGTCCAGAAAGTTGCCGAGAGTTGAATGTTCAAAAATCCCTTAACAACGTTGAAATCAGCAACTTCGGCAAGATTATCGCGCAGGAAAGCGCCAATGGCGGCGGCGGTGTCTTCGGGTTTCTGCTTCGATATTTTCAGGAACGGGAAAACAACCAGCGTGAAGTCGCCCACAAACTCTTTGCGGGTTGTCGAAAACGTTATCTGGTCAAGGTTTGCGTCGGCCGAGTAGAGTGTTTTGATGGCCTTTGCGGTAGTGTCTTTCAGCAACTTTTGGATATCCATAATTCAATTTTTTGAAAGCGCAAATATAGTAAATGACCGCTGACAATCGACAATCGCCAGCCGTCAAATTCAGTTTTCTGTTTATTTACGCTATCTTATTATAATTGTGTATGATACTAGTTCCCCGCAGATTATGGATGTCAACGTGTAGATGCCAGAGGAAATAGGTCGCAAGTCGATTTGCCCGCCTTCGGCAGTGATGGTTTTGAGCCGACGGCCACTCATGTCGCAAAGCATAAACTGCTGACCTTCATAGTTTTGAATCCGCAAAAGACCATCGGAAGGGTTGGGGGAGATGGCAAAGTTGTGAGCTTCTGCAGTTTTGGCATCAGTGGTTGGCGGCTGTATTTTGTTGAGAATAAGGTTGATGGTGGTGTCGGCATTGCAGATGAACGTGTCGGAAATTTCAATTTTGCCGTCGGTTGAGGTGTAATCTTCTTTTGCAACAATGTAATTTGCAGCCATTCCTGCTGTAACTTCCTCAAAAACAACCATTCCGCGGTTGTCCGTCATTTGCAGTTTGCTGTTCAGCACAACAATTGCATCGTTAATCGGCGCTGAGCCATCGGAAATGCAAAACTCTATTTTATAGGTGATTGCAATTGTGGTAGTGTCGTGATGGGTTGTATCTTGGTGCGGCGGAACAACAATTGTGGTGTCGTGCGGCACTGTGTGCGTAGTGTCGGTTATGGTGGTATCTGATTGGTGATGAGCAAAATGCGTTGTGTCGATGTTGGCAAGGTCGATGTTTATGAGCGCAACATTTTTGTTTACCGCAATTGTGCCGTTCAGAACTATTTCTGGTGTCAGCGTTATTTTGTATTCTGCTGATTCTGTTGGTTTTGCGAATATGGTTGCAAGACCGAGTGTGTCGGTTGTCGCCGATTGATTGTCGAGTTCAACTGCAATGCCTTGCAGCGGAGTGTTCTGATTGTGCAAATGGAACTGAATTGGGTAACATAATGTGTTGAGGTTCACTACTATAGTGGTGTCTGACTCAATGTGCCCGAGGCTGATATTCTGGCTGAAAAAGTTGGCGTGCTCAACGGTGATATTTTGAGACGGATTGTCGGCAAAAGCAGCGAATGAAACCATGCCAGTGCTGTCTGTCAATAAGTTATGGCGGTTGACCATGATTTTTGCGTTTTTGAGCGGAAGGCTGTCACCATAAACCATAAGTGTAATGGTCGGAATCCGTTGGAGTTGGAATGTTGTATCGATTTCGGTTTTCTCAGTCTTAATATCGCAATTGATGCTGTAATATCCAGAATAACTGATATTTAACGTGTGACTTCCATTGACAATGTTCTCAAATTTTGCAATGCCGTTGCTGGTCAAAATGGTTGTACTATCGAGTGTAACAGTCACGCTATCAGTAAAATCGGTTTCAACCATGGTGCGTACAGTGACGTTTGGATATTTGGCTAATTGGATGTTGAACGAGGTGTCGGATTCGATTTCGAGCAATCCTGATTGGCTGAAATAATTTGCGGCTTCCACCGCGAACTGAATCGACCCGCCCAACATTGGATTGGTGCTCGCAGTGCCAATGCTGTCGGTATAAACAATTGATTCACCAATATTTATGCCAGCGTTGCAAATGTTTTCGTGCGTTGCGGAGTCGGTCACATGGAAATAGACTATGTGCATCAAGTCGGAGTCGAGGGTGATGTTTACGAGCGTTGTGTCGCTTGTCGAAGTTACACGTTGGTGTCTGATGCCAAAATTTTCAACCTCAATTTTGAAGTCTCTATTATATAATATGTCGTAAGTTATCAGGCGGACAATGCCTGTTGAATCGGTTGTGTATGACTTTGAATCGATTGATATTTGCTTGTTAATTAGAGGTTTATCGTTGGCGTTGGTGAAGCGGAACATAACCTGTTTGGGTTTTTGATAGCGGAAAACAGTGTTCGGTCTGTACGAGGTGACCTTGTACAAATAGATTTCGCTTTCCTCGTCTTCAAAATCGTATGCAATTGTTTTTGAGGAAGTTGTGTGGCAATATAGTTTTGTGCGATTCTCCTTGCTGACGTATGATTCGTTGACACCCCATGTCATTTCAACAACAATGTTGCTTTTTCCATCGTAGATAAACGATGAGTCGAATACGAATGTCTGAAGTCCTTTTTTATCAATGACTTGCAGATTTTTGCTGTACACGGTTTGAGCATCGCTCATATCAACATAGTCCGTAATGTTTTCAAAATCGGCCAAGTCAACAGGCTTAATTTTGATTTTGAAGTCCTTGTAGCCGTCAAAATTCTGTGGGTCAACAGTAAAAGCAATGCTCAACGCCATTTCCTCGATTTTGGCGGGCGAACTGCCTAAATCATCGGCGGTATAGAGAATCTGCGTTTTGCCGCATTTGTAGTAGTTGTTAAACGGGTACCATTCGGTGTGCGAGGTTGATGTGCCGATTATGCTCTCGGCTAACTGTCCGACAATCAGTGTATATTCCGTAGAATCAATTAGTTGAGTGGATTGTTCGTCTGCCGTAATATGGATTTTTGCTGATGTCATCATTGGCGTGAAAGAACTTGCCGTGAGTTTGAAGTTGCAGAAAATTGTACTATCTGTTTGTAAATCTCTGATTTCTTGTTTGTTATCAATTGCAGAGACAAATGGGCAGTCTGTAATTTGTAGTGACACTGTGGCCGAGCCAAGGTCGGCATGACCGATGTTTGTCAAACTTATGCTGACATCAATAGTGTCACCAGGATTGAAGGCCTGGCTTTGATTGTTGATTGTCAGGTCTTTGCCAAACTCCAATTTTGGGGCGTTGACTTTGAATCTGACAGAGTTTCTGGTAGTTAGCTCGTCATCGGTGATGGCAATTTCAAGCGGAATTTTCGTTTGGTCGGCAATGCCGTTTTGCAGTTCAATTGAGCAGATGTTTTTGAGTGTGTCGCTCTCATTGCTTTCCAATGCCTTAAGGTTCAAATCGTTAAGTGATATGCTTTTTATGAACGGACTCTTGCTGCTGATGCTGATTTGCGGCAGTTGCGATGTCTGCTGACCAACATTGCATAATACAATATCGAGCGATAATTTACTGCCATTCAGTATATTATCGTTCTTATGGTGGCCGAAGTGGTTGTCAGGTACGATTTATCAGGCATGATGACCGTCACTTTTCCAAAGTAAGGCTTGTATTGGGCTTTGGTAACCACAATGTCGATGTCGCCAAGTTCGTTTATATCAGGCAGTTGGAGTGTTACGCTGTTCTCACCTTTTGTTACAAGCGCGGCACTCAGCAATGCCCCATTTTTCGACAGAGCAACGTATGAACCGCTTAATGCGTTGACTATGAATTGATTGTAGTGCATGGGCAGAAAGTTCTCGTGGCTGACATCGTTCTCTTTCCCTTCGCCAAAATAGACCAGCAGCGACGGGTCGCCAAGAAAATTGTAGCCTTCCCAATAGTATCGGGTTGAGACCTTGCTGGGGTAGTTGTTGTCGTGCGCTTCGGTAACTGCAAGATTGCCAGCAAAAAGCAAGGCATCGCCGCATAAAAAATCAGAGATAAACGGGGCATCAAACGCGCCCATAGAGGTTTGACTTGTGTCGGGGCAGATGCCACTTTTGTAGTTGTGTGCGCCCACGGCCCAGTAGAAATCCTCCTGCCAGTATGTTTTGGGCGATGAGCCGATGTAGGCCACCGCTCCGCCGTTCTCTTTTCTAATCCACGTCTCGCCCAAGCATTCCTCGGTGGTTATACACCCTGACAGACAGCAGTTTGCGATAACAAAAGGCGTTTTTCCAGAGTTGCCGAATCCGCGCACTTTGCTTTGCGAAAGTTCAGGGTCAACCCACGATGTTGTTGAGCCGTGGGCAGTGTAGGTCATCAACCCTACCGAGACGGTTGAATCATCGTAACAGCCTGTGTATTTAGTTGTAAACTTATTGACTTGCAGAAATCCGTTGGCAGGGGTTATGCGGTTTTGGGTGATGTAAGTCAGAGTTGGAATGCCCACGGCAGAACGATAACTGCCATCGTAACCAGCAATCAGTGAGGCTTTTGAGAGAAACGTCGGGTCTTCAAACTGGTACTTTTCGTAGGCGATTGTTTTGTCGGCGATGGCCTTCATTTGCGCGGCTGAGCGTGCCGAAAACCGACCATAGTAGATGTCAGGGATGATGTCGTCATCGCCATCCATGCAAGCGTAGTAAAGGTCTGTGCCATAGCCTGTTGCCTCACCTTTTTTTGCGGTAGGAATTTTGTCGGTATCGGCGGCCAAAAGCAGAAACGATGGTGCGGGACTTTCTGTTGTCGATGCTCTATATTGAGCTGTTATCCAGTCTTTTATTTCGGCGGAACTCTTGCCGATGGTGTCGGTTGTGCCAACAATCACATCAAAGCCTTTCAAACGTTTCCATTTGACAAATCCCGACAAGGCGTCAACAAACGCAGTATCAGTGATTATCAGGTATTTGACAGGATACTTTGTCAGGTCAGAAACAGCGCTCTTGGTCGCGATTCCTTGTGCTGTTGTGTTGCTATTTAATTGATTGTTAATATCTTCGTTGGATTTTGAGCCGCTTGCGCCAAAACTGATTTCAATTCCGATGTTGTTCATCACCATTATGGCGTTTTGTTTCGGATTGTATTTCACTGGATTAACAGCAATTTGATAGAGGTCTGCACCGCGCATTGTGCCTATTTTGGTGAGTGTTACCAGTTTTTGGTCGGTGAAGCGGTTGCGGCGGTAGATTCGTTTTTTGTGCTTGAAATCAACCTTTTCGTCGCTTTTGCTGGCAGAAGGCTGGTGCGGAACAATTTTGTTGCTGATGCCAAAATCTGATAACAGAAAAAATGTTGTGTCATAGCAATTTACAGCGATGCTAGGGACTGAGCCATGTGGCAGTTGAAGCAGTTTCCGTGCGGCTGGCAGTTTCGGCTCGCCTTCTGCGCCAGTTTCGTAGGTGCCATCGATAATCAGTTCGCAGAATTCTCCTTTGGGGCTTTCAATGTCGTTTAGGCTGATTGTACTGAAATTGGCCGACAGCCTGATTCGCGTATCATCCTGTTGCTCAATGATAAGTCCGTTGCGGTTGCCAGGTTTGGTTTCGCCGAGTTGGACCTGTTTGTTTTCGGCCTGCAGGCTTTGGCAACAGATGCATAGAGTTAATATCGATAATAATTTGCGAATCATAGGGCAAATGTAGTCAAAAGCACAAACACTACTGAAATTTAGTGATTAAACTTCGTTTGAAGTGGATAAAACGCTGGTATGACTCTTTTTCGAAGGTTGTGCCTATTTGCAAAACCTTTCCACCCACCATTGATGTAGGCAGATGAGCGCCCAGACGCGATTGTACAGATAATCAATCTTTTGCACGTAGAAACGCTTTAGCAGCCGTTCAACTTCAGCGTAATCGACCATTTGCGCTTGTTCAACCACGTTGCGGGCTAAATATTTGTCGGTCAGATATTTCAGGTCGGTGCGAAGCCAGTTGCAGAGCGGCACGCTGAAACCCCATTTCGGGCGGTCGAAGATTTCGGGCGGCAGATATTTGTAGAGCACCTGCTTGAGCAGATATTTGCTCGTATCGCCATTAATTTTCAGCGATTTATGCAGATTGACGGCAAACTCAACAATGCGGTAGTCGAGCAGCGGAACACGCGATTCGAGCGAGTGCCGCATTGATGCTCGGTCAACCTTAACAAGCAGGTCGTCAGGCAGATAGTAGAGCATATCGAACACCGACTGCTGCTCGGCGGCCGACAAACGGCTGCCCGTTGGCGCGTCGAAGCGCGGCATTGGCGGGTTTGCCGATTGCGTAAAGCGCTCTGTTTCAGCGGCTGTGAACAAGTATTGCTCTTGCGAGAAGATATGCGTTTGAAGGTTGTCGCCACTGCGCCAGTCGAACATTTTGCCAATGCGCTGCCAGCGGCTTGCGGCAAGGCGCGAAGCCTGATAGAGCGGTCGCCGTGCGGCTTGCAGCAAAGGATTGGCAAGGCGGTCGGCCCAGCGGTACATTCCGTAGCCAAGGAAAAGTTCGTCGCCGCCGTCGCCAGTGAGCACCATTTTCACGTGCTCGGCCGCCACCTGCGACACCAGCATTGTGGGCAGCGCCGACGAATCGGCGTAAGGCTCGTCGTACGAGTAGAACATATCGGCCACGCGTTCCATTGCGTCCTGCTCGGCCATTATCACCAAGTGATGGTTTGTATCTAACTGTTGCGCAACTTGTTCCGAGTATTTTGACTCGTCGTGTTGGCTGTCTTTGAAACCGATTGAGAAGGTGTTGGTGCGCGTTCCGCAAAGGCGTCGGGCCACGGCCGTCACCAGCGAACTGTCGATGCCGCCGCTCAGCAGCGTCCCGTAAGGCACGTCGGCAATCAGGCGGTATCTGACCGAACTCTCAATCAGATTCTGAAGCGTCTGTAGGGCGGAATCGGTATCTTTAAATGGTTGATTTGTAATTGAATCCGTCAGATTCCAATATCGCGAAAGCGTGAGCCGCTGCCCGTCGAAAACGGCGTAGTGCCCCTGATGGAATTTGAATACATTCTCGTAGATGGTGTCGGGTGCGGGAATGTAGCCCAACTGCAGGAACTTATTGACAGCCAGTCGGTTTATCCGCTTCGAGCGTTTGAAATCGGCAAGTTGCTCAATGGCTTTCAGTTCCGACGCAAAGGCGAACGTGCTGTCGCTCAAGTAGTAGAATAGGGGTTTGACGCCCATTCGGTCGCGGAAAAGCCAGATGCGCTGCGTGGCCACTTCGCAGATGGCGATGGCGAACATTCCGTTCAGCCGCTCAACAAATTGCGGCCCCAGCAGTTCGAACGCTTCCACAACCACTTCAGTATCAGACGTTGTGCGCGTTGCGATGCCAAGTTCGGCCGCCACTTCGCGGTAGTTGTAAATCTCGCCGTTGAACACCGCCACGTGCCGTCCCGAATGCGAGAACATTGGCTGATTGGCCGCCGCGCTCAAGTCGATAATGCTCAAACGGCGGTGCCCCAGCGCCACATTCGGCCCCACGTAGGTGCCGCCAGCGTCGGGCCCGCGGTGGCGCAACACGTCGGTCATTCGCTCAATCTGCCGTTTGTCGGGTTCACCCTTGATGGCGTAGTATCCTGCAATTCCGCACATATTTTCGGTTTTTCTGTCGGTCAAAAATAGTTATTTTAGGCACTAGTTGAAAGGCATTAGGCACTAGTTGGGCAAAAGGAATGGAAATAAAATTTTTGAGAAATATGCGGAATTTATTATATTAGTAGCCAACAAACTATTGAGTTCATATAAACTGAAAACGTCACATTATATTTGATTTTGAATTTGTTGTCAATTATGGACTTTACATAAAGCGAATTATTGGACTATATAAACTTTAACTTTTAAAACACAAACGATTATGAAACAAATGTTATTTTTTTCGCTGATGTTTTTGTCAGCAACAGTCGATGCTCAATATATTGAGTATTTCAATTGTCAGATACCCACTTCGTCGTCAAATCAAAAGGCGACGGTGGAAGTAGTGCTTTCGCAGGATAGCCCCGAGGGAACGGTGGTTTATACCGAGACTCACAAGGTGAAATCGGACGCCGACGGAGTTTTAAATATTGCCGTTGGTAAAGGAAAAACGAACGGCAACTTCCAAAGCATTGATTGGAGTAAACACTCCTATTACGCAAAATTTGAAGCGTTGGTGGCAGGTGAGAAATTGTCTGTTGCCCCGATGTTGTTGTACGAACCCAAAAACATCAGTGCCAATAATCTTGCCGATAGTGTTGTAAAAGAGCAAAATCCGATAATGTCGGTTGCCGATTCATCGATAGAGGTGCAGAAGGAGTTTAATCGGATACACAATTATGTCGACCTTGGTCTGACAAGCGGCACGCTCTGGGCAACCACCAATATTGGAGCGGCAAACCCGCAGGATTACGGCTGGTATTTTGCTTGGGCGGAGACTTATCCAAAAGAAAGGTACGATGAGGTGTCATACAGGAAGCATCCCCGTTATCGAACCAACCAAAATAAACTTGATTCAATTGAAGACGCGGCTGCTGTTATTTGGGGAGGGTGTTGGGTTATGCCAACATACGAACAGCAAAAAGAGTTGATGGATGAGTGTTATTGGGAGTGGACAAATGATTACAATAACTCAAAAGTGGCTGGGTGCATTGTGTATAAGGCCAAAAACGCGCAAGATAAAGGATTGAAAATTAGTAAAAAGGATACACCAAGTTCTTCTTATACCTTGAACGACGTTCATATTTTCCTTCCAGCGGCTGGCTACATCAGTTACATTTGGCCCTATAACAATGGCTCTTGCGGTTACTATCGGTCGAGTACATATATATCTATATCTTATTCCTTGATTATCAGCTCTAAATCTGTATATGAGACAAACCAAAAAAGTAACATTTTGGGTTATTCAATCAGGCCTTGTATGCCACGTAAATAAAACGTAATCAATTAATAATGAAGTAATGAAAGTTTTACATAATGCAAATTCTTGTACTATAAAAACCTTCTAAACTCTACCCACTAAACTCTCACCTTTTCTGCTACCTTTGCGCCATTATGGACGAAATCAGAATTGACAAATGGCTTTGGGATGTGCGGCTCTACAAGACTCGTAGTCAGGCTGCCGATGCTTGCCACAAGGGCCGTGTGACCATTGGCGATATGACCGTGAAGGCGTCGCGGCCGATAAAAGTGGGCGAAGTGGTTGAAGTGAAGAAGAACCCCGTGGTTTACCGATACAAGATTTTGGGCATTCCCAAGTCGCGCGTGTCGGCAAAACTTGTGCTCGAATATCTCGAAGACCTGACGCCCGAGCAGGAAATCCTGAAAATCGACCTTATGCGCGCCGATATCAACGGCCGCCGCGACCCAGGAACAGGCCGCCCCACCAAGCGCGACCGCCGTATGCTCGACATTTGGATGAACGGGGAGTGATTATCTCACATAAACAATATCCACTATTGAGAAATATCTACGGAATCTTGAATATCACTATTTGAGAGGCATTTTGAACAAACACATACAAAATAATAGAATATGCATAAATTTATCGTGATTTTGAGTGTGTTATTAAACACCAGTTTAATGGACACCAAAAAAGAAACCTTGTTGGAGATAGCCTTTCAAGATTTTTTTAGAGAAGACACTGTAAGTTTAAATATTGAGGATTGCAATGTCTTTAGAAATATTGTTGTTACGAGTGATGAAATATTAGGTATAACAGATATTTGTGTTCAAATCATAAAAGAGGTGTCTGATACAGTTTTAATTAAATATCAAGATAATGAAGAAATTTGCCATTATAAATCAGACAAAACAATGCAAATGTCAGTGGTTTTAAATGGACAGAAATTTGATTTTGCCATAACTCCATCAAAGGGCAAGTACATAGGTTTCGGGAAAAATAATGATGGTAGTTTAGATATGATACAATCCAAAGACCCATTTGAATACGAATAAACGTTTCTAAAAAATATATCATTTCCCAGGTTGAACGGGGTGTGATTATCTCACATAAACAATATTAAAACAAGGAATAAATGATGCGATTAATTAATTATTGTGTAGCAATGGTTACGCTCGTTGTCGGTTTATGCATTTTGTTTTACTACTATCCACGCCACGTCTCTTTTGAATTAGCAAAAGAAATTCTAAAGCCAAGTAAAGAATTTGATAATTCTCAATTTGTTGGTTTTGAATATGCTGACAGTAAAGACAAATTGCTGTATTGGTTAGTAGAGCATTACAAACATTTCTATCCTGAAGGACAAGTGTATGATTCAAATTTCGTGGATAATCTCGGCAATGAACTTGATTTTCAGAAGTTCGATTATATTATCACATATCAAAAACAATTAAAAGAGTTAAGAAGGCATTCTCCATATCTTACTAAAGCGAAAGATGGTTTGTATTTTGATAAAAAAACGCCCTTAATACCTACTTGGGATAGTGTTATAACCAACAAAGTATATCTATACCGAATAAAGAAAAACAATAAGTATCGGTCGCTTGGCCCCTGATTTTTTGTGATATAGTTTTAAACCAAATCGAATAAATCTATCTTCAAACATAAAAACTGGCTATAACCTTAACACACTTTGCCTTAAACCGCATGCTCGATATTTGGATGAATGGGGATGAATAATCTCGCGAAAGAGGATCTCACTCATAGACTATTATTGGGATACTCGCGATAATCATTTGTATCAAATTTCAGTGCAAAAAAAAGCCCGTTGGCAATCAACCATCGGGCTTGAATCATTTTGGAGAATCAGTCCTTCAGTTCTGCATGGCTTTATCCATGGCATCGCTGATGCGGCCGAAAACGTCGTCGAGAGAGCCGATGCCGTCAACCGAAACGAACTTGCCCTGTGCCGAATAGAAATCGATAACGGGCTGAGTCTGTTTGTGATATACGGCGATGCGGTTATTGATGATGTTCTCGTCCTGGTCGTCGGCGCGGCCCGAAACCTTGCCACGCTCCAGAATGCGGTTGCGCAACTCGTTGTCGTCAACATCGAGGGCAAGCATCTGTGTAACGCTCTGACCTTGCTCGGCGAGCATATTGTCAAGCCATGCGGCCTGCTCTTTTGTGCGCGGAAAACCGTCGAAGATGAAACCTGCAGAATCCTTATCCTCAGAAACGTTCTTTTTCACCATTTCCTCAACAAGGCAGTCGGGAACCAGGTTTCCGTTGTCAATCAGTTCTTTTATCTTGTTGCCAAGCTCGGAACCTGAACTTTTCTCGGCTCGAAGCAAATCGCCTGTCGACAAGTGCCTCAAACCATATTTTTTGATGATGTTTTCTGATTGGGTTCCTTTGCCCGAACCCGGAGGTCCAAAAATTACAAGATTAAACATATTTAATTATAAGTTATTAAGTTACAAAGTAAGAGTGATAAGTGTCTAATTTGTGTTTTCCTTTAAATTATTCAATCTCCCTATTCATCAGTTGGTAAATCCTTCAATTTACGTGCCATTTTACTGCACAATCGAATAAATATCTTTCAGATTGCGTCCTAAACCATCAAAATCAAGACCATAGCCAATGATGAAATCGTTGGGGATTGAAAATCCGTAATAATCGATTTTCAAATTCTTGCAGCACGATTCGGGCTTGAACATCAGTGTGGCAATGCGTATTTCGGCTGGTTCAAACTTCTTGAGATAAGCGAGCAGGTCAACCATGGTTTTCCCGGAATCCACAATATCCTCAATGATGACTACCGTCTTGCCTTTGATGTCCTCGTTAAGTCCGATGAGCTCGCGGACATTGCCAGTGGATTTCTGCCCTTCGTACGATGAGAATTTCACGAAACTGATTTTGCACATCAAATCGATGCCGCGCAGAAGGTCGGCCGCAAACATGAAACTGCCATTCAGAATGGATAGAAACACAACATCTTTTCCCGCAAGGTCAGAATTCATTTGGCAGGCAAGTTCGGCAACTCGGGCCTGAATCTTCTCAGCCTTAACCGATACCCTGAACTTTTTGCCATAGACTGTTACTTCGCTCTCCATGAAAATCAAATTTCAAATTCACGCCCGCAAAATTACCAATTAAGAAGAGTTCAGCAAATTGTTCCGTCCGTTTTACGTGATTTCATTAGTTATGGGTGTAATATGCTGATATGCAAGTTATTGTATTGCGTATAGAGTCTGTTCCGAAGAAAGCAGTTGTCGGCAAAAAAAGGCTGTTTGCGGAGTTTTATATTTCATCAGACAGTCTTATCAATAAAAAAATTGCTTACAGCGTTTTTTTTTGTCCATTTGCCACTGTAGGACGCTACTATATCCAAAAAAGATTGGGAAAAAGCGTCGCGTACTGTTTTTTGCATATATTTGCCATGTCAAAAACATTGTTGAATAAATAATTGGAGGAAATGCCTATCGATAAATAATTACTTCGAAACACAAAAAAGGAGGTAGTTATGAACCTACATAGTCAGTCTGATTATGAGTTAGTTAGGCAGTATTTGAACGGACAGACTCAATGTCTTGAAGTTTTGATTGACAAATATAAGAACCGCGTGTTTTCCTACATCATGATGGTGGTGAAGGATCGCGAACTCGCCGAAGATATTTTTCAGGATACATTTATTAAGGTAATCCGGTCGCTCGATAGCGGCAGTTATAAAGATGACGGGCGTTTTTGTCCGTGGGTGATGCGTATTGCCCACAACTTGATTATCGATTTCTATCGTCGCGACAAGCATTTGCCAACCGTTTCTGGTGACGACGAGGAGAAGAGTATCTTCAAGACTATCGGCATCTACGATGACAGTGCCGAGGATAAATGCCTTGCCAAACAGTCGCATGCCGATTTGAAGCAGATGATTGAAAAATTGCCGCCGGAGCAGTGCGCCATTGTCAAATATCGATATGTTTACGATATGAGTTTCAAAGAAATAGCTGACCTTACAGGTGTAAGTATCAATACGGCTTTGGGACGGATGCGCTATGCAATCATCAATTTGCGCAAGATGATGAATGTGACTGTTGCTGACGAATAATGTTGGTAATGAACAATATATGAAAAAAGGCGTGGTGACACGCCTTTTTTGTTGGTAATTTGAATGTCAATGTTTTGAGTTGGTTTTTATTCTTCGTGAACAAATTCGGGATTGGTTAAATCAGCTTTTCCAAAAACTTTTCACTGCCGTCGTTATCTGCGAAATCTGCTCGTCGTCAAGTTCGGTGTGCATTGGTAACGAAAGCACCTCTCCCGATATTGCTTCCGACACTGGAAAATATTTGTTCTCAGCCATATACGGTGCAAATGCTTTTTGCTGGTGCAATGGAATCGGGTAATAAACCATATTCGGAATGCCCAGCTCGTCAAGGTGGCGTTTCAGTGCGTCGCGGCGGCCGTTTTTCACTTTCAGCGTGTACTGATGGAAAATGTGATTGGTGAATGTTGCCGTTGCAGGTGTTTCAATATCAGATATTTCCGACAATGCGACATTATATTTCTCCGCAGCGGTGCGTCGTGCCAGATTATACTCGTCAAGGTGCGGAAGTTTCACGCGCAGAATGGCGGCCTGAACGGTGTCCAGACGCGAGTTGACGCCAATCTGGTCGTGATGGTAGCGCACCTTCATTCCGTGGTTGGTCAGGCTGCGGATTTGCTCGGCAAGCGCGTCATCATTAGTAAAGAGCGCACCGCCATCGCCGTAGCAGCCAAGGTTTTTCGACGGGAAAAACGATGTGCAGCCAATGTTGCCAATGGTTCCCGCCTTTTTTGTCGAGCCGTTGCTAAAGCGGTATTCTGCGCCAAGAGCCTGCGCAGTGTCCTCAACCACATACAGATTGTGTTTGGCGGCTATTTCCATAATCGCCTCCATATTGGCGCACTGCCCGAAAAGATGAACCGGCACAATGGCTTTTGTGCGCGGTGTGACAGCTTTCTCAATTTCCTGTATATCAATATTAAAAGTCTCTCTATCGACATCAACCAAAACCGGTTTGAGTCCAAGCAGAGCAATCACCTCAACGGTTGCAATAAACGTAAAATCGGTGGTTATCACCTCGTCGCCTGGCTTCAGGTCGAGAGCCATAAGCGCCACTTGCAGAGCGTCGGTGCCATTGCCACAAGCAACAACGTGCTTCACGTTCAGATACTGCGCCAATTCCTGCTCAAATGCCTTAACCTCAGCACCTTTCACAAATTGGCAACTGTCTATCACGCCTTGTATCGCGCTGTCAATCTGCGGCTTAATCCGCTGGTACTGACTCTTTAAATCGACCATTTGTAACGGTTCCATTTCTGTAAAGGTTTAATGTTTAACAAGTTAACGCTTCGCTGTTGAATTTATTTTAAAAGCCAAGAGCCGACTTTAATCGGCTCTAGCTTATAGCAATTAAAAATCTGCGAAAATCAGTTAAATCTGTGTTCCCGATAGCTATCGGGACTGCGTTCAAATAACACTTTCGCCTACTTCGCGTAACTTACGGCGCGGGTCTCGCGGATGACTGTGATGCGAATCTGTCCCGGATAGGTCATCTCGTCCTGAATCTTCTTAGCAATGTCGAACGAGAGTGACTCAGCCTCGGCATCGCTCACCTTTTCGCTGCCCACAATCACGCGCAGTTCGCGGCCCGCCTGAATTGCGTAGGTCTTGAGTACGCCAGGGTACGAAAGCGCCAAATCCTCGAGTTCCTTCAGACGCTTGATGTACGACTCCACGACCTCGCGGCGTGCGCCAGGGCGTGCACCCGAAATAGCGTCGCAAATCTGAACAATCGGGGCAATCAGCGTCGACATCTCCACCTCATCGTGGTGGGCACCAATGGCGTTGCAGATATCGGGTTTCTCCTTGTATTTTTCAGCAAGGTTCATACCCAGAATTGCGTGCGGCAACTCCGGCTCGTCGTCAGGCACTTTGCCGATATCGTGAAGCAAGCCGGCTCGTTTGGCGGCCTTTGCGTTCAGTCCGAGTTCCGAAGCCATAATGGCTGCCAGATTGGCCACCTCGCGCGAGTGCTGAAGCAGGTTCTGACCGTACGATGAGCGGTATTTCATTTTACCGATGAGTCGGATAAGTTCGGGGTGCAGACCGTGAATGCCAAGGTCGATGGCTGTGCGTTTACCGGTCTCAATCATCTCTTCCTCAACCATTTTCTGCGTTTTGGCAACAATCTCCTCGATGCGTGCCGGGTGAATGCGGCCGTCGGTAACTAACTGATGCAGAGCCAGACGGGCAACCTCGCGGCGAACCGGGTCGAAAGCCGAAAGAATGATGGCCTCCGGCGTGTCATCAACAATAATCTCGACACCGGTTGCAGCCTCCAAAGCGCGGATGTTACGGCCCTCACGACCAATGATGCGGCCTTTTATGTCGTCGTTCTCGATATGGAAGACGGTAACCGAATTCTCGATGGCCTGCTCCGAAGCAACGCGCTGAATGGTTTGCAGAATAATGCGTTTAGCCTCTTTGTTGGCCGACAAACGGGCCTCGTCCATAATCTCATTGATTTCCGACATTGCCTGCGTGCGTGCCTCAGCCTTGAGCGAATCCATCAGTTGAGCCTTAGCGTCCTCAACCGAAAGTCCCGAAATCGATTCCAGCTGGTCAACTTGCTGTTTGTGAAGTTTTTCGAGTTCTTCGTTCTTTCTTTCAACAATTTCGAGTTGAGAGTTCAGTTTTTCCTTGACGGCGTCAACCTCGTTTTTCTTACGGTTGTACTCCTCAATCTGATGATTGATGCCGGCTTCCTTTTGTTTAAGTTTGTTTTCGGCGGCAGCCAGTTTGCTGTTGCGCTCGTTAATCACCTTCTCGTGCTCAGCCTTCAGTTGCAGAAACTTCTCCTTAGCCTGCAATGCCTTCTCTTTCTTTATCATTTCTGCCTCAGCCTCAGCATCTTGCACCAGCTGTTTTGTTTTTTTCTTCAATGCAACCTTCAGCACTATGAAGGTTATCAAACCTCCCGCTATTGCTGCCACGATTGCAACTACCAATAATGTTTTGTCCATATATTTATTGTGTTATATAATAAAAAAACCGCACCGGAATGTCTTTGTGAAAACTCCTATAATGATATAGGCGGGATCGCGGCGACTGTTTCTTACTTCCACTGAACCAAATGGTTACGCCTTGCGGCGTTGAGGCCTGTCTTACGCAGAAATAAACGCAACCCCTAAGATTTTAGTGTTGAGTTTCCCAAACTATTCCAAACCGGTGCGGGTATAAATTTCGGTTTTTATATGTTAAAGAACGTCTTGTTATCAATCATTTAGCAATTCCGACAGTTGGCTGTCGAGTTTGCCTAATTCTTCAATAACCGGCTGGACTTCGAAGTGCTCCTCACTCTCCACAACTCGCGTTGCGAACTGAAGCGCCACCATCGCAAGAAAATCCTGACCGTCTTTACTGTTATACACTTGCCTGTATTGGGCAATTGTATCGTTTATCTTTTTTGCAGCCTTCCTTATTTTCTCCTCATCGTTGCGATTGATTCTGATAGGATAATTCCTGTCACAAATGCCAACGTTTATAGTAAATTCGCCATCCATTTTAAAATCAATCTTTTATCGGTTCAATAGGGCGATGCAATTGTCAATTTCCCGCACTATTTTATTTATCTTGTTTTTGGCCTCTTGCGGGTCGTTGCCGCTTGCTGCCAAAAATGTATTTGCCAATTGTTGTGTATTTTGTTCTTTCTTATTGTTATCCAATTCTTTATCTTTCTCTTCCAATTTCTGCCGAAGTTCGGCATTCTCACCGGCCAGACGCGCATTCTCGGCCTTCAGCCCGTTGTATTTCTCAACAAGCGCCGCGAATTTGCTTTTAAATGAGTCGATAAGTTGTTCAGTCTCCATTTGACAAAAATTTCCTACAAAGTTAGCATTGGTTTCGTTTTTTACAACTGAAATCGTTCAACATTTATGCGTGAATAGTGTAAATTGCTATCTGTCAACGAAGATTTTTTTTGTTCGATGGAATAATGTCATGTTGTTGAAAACTTCCCTGCGGGTAATATTTATGTTTTAATATATTTGCCAACCGAACAAAAAAGTATGGGAGAGTTCATCGTATCGGCGCGTAAGTACCGCCCAATAACATTTGAGAGTGTGGTTGGGCAGTCGTCAATCACAACGACATTAAAAAATGCCATTGTGAACAAGCATTTGGCGCAGGCTTATCTGTTTTGTGGGCCGCGCGGTGTGGGTAAGACAACTTGTGCGCGCATCTTTGCAAAAACAATCAACTGTTTGAACCCAACTGCCGATATGGAGCCGTGCAATGAATGCGAGTCGTTCAAGGCGTTTATCGAGGACCGCTCATATAATATTCATGAACTCGACGCGGCATCGAACAACTCTGTTGAGGACATCCGCAACCTGATTGACCAAGTTCGCATACCGCCGCAAATTGGGCACTACAGCGTTTACATCATCGATGAGGTGCACATGCTCTCGCAGGCCGCTTTCAATGCGTTTCTGAAGACGCTTGAGGAACCGCCGCATCATGCCATTTTCATTTTGGCAACCACCGAAAAACACAAAGTTCTGCCGACAATCCTGTCGCGCTGCCAGGTGTATAATTTCAACCGCATAACCGTTGAAGATGCGGCTGCACAACTTGCCCGCGTGGCAGAAAAAGAGGGCATAAAAGCTGATCCTGATGCCTTGACTGTAATAGCACAAAAAGCCGATGGCGCCATGCGTGACGCTCTTTCGATTTTTGACCAGATTGTCAGTTTCTCGGGCAACGAAATCACCTACGAAAAAGCTGTGGCCAACCTAAATGTGCTGGACTACGACTATTTCTTCCGCCTTGTGGATGCTTTCTTGACAAAAGATGTGGCCACAAGCCTGACTATCTACGATGAAATTATCAACAAAGGCTTTGAAGGTCAGCATTTTCTGGCTGGTTTGAGCAACCATTTCCGCGACTTGCTTGTGGCATCGAACGACAAAACTGTCAGTCTGCTCGACGTGGGTGCGGGAATCCGTACACGCTATCTGGAACAGTCTAAAAAGTGCGAGCCGTGGTTTGTTTTTGAGGCGCTAAGAGTACTTAACGAAGCAGAGTCGGGATATCGCGCAAGCCAGAACAAACGTTTGGCGGTGGAATTCGCCCTGATGAGGTTGTGCGACCTCGAGACTGAAAAAAAAAACGAGAATTAAAACGTAAAGGTAAGTCGCTAAAGACTGTTGCCGCTCCAGCGCAGGCATCTTCCGCACCAACGGGCATAGCATCAATAATAACCAATCCAAAGCCGGTGAAAGTCACACCGGTTTACAAAGAATACCCGCAGACAATATCATTTGAAAGTGTTGCCGAAGCAAGTGCAGGCGATGCTTCGATTAAAGAGGAAAATGAAGAGTTTACGCAGGCCCAGTTCGACCAGGCATGGAAAGATTATGCCAAAACAGAGGCAAAGCAACGTCCGCGACTTAGCAGTCTTCTCCTCAGTCAGATACCTCAAAAAACCGATGATGGATTGTTGTTCCGTTTATCGGTCGGTAGTCAGACTGTGAAGGAATACCTATATAAAAATGTTCGCAATGCCCTTGAGGGGTATCTGCGGGCAAATCTGCATAATGCAAATATCAATCTGCGTTTCGATGTCGACGGGGAGGTGGAAGCCGAGAAATCAGGAATGCCCTATACATCGAAAGAGAAATATGTCTATATGTTGGAAAAGAACCCGAATCTTCAGATTCTTCGCGATATTTTTGATTTGGAGACAGATTAAAAGCGCTCTTGGAATTTTGAAACTATGGCATGTGAAGTTTCGTTCCAAAACCAGAGACAATAATGGAGAACTGTTTTTTAGATTACAGTAATCGTTTCACATGTTCTTGAATTTTTGGCAGGGTGCTGTTCCATGCTGCAGCCAGTTCCTCAATGAGTTTCCCGCAGTCTTGACCACGCTCAAGGCTGTCGCTGATGGCTTTCGTCAGTTCGTCGGCTGCAGAAATGCTCATATAACTGAATGCGGTTTTGAGCGAGTGCAGTTTCATGCGTATCTGCTCGGCGTTGCTGCTTGCAATTGCTTTGCTTAGTTCTTTGATGTCGGCGGGAACATAGTTGGCATACACATTGATGACGTTCATCACCTCGTTGTAGTCATCAGAGCAGACGTCGATGAGTGGACTGATGTCGAAACTATCGTCATCGCTCTTTCCTGCGGTGTTTCTGGTGATGTTTTTTTTCAGATGGTCGGTTTTTAGGCCTGCGTATTTGCTGATTTTCGCGAACAATTCATCGGGATCGAATGGTTTGGCAATGTAGTCATTCATGCCGTTGTTCAGGCAGCGGTTTCGTTCTTCTTCAAGAGCGTGAGCGGTCATTGCAATGATGGGCACTTTGCCGTTGGCTGAATCAATGTGGCGGATGGCCTCAGTGGCTGAATTGCCGTCCATCACAGGCATTTGAATGTCCATCAGCACCACGTCATAGAGTGTGCTCACAACCTTATCAACGGCAATCTGTCCGTTGTCGGCAATGTCAATTATGGCATTCTTATTCCACGATTTCAGGGTGTCGATGGCGAGTTGCTGGTTGATGGAATTGTCCTCCACAAGCAGAATGTGCAGCGGTGCGTCAGTCGAAAGCTCACTGCTGCCGATAGGTTGTTTGGTGTCGGGTTTTTCGTCGGCCTCACCCAGAATCAAATTGAATTTGAATGTCGCACCATGGTTCAGCTCGCTCTCCACTTCAATTTTGCCGCCGTACATCTCCACCAGTTGCTTGGTTATTGACAGTCCTAACCCCGTTCCTCCGTATTTGCGTGTGGTATCCTCGTTGGCTTGGGTGAAACTCATAAATATGTCCGACAGTTTTTCTTTCGGAATACCGATGCCGTTATCGGTTACAGAGAAAGCAAGGTTGATTCGCCCGTTATCGTAGCTTATCGTGCTGATTGATAAGTTGATTCTGCAGTCGGCGTTTGTGAATTTCACAGAGTTGTAGAGCAAATTGGTCAGAATCTGGTTTATGCGGTGCGGGTCGCCAGTGACAAATTCAGGAACGTCGTCGGCAATGTCGATGTTAATTGTGATTTCTTTGTTGTCGCGTTTCACAGACACGGTGTTCACACATTTGTCAACCAGATCGCGGATATCGAACCGAATTTTCTCGAGTTCGATTTTGCCAGCCTCAATCTTCGACAGATCCAGAATGTCGTTGATGATGAATAATAGGTTGTTGCCTGCATTTTTGATGTTTTCTAGATACTTGAGTTGTTTCTCGTCGGGCTCCATTTTCAGCAGCAGGTTTGTGAATCCGATGATGGCGTTGAGCGGTGTGCGGATTTCATGGCTGGTGTTGGCCAGGAACACGTCTTTCATGTGGTTGTTGCGGGTGATTTCTGAGTTCATCCGCTCCAAATCCTCCTTTTGAGTGTTGATTATACTGAGGGCTTTCTCCAGTTCCTGCTTTTGTATTTCAATACGATACAGAGCCTTTTGCAGTTTGATGTGGTGCTGGCTCGATTTTTTGAATGCAGTTTCCAACTCAATGCGCTCGGCGTCAAGTTTGTCAATCTGGGTTTGCGCCACAACGTTTTTTTCCGTCAGTTTCCGGGCTTTTGCAATCAGGTCGGCCTCACGGCTGCTTGAGTACATAATCTGCGATATGATTGAAACACCCTTCATCTCACCGTAGACAATGAATGGCGAGAAAATCAGGTCGGTACGTTTTACAATGTTACCACTTTTGATTTCTTCGGATTTGTAAGTGATTGTGCGTTTGTATTTTATGCACATGTTGAAATAGTTGCCTAAATCCTTTATCCGGCCATTGTAATCTTTTATATTTTGGTTCTTGTGCAATCCTTTTATGGCGTGGTCGTTGTTTGAAGAGTCAATATCGGAACGCAAAAAGCCATTCACATCGAAATAGAGAGCGCAGGTTTTTTTCTGAATCAAGTTTTTATAATCCAATTCTGTTGATTGGCTGGCAGACGGATGCTTAAATATTAGAATTCCAGCTATTGTGGCCAGTACGGCATAAATGGATACGAGAACTAAGGCTGCAATCATGACAGTAATTAACCATTAAATTATTCGCAAGTTAAGCATTTTTTGCATTTGGCAAAAAAAAGACGGTGCCGTTAAGTTTGACACCGTCTTGTAGCGAGAGCGGGGCATGATCCCGCGACCTCATGATTATGAATCATGCGCTCTAACCAGCTGAGCTACCTCGCCATTTGCTAAAGCGGGTGCAAACGTACTGCTTTTTTTTAAAATACAAAACAAAAAAGCATCGAACCGCAAAACAAGTTTAGCAGACGTTTTTCTGACATGTAAAAAACTCTTTAAGCAAATTAAAAATACACCATAATATAATATTTATTGACTTGTCTGAAATGAATTTAATTATTTGAATGACATTGTGTTATATTTTATAAAAAGATGATGTGCTGATTTCTACGTAATCTACGTAAAGCCCAAGGGCGCAAGGTTGCGGGTTTTTCGGTTTATATATTTTTGACCCGCGAAAATGAATTGCAAACTTTAAAAAACATAAAACAATGTCAGACATCTTAAATGTAGAAGTTGACGAGTTTATGGCGAAACTTATCGCCAAAAACCCAGGTGAAACCGAATTTCACCAGGCTGTAAGAGAAGTTGTTGAGTCTCTTATGCCGTTTATCGATGAGAATCCGAAGTACAAACAAGGAAAGATTCTTGAGCGTATGGTTGAGCCAGAGCGCGTGATTATGTTCCGTGTTCCCTGGTTGGACGACAAAGGCGAGATTCAAATCAACCGCGGTTTCCGCGTTCAGATGAACAGCGCCATCGGCCCCTACAAAGGCGGCTTGCGTTTCCACCCGACCGTTAACCTGGGTATTCTGAAGTTCCTGGCTTTCGAGCAGGTGTTTAAAAACAGCCTTACCACTCTGCCGATGGGCGGTGGCAAAGGTGGTTCTGATTTCGACCCGAAAGGCAAATCGGACAACGAGGTTATGCGCTTCTGCCAGAGCTTTATGACCGAGCTCAGCAAGCACATTGGCGCCGACACCGACGTTCCTGCAGGTGATATAGGCGTTGGCGGCCGCGAGATTGGCTACCTGTTTGGCCAATACAAACGTCTCCGCAACGAGTTCACTGGCGTTCTGACTGGCAAAGGCCTGAACTGGGGTGGCTCACTCATCCGTCCTGAGGCTACTGGTTACGGCGTGGTTTACTTCGCACAAGAGATGCTGAAGACCAAGAACGACGACATCAAAGGCAAGACAGTCTGCGTTTCGGGTTCGGGCAACGTTGCTCAATATGCTGTTGAGAAACTCATCCAACTCGGTGCAAAACCTGTTACAATGTCTGACTCGTCAGGCTTCATCTACGACCCGGACGGCATCACCAAAGAGAAACTCGACTTTGTCTTCAACTTGAAGAACGTTCGCCGCGGCCGTATCTCGGAATATGCTACCAAATTCGGTGTTAAATTCTTCGAAGGTCAGCGTCCGTGGGGCATCAAGTGCGATGTTGCAATGCCTTGCGCTACCCAGAACGAAATCAACGAGGCTGAGGCTAAACAATTGGTTGCCAATGGCGTCAAGATTGTCTGCGAAGGCGCAAATATGCCGTCGACAGCTGAGGCAGTTGAGGTATTCCAGAACGCACGCATCCTTTACTCACCGGGCAAGGCTTCGAACGCCGGCGGTGTTGCAACTTCAGGTCTTGAGATGACTCAGAACTCTGAGCGTCTGCCCTGGACACGCGAAGAGGTTGACGCACGTCTGCACCAGATTATGATTAGCATCCACCAGACTTGCGTTAAGTACGGCAAAGAGGCCGACGGCCACATCAACTACGTGAAGGGCGCCAACATCGGCGGCTTCATCAAGGTTGCCGACTCAATGCTCGACCAAGGTCTTGTATAACCTATAATATTACAATACAGTGAGAAGCGTCCGGCGTTTGTCGGGCGCTTTTTTAATTAGTGAGGTATCGATTGAACAAAAAACAAAGGATGGCTATTCGAGTAATAATTACATTGCTTGACGTCATTTTTCTCACTACTGGCAATAATTTCTGATAATTCTGTTTTTTTTTCCGTTAAGCTTATTACTTTTGCGGTTGAAACGAACCCTAGGTTTGTTTCTAACTTTTAATAACCAATTAATTTAAAAAATTTAAATGATGAAAAAGAGTTTTTTATTGATGGGTGCTCTTTGCTTGGGTACCGCATTTGTTTCATGCGTTGATGACTCAGAGTCGGATGAGGTAAAGGATTTGCGTCAAATCCAACTTGACCAAAAGAAGGTTGACTTGGAGAGTTCGAAAGTTGACTTGGAGAGTTCGAAAGTTGCTTTGGAAAATAAGTATTGGGCAAATTACGACAAAGCAGTTGCCGCAGTGAAAACACTTCAGGGTGATTTGGAAAAGAATCAGGAGAATTTGGATGATGTTAAATCAGGCAAACTCACACATGAGGCAGCTAAAGAGGCAGCTATTGCTTACCAGAACACAGTAATTGCCCGTAATCAGAAAGATATCAAAGATAAGGAAAACGAAATTGCCGCTCAGAAAAAGATGGCGGGAATGACACAAGAGCAGATTGACGAAGCTATAATCAATGCTAACATTGCCGAGGAAAAGGCAGTTAAAGACGCTCAGGATTTCTGGATTCAACTGACACAAGATGGCTATAACAAGGGTTACGATGGCTCGTCAGTGTTTGTTGGTGCAGGTTATTCTGCAAAAATTGACATGCTGCTTGGTAGTTATTCTTATAATGTTAAATATCAGAATAACAAATTGGATGAAAACAAGTGGGTTAAGGCTATGAACAAACTTTATGGCGCACCTCTATATTATTATGTTGATGCCGATGGTCTTACCAAGACTGCAAGTGTTTACGATTTCAACTATACTGATGATGATGATACTCCGGGTACAGGTTTTTACACTGCAACATCAATGATCAGCTCAGTTACTCTGCAACTTGAAGACGAAAACGGTTTTGCATTCCAGACATACACCAAGTATACTTTTAAAGACCTTAAGAAGTATAAATCAGCACTTGGTGAGTTTGTTAAACAAATGAAGGAAGCTATTCCTGAAGATAAGGCTGACGCTGCTTATGCAATGCGTTACAATGCATGGGCTCAATATAAGTCTTTGCAGGAAACCATCACATCTTTGACAGATGTGTTAAGCTCAGAAGTTGAGTATTCGGTTTATGAGGCTCTTCTGAACAAATACGTTGAGAACGCAAAGAAGATTTACAGTCTGGAAGGTGCTGCTGATGAAGCTTCTGCAATCGCAAACGCTTACAATTCATACTCTGTTAGCGACAACGAGGCAACAATCGCAGCTTTGGAAGATGCAATTGACGGTTACAACACTGCCATCGAGAATGCTAAACGCAAGATTAACGAAGTGATTGAAAACGACATTGTTGACGACGCAACAGCTATTAAGTACTATGAGACTTTGATTGCTGAAATCAACAGTGAAATCAGCTTCCAGACTGCTATGGCAGAGAAATACCGCAAACTTCTGACTTCATCGAACACACAGAGCACTCCAGCCGCAGAAACACCGGCTGCTGAGTAATCAAATAATCTAAACTAAACAATATTAAAAAGTTTCGATTATGAGAAGATTGTTGTCAGTAGCTGTTTTGGCGCTGTTAGCGTTTGCAGGTACGGCTGTCGCTCAGGACAAGCCACTCTACCTCGGCGTAACAGTAGGCTACAATAGTTTCTTAAATGCGGACGCATCGCTCAGTTACAATGGCTTTGCAGCAGAGGCTGCATCGCCAAACTGGACTGACAAAGGTGCAGTTCTCGGATTCGAGGCAGGCGCGTATTTGTCGCCCGAATTGAGATTGCTTTTGGGCGGTGGTTTCAACCGCACATACAAACCTGGTCATGCAGGAACTCCTGGCGTCGCTAGCGCCTTGATTCCCTCGTATGGTGAAACTCCGGACCGGATTAATATGAACTATTCTGTGTTTATCGGTGGTGATTTTTGCATCAACATGGGTAGCAGTGCCAAACCATTTGTTGGTTTGCGTGGTAGAGGTTCGTATGGTCGCAGCGAGGTGAAGTACAAGTTCGATGCGGCAGCACAGATTGAACACAGTAGCAAGGCTTTTGCCGAGACTTGGAACATCGGCGGTGCCGTTGTTTTCGGTGCTGACTACGTGTTCAACGGTGGTTTGATCATCGGTTGCCAATTTGATTTGTTCTCTTACACCTATGCAGCTGTTCAATACAAAGAGCAGCCGGGTATTAAACCCAATGTTGGTCAATGCAGCAGCATTGGTTTTATTGCATCGCCGACTCTTCGTGTAGGTTTCAACTTCTAATCAGTTAGAGTTGTTTGATATAAAACGGGCTGTCCCTTCTGGGGCAGCCCGTTTTTATTATTGCGTGTGATACGATTAAAACGTCAAATCAGGTATCAGTTCTTAATTGTAATCAATTACAGAAAATTTTCGGTTTCAAAATTCACCCAGCGTCCTTGAGCGCGCAGCACTTGCTCAATAACATCGCGCACGCAGCCATGGCCGCCGTTGAATTCTGATACATACTTGACAAACGGCTTGATGTCGTTTGTGGCGTCGGCGGGACATGTGGGAATCCCGGCGCGTTTCAGAATAGGATAGTCTGGCACGTCATCACCCATGTAGAGCACATCATCGTCGGTTAGGTTGTGGCGTTTTAGAAAAGCATCGAAAGCGGGTACTTTGGCAAGGTTGCCGATGAAAAGGTCGGTCAGCCCCAAACTCTCGAATCGCTGCACCACGCCTGCATTATTCTTGCCGGCGCTGATGATGGCGATTGGGTAGCCTTGTTCATGCGCGAAACGCAGTGCAAAGCCGTCACGGGTATTTGACTGGCGTACCTGCTGACCGTCGGCCAGGCAAATCATTGTGGCGTCGGTACAGACACCATCAATATCGAAGGCAAACGCCTTCACTTTCATCAAATCTTCTTTGAAATTCGACATTTGTGTAAGATTTTGATTTGTAGGCCGTTACTGCTACTTTATTTGTCGGCAGGTTTGTATCGGCCTTGAATTCTTTTCGACACAAAACTATACAATTTTTGCAATTCGTGGTCGGGGAGCAATTGCATTTGGCGGTTCATCACACTTGTGTCGCCGCGGCGGGCAGGGCCTGTTTGTGAGGCGGTGGGGCCTATATCGGCGGCTTTGGCAGCTGTTTCTGCAATCAGCTCTCGCATGATGCTGAATGGTATATTGCTTTCTTTCAGAATGGTTTCGGCTTCGGCATACATGCAGTTGACAAAATTGCTTGCAAATACTGCTGCCAGATGCAGATGGGCACGCTGTTCTGTTGTCATTGGTCGCACATCGCCACTGAGCGTGCAGGCCAGAGTGGTGAGTGTGTCGGCGGTGCAGATGTCGTTTCCTTCGATGCAGAGCGGCACTCGGCTCATGTCGATTGTCCGACTTTTGCTGAACGATTGTAGCGGATAAAAGACCCCGTGGTGGCTGAAACGTACCAATGCGCTTATTGGAACGCTGCCAGCGGTGTGCGCCACAATTCCTTCTACATCAGGCATTTCTGCGGCCACATCGGCAATGCTGTCGTCGCTCACGCTAATCAGATAAACATCAGCATCGGCAGGAATTGAACTGACACTGCTGAACGGCTCGACATTCAATTTTTTTGCTAGTTCTTCGGTGTGGCTGAAATCGCGACCGCAAACACCTTCAATATCGTGTCCGGCTTTGAGCAGAGCGGCCGACAGATGTGTGGCCACGTTTCCTGTTCCGATTATGAAAATTCTCATCGCTTTTTATTTGTTTTGGTAGAAATCGGGGCCAATCACTACTGATTCCACAAGCCGGTCATCGGTGCCGATGAAGCGGAAATCTATTTTTCCCTCGTTAAGCATTATCATTTTAACCGAGTATAGGTCGAGAGCGTTTTTCCATAAATCGGTCTTAACCAAATTTTCTGTTGCTGCGCCTTTGGTAATACCTTTTCGTCTGCTTCGCACGTTCAGCGTCAGTTTGTTTGCACTGTAGTCAATTTTTATGGCCGACAGCTGAACATTGTTCACAATGTCGAACGGAAGTGTTTGGGTATCATACTTCAACACACGCTCAAAATCCTTTTTTTGGCAGCGGAATGGTCCGCTTGGGTTGAGTGCTTGCTCAATATCATTGGGGTGGACCACAATAGTGTACATTGTGAATCCGGTTGTTTCATGGAATGCGTAACGTAATTGCAGAGAGTCGCTTAGGCATGTTTCCAGCAACTCGCGGTCCTCGTTGCGCAGGTGTTTCAGCACTTCGGAGTGCCTGTATTTTGACTCGCAAATCAATTGGTTGTCAGTGTAGTTTTGGGCATAGATGCCTTCAGGCATTCTTATCGCTAATGTGATATACTTTTTATGGTGCTCAATGCTGTCGAAAACCATATCGCCATTAAAAGGTTGCGGCAGAGTTGCCAGTTTTTCATCCACAAGGTCTTGTATTGCGTCGTATCTCATCATTTTGGCGATTTTCTCGGCTTGCTTTTTGTGCTTAGCTTGAGTCTCATTGTTGTGAATCAGCCACATAACGCCAATGGCTACGGCAAACGCCACAATCAAAACGGAGGTCAGGATTTTTATGGCAGATTTTTGCGAGCCGCCAATCATTGATTCTTCCAGTTCGGCAATGTCGCTGGCCGAAGCCTGTAAATCAGCACAATGCTTGTCGAAGGTCGGTTTGTCGTTTGTCAGTCCGCACACAATGCCGCGTTCCATGTCGCGTTTTGAGTTCCGACAGATGGCGCAGTATTTGATTTTGTCTGATAGTTCCATAGTCATTTAGTAATTTGTATTTAGGATTAAATATTCAGTTCGATTATCATTCACCATTCAGTTAATATATTAGGTAAATCAGTTTTTATAAGGAACGCGGTTCAGAATCGAGCGTCCCAGAGTTATTTCATCGGCATACTCAAGTTCGTCGCCCACTGCAAGCCCCCGCGCAAGCGTAGTTATCGGCACACCAAACGGGCTGAGCCGTCGGAAAAGGTAGAAATTCGTGGTGTCACCTTCGATGGTTGTGCTGGTGGCCAGAATCACCTCGGCTATGGTGTTTTCCTGCACGCGGCGTTCAAGGCTGTCGATGTTAAGGTTTTTCGGACCGATGCCGTCCATTGGTGATATGCGGCCGCCCAGCACATGGTAGATGCCGTGGTACTGGCCGGTGTTCTCGATGGCAATTAGTTCGCGGATTGTCTCAACAACGCAAATGAGCGAGTGGTCGCGGCGCTCGTCGGCGCAAATGCCGCATAGCCCTTCCGACTCTGTAATGTTGTGACATTCAGGGCAAATCATGATGTCGGTTTTCATTTGGCTGATGGCCGACACAAATGATTCCACTTCATCATTGGGCTGGTTGAGCAGATGAAGCGTAAGGCGCAGAGCCGTTTTTTTGCCAATGCCTGGCAATTTGCCGAACTCATTAACCACATTGTCGAGTAACCGCGATGGTAGCTGTTGCATTGTTCCGTTTTTTTAATTCAAATGTAAAATAAAAGTTGAATCGGGCAACAATTTTATGGCGTAAGTTGTCTTGTGGGTGACGTTCGTAAAATATTTGTACGATTGGTGTTTTTTTGCATACATTTGTCTTTTGCGTAAAAACCGCATTTGTTTTTTTTTGGGAATAAGAAGAATCATATTGTCAGTTTGTGCTGTTCTGTTATCAGTTCAGTTCATTTTTGCTGATGCCAAGCGTCTTGAGGGGGAAAACGCAGCGCGGATGCGGGCCGATTACGACCAAGCTGTCAACTATGTGCTCCGTAGCAATTATGTTGAGGCCGAGAAGGCTTACAAACGGATTCTTGCCACTTATGACGACGACATGATGCAGGTGATGACCAATCTGAGGTTGGCTGAGCTGTATTTCATGTCGGGGCATCCCGACAGCACTATGCGTTACACCCGCCTCGCTCATGACAGCCCGGTTATTCGCGACAGCGTCAATCTGCTTTTCCATGTCAACAACCTTTTTGCATGGGTATATCTTGCTCAAAACGATTTTCACCGTTGCGATTCGATACTTCAGAAAAGTCTTAGCCATCTGGATATAATTACTGACCAGGAGTCGATTGCGAAATTCTACTATATTGCCGGAAAGTATGCATTTGCATCGAATGATTTTGTAACAGGCGTAAAGGTGTTGCAAAATGCGTCGCGTCAGTACCACAACGAGGTAATATCGCCTGAATATGGCCGAGTACTGCTTCTCATAGCGGGTATGTATCAGATTAAGAACGATTTTAATCTTGCACAGAAAAACGCGGAGGAGGCCTTAATGATTTTCGAGCGTCAGCATTTCGGTGTCAGCAGAATTGACGCCTACTGTTTGCTTGGCAGCATATACATTCAGAAGAACGATTTGGACAAGGCTTTTGAATACTATAAGAAAGCCAAAGACGTGAGTGAGGAACTTCATACACGGCGTGGTTCGGAAACTGCTGATTTGGGCTTGGCATATTGGTATCTTGAAAAAGGTGATATTCAAAAGGCTGAAGAGCACGGCTATCCGATTTCCTCTTCAGACCAGGAGAATACCAACCCTGATGTTTTGTTTGACGCAACTATCAGATTTGGTGAGTATTATGCCAGTCATGGTGATGTTGAAAAGGCAAAAATTTACGCTGACAAAGCCAGTCAGTTATGCGCAGGAACACATTCGTGGCTTAAACTTGGCGCTGTGTCAAGGCTTTACGGCAACATTTTCTACATGCAGAACAATTATCGTCGGGCTGCTAAAATGTTCAGAAAATCACAGCTTTATGCCGATAGCCTGGCTTACAATCTGCGTTTGGTTGATATTGATTCACTCGGCATGCTGTCTGAGCTCAAACGGCAAAGCGACATGATTCATCTGCTTTCGTCGGAGAACGATACGCGACAAACAACCATCGAAGACAATGCTTCAACAATAAACCGTCAGCGGTCGTCGCTTTTGTCGCTTGCGGGATTGTTCGTTATAGGAGCCGTTCTGATGTTCATGCTTGCGTGGTCGTTTCTGCAAAAGAGCCGTGACAATAAGGCTTTGGAACGCATCAACTCGCAAATTGCGCAGCAGAAGGAGGAGATAGAGATGCAGCGCGAGAATCTGCTCAACTACACAAAGGAGCTGGAGCGAATGTCGCTCATTGTTCGCGAGACCGACAATGCCATCCGCGTTTTTGACAGCGAAGGCCAGACAATCTGGGTAAACCCCGGCTACTCGCGGCTTTACGGATATACACTGGAAGAACTTCAGCAGGACAGTGCTCTTGGGCGCAGCAAGGTTAATCCTATTGATATTAAGAAGATTATCAAAACGTGGGACACTGAAAGACAGTCGATTGAGCTTGAATCGGAAATCAGGAACAAATGGAACATCAAACTTTGGGTGCAGACCACGTTGTCACCAATTTATGATGTTTCTACCATGGAAATCAACCAGCTAATTGCCATCGACACCAATATTACCTCACTCAAAAAGGCTCAACACGAGATTATGACAATGAATGAGGAGATTACGTCGAGCATAACATACGCAAAACGCATTCAGGAGGCAATGCTGTCGCCTGTTGCCGTGCTCACCCGACACTTCCCCGACAGTTTCTGCTATTACAAACCACGTTCGATTGTAAGCGGTGATTTCTATTGGATGACGGAACAAAGCGGGCGTCTTGTGGTTGTCTGTGCCGATTCCACCGGACATGGTGTGCCTGGCGCATTCCTCAGTCTGATTGGAATATCATTATTGAGTAAGATAGTTAACGAACGAGGAATTGTTCAACCTGCTGTTGTGCTCAACCGACTTAGAATGAATGTGATAAATCACTTGCATCAGGCGGCGGCCGAACCTTCGGCGGGTGATGGAATGGATATGGCTATAATATCTATCGATAAGAAAAACAATATAATGGAGTTTGCAGGAGCCATGCTGCCCATGTACATAATTCGCGACAATAAAGTCATTGAGCTTAAGCCCGACAGAATGCCTGTGGGTTACTATGACAATGAGGACAGGTCTTTCTCATCATCGAAGGTGTCGATAAGGCACGGCGACCAACTTTATATGTTCACCGATGGCTATTACGACCAGTTTGGTGGCGACAATGGTTTGAAGATGAAGACCGTGATGTTTAAAGAAGTGTTGATGAAATGCCACATGAAAAGCAACGAGGAGCAAATGCAAATGCTTGAAAACGAATTTGACGCATGGCGGGGCCGTTACGACCAGGTTGATGACATTCTGGTTATGGGCATAAGAATCGGGTAGGGCAGAGGATTGTTCGTTGAGGTTTGTGATTGGATTGGTTGTTTTTTCCCTGCAGATATTGCCCCAAGAATACAGTTAACACATTTTCTTGTCGCTCATACAATAACACGTTTGTCGAAAAACAGAATTGCACAAAAAACAGGGAACGGAAAAACCGCACCCTGTCTCTTTATATTTTGTTGTGTTTCAACGCGTTCTCTGCTCTGCTTTCAACGGTTCGCCAAGCGATGAGTCTTCTGCGTCCTGCTCGTTCAGTTTGAAGCGCATAAACTGCTGATTCTCTTTAGTGTAAGGCTTCCAGTCGCCGCCGTTGGCACCGTTGGGGTCAGAGTATTTTGCAAAGTTCGACCACGCGGTGAGCATTTTTTCCGACAGGTCCCAGTCGCCCTGCGTCCACGGACGCCAGCAGTGCTTGAGCGACTTGAACACAAACCACAAATCCGACGAGTGGAACGCGCCCTTCAGGTAATCCTGCGGATGGCTGCCGTCGTCGGGCAGGGGACGGGCAAACTGATAGGCCCACGCTTTGTTGCCGACTTCTTCGCGGTTAAGGCAGAAATCGGTAATCTGCCCAGCCATATTGCCCGCATCGTTGAGCGTGAAGCCAATCATATAAGGCACGTCGGCCAGCGAGCCGTCAAGGCAGGCGTCGTCGAACGATTTTGGCAGCACATATCCGTCGATGTACGGTGTGATTGGGCCTGCGGTCAGGCAACTGCGCTTGCCAGTAACCCGCGCGTACAAGGCGCCCAGGGCGTAAATTTCTTCGGTCGATGCCGAACGCAACTGTTTCAGAGTCTTCAGATAGGCCCAGTCGCAGACTTCTTTAATCTGCTCTTCGGCCTGAGCAAGTATGAGTTGGCTTTGACGGAAGAAGGCGGGGATTCGGGCCAGTTCTTCTTCGGTGAGCGGCTTCTGCAGTCCGCTTGCGCTCATTATCACAGCCTTGTTGAACAGCCCTTTGGTGAGTGGCGATGCCGAAAGGAATTTGGTGCTGCGGCCGCCTGCGCTCTGTCCGAAAATCATTACGTTGTCGGGGTCGCCGCCAAACTGCGCGATGTTCTTCTTAACCCATTTCATAACTTCAATTTGGTCCAGAGTACCCCAGTTGCCAGTGGCGTGCTCGGGGTCTTCGGCCGATATTTCGGGGTGGGCAAAGAATCCGAACGGTCCCACGCGGTAGTTGAACGTTACCAGAACCACGTCTTTAGCGGCCCATTCCTGACCGTCGAATTCAGGTTCCGAGCCCCAGCCTTCGCGCAGTCCGCCGCCGAAAATCCAGATGGCCACGGGCAGTTTCTTTTCAGGCTGCGCCGATGCTTTGGTGTAGACGTTCAGATAAAGGCAGTCTTCGCTGTAGGCCTTCTCTTCGCCATAGCCCCACTCGGTGGTGTATCCGCCGTCGTAGTGAGCGGCTTGGAAAGCAGGATGGCCGAATTGGTCGCAGACCTTGACGCCCTGCCACGGCACAACAGGCTGCGGTGCGCGCCAGCGGTTCTCGCCAGTCGGTGGTGCGGCGTAGGGGATTCCCTTGTAAACCACAACGCCCTTAATATCGGTGTTAACACCCTGAACCTGACCGCCTTCAATAGTCAGCACAGGGTTTGTGTTGGTGCTGTTCTGCGTTGAGCACGATGCCAGCATTGCAACACAGCAAGCAAGTGTGAAAATCTTTCTCATATCAAAAATTTATTAGTTCAATGCACCGAAGGTAATTGAATTTTGTTGTTTTTCCATCGGAAATGAATATATTTGTAATTGTTGGACAATCAACACACATTTCAAGTTTTAAGTTTTTGAAGTTTTAAGCAATAAGTTTTGATGTTATAAGTAGGGACGTGGCGTGCCGCGTCCGCAAACGTAGGGACACACTGTGTGTTTCCAAATAAATCGGGAACCCTGATACATAATATTATACAATTTAATACCACAAACAAATGAGATTTAAACTATTATCAATTGCTGCCATCTGCACGACAATGATGGCTTGCAGCAACAGCAACACAACCGAAATCAGCCGTGTTGAACTTCCAGGAACCATTGACAATGAGGCTTTTGCCGATTGCGTGGAGTCAATCTCGGTGATGAATCTGCAAATGGACGATGACTGGACGCTTGCGGGTCCGTTGAGCATCTGCCTGTCCGACAATTATATATATATGCTTGACGACAAGCGGATTTGCCTGACGTGTCTCGACAGACAAACGGGTGAAAAATTGTCGGGAAGAATAATCAAAGGTAATGGGCCTGGCGAGATAGTTTATTATGAAACATCAATGTTCAGCGCCGACGACAACATCTGCATCCTCGACAGCAAAAAACGTGTTCTACAGTACGACCACGAGTGCAAATTTATTGGTATAATGCGCGATTTCGGCGATATGAACCCCAACTACGAAATTGTCCACTTGAACAGCGGTAATTACGCTTTCATCTTGCGTGGCAATATCTCCGACACGGCCTCATCCATATTGTTGGCCGACAAATCGTTCAATATTACATCGTGGCATTTCAACGTTCCGCAAGTTAACTATGGTATGACTGGTGGCGACCCTTGCTATCTCGACAACGACACTATCCGCCTGCTTCCTATGAGCAATAACATTCTCTACACGCTTTACGGCGACAAAGAGCAGTGCACTGAATTGGCGCTTCCGAATCCGATGACCCCTGAAATCTACAACGACTTGTTGAGTAAACGCGATTTTGATGCGATGGATAATTATAATAGTATCATATCTCTTTTAAGCGGGTCGGGAAAATATTTGACTGTATGGTATACTATTGATGATGAGGAGTATATGTCGATAATCGATAAGTACACAAACAAGGCGGTTTCGGTTCATGTTGACTTAAATGGCGATTTCAAGCAAGCATCCGATATCATAAGCGGCCTTGTTCCGTGGTTGGGCATTATGAAATCCGACGGCAAATACGCATACGCCAGATGTCAAAACAGTTTGTTGGCCCTTTTTCTCGAAGGCCACGATGACATCCTGGATGCCCGTTTGCAAAAAACACAAGCCGAATATCACGCCTATTTGGAACGCAACGCCGAGTATATCAAAGATTTAACCCCTGACGAACGTAACGCGGCAATTGTGTGGTTGAAAATCAAATTGAAAGATTAAGGCAAACGTAGGGACACACTGCGTGTGTCCGAAGAATGCACGAAACAAAAAACTAATCATATGTCTGTGAAAACCAAAATATTATCAATATCCGCCCTTGCGCTGGTGATTCTGCTGGTGATTTTGTTCTACAGAGGCTGCTCAAGAAATCAAAGTCCAACTGAATCGGTGACCAAAGACGAGGTAATCGACATTGATACCGTCGGCCTTGAAGAAGCAGTAGAACCGATTGATGTTGAATTGATTACGGGTGATGAATCGGTGGCCGATGTCAGCCAAAGCGGCAGTAAAAACAAAAAACGATACACTGGCCCGTGGCAGATTAAAAACGATGTGCGGAAAGTGAAGGACATTGCCATTGAAGACATTGCCGAAGAGATTGTTGTTAGGTCAATTGTGGCCGATGAACCGATAGACCATATTTGGGGAGTGAGTGGAAGCAGCAACGATTTCATTATTGGTAATGGAAGTCGCGAAACGTTCTATCACATTAAAGACGGAAGGCTTGTGGAAAAACTACACGCTGTCGGACACGGCCCTGGCGAGTACTCTGTCCAACTTCTCGTGTTCTCGTACTTGCCCGCTGATAGTCTTTTCTGTGGCTACGACCAGAATAGGGGCCAGATATTGTTTTACAAAACTTCGCCGTTCAGGTTCGATTCAAAATTCGATATAAAAAGGTTTGCTAAAAACAAACAATTCGAAGAAATGATTGTGCTTGGCCGAGACCATCTTCTGCTCACATTCAAACAGCAGAAAGAAGACATTGCTTATGTTTACGGTAAATGCGCTGTTTACGAATACGACGGGCACTCAATTAATAAAGTGATTGATATTGAGCAAGATGTCTCTTATGCTCATGCTTGTGATATGTTTGTGCGTTCGGGCAACGATGTGCTGATGTCAGTGCTTGAAGAAAAAAGTATGCTCTACCGATATTCCAACGGCAAAAAAACAAAAGTTGCGACAATCGACTACGGCGATATGGAAATGGACAAAACTAAAGTTGACATTAAAGGTGATGTTGGTGATGATAATGTGGTGCGTACATTCGTATCATACAAAGAGTGCGCCACTGGCTGCAATTTTGCGCATCTGACTGATTCGGTTATGACCTACTGGATATGCCCAATTCTTGACGATAATTATTACCGTTACTTGACCATTGCCACGCGCGACAATGTGCAGAACTACAAAGTCCACATTGGCGGGTTGAATTTCGATGTCCTCCCCAATATGGTTGACAACGGCGTTTACACAATGCTGATTCAAGGCGACTGGGAGACCATAATCAATGAGGACGAGGAACTGTCGCCCGTGGGCAAACGCATCATCGATGCACTAAAAGGCAACGATTACGACCCTGTCATCTTGCAGTTTAAATTGAAACTATGACTAGTCTAAAACCTTAAACCTCAAAAACTTAAAACTTTTAAACTTATAACTTAAAACTTAAAAAATTTAAAACTCAAATGACCACCATCCGTCCGCTGAAAGACAACGAGTTACCATTGCTCGACGATTTTCTCTATTTGGCCATTTTTGTGCCCGAAGGCGTTCAAGCGCCGCCGCGCGAGATTATCAATCTGCCCGAACTGCGCGTTTATGTTGATGGCTTCGGGTCGCAGCCCGACGACCATTGCCTTGTCGCCGAAAGCGATGGCGCGGTTGTTGGCGCGGTGTGGGTGCGCGATATGCCCGATTTTGGCCATGTTGCCGATGGTGTGCCGTCGTTTGCCATATCGGTCAAGCCCGAATATCGCGGAAGCGGCATTGGCACAAACCTGATGCGCTCAATACTCGACCATCTGCGGCAACGGGGCTACAAAAAAGCGTCATTATCAGTGCAGAAAGCCAACTATGCCGCGCGGATGTACCAGAAATTGGGCTTCCGCACCATCGGCGAGAACGATGAAGAATATATAATGGTGTATGAATTTTGACAAAAAAAACTCTTGCAATCATCAGATTACAAGAGTTTTTCTTTTTTGTCGGGGTAGCAGGATTCGAACCTGCGACCTCCTGCTCCCAAAGCAGGCACACTAACCGGACTGTGCTATACCCCGTGCTGAAAAGCGGTGCAAAGATAGACCTTCTATTTGCATTTGCAAAACAAAATTTATATGGATTTTGCGAAAACCATTAAAAGGTCCGCTCTCAAAGCGATTCACGTAGTTGATTGCCTTTAAGGCATTTCCATAAAAATCTGCGTTATCAGTGTCATCGGTGCGAAATGCCACACATTCAATCATTCAGTCATTCAATGCTTAAAAACTGCTATATTTGCGGCCTAAAAAGACGAAAATATGCTACCGAAATTCTTACTTGCAACAAACAGCCAGCAACGGCTTGGCTATCTTTATGTTGTTCACACCGAAAAACCGCGCTTCATTCTCGAAGGCAGCGAAGACGATTTTGAGAACGACAAGCAAATCTATTGGATTGACAAGCCCGAACTGCCTCAAATTGAGATTGATACGCTAATTGCTGAAGCCGAGTATTTTATTGACGATGAACTCGACTGCGAAGACAGTATGAGCGATGACGACGAAGAAGAATAGCAAGCAAGAATCTTAATAATCAAACAGATATGGATTTTAACGAAGAGATAAAACGCCGACGCACGTTTGCAATCATAAGCCACCCTGATGCTGGTAAAACCACTTTGACAGAGAAGTTGCTGTTGTTTGGTGGTGCCATCCACGTGGCTGGTGCTGTGAAGTCGAACAAGATTAAAAAGACCGCAACTTCCGATTTTATGGAAATTGAGCGGCAACGTGGTATTTCGGTTGCAACATCGGTGATGGGGTTTGAGTATAACGGCGTGAAAATCAACATTCTCGATACCCCAGGCCACCAGGATTTTGCTGAAGACACCTTCCGCACCCTGACGGCTGTCGATAGTGTGATTGTGGTGATTGACGCGGCCAAAGGCGTCGAAGCGCAGACCGAAAAGCTGATGAAAGTGTGCCGTATGCGCAATACACCAGTGATTGTCTTCATCAACAAAATCGACCGCGATGGCAAGGACCCGTTCGACCTTCTCGACGAAATTGAGCGGCAACTTCAAATCCACGTCCACCCGCTGAGTTGGCCTGTGGGTATGGGCCAGCGGCTGCAGGGCGTTTACAACATCTTCGACAAAAAAATGTACTATTTCTCGGGCAATGACAAGACCAAAGCCGAAGAACCACAGGAATTTAAGGATTTGAACGACCCCGAGTTCGAGCGCAAGATGGGCCGAAACGCTCAGATTCTGCGCGACAATCTTGAACTCATCGAAGGCGTTTATCCCGATTTCGACCAGAACCTTTACCGCGAAGCAAAAATTGCCCCCGTGTTCTTCGGAAGTGCGCTATATAACTTTGGCGTTCAGGAACTTTTGGAATCATTTATTCGTATTGCACCATCGCCGCAACCATCGCAGACTATTGAGCGCGAAGTGAAGCCTGAAGAAGACAAGTTCACTGGTTTCGTTTTCAAGATTCACGCCAATATGGACCCGAACCACCGCGACCGCATTGCTTTTGTGAAGGTCTGCTCGGGCAAATTCCTGCGCAACACCAATTATTATCACGTGCAACTCGACCGCCAGTTGAAATTTTCGAGCCCCACTGCCTTTATGGCGCAAAAAACATCGGTAGTTGAAGAAGCCTATCCAGGCGACATTGTCGGTCTGCACGATACGGGCAATTTCAAAATCGGTGACACGCTGACCGAAGGCGAAAAGATTCATTTCAAGGGACTTCCGAGTTTCTCGCCCGAACTTTTCCGATACATCGAAAACGACGACCCGATGAAAGCCAAGCAACTTGCCAAAGGCATCGACCAACTGATGGATGAAGGTGTGGCTCAGCTATTTACAATGACAATGAACGGCCGCAAGGTTATTGGAACTGTGGGCGCGCTGCAGTTTGAAGTGATTGAGTACCGCCTGCTGCACGAGTACAACGCCAAATGCCGCTATGAGAACATCAGTATGTACAAGGCTTGTTGGGTGAAGCCGAACGACCCGATGGAATGGGAAGACTTCAAGCGCCGCAAGTTCAAGGCAATGGCCAAAGACAAGTGGGGCCGCGATGTCTATCTTGCCGAATCGGCCTACGAACTGCAGATGTCGCAAGAGAAATTTAAAGGGTTGGAATTCTACTTCACGTCGGAGTTTGAATAATGGTTTTGCGCTTGTTTATTTGACTGATAAAAAATCAGTCTGTTACGTGCGCCTTGCCAATAAAATCAATTGCCAGATTCACCTTTTCTTCTAAAGGTAGCAAACCGTCAATCCAATTGATTTTGAATCCGTTGCGTTCCATTCTGCGGAACCAGGTCATTTGGCGTTTGGCAAACTGATGGATTGCAATATTCAGGTGCTCAACCATATAGTTGTAACTGAACTTACCTTGCAGATACTGCGTAACAAACTTATATTCAAGACCATAGTAAATCAAATCCTCGGGGGCGATGCCGCTGTCGAGCAAGGCTTGAATCTCGTCAATCATTCCGTCGCGTAAGCGCTGCTTTAGGCGCTCATAAATCGACTGGCAGACGGCCGCGCGCTCCATTCGCACACCTATAATAATTGAGTCGATTTTCGGAAAATCAGGAATTGCAGCCGCGTTAGTTTTTTGGTATTCAGCAATTTCGATGGCTCTGATTGTGCGTTTGCGGGTATCGAAATCGGCATTGTTGTGCAGTTTTTTCACCGATTTCAACCGTTGCTCCAACTGTTCGGCCGAATAATCCTTCAACTCCTCGCGAAGTTGCTCATTTACAGGTACCGACGCCATTTTGTAGCCATTGAGCACCGACTCAATATACAGCCCGCTTCCGCCACAGAGAATCGCCTGCTTCGAGCGCGACTGGATGTCGGCAAACGCTTTCAGGAAATCTTGCTGATATTCAAACAGATTATATTTGGTGCCAGGTTCAACAATATCAATCAAGTGATAAGGAATTTGCTTGCCATTAATTTGATAATCAGACAAATCCTTACCAGTGCCAATATCCATCCGACGATAGACTTGACGTGAGTCGGCACTGATGATTTCGGCACCAATGATGGCGGCCAAATGAGTAGCAAGCGAGGTTTTACCCGTTGCTGTCGGGCCTAAAATGGTGATTAGCGGCAAGTTTGCGTTCATTCGGTGATGCAGTTTGATGGTTATGCATTGCGAAAATAGTTTAAATTTGCAGCGTTTTTGGTGTAAGATGAACATAAAATCACTTTTAAACCTGACAATCGACTTACTTGGTAAGCCAACAGTCACAGCATCAGTACTTTCTGGTGAAACGAAAGATTTTGCTTCGCTTTTGAAAGATGTTGCACTTCCATATTTTATTGCAATCATCGCCGCCGAATTTGTTGGTCATGTGATGTTCGGCACGTATATGTTCAGAGATTCATTATCGTTCATTACCAATGAGTTAGTTCCACGTTTATCTTTGCTGCTGATATCAGGATTATTATTTACACTTCTGCTTCACGAAATTCTTCACTATTACTCATTGAATGCAAATCTGTTGCGTTCGTTCTACATCATAACATATTCATTCATACCAATTTTCGCTGCATCAATATTGAGCGGTCTACTGCCTAAATTGACACCGCTGTTTAATCTTTCAGGCCTTTATTCTTACTACCTGCTCTGGTGTATGCTCAAGGCCGAATATTCTGACAGCGACAATAAAAAAATCCGCAACGCCACAATGACGTCAATTGCAATAATGATTCTGTTACATTGGGCTTTAGTTGGTTGCGAAAATCTAATCTTTAACTGATATGGAAAACAACATACGTTTCAGCAATAAAAAAGCCCATTTCCTTTACGAGATAATCGAAACTTTCAACGCAGGCATTCAGCTGCTTGGTACTGAGATAAAATCTATCAGGAACGGAAAGGCAAACATTAACGATACATACTGCATTTTTGAGAAAGGTGAGTTGTATGTAAAGAATATGTATATTGCTGAATACGAATATGGTACACATTATAACCACACTCCTCGTAGCGACCGCAAACTGCTACTCAAGCGCCGTGAGCTCAACCGACTTGAAAAGAAAATCAAGGAAAAGGGATTTGCCATCGTGCCTATCTCTATGTATATCAATGAGAAAGGATTGGCGAAAATGTCAATTGGGTTGGCACGCGGCAAAAAACTCTTCGACAAGCGTGAGGATATCAAACTGAAAGATACTAAACGCGAGTTGGATAGAATGAATAAAATCAAATAGTTAGCAGGACGAAATATTCATCCAGTCTTTCAATATTTCGTGGAGTTTACGCAAAAGTTGTGTATTCCAATTATTGTTCGAAGAAGAAGTCTTGCAAGCCATTGATATCGGCAGGTGTAAGTGTTGATGTGCCTTCAAATATTGCATCTATAGCTTTTTGCAACTCCTCATGCGAAATGTAATTATCGTTATCGATATCAACACTCTTATACTTGGCGGGTATGCCCTTTGATGTATCGATATTGCTTCCTCCCTCTGACGATGAAGTGTTCGAGTAAACACGAGTGTCGGTATGTTTCACTGCATCAGGATTGTAGAGTAGCATAATGATTTGTTTGTCAGTTAATTGAATACCGCTTGCGCTAACAATTTTGCCCAACGGAGTGTTAGGTTCCTTGTCTATATAATCAGGAACACCATCTTTATCAGCATCAAGCGGACAACCGAACTGGTTAACTTTCACGTCTTTAGGTGTTCCTGGACATTCGTCGTTGAAATCATCAACACCATCGCCGTCCTCGTCAAGGTTGTCGGTTATGATGAACTTCAGATTTCTGAAATTTTCAACAGCCGCAAGTTCCTCATCGGTAGAGAACAAGTCAATCGACAGTGATACATATGTGTTTAGCACAATGTCGTTTTTCCAGCCTTTGCCACCTTTCACATTGTCGATGTAATCGGTCATGGGGAAATGGGCAGCGCAACCGAAACGGCAAGTGACGCGGTCGGTTATTGTTACATTGAAACCGGCATCAACGGGGAACGCGACACTGGTTTTGGCGTAATCACCGTAACCGTAGAGGTCAAGTTTGCGCAAGTCGGTTTCGTATTCATAGTCGCGGACAATTATCTCACCGCGGTCATCGCGGATTGTGCCGTCGGGCCAATAAACGTAAGCTTTGTTCTCGGCATTCAGAAAGTCGCCTTTAGAAGAGAATTGGAAAAACTCAACACCCAGCGAGACGTAAGGGTGGATTGGTCGCTTATGGTCAAGTATGTGATTGAAATTATAAGCCACCGAAACACCACCAGCAAAAATCTGCGAACGGAAGTTGGCAACATTCAGCATATCAGCGCGTTGCGCTTCGTTCATAAACACCACTTTGTCAGGGTTCACTCTACCATCGACAACCAGTTGAGAGAAATTGATTTTTGTCTCGTTTTCAGCGCAATACAAACTTCCGCCAACACGGCCTAAAGTTCCGTGGAATTCGATGTCGAAATATTTGCTGACGTTGCGGCTGATGAGGAATCTGTATGAAGTCAATCCGTTGATGGGTGTGCGGAAATAATCGACCACATCACCATAAAAAGAAAAGTTACCGACACCGAAGCCGATAACTGGTTTGAAAGCCGCACTTGTTGCCTCCTCATCTTCAGCAAGCAACACCGACAGGTAATCCTCATCGATGTCCTCCTCTTGTGCAACTATCTGCAAGCAGGATAGCAATCCTAATATGGCAATCAATAATTTCTTCATCAACAATTCTTTATCTCCACCTCACTGCTTATTTATACCATTTTTGGCTTGTTATCATCAATGCCTCTTGAACTGTTATGCGCATACCATTGTTATAGGCCGATACAAAAGCGTCGTGGATTGGTGTGTTGTTCCAAACATAAACCCGATAATCGCGCGCATCTTTGTACTCGCTGAAATTGCCTACTGTGTATTTGTTCCAGCCATTGTGTATCTCAACTTGCACCTGGTCGGTGATATTCAATCGTTTGAAATAATTTTTACCGACAAGGCGATGACCGGCAGCAATCTGCACTCTAAACGCAACGCCTTGTTCTGGCGAAGGCACATCAGTCATGTCTTCTGCTGTTGCACGATATGGACGGCTGACTTGGTGAGCAGAAGTTTGCGAACTGGATGTGTATGAAGGTGTTGTGGTTGCCTGCGAACTTGGCTCGTTTGATGCGTAAGCGGGCTCTGAAACTGTTGGTGTTGAAACCGAAGTTGACGGAGCGTAGGTCGTCGGAGCGGTGGTTTCAGGTGTTGATGTGGGTTCGTAAGTGTAAGTCGGTTCAGGGGCCGGAGTGTATGATGCTACAGGTGTTGTCGGCTCTGGTTCCGGAGTTGCTTCCACAAGAAGTTGCTCATCATCACCCTTCTCCAAATCAACATTGCGCTCGGCAATATTAATTGTTTTGGTACGGTCCGATTCTGCATAAGAGAATGTTCCAATTATTTGGAACTCCTCATCGGGAATTTCACCTTCGGGAATGAGTTTGTAGGAAACCACAAAGTTGTCATCGCCAGAATTATTCGGCATATTCATCCATAAAAACTTGACAATGTGGTTTTTATAAGTAAAGATGGAATTTTTTGATTTGATGCTTTCTGCACGGTAACCAACAGGAATCTGCTCTTGAACCTTGCCAAATCCGCTGAGGTTACCCTTGTTTATTAAAAGATTAACAATTACTTCATTGTCAGAATTCAGATATGGCTTTTGTCTGATACAGTCGACGGTTTTCAGATTGACTTGCACATCGCCTTTCTGAATCACCATTGTTGGCTGATTGGTAAGGTTTTGCGAGTTTTCGTCAGTTAGAATATGCACTGTTTTATTGTCAAGATTCGCAACTTGCACTGCATTATCCATAATATAAGAGAATGAACCTCCGAAGTTGTAGCTGCCTGCTTTAATGCCTGGATCAACCTGAATGGCGTACGAAACAACCAATTCCTTGTCGTAAGGAACTTTCATCCACTGGATTTTAACTTTCTGGTCTGCAAATGAAAAGTCGCCGTTAGCTGTTTGCCTTGCTACAGCTTTGAAACCATCGGGAAGTTTCTGCTGAAAACGTGCGAATCCTTCAATGTCACCTTTCTTGATAGTAACCTCAACCAAAAACTCACTATCGCTTTGGGCTGAATCGGGCATATTCAACGATAATGAAACGGGTTCGCCTACCAAGCCGAACAACATTAAAACGCTGATAATCCCTAAAATTAAATTCGATTTAAGCATAAATTAATTCTGCGTAAAGCAAACTAAACATTCTGCTAAATTAGCCAAAAACCCCATACAATCAACCTTTCGGGGCTTTTTGTATGCGTTTTTTTTAACATGGCCTTGTTTACATTTTCTTTTGTAATATGCTATTTTGTTGAATAATAATACTTTAATCGGGCATAATAGTTCTTGCAGATGCGCAATAAAAAAAAAGACCGAATAGGTTTTAAAAGCATGTAAACAACCTATTTCGGCCATTTTTTTAATGTCTGACGGACTTTTAAATCTTGTCAGCGTAAAATGAGGCAATCGGCAATCAATACTTGAAACTGCTGCCACCCAAAAATTCCCGCAGAATTGAAGTCGGCGGAATCTCGTTGTCGGGAATCGGCTTGACGTAGCTCAGGAATTTCAGCAGCCGCAGAGCCTCGCGGTAGGCTGTGCAGTTTGGCGGCACCTGTTGCAAAATCGGCTCAACGTAACGCTTGAGCACGCCCGTCTCGTAAACCATAGCCGTATTGAACATAATATCAGCGCGTTCCTGATTCGGGAAGATGTGTTTGTCCTCGCCTCGGCGCACGCTCGGCCAGCGGTCGATGGTGTCTTTGGCGCTGTAGCCGCGGTAGCGATAGTCGCGCACAATGCGGCGGATTAGGCGCGTGTCGGTGGTCGGGATGCGGTTGTGGTTGTCGAGCGACAGGGTTGTGAGCGCCGACACATAAACGCGGAATTTCAGACTGTCGTCGATGTGGGCGGTGAGCTTCGGATTGAGCGCGTGAATGCCCTCGGCAATGATGATGCTGTTGGCGTCGAGCTTCATTTTCTCGCCGTCAAAGAAGCGTTTGCCGTCTTTGAATGAGAATTTCGGCACATCGATGGTTTTGCCAGCGAAAAGTTGGTTCAAATCGTTGTTAAGATACGGAATATCAAGTGCTTCCAATGCTTCGAAATCATAGTCACCGTTCTCGTCGAGCGGGGTTTTCTCACGGTCAACGAAATAATTGTCGAGCGACAGCGTAACAGGGTTAAAACCAGCAACTTTCAGCTGAATGGCCAGTTTGTTGGCAGTGGTGGTCTTGCCCGACGACGACGGTCCCGAAAGCAGCACCAGTCGCGGCTGCGGTTGACGCGTGGCAATCATATCGGCAATCTGCGCAAGCTTTTTCTCTTGCAAGGCCTCTGAAATCTTTATCAATTCACCCACAGTGCCATCTTCAATGTGTTGGTTGATATTGCTCATATAGCTGATATTCAATATTCTGCCCCACTTTTTAAATTCGTGCAGAACATCAAACATCTTGTCTTGCAGCTCAAGCTCGGCAACAACATTCGGATTGTCACGGATAGGCGCGCGAAGCAACATTCCATCGTAGTATTTATCGATGCTGAACACCTTCAGATAGCCCGTCGACGGCAGAAGGCAACCATAGAAATAGTCCATCACATCGTCGAGATAATAAACTGAAGAATAGAGATGTGCGCGTGTTTTGAGCAGCTGCGCCTTCTCGTGATAGCCCATCTCGTCGAAAAGCTTGATGGCATCTTCGGCGAGCATCCGCTTGCGGATAAACGGCAGGTCGCGTTCGATGATTTCGCGCATACGGCTGTCGATTTCAACAACTTGGTCAACGCTGACAGAGTCAACGCCCTCAATTTCACAATAATAGCCGTTAGAGATTGAGTGTTCGATTTTCAGTTTCTTTCCAGGGAAAATGTCGTGGACGGCCTTGTAGAGAACGAAACTCAGCGAACGGTCGTACATTCGTTTGCCTTCGGGATGCTTAAATCCTATAAATTCAACTATATACGGATTGAACAATGCGAAATCGAGTTCCTGCAGTTTGTTGTTAACGTAAGCCGCATAAACAGGCTCGTCTGTGAGCCCCATATCGGCGGCAACTTGCTGTAATGTAGTGCCTTGCGGATAATTGCGTCTCTCGCCGTTGTTTGTGCAAATAATTTCAATCATAACTTTATCTTTTTCAAAATTTCACTTCGTCTTAAAAGCAAGACGAAGCCGCAAAAAGTGCAGGAATAAAGTTATGGGATTTGCGCAAACGTGCAAAAAAATGCGCTAAAAAATAAAAAAATGGTTCGGGTGTGGCTTAACAATTACTCGCCCAACTCATCGGCCAGAAACTGCGCTGTGTAGCCCACACCGCGCGCCACTACTTGCTCGGGCGTTCCTTCGCTCACTATCTGTCCGCCTGCCGAGCCGCCTTCGGGGCCCATATCAATAATGTGGTCGGCAACTTTTATGACGTCAAGGTTGTGTTCAATCACAACCACCGTATTCCCTTTGTCCACAAGCTTTTGCAGTACATCGAGCAGCACGCGGATGTCTTCAAAATGCAAGCCTGTTGTCGGCTCGTCGAGAATGTAAAGCGTCTTGCCTGTGTCTTTTTTCGATAGTTCTGCTGCCAGTTTGGCACGCTGCGCCTCGCCGCCACTCAAGGTTGTCGATGGCTGCCCAAGTTTGACGTAGCCCAAGCCCACCATCTGCAAAGCCTTGATTTTTTGCAGAATTTTCGGTTGGTTCTCGAAGAACTCAACAGCCTGATTGATAGTCATATCCAGTACATCGGAAATCGATTTGCCACGGTAGCGCACCTCAAGCGTCTCGCGGTTGTAGCGGTGACCGTTGCAATCGGGGCACGGAACCAGCACATCGGGCAGGAAATTCATCTCAATTGTCTGAACACCAGCACCTTTGCAAGTCTCGCAGCGTCCGCCTTTCACGTTGAACGAGAAGCGACCAGCCTTGTAGCCGCGGATTTGCGCCTCGGGCAACTTCTCGAACAGCGCGCGGATGTCGGAAAAGACGCCCGAATAGGTGGCAGGATTCGAACGCGGCGTGCGCCCAAGCGGTTCCTGATTCACTTCTATCACCTTGTCAATGTTGCCGATACCTTCAATCGAGTCGAATGGCAGCGGCTCTTGAATTGAGCGATAGAAATGGTGGTTCAGAATTGGATGCAGCGTCTCGTTGATGAGCGACGATTTGCCGCTTCCCGACACGCCAGTGATGCAGACGAACTTGCCCAACGGCAGCGTAAGTGTCACATTCTTAAGATTATGCCCCGTTGCATTGTGCAGCACAATCGACAATCCGTTGCCTTTGCGTCGTTTCTTTGGTATCTCAATTTTGCGCGTTCCGTTAAGGTATTGCGCTGTGAGTGAGTCAGATTTCAGCATTTCGAATGGCGCGCCCTCGCTCACCACATTTCCGCCCCGACGGCCCGCAAACGGACCAATGTCAATCACGTGGTCGGCGGCGAGCATCATATCTTTGTCGTGCTCAACAACAATCACGGTGTTGCCGATGTCGCGCAGTTCTTTCAGTGATTCAATGAGTTTGCGGTTGTCGCGCTGATGCAGACCGATTGACGGCTCGTCGAGAATATAGAGCACGTTGACGAGTTGTGAGCCAATCTGCGTGGCCTGCCTAATTCGCTGACTCTCACCACCCGACAGGCTGCGCGAACTGCGATTGAGCGACAAATATTCAAGCCCCACCTTGACCAAAAAGCCCAAGCGGCTGCGGATTTCCTTCAGAATCTCGGCGGAAATGGCGCGCTGCTTGTCGTTCAAACGGTCTTCAAGGCCGTCGAGCCAGGCGTACAGGCTCTTAATGTCCATATTCGAGAGTTCGGCGATATTTTTCTCATCGATTTTGAAATGCAGCGCTTCGCGGTTCAGCCTAGCCCCATTGCATTCGGGGCAAACGCACTGTTTCACAAAGTTTTGCATCGGATTCTGCTTATCCTCGGTCACCTCGTCGGTAGTGACGTCTTGCAACAACGAAATGACACCAGGAAAACTCAAAAAATAGTTCGACGAGTTGCCCAGCGGCGTGTTGAGCAGTTTGAAAGGCTCGTCGCTTCCGTTCAGAACCACGTCGAGCGCCTCGTCGGGAATGTCGCAAATGGGCGTGTCGAGTTTGAACTTGAATTTATCGGCAATAGCTTCCAACTGCCAGAATATCATAGCGTTGCGATACTTACCCAAAGGGACAATGCCGCCGCTTTTTATGCTCAATTGTTTGTTGGGGATAACTTTGTCGATATCTATCTTATTTACAACGCCTAAGCCCTTGCAATGGGGGCAGGCGCCCATAGGCGAGTTGAACGAGAATGTGTGCGGCGCGGGCTCGTTGTACGACAGTCCTGTTTCGGGGCACATCAGGTGGCGGCTATAGAAGTTTTCTTCTTCAGTATCAACATTTTGCACTAGCACAACGCCTTGGCCTTCCTTCATTGCGGTGTTGAGCGATTCGGCAAGGCGCTTGCGGTCCTTCTCATCGACTTTCAGTTTGTCGATAACTACCTCAATATTATGGGTTTTATAGCGGTCGAGCCGCATTCCCGCGGTCAGGTCGGTGATTTTGCCGTTGACGCGAGCGTAGAGATAGCCCTTGCGCAGAAGTTGGTCGAAAAGTTCCTTGTAGTGGCCCTTGCGGCCCTTGATGAGCGGTGCCATAAGATAGATTTTTTGCCCCGCCATCTTGCTGATAATGATATCGATAATTTGGTCGTCGGTGTACTTGACCATCTTCTTGCCAGTGTTGTATGAGTAGGCCTCGCCAGCGCGGGCGAAAAGCAGTCGCAAAAAGTCGTAAATCTCTGTGGTTGTGCCAACTGTGGACCGCGGATTCTTGTTGGTGGTTTTCTGCTCAATTGAAATGACGGGGCTCAAGCCTGTGATTTTATCCACATCGGGACGGTCCAAGCCGCCCAAAAACTGACGCGCATAGGCCGAAAAAGTCTCAATGTAGCGGCGCTGCCCCTCGGCATAAATGGTGTCGAACGCAAGCGACGACTTTCCGCTGCCGCTCAACCCCGTGATTACGGTGAGTTTGTTGCGCGGAATGGTCACATCAATGTTCTTCAGATTATGCTCACGCGCGCCATACACGCGGATAAAATCTTCATTTTCAATTACATCACTTTTAACCATACAACTGTTGTAAAAAGCGGACAAAGGTAGTCAATAATTGGCAGATGGCGGTAGGTTAGGGGAGATATTCTTCTTCAAAAAAACGCAACCATATTATATATATGGTAATGTCATGCAATCAATCCGTCTTGTCCAATACCTGTCTGTAAGTGAAATTCGTAAAATCCGCCGGCACACCTTATATAATAGCAAAAGCCGTATCTTTGCAACCACTGAAAATCGTTGGCGCACAGAGTGCTAGACGCGATTTATCAGATTGAAAGAGTGAAAGTTGGGGACTACAGTCGCCCGGCTTTTTTATTTGATAACCTTAAAAACGAAAGTATCGTGCAAGTAATGAAATTTGGCGGAACTTCAGTAGGTTCGCCTGAACGCATCAGAGAAGTGGCCCGCCTGATTGACGACGGGAAACCGAAAATTGTTGTGCTGTCGGCAATGTCGGGAACGACAAACGCTTTGGTTGAGATTGCCAACTATCTGTATAAGAAGAACTTCGACGGCGCAAACGAGAAAATCAGCCAACTGGAACAGAAATATTTCGGTGTGGTTGACGAACTGTTTACAACGCAGAAATACAAAGAGTTAGGCATCGAACTGATAAACAGCCATTTCAGCCACATTCGTTCGTTCGCCCGCGATATGTTCACAATGTTCGAAGAGAAGGAAATTCTTGCACAAGGCGAGTTAATTTCCACAGCCTTAATGAATTACCACTTGCAAGAGACTGGCCGTCAGTCGCATCTGATTTCGGCATTGAACTTTATGCGAATCGACAAGAGCGGCGAGCCTGACGACTACTACATCCGCGAGAATCTGCAACGCGAACTGAAGCAGTGCGGCGACTATTATCTGATTATCACACAGGGATTTATCTGCCGCAATGCAATGGGTAACATCGACAACCTGCAGCGCGGCGGCAGCGACTATTCGGCTTCGATTATCGGTGCGGCCGTGAATGCCGAAGAAATCATCATCTGGACCGACATTGACGGTATGCACACCAACGACCCGCGCATTGTTGAGCACACACACTCGATTCCCGAGTTGTCGTTCGACGAAGCGGCCGAACTGGCATATTTCGGTGCTAAAATCCTGCACCCGACCTGCGTAATGCCCGCCAAACTGGCCAACATTCCTGTGCGCATCAAAAACACAATGGAACCGTCGGCGCAAGGCACAATCATCAAGAAAGACGTGCCAAAAGTGCCAATCCGCGCCATCGCTGCCAAAGACGGCATCACCGCCATCAAAATCAAGAGCGACCGTATGCTTATGGCGCACGGGTTCCTTCGCAAGGTGTTCGAGATTTTTGAGACTTACGAGACATCTATCGATATGATTACCACGTCGGAAGTGGGCGTTTCGGTCACCATCGACAACACCAAAAACCTTGAGCCGATTGTGAACGAACTGCACAAATACGGCACGGTTGAAGCCGAAGGCGATTATGTAATCATTTGTGTTGTGGGCGATTTGCACTCGAATTCGAAAGGCTTCGGCGGCACCATTCTGTCAGCCCTGAACGACATTCCAATCCGTATGATTTCGTACGGCGGCAGCAACTTCAACGTGTCAGTTCTGGTGAAGTCGGAATACAAGAGTCAGGCGCTCAACTGCTTGAGCCATAGCATTTTCACCGACGAAAAATAGTGTCTATGAATTTCGATTTGAAACAATTCGAAGGGCTGAAAACGCCGTTCTACTGGTACGACTCGCAACTGCTCGACCAAACGCTGCAGACCGTGAAATCGCTGGCCGACCGCCACGGCTACCACGTGCACTACGCCGTGAAAGCCAACGGCAACCTTGAGATTCTGCGCCGTGTGAACGCCGCTGGGCTGGGCACCGACTGCGTGAGCGGAAACGAGATTCTGCAAAGCATCGCAGCTGGCATAGCACCCGAAAAAATTGCGTTTGCAGGTGTCGGCAAGAGCGACGAAGAGATTCGCATCGGTCTGGAAAACAATATTTTCTGCTTCAACTGCGAGTCGATTCCCGAAATTGAAGTGATTGACGAGATTGCCGGTCAAATGGGCAAACGGGTGCACATCGCACTGCGCATCAATCCCAACGTGCACGCTTCAACGCACCACTACATCACTACCGGCTTGGAAGAGAACAAGTTCGGTATCAACACGTGGGCTCTGGACGACGTGCTGAAGGTGCTGGAACGCACAAAGAACGTTGAACTCATCGGTCTGCACTTTCATATTGGCTCACAAATTCTTGATATGCAAGATTTTCGCAATCTCTGCACTCGCGTGAATGAGATTCAGGAATGGTTCTACGCCCGCAAAATCATTGTTGACCACATCAACGTGGGCGGCGGTCTTGGCGTGAACTACGAACAGCCTGACAAACAGCCTATTCCGACGTTTGAAGAGTATTTCAAAGTGTTTGCCGAGTCGCTGAAACTGCGTCCGAAACAGCAACTGCACTTTGAGTTGGGCCGCGCCATTGTTGCACAGTGTGGCAGCCTGATAACCAAAGTGTTATACGTCAAGAATGGCACAAACAAGAAGTTCGCCATTGTTGACGCGGGCTTTACTGAACTCATCCGCCCGGCGCTGTATCAGGCTGTGCACAAGATTGAGAACATCAGCAGCACCGAGCCCGAAGAGAAGTACGACGTTGTGGGACCAATCTGCGAGTCGTCGGACTGCTTTGCCAAGTCAATCGACCTGGCCGGTTGCCATCGCGGCGACCTGCTGGCCATCCGCTCCGCCGGCGCTTACGGCGAAGCAATGGCATCGACCTACAATCTGCGCACGCTGGTGAAGGGGTATTTTTCGAAGTAAGTGTTTGAAAAGAACGCAGATAGACACAGATTAAACAGATTTATTTTTAGATAAAAGCAGAGCCGAGTGGTTCTGCTTTTTTTGATGGCAAGAGGATTGTTGATACAGCCGATTTTCTTTTTACTTTTACGAAAACAAAAATTTATACGAGAGCAGAATAGAAAAGAAATAACAACATAATTATTTGAGCGTTACGCTTAATTCTTGAAGTTGCGAAATCTGGTACATTTATAAGACACAAGAATAAGTGGTAAATGTTCACGCGTAAGCGTGAATTATTCTACTTATTTGTGTCTAAGGTTTACCAGAGCCCGCAACTTGAAATAACGTTGAATTAATTCACGTTTTTTATGCAGAAAATTCACTTTGGCAACGAGATAAGACGGGTTATGGAACTACGAGGCACAAGCGCCTCCGAAATAGCGAAGGCGCTGAACCTGCACGTTCACTCGGTTTACGATATGCTTAAACGTGAAAACATTGACGTTTACCGACTTATGGAACTCTCGGAACTGCTCAATTATGATTTTCTGCAATCTGCACGGCCCTCAATTTCCTCAACACCAGATTGGTGCAAAATCAATTTTGATGATGATAAAATTGTAATAAGCAGAAAACTTTGACAATTTTCCTCACATCTATGAGATTTGTTCTCACAAAATTAGACATCTGTTTTGCTGAATTATCACAAAATTTGGGATAGTTAAATAAATGTTTAATTCTAAAACTTAAAATTATGATTGGTTCAGCAATTCAAAAAGGTGATTGGATTTATGTGTATGATGAAAAAGGAAGTCAATTGTGCTCTATGACAGGTCAATTGCAAGGATACACAGGCACTTCTTTTAGTGTAAAGAAAAATGGTTGGATTTATGTGTATGATGAAAGAGGAAGTCAGTTGTCTTCTCATAGCTGTTAATAGACCAATTACCAACAACAAAAACGGCAGCCAAATGGTTGCCGTTTTTTGTTTCAGCCTGATTGTGAAGGAGAAAAGATTGCCGAAATATTGCTTTTTGAATCTGCATTTGAGGTCGGGAATAATTTTTGTGCAGATATTCCGAAAAACTATATATTAGTGAGTTTTTAAAAATTTACAATTATGGCAAGTATTAGAGATTTAAAAAGCGACGTAAAGTATTTAGTTTCAGAAATAGTTTCTGATTGCAGCAATGTCATTGTTCTTCATCCTGAAAAGAAGGACGACGTGTTGGGGCTGATTGAAAAGGCTCTTGACATTCTCGATTCGAGCCTTGACAAAATCAACAAGGGCGACAAAAAGGACAAGACATATTTTAATGGTATCAAAAACGAAGCGATTGCCGCTGCCGACGACATCTACAACAAATTGCGCGACATTGTGGGCGCAAAATAAATGCGTTGAACGATGATTGAAGATTTCAAAAAAACAGCCGAATTCGTACTGCAGGGGCTTAACTATAAGCCGCAGGTGGGAATTGTGCTGGGCAGTGGCCTGGGCGGTTTGGGTGACAAGATAAAAGTCGATAAATCAATCGCTTACAAGGACATTCCTGGCTTCCCGATTTCGACTGTCGACGGGCACAAGGGACAGTTGCTGCTGGGCGAGCTCGGCGGTAAGAAGGTGGTGGCAATGCAGGGCAGGTTTCATTACTACGAGAACTACGAGATGAACCAGCTCACGTTCCCCATCCGAGTGATGAAATTCCTTGGTATCGAGATACTTATAGTGTCGAACGCTTCGGGCGGAATCAATCCGTCATTCAAGGTTGGCGACATTATGGTCATCCGCGACCACATCAACAACTTCCCCGAGAATCCGCTGCGCGGCTACAACTATCACGAACTGGGCCCGCGCTTCCCCGATATGAGCAAGACCTACGACGGCGAGTTGATTTCGCGCGCTCACAAAATCGCCGAGCGCCACGGAATCAAACTGCAGGAAGGCGTGTACATCGGCAGCCCTGGCCCAACGCTTGAGACGCCCGCCGAGTACAAGATGTTCCGCATCTGGGGCGCCGACGCCACAGGAATGTCAACCGTGCCCGAAGTGATTGTGGCCCATCATATGGGAATCCGCGTTCTTGGCCTGTCGATAATCACCAACACCGACAAGCCCGCAACGCCCGACGGCGAGACCACGCACGACGAAGTTCAGGACGTGGCTGGCCGCGTTGAACCGCAAATGACAACAATAATCACAGAACTTATAAACGAACTGTAATCTGATACATAGTTGATAATCTGCGATTTAAGTCGAGATAAAATGAGAACGGCAATGAGCCATACAAAAATCAGGCGGTTGCTGTTCTTGTTTTTTGCGCTTTCCGCGATGTCGGCGCAAGGCCAATTCTACGATAGCGGCCAAGACCGTTTCCGCAGGCTATCTCACATAAAAACAGCGCATTTCGATGTGATTTTTCCGCAGAGCGATACGGCTTTGGGGCAAATCTACGCCAACAATCTTGAACGGGTGTATATGAACGGCGGCAAAACGCTCGGCTGGCAGCCAAGGCGCGTTCCTGCGGTGCTGTTCACGTCGGCGGCGTACGCCAATGGCGAAGTGGCTTGGGCGCCACGGCGGATGAATCTGCTCACAACGGCTTCGCCCGACAATTACCAACACGCTTGGAATCAGCAACTTGTGTTGCACGAATTCCGTCACGTGGTGCAAACCGATATGCTGAACCAAGGCGCATCGCGATTCTTCAGCGTGCTGCTCGGCGAGCAATACACTGGGCTTCTGCTCGGTCTGCACGTGCCTTACTGGTTCCTGGAAGGCGACGCGGTGGCGTATGAGACAGGCGCATCGGCGTCGGGGCGCGGACGCACGGGCGATTTCACCAACCGCCTGGCCGCGCAGGTGGCGCAGAAAGGCGTTTACAGTTATCAGAAAGCAATGTTCGGCTCGTTTGCCGACAATGTACCTACACGCTATCATCTTGGCTATCAACTAATAAGTTATGGTCGGCAGCAATATGGCGCACAACTTTGGCCGAATGCGATGACGCGAGTGGCGCGCCACCCGATTGCGCTGCGACCGTTCGGCCGCGGAATACGCGAAACTACTGGTTTAAAGGAAGTTGAATTCTATCGTGCGGCACTTGAACCGCTCACTGCAGGTGCAAAAAACGCCGCCCCCGACAATGCCCGACTGCTTACCAAGCCAACACCGCACGACTACACAAGTTACTTTGTGCCGCAGAAAAACGCGCAGGGCAAGGTGGTGGCCTTGCGCGAGCAACTGTCTGACATTCCGTCGTTTGTGGTGATTGACACCGCAAAAGGCCGAGTCAAAAAAATCACCCGCCCTGGGCCGATGAGCATCAAACATTTTTCAGCATCGGGCAACTTGTTGGTTTGGAATCAGTTGCGCTACACACGTTGGGAAAACGCAAACCACAGTCAGATTGTGACTTACGACCATGACCGTCACCGCAAACGCACTCTAGTTCGCCGCGGGCGCTACTATGGCTCTACGCTTTCGCACTCGGCAACTCAAATAGCGTCAATCAGTTATAGCGATTCGTCGCAGTGGGCGGTCGAACTTCACACCCTTGACGGCAGTCGGGCGGCGCGGTTTCAAACGGGCAATTCCGTGCCTGTGCGCGTGGCTTGGTCCGACGACGATAAACGGCTGGCTTACATTTCGATAGAGCTGGATTGCAAGTCGGTTTCGGTGATTGATTTGGAACGCCGCACCATCGACACCGTGCTGCCACAAATCAACGATGACATCTCGAATCTGCTGTTCTGCGGCAACAAACTCTATATGACTGGCAACCACAACGGCAACACCGCCTGGTATGCTTACAGCCTGACCGACAGCACTTTCGGTGTTGTGGCAGAAAGTCCGTTCGGGGTGGGTACAGGCAGCGTGAGCGGCGACAGCCTGCTGTTCACTTACTACACCGCCGATGGTTTTCAGATTGCTGAAAAACAGATAGATAACCTTGCCAAAACCGAAATGCCGACGGCCATTGCAAACAGTCAGACGCAAGCGCTCGCCGAACAAGAGCAAAGAGTTGTTTTCGGCAACGACAGCGTGTATAAAGTGCAGCGTTACAGCCGTTTGGCGCATCTGCTCAACATTCACAGTTGGGGGCCGCTCTCGGTGCGAATCGATGATTCGGAAGTCGGTCCTGGCCTGACCATAATGTCGCAAGACGCACTTTCAACATCGTTCCTAACGGCTGGTTATCAATGGCTTACCGCAGAAAGCAAAGACGATTATTTCCTTGAATACCGCTACAAGGGATTTTTCCCTATAATCGGTGCGCGCGGCGACATCTATAAGTTTAAAGCACAGCAAGAAACAAACAAGGGCACCATTACTCTTGATGTTCTGCGGAAGCGCGGCGTGGCGTTCGTTCAGGTACCTATGACGTTGAAAACGAGCGTTTTCACCACATCGCTGACGGCGCAGGCATCTTACCAATACATCAACACAGAATTGTCGTATGGCCGCAAAGCAGTTGACACCACCGACCACACGCTGGGCTATTGCCTTTATTTTCAATCGTTAAGGCGGCTCGCTCATCGCGATTTGCAGTCGCGTTGGGGCATCGTTCTTCGCAGCGACTACCATCACTACATCGACCAACCCGAAAACCATCAGACGGCCGCGCAGGTGTGGTTCTACCTGCCTGGACTGCTCGCCAACCACGGCATCGCGCTCTACGGCGGTTGGCAGGAAAGTAGTCGTAACAATCTTGTATTCAATTCGTTGGTGCTTTATCCGCGCGGCTACAAATCGGTGTCGAACACTCGGCTCACAACTTTAATGGCATCGTACTCACTGCCGCTTCTCTATCCCGATTTGGCGCTTGGCAGTGCACTGTATATCAAGCGGATAAAAGCAAAAATCTTTTATGACTACGCCGAAGCCGTCAACAAAGGGGAAACCACAACAATGCGCTCTTCGGGCTGCGACCTGACGGCCGATTTCCACATCTACCGCTTTGCCGTGCCCATCTCGGCTGGTGTGCGCTACGCAAGACGTATCTCAAAGAGCGACAACTATTTCGGCTTCCTGCTGTCGATGAATTTCAATGGGGTGATGGGGAAGACGCCACGCGAAAAGTAAGTGATTTACGTACAATCGGGCGCGGTAATCAGCAAAATCACACATTTATCTACTTTTATGCACTTTTTTAAACATCAATTTTAAAACTGCTTTACAATGTTTGGTATTTCCGACCCTGGTATCTGGATTGTCTATCTGCTGTCGATTTTATGCGTGATAGGCTCGATAATTTTTGGCATAAAGTATTGGAACAAAGAAGACGATGCCGACAATCTTTAGTATTAACTATCAATAATTTATAGATGGAAAATTTTTCGATGTATATGATTGTGATGGTCTATTTCCTGGCCATCGCGTTTTTGGGATTTTTGGGCTATAAGAAGACGAAAAACTCAAAAGATTTCTTGATTGGCGGCGGCGAGATGAACCCCATCGTGATGTCGCTCTCGTACGGCGCCACGTTCATATCTGCTTCAGCCATAGTTGGTTTCGGCGGTGTTGCGGCCACATTCGGTATGGGCATCCAATGGCTGATGTTCCTGAATATGTTTGTGGGCGTGGTCATCGCCTTCATCATCTTCGGACGGCCAACGCGGCGCATCGGCGCAAAACTGCACGCAACATCGTTCGCCCACTTCCTTGGTGCTTACTACAACTCAAAGAGAATCAGAGTGTTTGCAGCATCAGTCATCTTCCTTTGTATGCCGCTCTACGCTGCGGCAGTGCTTCGCGGCGGCGTGTTCTGTATGCAGGAAGTGTTCGGCATCAGTTTCGACCTTTCTTTGCTGATTTTCACCGTGATAGTTGCATCCTACGTGATGGCTGGCGGTATGAAGGGCGTGATGTACACCGATGCTCTGCAGGCTGTGATAATGTTCATCTGTATGGGCGTGCTGGTTTTCGGCGTTTACAAGGCTCTGCATATGGGCTTCGGCGAAGCCAACCGTGCGCTTGAAGCAATGTCGGACCGCGTGCCCGAGAAACTTGCCGCCATTGGTCACCAGGGCTGGACGGCAATGCCGCGCTTCGGCTCGCAGCAATGGTTCACGCTTGTCACATCGATGATTATGGGCGTGGGCATCGGCTGTCTGGCGCAACCGCAGTTGGTTGTCCGCTTTATGACCGTCAACAGCACAAAGAAACTGAACCAGGGCGTGGCCATCGGCTGTGTGTTCCTGATTATCACCGTTGGCGTGATTTACCACGTTGGCGCACTCTCGAACCTTTATTTCCTGCAAAACGATGGCAAAATCGCGGCAGCAATGGTTGACGCATCCGACAAGATTATTCCGTATTTCATCGGCCGCGTGATGCCGACCTGGTTTGTGACCATCTTTATGCTCTGCATCCTGTCGGCAAGTATGTCGACGTTGAGCGCGCAGTTCCACACAATGGGCGCGTCGGCTGGCGGCGACATCTACGGCACCTACATCAATTCGGGCCGCCGCCTGAACCGCGAGCACAAAGACCGTATGACCATTATGATTCGTCTGGCGGTTTTGGTTTCTATACTCATCAGTTACGTAATTTGCTTTGTATTAGGCGAAAGCAGCGACTCACCAGTCATCGCCATCAGCACATCGCTCTTTATGGGCATCTGCGCGTCGGCGTTCCTGCCGTCGTACTTCTGCGCTCTCTACTGGAAACGCGTCACCAAGCAAGGCGCTTTCGCGAGTATGATTGTGGGCGTGGTTGTGACCATCCTGCTGCTGCTGTTCATCCACGCCAAAGAAGCCACTGCGCTTGGCGTCTGCAAGGCGCTGTTCGGCACCGACGTGCTCATCACCGATGGTATGATGAAGTTCATCGACCCGATTATGTTCGCCTTCCCGCTTTCGTGCATCACCATTGTGGTGGTTAGCCTGCTGACTGGGAAGAAGAAAAAATGAGGCCTGTAAATTGCGATAACATAATTAACAAATTATCGTACATTTGTATAAAATTATTGTTGTTTAATTTGATTTGTTTAATACTTAATTAAATGATTATGAAAGTAAAAGGTTTATTAGTAGCAGCTGCGGCTGCAATGTTGTGCTTTGGCGCACAAAATGCCTCGGCCATTGAGGCTCCTAACCACGAGGGCGATTTCTTCTTGAATATTCAAGGCGGTATGTTCTCTGAATATAATGGCGGCCTGGGTGCAAGCGTATCAGGCGATTATGTTCTTGTAAACTCTTGGTGGAAAGGCCATTTCACCATCGGTGGATTTGTCGGAACCAGCACTTCAAAAGACGAGTACAAAATTAATGGTCAGAAAGTTTATGATGAGCGTTTCACCAATTTCTCAATTATGGCTCGTGCAACTTATGGTCTGAACATCACTGACCGTTTTGAAGTTCACGCTGGCGCTATGACAGGACCTGTTTTCCATTCTTGGAAATACAAATATGAAAGCGGCACCACTGTTGATCATGCAGACGATCATGAGTTCATTTTCAGTGGCGCGGGTGTTGCTGGCATCCACTTCATGTTGTCAGACGCATTTGCTCTTACTTCAGAGTTCATCGGTGGTCCTCACCAAACATACTTCAACGCTGGTATCTCTTTCAAATTCTAAAAGATACGCGCATATTGAATTAAAGGCCGTTTCCGTTTGGGAACGGCTTTTTTATTGCCAGTTGGTGTAGTTGATGCCAAGTTTTTCGGCAATGGCAATGGCGGCTTTGTTGCCGCTTTTGATTTTTGCGGTTAATAATTTGATTGATAATTGGTTGCTTGCATATTCCACAATCCATTTGCATGCACGGCTGGCGATTCCTTTTCCCCAGAAATCGGGAGCGAGCCACACCACAATTTCCGCTTTGCTGTCAGTCGCATTGCGCAGGCCCACATTGCCAATCACATCGCCATAGAAAATGATGGGAAAGTTTTGTCCGTCAGTGTTTTCCGCAACCCAACAGCAGGCGTCGTCGTAGGTGAAAGGCGAGGGGAACCATGATTCCATCTGCGTGGCAATCAGTTTGTTGTTGGAGTAAAATGCCAGCGAGGCGGCATCGTCGCTTCTGTATGGTCTGATTATCAAATCGTTGCTTTCGTAGAATGGCGTACTATTCATTTCCTGCAATGGCTACTGTCAGTTTGTCGAGGTCGAAATACTTGTTCGCAATTTCTTGAATATCAATTGGTTTTATCGACATGATTTCTTGCTGCTCTTTGTCGTAGAAATCAATTCCAACCTCCATGTCAATGGCTTTCTCAACCGCGTCGATGGAGGAGAGCGGACCGTCGAAGGTTTGGAGCATTTCGCCCATCATATAGTTGCGAACCAGTTCCAATTCGCTGTCGCTCACCAGTTTGTCTTTCAGATTTTGCATTTCGCGGCGCACCTCGTCAGCCACCTGCATGGCGTATCCCGATTTAATTTCGCCCGCAATGCGCAGCAGTCCGCTTTGCAGATATGGCTGCATCACAGAATAGATGCCGTAGGTGTAGCCTTTTTCCTCCCGAATGTTTTTCATCAGTCGTGAGCCGAAATAACCGCCCAGAATTGTAGTTAAAATATTGAGTTTGTGATAGTCGGGGTGGTTCATTCTGATGGTTTGCATACCCATTCTGAGGCTCGATTGAACGGCATTCTTTTTCTTGATTATTTCTGTGGCGTTTTTTGCAGTCGGTGCCAGAGTTGCAAATTGTATTTCAGTTTTCTCCTTCACGGGCAAATTTCCTATAGTCTTGTCAATCAGGCTCATCACAGCATCGGTTATGCACCCGATGGCCAGCAGATGACAATTGCCTGCATGATATTGCGAAGAATGAAATCCGACGAGTGTGTTGCGTGTAATTTTATCATAATCAGCAGGTTCGGCACGCCGTGCATACGGATGTGAGCCGAACGTGAGTTTATGCATGGCGCCGTTGGCCAAAAATCCCGTTTTCTCTTTATTTACAATAAGTTTGTGCTTCTTTTCGGCAATAACCGACTCTAATTCGGAGTCGGGAAATGCGCTTTCGGTAATCAGTTCGCAGAAAAGCGGCAGCAGATGTTCAAGATATTTGTTGAGGCAGAAAAGAGCAATAACTGCGTGGTCGAAATTGCTGTCGGTTCTGATTTCGGCGCCGTAAAAATCGAAAGTGTCGGCTATCTGGCTGGCACTGTGCTTTTTAGTTCCGCCAATAAGCATTGCGTTGGTGATTGACGCCACAAGCAATTGGTTCGAAGTGATTGTTCCCGCATTGAATGTCAGTGCAATGTATGACAGTTCCTGCGAGCCTCCGCTCAACACATGGAACGGAATTTTGTTTGATAGCAGCCCGAATTCGGTTTTGGGGATGTTTATATTGTCAATTCGATGAAAATCAGGCGCTTTCGTTCTATTCAAATTCATTTTCAACCGTTTTGAGATGATTTGTATATGAGTGTTGAGCAGTTGTCGGGTGTGAAAATTTTGCGAGATATATTCGTAATGTCGGCAGTGGTAACTTTCTGATAATAAGATATATTGGTGTTTATCAGATTGGTATCGCCGAGCATGGTGAAACGGGCAAGGTTCATGGCTTTGTTCAGCACGTTGACTTCACCAACAATGTTCCGCATCTCAATATTGTTTTTAACCTTGGTCAGTTCGTTTTCTGTTACATCGTTGTTACACAGCAATTTGAGTTCGGCCTTGATGCTCTCCTCGGCTTGCTCGAAACTGATGTTGTCACTCAGTTTGCCTTCAATGATGAAGAGCCCTGGGTCCGATTCGCCAGTTATGTAGGCGTTGATGCTCACGAAGGTTTTCTTCTGTTTTACAAGATGTTGAGTCAGTCGCGATGAGTCACCGCCAGCCAAAATGTCGGAAATCAGGTTTGACGCATGATAGTCGGGGCCGAGCCGTCCGTCCATGTGGTAGGCTTTGTAGATGGCGTTTGTCGGGACATCGCGCTTTACAATCAGTGTCTGCGGAATGCTTTGTTTGGGTTCGGCAGGCAGGTTGCGAACAGGAATGTTGCGCCTCGGAATCGGTCCGAACCATTTGTTTGCCAAACGTTTAACCTCATCAACATCCACATCGCCCGCAACAACCAGAATGGCATTGTTCGGAGCGTAATATTTGTAAAAGAAGGCTTCAACCTCCGACAACTTTGTGTGGTTGATTTGGAAGGTGTTTTTACCGATTGTCGGCCACATATAGGGATGTCGGTGATAGGCTAAACTCCTTATCATCAGCATCCAGTCGCCGTATGGGTTGTTCAGATACCGTTGGTTGAACTCCTCAATCACAACGTTTTTCTGAATTTCAAGTTTCTTTTCAGAGAAATCGAGGCCGAGCATGCGGTCCGATTCAAGCCAGAACGCGGTTTCAAGGTTCTGTTTCGGCAGTGTTATATAGTAATTTGTGAAATCGGTGTTGGTGAATGCGTTGTTTTCGCCTCCCGCAATTTGAATCTGGTGGTCGTAGTCTTTTACGTTTATCGAACCTTCGAACATAAGGTGCTCAAACAGATGTGCAAATCCAGTGCGCTCAGGATTCTCATCGCGCGAGCCGACTTTATATAGCAGGTTGAAAGCGGCTATTGGCGTTGTTTTGTCCTGATGTACAATAACTTGCAGACCGTTGTCAAGTTCAAATCTATCGAAATTTATCATAAGACCATTTTTGTGGCGTATTGCGTTATGCATACGTTTGTTTTGCCCTAAATGTTCCGTTTGACGAATATTTTTTTTCAGTTTTTTACGATTTTATTTTGAGTTGAAATTTTAGCCAGACTTTTTAGAACTCTCCTTCAAAAAAAACGAACTTTGCCGCGTTATGATGCGACTGCTTTTGGTGTTTATATCGTATTTATTGTCAATTGATTGCGTCTTGGCGCAAAGCGACAGGTTGGCATCGGTGCGGATGCGTTTGCCCGCTTTGCAAAGTGTCGGCATGCTGCCGTCGCGTCAGGCATTGGCGAAAACCGATTTTGGCGGGTTGCCTGCCGACCCGAATGTTTTTGCGGTTCCAATCGAAACCGATTACAATCCTTGCAACTGCGGTGAGTGGACAACAACTGGCCGATTCCGCGTGTGGAGGTTCGCCCTTTGCTCGCCCAATGCTTTTTCGCTTAATGCCTTATTGTCAGATTTTTACATTCCTGCCGATGCCGAACTTTTTGTCTATGGAACAGACACGTTGCGGTCGATAACCACATACACATCGGAGCGGAACGCCGCAGTTCTGCCGTTGCCGCCAGTTGAGGGCGATATGCTTGTGTTTGAGTATGTTGAGCCGATCAATGCCAATTTTCAGGGCACGTTCAACATTGTTCAGGTTGCACACGATTTTAAGGGCGTTTTTGCCGCTGCCGATAGTGTGGCCGCGGAGTGCCACGTCGGCATTGATTCTGATTACGGCACCGATTGGCAGAATGAGCAACGCGCTGTATGCCAGATAATTATTGGTGGCACAACGTTGTGCACTGGCACTCTGCTCGCCACAACCGACGGTAGCCGAGAGCCTTATGTGCTGACCGCACGTCATTGTGTCCATACCCAGAAAATGGCTGAATCGTGTGTTTTCTTCTTCAAAAACGATGATGCTCTTAATGCTCCGACAATTGTTGGCGCGGCGCTTGTCGCGGTCAAAAACAATGACGAGGGTTTCCTCGACTTTTCACTGCTGAAATTAAGCGGGATCCCAGATGGTTTTGGCGTTTATTATGCGGGGTGGGATGCGTCGGGCGATGTTCCGTCGGAGGCGGTTTGCATCCATCATCCAGCTAGCGGCGACAAACTGATTGCGGTTGATAATGACTCGCTGAAGGTGGCATCGTACCGCAATTTCGATGAGAATACATTCTTTAATGTTGAGGAGTGGGACGTTGGCACAACTGAGATTGGCTCGTCGGGTGCGCCACTTTTCGACCGCAACCATCGCGTGGTGGGCATTTTGGCAGGCGGCGATGCCGATTGCGCCTATCCGCTGAACGATTATTTTCAGATGTTTTCGGTTTGCTACGACAGATATGATGATGAATCACAGCAACTTAAGAAGTGGCTTAGTCCCAACGACTCCAATGTTGTGCGGATGGATGGTTTCGGTGCCCAGCAGAGCGGCATAAGTGGGGAACAGACGGGCTTGCGGCTGTCGGTTTATCCGAATCCAGCACACGACAAAGTTGATATTGCATCTGATAACCAGTTGATTACATTGATTGTGATTCTTGATGTGCAGGGCCGTCAGATGTTGCGGCAGATTGTCAGGCGGCAATCGTCGGTTCAGGTTGATGTTGCAGGATTGCCTTTGGGGATGTATGTCTGCCGCGTGACTTTTGATAATGGAGAAAGTGATAATGTAATGATAATCAAAGAATAAGATGAAAGGTGTTATTTTTGACTTTAACGGGACGATGTTTCTCGACTCGCCTCTTCACGAGCGTGCGTGGATTGAGATGGCTGCCAAATTGCGCCCGCAACCGCTTGGTGTCGAGGAGTTCTACGCTAATCTGCAGGGCCGTACAAACTTGCAGATTATCACATATTTACTTGGTCGCGAACCATCATCGGCAGAATTGAGCGACATAACCGAGGAGAAAGAGTTGCTGTACCGTACACGTTGCGCGGCACCCGATGGTTTGCACACATTGGCTCCTGGTGTCGAAGATTTCCTGAATCAATTGATAACCACCGATTTACCTTTTACAATTGCCACTGGTTCATACAAACCCAATGTCGATTTCTATTTCAGCCACCTGGGGCTTGCTAAATGGTTCAATATCAGTAATGTAATATACGATGATGGCACTTATCCTGGCAAGCCGCATCCCGATATTTTCCTGAAGGCGGCTTCGAAAATCGGTGTAAAGCCTTCAGAATGTGTGGTTTTTGAAGATTCGTATGCGGGAATAAGGTCGGCAGTAGCCGCAGGAATAGGCAGAATAGTCACAGTTGAACGCACGTTAGATTCCCAGAAAGTCAAAGAGATAGGAGAGGTGTACGCAATGAAGGACGGATTCTGCGACATTGGGTTGGATATACTCGTTTGAATGTTGATAATTCGTTGATTAAAAAGCCCCGATAGCGCCCGTGACAGGCGTTGCAGCACTATCTTTACAAAAAACAAGTTGCAATGCGAACACGTGACTCCAGACTCCGACGGACACATAAAATTGTAATCACGCTAAATGATTATGAATTAAATGCTTTGGAGGAGTATTGTAAGAAGTCGAAAGTCTCGGACCGCACAAAATTCATCCGTGAGCAGTTTATGTCAAAGGTGATGGCGTCTTTGTGCGATGAGTACCACCCGACACTTTTCGATAAAGACGAGTTGTCGCGGCTTTGATGTGAAGGAGCATCTTGTTTAATTATTTAACCGCTATAAATTGCAGAATATGAACACTTTTGATGAATTGGTGCAGAAACGTTATTCGTGCCGCGATTATCAGACACGTAGCGTTGACCGCGCTTTGGTGAGCCAAATTATTGAAACAGCGCATTTTGCGCCATCGGCAACCAATGCCCAGCCATGGCGAGTCTACGTGATTGACACCCCTGAAAACCTTGCCAAAGTCAGGCGGGCATATCATCGCGAGTGGTTCAACGCTGCTCCTGTCGTGCTGATGCTCTGTGCTTTAAAAGATAAAGCATGGACTCGCGCTGACGGTAAAAATCATGCTAACATTGATGTGGCGATTCTTGCCGACCATCTCACGCTCGCCGCTGCTGACAAAGGGCTAGGCACTTGCTGGGTTTGCAATTTCGATGCTGCAATGCTGACAAAAGAATTCGGTCTTGATGCTGATTGTGAGCCAGTTGTGCTTTTGCCAATGGGGTATGCCGCAACTGATGAAATTCCAGCCAAGAAACGCAAACCATTATCGGAAATTGTTGAATATCTGTAGAAAATGAGAGAATTCCAATTAAAGCCATCGACTGATGGGTCGGAGCCGTTCATTGAACTGAACAAACTTATTAAGTTGTTGCGTATCAGCGAGAACGGTGCACAGGCAAATCAGTTTGTCGAGGACGGAATTGTGAAACTCAACGGTCAAATAGAGAGCCGCAAACGAGCCAAACTCCGCAACGGCGATGTTGTGGAGATTTTCGACCAGAAGATTGTCATTGTGCAGTAAATCAGGTTGTTTCTTTTTCTGCGTTCCTTGCCGACAATATGCGTGCCCAAATGGCGCCCGCAATGTTGTGCCAAACGCTGAAGATGGCGCCAGGCACGGCTGCAAACGGCATTGCGGCAAAATGTGTCTGCGCGAGCGAGCAGGCAAGCCCCGAGTTTTGCATTCCCACTTCAACCGACACTGCTGTGCATTTTTCGTGACTCATTCCAACCAGTTTTGCCAGACAAAAACCGAGAGCGAATCCGCAGATGTTGTGCAGGGCCACAACCAGCAGAATCAGCGGCCCCACTGAGAGCAGTTGCGCCGAGTTGGCGGCCACCACGGTTCCAACAATCACAGCAATCGCCAACGATGAGAACGCGGGCATGTAATCGACAACCGATTTTGTGAAATCGGCAAAGAAATGCTTGACAATGAATCCGATACCGATGGGCAGGATAATCACCTTCACAATCGACCAGAACATATTCAGCACATCAACATGGACGGTTTCGCCCACCAACAGCCATGTGAGCAGCGGTGTAACGAGCGGTGCGGCAATGGTTGAAACGCAGGTCATACCAACCGAAAGCGCAAGGTCGCCTTTGGCAAGATAGGTTATCACGTTCGACGCCGTTCCGCCTGGGCAGCAGCCCACCAGCACAATGCCGATGGTTAGTTCGGGCGGAAGGGCGAAAATGTGCGCCAGCCCCCACGCCAGCAGCGGCATAATGGTGAACTGCGCCAGGCAGCCAATGCCCACGTCTTTCGGGCGGCTGAACACGATTTTGAAATCCAACGGATTGAGCGTCAGTCCCATACCAAACATCACCACTCCAAGCAGATAGTTGATGGCGCTGGGTTTTATCCAGTTGAACGCGGCGGGGCAAAACAGCGCCACCACGCCAACCAACAGTACTAGTATGGCCATATACTTGACAATGAGCGTGTTAATCTTCTTAAACATAACAAATGGTTTTGGCGCAAAATTAGGTGTTTTACAAAATAGGTGTCATCAGGATTTAAAAACCGATTGGAATTGAAAAAGAATACAGAACCTTATTATATTTGTTGAAGCCGTTTGAGGCTTTATCTTGTTGTAAAACTTATTGATAACATTTGATTTAGACAAAAATGAAAACATCAACAATAATCATTGTGGTTTTGGCGGTTGCGCTGGTATTTGCTGTAATAAAGATAGTTACTACAAAACCAGCAGAGCAGACGGCCTGCAGAGCCAATGCTGTCATCAACAACATTATGACGCGTACAAGCATCCGTTCTTTTACCGACGAACCATTGACTGACAGCCAGATAGAAACTTTGCTGCGTGCAGGAATGGCGGCACCGTCGGCAGTGAACAAACAGCCATGGAAGTTTGTTGTGGTGAAGAACAGGCAACTTTTGCGGCAGATTGCCGATTCGCTGCCCAATACCCGCCTGACAACTGCTACCTGCGCTATTGTAGTTTGCGGCGATATGACAAAAACGCTTGACGGTGTTGGCCGCGATTTCTGGATTCACGATTGCTCGGCCGCCACAGAGAACATCCTGCTTGCAGCGCACGCTTTGGAACTTGGCGCAGTTTGGGCTGGCATTTTCCCCAATCCCGACCGCGTTGACAGGTTGCGTGTTTTGGTGGACATTCCCGAAACGCAGATTCCTTTATGCGTCATCGCCGTCGGCCATCCAGCGGAGTATCCGTCACCGAAAGACAAGTGGACTCCCGAAAACTATCGGGTGATTGAATAGATGGTAGGGGTGAATTTGTTGTATAAGTACTTGAAAATTAAAATGTTATCCTAAAATCTACATTCATAATTCTACACATATGGTAAAACACGTTATTCTTTGGCAGTTGAAAGATGAACTTTCGGCTGAACAGAAAAATGCCGTAAAGGCAGAAATCAAAAAAGGTTTGGAAGGCTTGGCAGGCAAGGTGCCGGGGCTGATTGATATTAAAGTGAATATCAATGGCTTACCCACATCTAACGCCGACCTGATGCTCGATTCGACGCTCGAAAGTTTCGATGCGTTGAAAGGCTATGCCGTGCATCCTGCCCATGTGGCAGTGGCCGATGGCGTTGTCCGTCCAAACACAAAACTGCGCGTATGCCTTGATTATGAGGCATAAACGTACGTTAGCCAGTACAAAGCGTCTCACAAAATGAGGCGCTTTTTTTGTGTTGATGAATTTGCGGCTCTTGTTTGTTGGGTTACCGTAATCTGTTCTTAATGAAATGCTTGCGGGCGAATAAGAACAAAATGGCAACACCAACCACATTGACAATCCATGCTGCCCAAAATGCTGAATGATAGCCGCTTGCTTCGGCCAAAACACCTCCAATCAGTACACCCGCGCCAACGCCGATGTCCCACGAGGTGAGTTGAGTGGCATTGGCCGTTCCGCGCTGGCTGTTTGTCGCAAGGTTGACAAACATTGTCTGAAAGGCGGGGAACATGTGGCCGTTGCCGAATCCTATAATCAAAGCCGCGCCGTAATAGCCGATTTGGTTGTGGACGGCGGCAAACAACAGGTATCCGAACATTGAAATCAGCACTCCGAACGATGCATTCCGAATGACTTCGCCTTCGCGAAGCGGGCGGCTACCAGCAATGCGGGCGATTATCAATCCCAAGGCCAGCAGCATGAAGAACAATCCAGTTCCGCCAGTGATGCCCAGTTCCTCCTTGCCGTAAATGGCTATGTATGTGGATAGTACGCCGTATGAGAAGGCGTAGCATGCTTGCGCTATGGCCTCAATCCATCCTTTGAGCAGAAAAAAACGGTCGAGCGAGACTGGTGTTTGCGGTTTAACTTGTTCTCGTTCAGGCATTTTTAGAGTTGAATTTATGGCTAAACCAATGCCCGAACAAACCAGCGACAAAGCAAAAAGCGCATCGTAACTGTGCCAGACATGGAATATGCAGAGTGCGACAGTGGGAGCGATGGCCGTAGCAATATTGTTGCTTAATCCGTAGTAGCCGATGCCTTCTGCGCGGCGGTCAGGGTGGAGCACATCGATGGCCACGGTGCTGTTGGCCACGGTGGTGGCGCCAAACGGTGCGCCGTGCATTGTGCGCACAATGGCGAACATAAGCAGCGAGCCCGCAACCAGATAACCTGCAAACAGCGCAAAAAACAGAAAATAGCAGACCAAAAGCACCTGCTTGCGAGGAAAACTATCGACAATGAAACCGCTAAAAGGTCTGAATAACAGCGCGGTAAGCGTGTAGCCCGACAAAACAAACCCAATGGTGTCCTTGTCGGCTTGATAGGTCTCGCTCAGATAGAGCGGCAGCAGCGGCGCCAGCAGCATAAACGAAAAGAAAATCATAAAGTTTGCGCACCAAATCTTTATGTAGTTGCTGTTCCAGAGTTTCGGTTTTGCGGTGTTTGTATCTTGTTGTTCCATTGATGTTTGCTGATGAAGCGAGCCGATGTTGCGGCAAGCGCTTTGGCGGTGCAAAGGTGGGGATTTGAATTGAAAAATCGCACTTCTATTTTGAACTTGCGAGTGGCTTTTTAAAGCAGGGTGAAAGCGTTTTTATCCGATTAGAGAGTAGTTTTCAATTCTCACAACCTTAACTTTCGGAAAGTCAATTTCGGCGAGAATATTAAAATGGGCATCGTTAGAAACAATATATTCGGCATTGCCGCAAATGGCGCAATCAACAAACTTGTTGTCATCGGGGTCGGTTTTAATCAGATTGAAGAAGAATGTTGGCGAAACCCGTATGGTGTTTTTGTTATTGACAATGGTGTCAACAACCGATTCGGCAAACCACGGAGTTGTTTTCCTTTCCAAAATCTCTGTATATTCCGACAAAATCTCTGTTGTTACGCACCACGTCACCTTGCCTTCAACGAAATCTTTCCATAGCGTGTGATATGGACTTTTGGGAAACACGCTCATCAACAGACAGTTGGTGTCGATAACGAGTCGTCTCATTTGGCGTGGATATATGGTGTGCGCAAATGCTCGTTACCCCACTCTTCAATTTTGTTGCTGTCAACCAATCCTTCGTCCCAAAGCCGATTCGCTTCGTCTTCGGCGGCTTTCGCGTAGTAGTCGAAAAGTATTTTTTTCAACTTGTCAAGCGACTCTTCCGTTTCGCATCTGTTGAGCATTTCCAAAATATGAAGTTGGCCTATGCTTAAAGTGCTATTTTTTGCCGAAACTGTCATAACATACTATTTTGAGACGTAAAGATAATGAGTTTCTTTATTTGTAAGTCGATATTTTTCAAACACAAAGATACAATATTGAATGAGAAAAATGGATTTTTGTTGTTTTTATATGCGGTGTTAAAAGAAAACACAATCTAAAACATTAATCATTAAATTTGTGCGTCATTTTGGTAAAAAAATAAATGCCAAATGATATGAAGAGCGTTTACGCGCACTGACTCGACACTTTCGAACTTCGCAACTTTGAATTACCAGAGACAGTAGCAACGAGGCGTTCCATAGGTATGTATATGGCAATGAACCTTCGCAAATCGCGATAGGCTCTTTGTGTGTATATATGCGCGTGGGCTTCTGCGTTGCTTATCTCGGTGAGACGGCAATGCGAAGGCCTGAAAGTGTGGGATAAGTAGTGTAAGAATCCCGCGCTTTTCTTTTTATATCAGTAATATTTCGGTTCGGGATTGCCGACGATGGTACTTGCAAGATGCACATTGGCAATCTGATACAGGAAGAACTAAAACGTCAGGGACGCTCGGTAACTTGGTTTGCTGAGCAACTTTTCTATACTCGTCCGCACATATATAAGATATTCAGCAAGGCGACTATCGATACAGGATTGCTGCAGCGCATTTCCAGAATACTCAATCACGACTTTTTCCTGGATTTGTCGAAAGATGACAATGCACAACAAGTGTAATCTGATTGGATACAAAATCGTCATATCATTGGCAACGGTGTTATAAATCAGGACATTAGTGGCGGGGCTATATTTGTCATACTAATGAAAGAGAGAATTGGTATGAGAAGGATATTGTTTTTATTTGTTGCCGCTTTAGTTGCATTGCCAACGTTTGGACAAAGTGAAAAATCATTGAAAAGGAAGGTGGCTATCGGGCGTTTCTCAAACGAAACCCAATATGCCAAAGGAATGTTTTATGATAGAGAAAACGACCCCATCAGAAAGCAGGCGTTGGACATTCTCTCATCTAAATTGGCGGCAAGCGGCAAATTTATTTTGTTGGAACGCGATGGATTGGAAGAATTGATAGCGGAATCGGGATCTGGTATGCAAAAAATCGGTGCCGATTACATCATTCTTGGTTCGATTACCAAGTTTGGACGTAAGGTCGAGGGTGACCAAAGAGTTTTGTCACAAACTAAAACACAGACTGTTGAGGCGGGAGTGAGTATCCGTTTGGTTGAAGCGTCATCGGGTTTGATAATATACTCGGATGAAGCTTCGGGTTTTGCCGAAACATCGGCAAAACAGACTTTAGGACTTGGCGGAACGGCAGGTTACGACGCTACTTTGAGCGACAAGGCCATATCGGCTGCGCTGACACAATTGGTAGAGAATATCATAAATAAATGTATGGACAAACCTTGGCGCGGTTACCTTTTGTCGGTCGATGATGGAAACTATATCATTTCAGGTGGAGCGTCGCAAGGCATCGATGCCGGACAGTCGTTTGTCTTGTATAAAAAAGGAAAAACTGTAACCAATCCGCAAACAGGAATCAAGGTTGAACTGCCCGGAACAAAGGTCGGTTCGCTTACAGTTACGGCAAGTATGGGTGATACACCAGAAAGCGAGATATCATTCTGTACATACGAGGGAACACCAGTGTCAGAAGAAGATTTGTTGAACTATTACATTATGGAGAAATGAAAAAGTCATTATTGTTTGTAGCCCTTTTAACCTTCTTGTTCGGCAGTTGTCGTACTGGCGTTTACTCTGTTAACAGTGGTCAAGCTGACTTGAGTTCGGTTTGTTTTGTTGCAAACACAAGTTACCCAATCAGTGTTGATATTGATGGTGTTGCGTATGATACAAAGACAATAAAGCAAAAACCGCATAAGGCTCGTCGTGATATTAAAGCGACAGCCAATGAAAAAATTATGATAGGAACAGGACGGCATTTTGTCGTAGTTAGTAAAAACGGAACTGTAATTTATTCAAAGGAAATATTTGTCTCAGCAACCGAAACGAAAATTATTGAATTATGAAAAAAATATTATTTATAGCAACGATAGCCTTTTTAACGTCGTGCGCCCCGCAGCGTATGTACTATTGGGGCTCAAAACCAAGTAGTGACAAGGGAACATCGAGATACGAGGAACTTGCATATCAGAATTACGACAAGCAGTCTCCCGAAAGTGTTTGTGAATTGATTTGCTTGTACGAAGACATGGTTTCTCACCCAGGTGGTACCCGAAAAGTTGTGCCTCCGGGAATATGTGCAGAGTATGGATTTCTTTTGTTGCAGGAAAGCACGGCTGAAACGTTTGAAAAATACGCATCGCGGAAACAGAAAAAAATCTTTTCTTCAACAGAGTATTCCGCTTTGTTTCCAGAAAAAGGCGAAGAAATGCTGAAGAAGGAGATGGAATTGTATCCAGAATCCGTCAAGTTTTTGACTCCCATAATTAAACAATTAACAGGAAAATAATATGAAAGCGAAATATATAGCCATAGTTGTGGCAGTTGCAAGTGTCACATTGTCGTCGTGCACAACATATACAAGGGTAAGCCAATATCCCAAAATGTATGATGAGAAACCGCTCACCCTTCTTGTGATGCCGCCAATCAACAACACTACCAATGTTGAAGCAAAAGAACTTTTGTATACGTCGATTAGTCAGCCGCTGATTGAGGCCGGTTATTATGTTGTGTCACCGCATCTCTCGATGGAATTGTTGAAAGCCGAAAGCGCCTATGATGCCGAAATGTTCATAGACCAGGATGCGGCAATGTTCGCTAAAGTGTTTGGCGCGGATGCAGTTATTTTCTCTGTTATAGACGTTTGGAAGAAGAAAGGCGTTGGTATTGAGACTAAAATCAAATATAGTGTCAAATCCACCACCACGAATGAAATCCTTTTTGAGCGTACTTGCGACTTGTATCTTGATTTGCAGCAAAATAGCACTAATAGCGCGCTTGTAAACCTTGCAGCTACTCTTATAACGACCGCAGTAACCGACCATATTGTGGCGGCACGTAAATGTAATAAATACATTTTCAATGATATACCGAGAGGCAAGTACAGTCCAGAATACCAAAAAGACCAAAACATAAAGGCGTCGAAGAAAGACGCAAAAGTTACAGTTAAATAGCTAATGCCCAATGTTTTTGACAACTATCAAACGCGTTGCTCTTATGTGCATAATTGTTGGTCTGTTACGAATATTGGCATATCTGACTTTCAATGCAATAATGTCTGTTTATTCAGTTACCAAAGTTGGTGTATTCAAAACAATTGCGAATGTGTTTGACCTTGAAATATTCAGATTTAGTGTGACAACGCTACTGTTTTGGCTTTTGTCGGCAATGTGCTATGTGGTTGTATTTTTTATAGTAAAACAAATGGAGTACAGTACAGATAAATCTTACTAAAAAATAGTTATACATAAATTATTTGTTAACAATAAAAAAAAAGCAAAATGAAGAGAATTATTCTTGTTATCGCAGCTACATTCGCAATAAGTGCTGCGAATGCTCAAATTGAAAACCTTGGTGTTCGTCTTTTTGGCGGCGACAATTTAGGTGGTGAACTCAGTGCCCAGTGGGGTATGGGAAGTAACCGTTTGGAAACCGACTTTGGCTGGACATTTGGTGACAATTTCGGTGCCGTTAGTTTTTCTGGCATTTGGCAATGGAAAGGCGAAATAGGTAGCGGTTTTGGCTGGTTTGCTGGCCCAGGCGTGAGTGCGGGCTTATGGTTCTATGACAGCGATGCCGATGATGACGGCGGTCTTAATGTTGCCATTGCAGGCCAGGCAGGTGTTGAGTACAATTTCGACGCCATTCCGCTTCAACTTTCAGTGGATGTGCGTCCCAGCTTCAGCCTTATTCCAGGTACTGATTTCCATTGGGGAGGCATAGCACTAGGAGTCCGCTATCGGTTCTAAATGGTTTTTAAGCTTTTAAAACATTGGGAATGAAAAAATAGTATTTGCCCTTATGGGTTTGATGATAATATCATCCACAAGTACGTTTGCACAATTATCGTATGGAGTTAAGGCGGGTTTGAATTTTTCGAAAATGAAGATGAAAGTTGATGGAGAAATAGTTGATGACATCAAATTTAATCCCGGAGTGAATTTGGGCGTATATGCTGATTATGGGTTCAGCGATATGCTTGCGATAGAAACGGGTCTAACTTTTGAAAAGAAGGGTTTTAAGATGAAGAATGAAGAGACTTCGTATGGTGTGGGGGTTGAAATGACCAGCAAGTTTAATATTGTATATGCTACAATTCCAGTTCAAGCTCGTCTAAATTTTGGCAATTTCTATGCGATGGCAGGGCCATATGTAGGTATAGGCTTGACAGGAAAACATATAGTTAAAGTGATTTTTGATGATGAAACCGAAAAGAATGATGATTCTATCGAATTTGGTAACGAAGCTGGTAAATCAGATGTCAAACGCTTTGATTTTGGATTTGGAATAGGCGCGGGCTATGAAATTACTGATAATTTGGGCGTGCGCCTTGGTTATGACTTAGGTATGGCAAATTTACAACCAGGTGGTGATAACAATTATTCTGCAAGGAATGGTTCAATTAGCATTTCTGCGACGTATAAGTTTTAATCATTAAAAACCTTTTATTTTCATAAAATACCCATTGGGTGTCAGCCTGCGGATAAACCACCGCAGGCTGTTTTTTATACAATAAAACCAATTGATACCTCTCTGAAACTCTTTTTTATCAAATTCCAATAGGCATCCGCAAAATGATACCTTCTTATCCTTTAAGCAAAAAGAGTTATTTTTGACCTCAAAACAAATCTGTTGCGATGGACGAGAAAAACGATAAATATTTCATGCATAAGGCTTTGGAGCAGGCAAAGATTGCTTTCGGTAAAGATGAGGTTCCAATTGGTGCCGTTGTGGTTTGCAATGGGCAGATAATAGCCCGCGCCTACAATCTGACTGAAACGCTCAGCGATGTCACCGCTCATGCCGAGATGCAGGCCATAACATCTGCGTCAAATTATCTTGGTGGCAAATATCTGACTGACTGTACGTTGTATGTTACAGTTGAGCCATGTCCGATGTGCGCAGGAGCATTGGCTTGGGCGCAAGTCAGCCGCATTGTCTATGGTGTTGTTGATGAAAAGCGTGGTAGTCACCATTTCAGCGGCATCTTCCATCCGAAAACGATCGTCGTTGGTGGTGTCCTGGAAGAGGAATGCTCGGCTTTGATGAAGGAATTTTTTGCTCGAAAACGTTGAACGTTAGCTGTTTGACTGCGATTTGATGGCATCGGTTATTCTGATGCCAATAAGCACTTGGTCATCAGTTTGCGGACACACTTCTCCCAAATTCGAGGTTGTCCATTTTTTCAGAACTTCTTCAATTATAAGTTTTTGTTCGGCAAAAGGCTTGTAGTAATTTGCTCGGAGCAGCTTGTTGAGGCGTTCATCGGAGAAACGGGTGCCGCGGTCCTCGTTGCTGAACTGATTTGATATGCCATTGGTATACAGATAGATGGTGTCGCCATCTTGCAGGTCGATACTGTTGTTGGTGAATTTCTGTTCTACTGATTGTTTGAATCCGACAGCCATCTGGTCGGGACTGTAGTCGAACATGGCGCCGCCTCTCATGATAACCAGCTGGCGGAAGGCTCCTGCGTACTGCATTTTCAGGTTTTCAGTGTCGATGATGCAGATGGCAATGTCCATGCCGTCGAACTTAGAGCTGAACTGCTCCGATTTGCGCAGCGAGTTGAAAATTTTGAAATTCATGTTGTCGAGAATCTCGGCGGCGGTAGTTGTCTCGAGGTCGACTGCCGAAACAATATCGTTGAGGGTAGTGATTCCAAGCATGCTCATAAACGCACCAGGAACGCCGTGGCCTGTGCAGTCGCCCACAGCCAGTACCTTGAGCCGTCCGAACTGTGCTGCCCAGTAGAAATCGCCTGATACGATGTTCATTGGTTTCCAGATAATCAAGAGGTCGCCGAACAACGAATTCATGAGTTTGTCAGTCGGAATAATAGCTGTTTGTATCTCTTTGGCGTACATGATGCTCGACGTCACTTGCATGTTTGCGTTGGCAAGCATGTCGCGCTGCAGGCGGTAGTTCTCGCGCTGGCGGTAGAGCTGAATGTTGATGCTTTGGCGACGGCGTGAGTGCCAGTATATGTCGAGCGCAAGCAAGAGCAGTAAAAACAGAGCGATTGATGCTATTATTGAGATGCTTCTCATCCGTTTCTTCTGCTCCGCGATTGAGAGTTTAAGCTTGTTCTCCTCAATTTGCCTCTGGCGCATTTCGCTTTCGAATTCGTCTTTCGCGTTCAGCTTTATCGAATTTGCTGCGAACTCGTAGTCTAAATATCGTCTCTCAATAGCCGACATTTTTTCTTGGTATTCGTAGGCTTTTTTGTAGTCGCCAATCTCTTCGTGCAACTCCGTAAGATTCTTGTAGATGTCGACCAGATAGCCTTCATAGTTTGCTATGTCTTCTTTTGCTTTTGCTTCAAGGTTGATGAGAGTTTTTTTGCATTCTTTATATTGCTTGCTTTTAAACTGATAGATGGATTTGCACAATTCAAGTTGGAAAAAGAATCCGTCGAGCATGCCTTGCTGCTCGGCAAGGTCGCGCGCAATATTGTAGTAAACCAAGCAACTGTCGAGGAGTTGCCGCCGTTGCGATGATTGTTCTTGGATACCAGCCAACTCCGCGTATATCTGCATGCAGCACAGGTTTGAATGAATCTCATTATAGTCGGAATTGGTATTCTTGAACAATATGTTGGATTTAATTGCCAGGTCTTTTGCCGCAAAGAGTGCCGTGGTGTCGTTTTTCTCATTATAGATGCTGAGTTGCGTTTCAGCTATATAATAATAATCCAAGGCAATCTGCCGCTGGTTGTTGTTGGCGCTGTCGATTTTCATGGCTTCACTCAAGTATCGGGCAGCTTGCTCGTAGAGTTTGAAGTTGATATAGATTACTCCGAGGTCGCGATAGGTGTAAGTAATTAGTCTTTCGTTGCCTATTTCTGTAAGAATATCGAGTGCCTTATGCAGGTATTTGTTGGCCGTGTTGTAGTCACCCAGGTTCAGTATGTTCTCGCCTAAGGCGTTGTAGTTCATCGCCATTTCGTATTTTATATTGAGCGAATCGTTTATTTTTAGCGCTTTGTACAGATATTTTATTGCACTTTCGAAATCGCTGTTCAAATTGTAATACCAGCTTACAAACCTGTAGGCCAAAGCTTGCCATTTGGGCCCTGTTTTGAATGACAATGAGTATAGTTCCTGTGCGTATTTCAGCGTGGAGTCGGCATTGGGGTGATTGCTGCAAATCAGCGCAAGCGTATAAGCTTTGACTGTGTCGTCGGGCATGTCGGTAACTATGGCGGTCAGACTGTCAACCTGCTGATGTGAGAGGCTCGTAGTATGCTGCGCGCTGGCCGTCGACCTTGACAGACATGTTAGGGTGAGAATTAATAATATGGTGATTTTCAGTCGTGGCATGATTTGTTAACCTTTAAATTCTGAATCCGACAAGAATTATATCGTCAGTTTGTGTAAACGGCTTCTCGATTTGCGATGAGCGCCAGTCCTCCAGTGCATCTTCAATAATGCGGTATTGCTCGTCGAACGATTTTTTTGATGTTCGCTCAAGAATGTTGAGGAATCGGCGGGTTGAGAATTTCCCCACCTTACCTTTGTCGTTGTATCCAAGCTGGTCCTGAATGCCGTCGGAGAAGAGATAAACAGTGTCGCCATGCTGCATTTCAATCACATTGTTGTGGAATGGTTTGTCATCAATCGACAAAAGACTGACAGGCATTTTATCTCCTTTGTGCAGAATTGTTTTTCCGTTGCGGATAATGACGAGCGGGCGAAAGGCACCTGCAAACTGCATGGTCATTTTTTCTTCGTCGAGGATGCACAGAGCCATATCCATGCCGTCGAGCGCCATTGTGTTACGTTCGGCCTGGTGGAGCGATTCAATAACCCTGCTGCGCATATGGTCAAGAATTTCCGATGCCACAGGTTCGGCATTGCGGAAGCGCAATGAGTTCACAATATCGCTCAATGTTGACATTCCGAGCATGCTCATCAGAGCGCCAGGAACGCCGTGTCCAGTGCAGTCGACAACAGCAAGGAGTTTCTTGTTCCCAATTTTTGTGGCCCAGTAGAAATCGCCTGAAACAGTGTTGAGTGGCTGCCACATCACCAGAGTGTCGCCAAACAGGTTCGTTATTTCGCTCTTGTCCGGCATCATTGAGTATTGTATTCTCTGTGCATAGCTGATGCTAGCTTTTATCTGATTGTTGGTGGCCGACAACTCGTCGCGCTGTTTTTTGATGTATTTGTTGTGGCGTTCGAGCATTCCTCCAAGGCGGCGTTTTCGCTTCATTCCGTTGTACGACATGGTGATAAATATAGTCAGAATGACAAGAGCCGCCCCCGACGATATGTTGGTTATAGTCTGACGGAATTTCTGCTCCTTGCTCATTATTTTGAGCTGCTCGCTTTTTATTTCCTGGTCTTGTCGCATACGGTCAAACTCATCCTGCACATTCGACTGGCCCGCTTGCAGTGTGTATCCGATATTGAAATTCTCTTTTTTCAGATTCTTCGCTTTGCTTTGATACTCAAAGGCTTTCTTATATTGCCCGATGGCGCTGTAGTATTCGGCAAACACGTCATATAATTCTATTCGGAAATCGATGTATGCCGAGTCGTCTTGGAATTCTTTGTCGGCGCGATTCAAAATTCTGTAAGCATGGTTGTAATCCTTTTCCTCGATGCAGTATCGCGCCTTCATCATCTTAAAATCATGCGAGTCGTCCAAGTAACCATTTTTCTCGGCAAGCGCGAATCCTTGCTGGAAAAAGTATTTGCTGCTGTCGATAAGGGTTTGTCTTTCAGGATATTCCTTGGTGAGAGCGTATTTGAAGTATATGTCCATCAAATTTTGGCACACAATCATCAGAACAAGCTCATTGTTGGTTGAGTTCAGCAATGAATAAGCCAGAACAGTGTGGTTTTTGGCCATGATAATCAGACTGTCGGTTTGCTTGTCGCAAAATTCGCGCAGCTCGGCAGTGCCAATGTGCATGTAGTCATCGGCCATTCCGGCCTTATTGTCTTGTTTTATGTCGATTTCAAGAGCTTTGAGCAGATGTTCCTTCGCCATTTTGAATCGGTAGAAATCGATGCATGTCTGCCCCAGCGAGCGGTAGATGTAGCTGATGTATGCCGAGTCGTTCAGCTCCACAAAAAGTTTCAATGCCAGACGGTCGTAATCGTCCGACTCGTTGTAGTGCGACATCATGGCCATCGAGTTGGCTAAGTTGTGGTAGCATTTTGCCAGTGATTTTTTGTCACCAATTGAGTCGCAAATGTCTATCGCCTTGAAATAAAATGTGTTGGCGGTGTCGTAATTGTATCTGTTGTAGTAGCACCAGCCTAAAGCCATGTATGCCGATGCGGCCATTTGTGGGGCGCCGGATTTTTTAGCCAATTCCAATTCGCGTTTCGAATATTTCTCAACTGAATCCACATTGTTGTGGGTCATGCTTATGGTGTGCAAAACAGTCAGAAGACTGTCTTCGTCGTCGAGCGTATTTGCAAGAGTCAGCAAACTGTCAAGCTGGCGGCTGAAGGCATCCTCGCTGTCTTGAGCCATTGCTGTTGCCGATGTCAGGCCGAGAACGATAGTAAGCAATATTATTCTAATCCACGTTGTCAATTCTATTTTTATTCTATATTCTTTTATACGTCTTGATTACGGTTGTGTTGAATAGTTTTTCTTGTCCTTTGATAGTTTTTTTTATGTTCTAATAAATAGATTTTTATGATTACGTTCATGTTTGTTTGTGATTACTTGTTGTGAAATCTGTTGAACAAAAAAGGCTAAATCGCGTTTTAGAAGTCACATGAATATAGTTTTCATAGGGTTAGTTGGTTATTGGTTTTGAAAGGTCTTCTGTAAGGAAGACCTTTTTTGTTGCCCGTCACAGATAATCAATTTCTGCCGAAACAGTTGATTTTGGCTGTCTGAAAAAAGCCTACCTTTGCGGCTCAAAAAAGCAGACTATGATTTCAGTAAGCAACCTGACGGTGGAGTTTTCGGGCGTGCCGTTGTTCAATAATATCAGTTTTTTGGTCAATCCGCGTGACCGCATTGGCTTGACGGGCAAGAACGGCGCGGGAAAATCCACTTTGCTCAAAGTGCTTTGCGGCCGTCAGCCATACGACAACGGCCAGGTGTCAATTCCTAAAGGCTTGACAATCGGTTATTTGCCGCAACACCTGTCGGTTCAGGACACGCGCTCGGTTTATGCCGAGGCGCAGAGTGCCTTTGTTGAAGTGAAGGCGCTCGAGAAAGAGATTGCCCAACTGAACAGCCAATTGGCCGAACGCACTGATTATGAGTCGGATGAATACATGGCGCTGATTAACCGTCTTACTGAGAAAAACGACCGTTTCCATCTGCTGAGCGGCCATAATATCGATGGCGAGATTGAGAGCACTCTACTCGGTTTGGGATTCGAACGCACTGATTTTGAGCGTCCGACGGCTGAGTTCAGTGGCGGTTGGCGTATGCGTATCGAGTTGGCGAAAGTCATTTTGCAGCACCCCGATGTGCTTTTGCTCGACGAGCCCACCAATCACCTTGATATTGAGTCGGTTCAGTGGTTCGAGGATATGCTGAAAACCTACGAGGGCGCCGTGATTGTTGTATCGCACGACCGCGCCTTTCTCGACAATCTGACCAACCGCACCATCGAGATTTCGCTTGGCAAGATTTACGACTTCAAAGTGCCTTATTCACAATATGTTGTGCAACGTCAGGAACAACTCGCGCAGCAGATGGCCGCTTTTGAGAATCAGCAGAAGATGATTGAGGACACCGAAAAATTCATCGAGCGGTTCCGATACAAGGCCACCAAAGCCGTGCAGGTGCAGTCGCGCATCAAGCAACTCGAGAAGGTTGAGCGCATTGAAGTTGATGAGTTCGACAACTCGGCCATGCACTTCCGTTTTCCGCCCGCGCCGCACTCGGGGCAGGTGGTGGTCGAAACCAAGGCGATGACCAAGCGTTTTGGGGACAAGGTGGTGCTCAACGACATCGATTTCACGCTAGAACGCGGACAGAAAGTGGCTTTTGTGGGCCGCAACGGCGAGGGCAAAACCACCATGGCGAAGGTGATTCTTGGCATCCATCCGTGCGACGGCGTGGTGAAAATCGGCCATAACGTGAAGATTGGCTATTATGCACAGAATCAGAGCGAAATGCTCGACGATAACAAAACCGTTTTTCAGACGATTGACGAGATTGCCAAAGGCGAAATCCGTACGAAAATCCGCGACATTTTGGCGTCATTTCTGTTTCGCGGTGAGGATATCGACAAGAAAGTCAGCATTTTGAGCGGTGGCGAGAAGGCGCGTCTGTCGATGGCCAAACTGCTGCTCGAACCTGCCAATCTGCTTGTGCTCGACGAGCCCACCAACCACCTTGACATGCGCTCGAAAGATATTCTGAAACAGGCACTTATCAACTATGATGGTACTCTGATTGTGGTCTCGCACGACCGCGATTTTCTCGACGGAATGGTGAACATTGTTTATGAGTTCCGCCATCAGAAGATTAAGCAGCACTTGGGCGGCATCGGCGATTTCTTGTACCATAAGAAACTCGAGAACATGCGGCAGTTTGAGATGGGGCAGAAGAGCGAAACGCCCGCATTGGCAAAAAATCCAAAGGCTGATGAGCAAAAAACTAAGGCTCAGCCAGTTGCAACGCAAAGCAAGCTGAGTTACGAGGAGCAGAAGGAGCAGGAGCGCCGTCAGCGCAAGGCCAAGAAAGCGGTTGAGGATAGCGAGGCGCTGATTGTGGAGTATGAGGCCGCCATTGCCGAAATGGACAACCAACTAGCCAACCACCCCGAAAACGCCACCACCGAATTCTTTGAGAAATATGAAGCCGCCAAGAAGCAACTTGCCGACGAACTGAACAATTGGGAACGGCTGACGATGGAATTGGAAGGGTTGGGCGTGTAAAATTGCTCATTGAAAAAGATAATGAACCGGGCCTCACAAATTGTTCATTATTCAATTCCGATAATTGATGATAAATGATACATTTGCGCAGAAAATGTGAAATATATTCTTAAAACGTATCATAATGAAAAAGAGTCCATTACAGATTGCAAGGGCCGCCTATCAGCCAAAGTTGCCGGCTGCCCTTAAAGGTAATGTCGTGCTGAGCGAAGGCGCTGCAACTCAATCGGTTGCCGATCAGGCCGACATCAAAAAACTTTTCCCGAACACCTACGGAATGCCGACTATCCAATTCGTTGCCGGCGAGGCAAAGAAGTATGACGCTGTGAATGTGGGCGTTATCCTTTCGGGCGGACAGGCACCGGGCGGACACAATGTCATCTCTGGCTTGTTTGACGGCTTGAAGAAAATGAACCCCAACAGCAAACTCTACGGTTTCCTGGGCGGTCCTTCGGGCTTGGTTGACCACAAATATGTTGAACTGACTGCCGACATCATCGACGAGTACCGCAACACTGGCGGCTTCGACATTATTGGCTCGGGCCGTACAAAACTTGAGGAAGTTGAGCAGTTCGACAAAGGCATTGAAATCTGCAACAAACTGGGTATCAAGGCTATCGTTATCATCGGTGGCGACGACTCGAACACCAACGCCTGCGTTCTGGCCGAATATTATCTGCAAAAGAAATGCGGCATTCAGGTTATCGGCTGCCCGAAGACCATCGACGGCGACCTGAAGAACGAAATGATTGAGACTTCTTTCGGATTTGACACTGCCACAAAGGTTTACGCTGAAGTTATCGGTAACATTCAGCGCGACGCCAACTCGGCAAAGAAATACTGGCACTTCATTAAACTTATGGGCCGCTCGGCAAGTCACGTGACGCTTGAGTGCGCACTGAAGACTCAGCCGAACATCACGCTCATCGGCGAAGAGGTTGAGGCTAAGAACCAGTCACTCGACGACATTGTGACCTACATCGCGCAAGCGGTTGCCAACCGTGCCGCCAAAGGTCTGAACTTCGGTATTGTGCTTGTTCCTGAAGGACTTATCGAGTTTATTCCTGCCATCAAGAAACTGATTTCAGAGTTGAACGATATGCTGGCCGCCAACCAGGCCGAGTTTGACAAGGTTGCCGACGACCAGAAAATCGACTATGTGGTTAAGCATCTGTCGAAAGAGAACGCCGCCATCTTCGAGAGCCTGCCTGTGGCCGTTTCGCGTCAGCTGGCTCTTGAGCGCGACCCGCACGGAAACGTTCAGGTGTCGCTCATCGAGACCGAGCAACTGCTTGCCGAAATGGTTGGCAAGAAACTGGCCGAGTGGAAGAAATCGGGCAAGTTTGTTGGCAAATTCGCCACACAGCACCACTTCTTCGGCTACGAAGGCCGCTGCGCCGCTCCGTCGAACTTCGACGCTGACTACTGCTACTCGCTGGGCTACACGGCTTCGATGCTGATTGGCGCTGGCAAGACTGGCTATATGTCGTCGGTTCGCAACACCACCGAGCCTGCTGACAAATGGATTTCGGGCGGTATTCCTATCACCGCAATGATGAATATGGAAAAACGCAACGGCAAGATGAAACCTGTTATCCAGAAGGCTCTTGTGAAACTGGACGGCGGTCCGTTCAAGTATTTCGCTTCGAAACGCGACGAGTGGGCCATCAACACCGATTTCGTTTACCCAGGCCCAATCCAATACTTCGGTCCAAGCGAAGTTTGCGACCAGCCGACTCACACTCTGCTGCTCGAGCACGGAAAGAACATTTAATCAGTGTTTAAATAGCAATGAAAAAGCCGCCCGATTTGGACGGCTTTTTTTGTGGGTATTATCGCACAGATGACACTGATAACACAGAGTTTTTTGAACGCAGATTAATTATCTCTTTCAAATTGCCATAATCTGTAATCTTGTAGATACTTGATTTTATCGTACGTAAGAAATTTTGGCTCTACTATTTTCTCTCGAAATTCATCTATGTGATTCTCATAGTATTCTTTGGTGACTTTTTCGAATTTACCATTCTCTGTCCGAAATAAAGGAACATTTTGTCGCGGATTTGGTTTCACTTTACAATCCTTCATTTGTTTTCCTTGAAAATCATCAACCCACGTTATCATATTATCTTTATCAACTACACAAATAGGAAAACCATTTAACAAAGTATATAGATATGTGGATTGTGTGTTATATCCATATTTTTCTGATTTCACAAACATTTCTTTTTCTTTATCCCATATCAAATATTTCGCATCATTATCTTTTGCTTCTTTTACTACATATGAACGAATGAGTGCAGATGCTCTATATTTCCCTTCTTTTTCAAAAGTGATGTCAAATCCAGATGCGTGAGCGTGAAGAAACATCGTAGGGAAATAAGGAACTTCTCCTTCAATATACCTATTGTTTCTATGGTATACTATTGGGTCGTGAATACCGTCTTTCTCACTATGAAAATAAAACTCCACAGTTCGGATATAAACTCTGTAATCATTGCGTACTTTAATATAGCCACCATAAAGAAATACGCGTGCCAATTCATTAAATTTCTCTTCGAGTTTTTCAACTTCAATATTGCTATCAACATCTTTAACAAAATTTGTTAATGCATCAAATAATTTACCCATAATCATTCATTTTTAAAATTAGACATACACAATAATACAAATAAAAGCATAATAATCAGATTAATTTTGCTCTTCCAATTTCTTAAGGCACAATGCCAGATTGTTCTGCGCTCTTGCATCGCCCTGCTCAGCGGCTTTAGTGTACCATTCAATGGCTTTCACAAGGTCTTTCTTTGTGCCTATTCCTTTCATATAACACTCGCCAAGGTTACATTGTGCGCACAGCAGCCCTTGTTCCGCTGCTTTTACGAACAAATTCACGGCGTTTGTGCGACTTTCTTTTATGCCTTTCCCTTTTATATAGCAAACACCAAGCGAGTTTTGTGCTTTTGCAAAGCCTTGCTGTGCGGCTTGTGTGTACCAGTATATGGCTTTGGATATTCTTTTCTCAACGCCACGGCCTTTTTCATAGCATTTTGCCAGTTTATGTTGTGCCGCAGGGTCGCCTTGCTGCGCTAAATATTTCAGGTCGTCAATCGGCAACCCAGAATATGAAAAGCCTTGATTTTCAAAATTGTTTTCCATACGTCTATTTTTTAATGTTCTACTTTTTCCCTTCCAATTCCTTAAGGCACAATGCCAGATTGTTCTGTGCTCTTGCATCGCCCTGCTCGGCGGCTTTGGTGTACCATTCAATGGCTTTTTTCAAGTCTTTCTCAACGCCGTCGCCAAACTCGTAGCAGAAGCCGAGAGCGTTTTGCGCTGGCGCGTAGCCTTGCTCGGCGGCTTTGGTTAGCCATTCAACGGCTTTCGCAATATCCTTCTTCACACCTTCGCCGTATTTGTATGCAACACCAAGAATTTTCATTGCTTCCAGGTCGCCCTGCGCGGCCATTTTCGTGTACCAATCAAGGACTTTTGTGATGTCCGCACCAATGTCGAACCCGCCATTGCAACACACTGAAAGATTATGCCGCGCATTCCGACTGCCTTGCTCTGCGGCTTTTATAAACCACACTACGGCTTTTCGGCGGTCTTTTTCAACCCCTTCGCCAAGTTCATAACAAATTGCAAGTGAGTTTTGTGCTTCCGCACACCCCTGTTTTGCGGCTTTAGTAAACCATTTAGCGGCTTTTATGTCATCATTTTCAACGCCTTTGCCTTCTTTGTAAAGTTTGGCAAGATGGTATTGTGCTTTGGCATTTCCTTGCTGTGCGGCCTTTGTGTACCATTCCACGGCCTTTGCAATGTTTTTCTCGACGCCATCACCAAATTCGAAATAACCGCCAAGAGTGTTTTGTGCATCTGCCAAACCCTGCATTGCCGCTCTGGTGCACCATTCCACTGCTTTAGCGTAGTTTTTATCAACGCCATCACCTTTTTCATAAGAAACGGCAAGATTGTATTGTCCCCAGCAATTGTTTTGTTCGGCAGCTTTGGTGAACCATTCAACGGCTTTTTTGTAGTCAGTTTCAACACCTTGTCCGAATATGCGACAAAGGCCGAGATTGTTTTGGGCCGTGGCGCATCCTTGTTCGGCGGCCCTTGCGTAGCACTCAACGGCTTTGTTTATGTCCTTTTCAACACCATATCCGTTTTCATAACAAATACCAATGTCGTTTAGTGCCAGAGAATCACCTTGCTCGGCGGCTTTCCTGAACCATTTCAAAGCTTTCACGTAATCTTTTTCAACACCATCGCCCCGATAATAACAAGTGCCAAGATTGTATTGCGCACCCGATTCGCCCTGTTCTGCGGCTTTGACATACCATTCAACAGCTTTCGCATAGTCTTTTTCAACCCCTTCGCCCCTATAATAGCAAGTACCAAGATTGTTTTGCGCACCCGCATATCCCTGCTCTGCCGCTTTTGTGCACCATTCAACAGCTTTCGCATAGTCTTTTTCAATGGTTCTGCCTTCGTCAAAGCATTGCGCGAGTTTAAGTTGCGCTTCCGCATCGCCTTGCTCTGCCAGCGGTTTCAGTTCATCGTAATTTAAGCCCGAATGTCTTATTTCGGTTTTCCGCTTTCCGAATTTGATATTCCACGTAATGCAATGCAGCGCCCCGCCCTTTTCAGCAATGTCGCGCATACGGATTTGGCGGACATCGCAATCGGGGAAGGCATTTTTCACGTATTCCAGCGCCTGACGGTCTTCGGCAATTCCAAACGACGGCATAATTATCTTATTTCCAACCTGAAGGAAGTTGATGTAGGCCCAGTTCCAGTCGGGATTCGGGTTCTCGACATCGAACAGCATTTCGGTGACTTCAAAACCGTACGATTCCAGAATTTGGCGCATTGCGGCGGCTTCTTTCGCATCTGTGTCCCGATGGTTCGACATCAGAACTTTGTTTCCGCCGCACCATTTGACAAAGCCGTCGGAATGGCCGTAAACATCGGTTTTCGGGTCGTCGGGACTGCCAATCTGATGCCAGGGAATGATTATGACATTCCGCCCCAACTCTTTTTCCAACAATAATTTAAAACGCCAATTGCCTTTCAGTTTCCCGTTTTCGGTGAATACCTTGCTGGTCATCACAAAATAGTCGCCGCAAGGTGTGATGTTTCCGCCATCGATTATCAAATCGGTTTCCCGATAATTGATACCCAAGGCTTTGCAGGCTTCTTCGCAGTCGGTTGTGTGTTCTTTGTCGCCGTGCAGATAGTTTGGCGAATATTTGTATTTAACAAACTCTTTTTCAGAAAGTTGGACAGGCATATAGTCGCGAGCCCAAATGTCGCGGGTGGCTTTCAGCAAACTCCACTGAATCCCCATCTCGTCCATCAGAGTTGTAAAACGGTCGAAAAACGAAGGCAATTCATCCTTTAACCATTTGGATATGAATACAATATTGGTGTCATTATCGGTAATGGCGGGAAGCGTTTCGCTGGATTCAAAATCACTATAGCATCCGCAAAATTCATTGATGTTCTTGTTTTCGGGAACCAACACGGCATCGTCATCCAAAAAAGCGCCTGGAATCTGCTCGATGAAGTCGAACATTATATCCAAGATTGTCGCCAACTTCTCTGACGGAAACAAAACACCCACAGAATCAAGGTGTTTTTGTATTGATTGGCAAGCTTCATCAAAATAAAAGTCGTTGCCAATACCAACTTCAACATCCCAAAAATGCCCGAACCCTTCGTTAATATAGCACCATATTTCGTCAGAGAGTTCAAAATCTATCTTGCTCAATACTAATTTGTGCAAAACTGGCTCCGAAAATGCTCCTTGCATAAAAGGTGATATTAATTCATTACGTTTCATATTAATTAATTTTATTAAATTATTAATTATCAACGTGTTCGCGCGCCAAACACACTGCAATTGTAGGCGGTTGAAATGAATCGGACAAAGAATTTCGGGGAAATTTTAAAAAGTGGCCCTCGAATAAATTATATATATTATATTATTAATAATCAATAAAATATATAAAGCAGACGGGGTAACGATTCCGCATTTTGGCAGAATGCCGCGCAAACGATTGCGCACTTTTGGGGTATTTAAAATATTATTGGGGGACAACAATGGCGTACCGTCGTTAAATTCGGCTTATAAACCGAAAATATTTGTAATTATTTCGGTTTATGAACCGAAGAGTTTTTTGAACGCAGATGACGTAAGGGATTTAAGCGGGATTCTCCTTTATAAGGAAAAAACCAATATTTGTAACAGCGTTTCATTTTAATCAGCAGAAACGCCATCTACATCAACAACAATAATTTAGCAACTAATCAATGCAGGCTTACTTGTAAAAAGTTGTGGGGAAATCATCAAAAATGTGAGTAAAAATGCGGGATTTTTGATAAAAAGCCCACACTTTTTATTCAAACAAGTCTTTCATTGTTACTTCACTGTTGACTATTCCGCGATGCAACCCATCGGCCACGCCCAATGTCGTAACGAACGTATAAACCAAGGTCTTAGCGGTCTTTGTTTTCTCTTGGAATATGCTCATTCTGTTGCGCAGAGTTTGCTCGTAACTGTCGGTGATTCTGTATGGTTTTGTCGAAAATTTCATCTCACAAAGGTTGATAACCCTGTCACCGCGGTCTATCAGCAGGTCAATTTGTGTTCCTTTTTCGGTCTTACGGCCATCACTTGCCCTGGGTGGGATATACCGCCACGACGATGCCGCTGTTGAAATACCCGAAATGCCCAATTTCCGCTTTATCTGCGCCAGATGCATATAGCAGACCTGCTCGAACGATAATCCCTGCCAAGTTTCAACAGCAGCCGATTGAAAATTATGGCTCCACCACTCTTCGTCCTGCGCGTTGAATCCGTCTATAAACTTGAAATAGAACATCGAATAGAAATCGACCAAACGGTAGATGGCGCCCTTTGTCTTGTTGCCGAACTGTGAGTAACGAAGCACAAAATCGCTGCGTTCCAGATTTCGAAGCACGGGCGTCAAAGCGGATTTGTCTATTCCTGTGGCCTTCTCAATTTCTTCGCGAGTCATTCCTTCACGTGTGTTATTCAATAGTTTAACCACACTCGTATATTTGTCGGTGTTGGCAAACAGGGCGCTATACAACTCGTCGAACTCTGTCCTCAACTCACCATTCTTGCGAAAAAACAGTCGGTCGATATTCTGAACAAGACTCTCTTTTATATCTAACAGACTGTAATAAAACGGAATACCTCCGATTATCATATAAGTTTGAAGCAACTGATAACGGTCCCACGCTGCTCCACGGCTTTTCATATACAACTCCACCTCGTGCAGAGTGAACGGGCGGACATAGATGTTGTTAGTGATACGTCCGTGAAGACCTCCTTGATTTTCAACTAGTTTGTCCATCATCCACGATGTCGATGAGCCGCTGGCCACAAATACAATGTCGCTACGGCGAGCAGCCCAACCATTCCAGAAAGTCTCCAACGCCTCAACAAACTCCGATTGCGGTGTGTCAATCCACGGCATCTCATCAATGAAAATCACCTTGCGTTTGGCCGCTGGCACCCCCTCGATGTACTCCTCCAAAGCGTCGAACGCGTCGTCCCAACTCGAGAATTTTGGCTGAAGATGAAGGTGCGCGTACTTTTTTAAGGCCTTGGCAAAGTTTCGCAATTGTTTTGGTTTGGAAAGATGATGCCCACCGACATATGAAAAATCATACTCATATTTAAAGAAATTATCCACCAAATAGGTTTTTCCAACACGACGCCGCCCATAAACAATCACAAATTCCGACCTGTCGGAATCCATACTGCGCTGAAGTTCAATCATCTCGCGCTCGCGTCCAATCATTTTTGATTTCTTCATACCACACATTTTTTCTACAAAAAAAGCAATAAATTATGAGATATGAGCAAAAAGTTATGGGCAAATCATCAAAAATGTGAGTGAAAAAGCGGTATTTTTGATAAAAAGCCCACACTTTTTATAGGCATTCTTGAACAGCAAACACTGATTACACAGTTTTTTTTGAACGCAGCCCCGATAACTATCGGGAAAATGATTGAATGAATTGACGTTAATTGCCTATTTGAAACATCCAATGCACATCTCCAACCAAAGCATTTTGAATAACCAATTCTGGCTTTCCTAATTCCTTGTGATTGATAATTGGTGCCTTAAATATCTTATCATACACACGATAGTATACCGTTTCATCTTTCAGCATAAGAATCTCACTATCACCATGTCCTGTGTTCCATTGAATCATATTCTGACTATCCACGTGATAAAGGAACAGATCTCCTTCGGAATATGGTGCTTGTGTTTGCCACTCACTTTTATAATTCCAGCCTGGTGCATAATAAGGTCCGTATTTTGTCATTGGCTTGGTCCAATAGGCATAATTTCTGCGAGTTAAAATCTTAGCATCATCCGTAGAGACGTTGAAATTTCCCATAATATACCCATCGTGATACTCAAATGCAGCATCATCTGTTTTTATACTCATTGTACCCCATTTCTTTGTTTTTTTGTTCCAAATCCAAAATTTACGAACAAGCATTTCAGAATCATCAATTTCTTTTTCGTAGAAATAGAGTATCATAATATCATCCGTGTTTAGGCATAAGCCACCGCCTGCCCATGCTGCAGTTTTCGGGTCGATTTTGATGCCTGGTGGAAGATTGTCCGTAAATATTGGGTTTCCATAGTATTTGGGGGTTGCTATACGCAAAGCATTCAATACCGTGTCACCTTTCATAACCATACCATCATCAACCGTGCGGAATAGCAACCTATCATTGTTCACTATTACGTTACGATAAATATCTGGCTCCACTTTTTCGAATTTGCCATTTGCGGTATTCATAGAATAGTATAGTCTAAGTTTCTTTTCGTAATTGGAACATTTGAAAATCAGATTCAAAATTCCATTCATGAATACTATTTGCGTTCCAATAGGCACGATTTCGTATTCAATTCCATTTTCTCTTATCGAGAATGGAATGTCAATAATGTGTTTTTCAAGAGTTTTTGTGTTGACTACATATAGTTTTGACGCGGCTGTTTCCGACAATAATTGGTGGTGTCTTTTATTGCGTTCGCATGATAATGCAAAGAGTCTTTCATATTCGGGATATTGACGAATGTATATTAGTATGTGCGCTGAATCACTCAAGACTGATTCTTCAATCAGCGAATCACCATCAATTCGCAATATTCCTGACACGTTCACATAGTCAGGGTCATAATCATAATTATAATCTGGATCTGGATACCCCGCTACAAAACGCAAATCTTCATTCCGCACCGCACGAATGCCCACATTAACTTGGATTGAATCTTCTTCTGTCGCTTCTTCTATCGCATCGTTATTAACATTTTGAATTGTATCAGTTGCAACAGAATCGGTAACCCTTAATTCCGATTGTTTGTTGTTTGTGCATCCGAAGCAACAGGCGCATATCAACAATACAAGTGAAGCTTTTTTCAAAAAAATCATTTTCAGACGTTTAAAGAATTAATGTGCTTTGAGAAATCAAAATTAAAACTTTTTCGGTTTTAGCCATACATTAGTCCGCATTTGAGATAACGCCCAAAGTGCTTGTGCGGATTCACAATGCTACCTTGCAGCAATTACTCCTTGTACTTTCCCCGCACAATCAGATACGAGTTTCGGGTGAGTTCGCGAAGCAGGTCGGCGGGGGCGGTGCGGGCATCAACGCCAATCCAGTGTTTGGGCGAAAGGTTGAACGGGCGGCCAACGCTGTCGTAGCGGGCTTTGAGTTCCCCGATGCGGTCGGGCTGGCACTTGAGCGTGACAATGCCGTAATTGTCGCAATCGAAAAAGGCAAACATATGGCCACGGACGTAAAACACCAGCACGCTCGCGCCGTGCGGAAAAGCCGCAAACGGCATCTTCTCCACCACATCGGCGCCAAGCGAAAGACAAAAGTCGCGATATGTCTCAATGTCGGTCATAACGCAAAGATTGAAAATTTTCGTCAGAGAAAGGGGTAGGGACATGGCATTTTATTCGCACTATTGGATGTGCGCGAACAGGTTGTAAGCCAAATGTTTGTTGAAAAATGTGTGCTTGGTCATACTCTTTTATGCTGCAAATCAGCAAAAATCCAAGTTGCTTTTATCGCAAAAAAAATGTAAGTTTATTGCATGATTGTCAGACGTTTGAGGGGGAACGGTTTCATGCGGCTGCAATCGGTGGGGGCTTTACAGGAGTGAGACTTTTGAACAATTGGCGATGATTTTATTTTAACATACACTAAACCATACAATTATGCCTAATAAAGTTAAAGTTTACGGAAAGGCTCAAAGCCGAACCGCGTTGGGCATCGCCAATGCCTATCTTGTTATCAATCCAGATGTTACACTTGAGGAACTGAATAAAGCGTTCCCCGGCGATTTAAATTCGGCCAACCGTTGCGACACCATTTTTGTTGACGTCAATGACGCAAGCAAGTTTGTGACAACCGAGGGCAAATCGACTTATGAAATGTTCTTCTTTGAGAAGGAAGACGAGTTGCTGACTCTGAAGGATGGTCAGAAAGTTGCCATGCAGCAGCTCTGGCAGAAAGAGGATTTCGACAAACTTGTTGATTGGGTTAAGCAATATAATATTGAAGTGGTGGAGTGCAAGCCGATTGAAGGTTTCCAAAAAGGAGGATTCACGCTCGAATATGATCCTGACTCTGAGGTGGCGGCCGCACCTCTGGTTGCCGAAACACAATCGGAACCTAAAACTGATGAACCAAAGGCGGAAGAGGAGAAAAAAGAAGAAAAGAAGAAAAAACTCTGGTGGCTTTGGTTGTTAATTCTGCTGCTGATTATAATATTGATAATCTTGCTGATGCGCGGTTGTGGATGCACGCGTCAACAACAGCCTGCAGCTGCAGAACCTGCCCAGGTGGTTGAGCCTGTTGCGGCTGACACTGTGACTGCAGCCGACACTGTTGAGGCCATACAAAAGGATTTCAATGCGGCTCAGTTTGAGGCGGCTAAAGCCACTCTGACAGAGTCTTCAAAGCTTGTTCTCAAAGATTTGGCTGCAATGCTCGAGAAACATCCGAGTGTGAAGCTGCGCATAGTCGGCCATGCATCATCCGATGGTACGGCGGCTTTCAATCAGAAGTTGTCGGAGGAGAGGGCAAAGGTTGCTGCCGATTATCTTATTTCACTTGGCATTGCCGCCGACCGCATTCAAACGGAAGGCAAAGGTTCGTCGGAACCTATTGACAAGGAGAACCGTGAGCGGAACCGCCGCACCGAATTTATTGTTGTTGAATAAACTTTGGTTAATCTAAAAGTCAATCCCTGCTGGTTCTTGCTGGCGGGGATTTTTTTGCGGAATCACTTATAAGCCTCGATACGCAAAAAATGAAGTCGGTAAATAGACGGTTTTTCCCGAATATGCCTTAATTTTGTAGAATCGTATTTGGGAATTTTGCCCACATATTTGTAATCGAAAATAATTGATTATGAGCGTAAAGATTGGATTCGACAACGACAAGTACATAAGTATGCAGTCATCGCATATTGAGGAGCGGATAGCTAAATTTGGCAACAAGCTTTATCTGGAAATCGGCGGAAAACTGTTCGACGACTATCATGCATCGCGCGTGCTGCCAGGATTCCATCCCGATTCAAAAATGCAAATGTTGTTGAAACTCAAGGATAAAATTGAGATTGTTGTCGCCATCAACGCTGAAGATATCGAGTCGAACAAAATCCGCGCTGACTATGGTATCACTTACGATGAGGATGTACTTCGTCTGATTGATGAGTTTCAGAGCGTAGGCTTGTTTGTTGGCAGCGTCTGCCTGACCAAATTCCACAACCAGCCAACGGCTGTCAGGTTTGAGCGGAGACTGAAGGAGTTGGGCATTCCATCGTACCGTCATTACAAAATCGATGGCTACCCGAATAATGTTGAATTCATCGTTTCGGACAACGGATATGGAAAGAATCAGTATATCGAGACATCGCGCCCACTGATTGTGGTGACTGCCCCCGGACCAGGTAGTGGCAAATTGGCTGTGTGTCTGTCGCAGCTCTATCACGAGCACAAGCGCGGAATCAATGCGGGGTATGCCAAATTCGAGACTTTCCCAATCTGGAATATTCCTTTGAAACATCCTGTCAATCTGGCTTACGAGGCCGCAACAGCCGATTTGAATGATGTCAACATCATCGACTCATTCCACCTTGACGCTTACGGCGTTTCGGCAGTGAACTACAACCGCGATGTTGAGGCTTTTTCGGTGTTAAATGCCACATTTGAAATGATTTATGGCGAAAGCCCGTACAAGAGTCCCACCGATATGGGGGTGAATATGGCTGGTAACTGCATTATCGATGATGATGTGTGCCGTGAGGCTTCGAAACAGGAAATCATCCGCCGATATTATAAGTGCTTATGCGACAAAAAGCGCTATGGAGAAAGCAAGGACAGTCTTGAGAAACTTGAGATGCTGATGCAGCAAGCACATGTTAAAGTGACTGATTACAAGGTGGTTGAGGCTGCAATGCGGAAGTCGGAGATGACCGAAGGCCGACCGGCTGCTGCCATTGAACTGCCCGATGGTACGGTTGTTACGGGCAAGACAACCGACCTTCTTGGCCCTTTGTCGGCAGCCCTGCTCAACGCTTTAAAGGAGCTCGGTCACATTGATCAGTCGTTCAACCTTGTGTCGCGCCTGGCCATCGAGCCAATCCAGACCCTCAAAACCGAATATCTGGGCAGCAGCAACCCGCGCCTGCACACCGATGAGATTCTAATTGCCCTTTCATCGTCGGCAGCTCATAATGAGTTGGCGGAGAGGGCGATGCAGCAATTGCCAAAACTTAAAGGCTCAACTGCGCACACCACGGTTCTGGTTAGCTCTATTGATGAGTCGATGTTCAAGAAACTGGGCATCAACCTGACCTGCGAGCCGCGCTATGAGCAGACAAGGGTTTATCATAAGCATTAAGATGGTGTGTTAGTTGTTGACGATGGCGCAAAAATCCGGAGTCTTTTCAACTTAATATTCCGAAAACTTAAAACCTACAGCCTCTAACCATTGTTGTCACAGCGTTTTCCACAAAATGAACACACCGTTGTTGACAACTGACGGCAATTCTTGTAAAATCATTTTCGGTTGTTTCATTCCTTTATAAGGGTGATTCACAAAACCACTTTCCGATTCTCAAAACATTGGCTGACAATTCAGAATTGGTGCGGTTTTATGGCCATCAGCAACTATAACAAAACGTAATATTTTACCACAATGGAAGCAAAATTAAATCTGCCGTCAATCAAAATCTGCAAGCGCGACGGGCGTATTGTCAATTTTGAAGCCGAAAAAATCAGTTATGCAATCTTCAAGGCTCTGCGCGCAGTTGGCAAACCCGACCGCCAATTGGCCGAAGACCTAATGCTTGAGGTTATTACAAAACTCAATCTGTTCGACAAACTCGATTACACCCCGACGGTGGAGGAAGTGCAGGACACTGTGGAGAAAGTGCTGTTCGACAATAAGTTATTCGACGCTGCAAAGGCTTACATCGTCTATCGCAAGCAGCACGAGAGTATGCGTAACACCAAGGAGTTGCTGTCGAATATGGACATCATCGATAAGTATATCGACCTGAATGACTGGCGGATAAAAGAGAGCGCCAACTCGTCGTACTCGCTGCAGGGTCTGAATCAGCACATTGCAACCATCATCAGTTCGCAGTACTGGCTGGAACGTGTTTATTCTGAAGAGATTAAGCAGGCTTACCAGTCGGGCCACATCCACATTCACGACCTTGGATTTTTGAGCGTTTACTGCGTGGGTTGGGATTTGGAAGACCTTCTTATGACAGGCTTTACGGGTGTTCCGGGCAAGATTGAGAGCAGTCCGGCAAAGCACCTGCGCACGGCTTTGGGACAGATTGTCAACTTCTTCTATACAATGCAGGGCGAGGCCGCCGGCGCACAGGCATTCTCGAGTTTCGACACCTATCTGGCGCCGTTCATCCGTTACGATAATCTTGATTACGAAGGCGTTAAGCAGTGCCTGCAAGAGTTTATGTTCAACATCAACGTGCCGACGCGCGTCGGATTCCAAACACCGTTCACCAACATCACACTTGATTTGAAGGTGCCTGGCAACTTGAAGGACCATCCGGTGATTATCGGCGGAAAAATGCAGGACGAGACCTACGGCGATTTCCAAAAGGAAATGGATATTTTCAACGCCGCTTTCGCCGACGTTATGTCGGAAGGCGACGCCCACGGAAGCGTCTTCTCGTTCCCGATTCCAACCTATAACATCACCAAGGACTTCGATTGGGACAATCCGGCTTACGCCAAAATTTGGGAAATCACGGCCAAATACGGCATTCCATACTTCTCGAACTTTGTCAATTCTGATATGAGCCCCGACGACGTGCGCAGTATGTGCTGCCGTCTGCGTCTCGACAAGCGCGAACTGCAGAAACGCGGTGGCGGCTTGTTTGGCGCCAATCCGCTCACGGGCAGCGTTGGCGTTGTAACGGTCAATCTGCCGCGTTTGGGCTACGAGTCGAAGTCGGAGGCCGAGTTCTTCCAACGTCTCGACAAACTTATGGAACTGTCGAAAGAGAGCCTTGAGACAAAGCGTAAAGTGATTGAAAATCTGACTGAAAGAGGTCTTTATCCATACTCGCGGTTCTATCTGCGCAACATCAAGCAGCGCACCGGCCGCTATTGGAAAAACCACTTCTCGACCATCGGCATTGTTGGTATGAACGAGTGCTGCCTGAACTTCCTGGGCAAGAGCCTTGTCGACGAGCAGGGCCACAAGTTTGCAGTGAAGGTGCTTGAGCATATGCGCGCCAAACTTGCTGAATTTCAAACCGAAACGGGTAATATCTACAACCTTGAGGCCACACCGGCCGAGGGCACATCGTATCGTCTGGCAAAAATCGACAAGGCCGAATACAACGACATTGTAACAGCCAACGAGGAGCACGTGCGCCGCGGTGCCAAGCCGTACTACACCAACTCAAGCCAACTGCCCGTCTATTACACCGACGACCTGTTTGAGGCGCTGCGTCTGCAAGACGACCTTCAGACCAAATACACCGGCGGAACCGTCTTCCACACGTTTGTGGGCGAGAGCCAACTCTCGAGCGCCGCTGTGAAGAAGTTGGTTCAGAAGGTGACATCGACATTCCATCTGCCGTACATCACGCTGTCGCCGACGTTCAGCATCTGCCCCGAACACGGCTACATCTACGGCGAGCACCACAAATGCCCGAAATGCGAAGCCGAAGGTCAAGAGACTGATTGCCAAGTATATTCGCGAATTGTCGGCTACCTGCGCCCCATCGAGCAATGGAACGACGGCAAGCGTCAGGAATTCAGCGAAAGGAAATTGTTTGATAAATCGATAATGTAAAAAGGTTAGAGGTTTAGAGTTTAGAAGTTTAGAAAGTTGAGAAGGGTTAGGCTTCTTGACTTTCTAAACTTTTTTAATTAAGCGAAAGTCTTTATAATCAATAATTTGCCGATACACTAATGAAAATCGCCGGACTTGTAAAGCAGAGTTTTATCGACTATCCCGACCGAATGGCTTGTGTGATTTTCACGCAGGGCTGCAATTTCCGCTGCGGATACTGCCACAACCCGTCGTTGGTGCTGCCGCATTTGTTCGGGCAGAACAAACTGATTGAAGAACAGGAAGTTCTGCAGTATCTCGAAGACCGGAAAGATTGGCTCGAAGGTGTGGTGATAACAGGCGGCGAGCCCACCATTCACGGCGATTTGCCCGATTTTATCAGGCGCGTCAAGCAAATGGGCTACTGCGTCAAGCTCGACTCAAACGGCACCAACCCCGATATGCTCGAGCAACTGCTTGCGGCTAAACTGTTGGATTTCATTGCAATGGACATCAAGTCGAATCCCGACGCCGAAAGTTACACCAAAGTTATCGGCAAAGACGCAACCGACTTAATGCCAAATATTTGGCGCTCAATCAAACTGATACAGAATTCGGGCATCGGCTATCAGTTCCGCACCACGCTCATTCCGCACGTCCACCCTGTGGGCATTGCCGACGACATCATCAACTTTCTTGAGTACGACAACAACTACATCACTCAGCAGTACCGCGACGGCGACACGGTGGGGAAAAGGTTGACGGAGTGAATTTTGTAGTTCGTTTTGTTTTTCTGTTTTTGGGTTGTTCGTGCAATTTGCAAGAGCCAATGTGTAAATGTGAAAGCGATAAGTTTTTGTTTTATAATGTTATTTATCAGTTTCGTATCGCCATATTAGTGTTACAATTTCAAATGTGATTTTTTAATATCTCAACAGACATTAACATCAAAAAAATGAGAAGACCTTAAATTATTTTTTTGTCCAATGCAGGCAATCAAATTTTTGAGTGTATATCATTTAAATTCAATAAAATATAATTATGGTGGCATTTTAATGCGTATCGGGTTTATAAAATAATAATAATAAGTCCGCGATTCCAATTTTTTTGTTAAAATAGCAAGTTGAAAGTTTAGGCGGGCCGGCATAGTAAAAAACGGCCAAAACAAAACATATTGCGTGATGAAGAAAAAGATTTCAATCAAGACACTGATGATAGCGAGCATCTTGTTCTCGTCAGTGCTAACAATTTCGTTTACAATATTATATTGCGAGTCGAAGGCTAAACGGATAATTAGAGAACGGGCAGAGACAATCGTGTCTATGCAGAGTTCGAAAAATGCTGACGCGATAGGTTCAAAAATCGAAAATTATCTGTCAACTATAAACGCTGTGGCGTCGTTGTACGCTAATTATTACGAGGAAGACGAGGAAGACCGCATGTACATTACCGATGGCAACAACAAAAAAGTTGGCAAAGACCATCCTGAACTTTTAAATATCAAAGATGTTTGGGATATCAGCGATGAGGTCAGATACGTTTCTGATCCGTTTATGGAGAAGATTCCTGGAACGAACCTTAGCACGTATATGTGCAAGCTGTCCGCACCTATTATATATGATGAAAGTATGGTTGGCGTGGTTTCTGCCAATATTGCAATCGACAGCTTGTTGAACGATTTCGAAAACACTTTTGGTGATGATGACAACCTGAACATTTATATTACTTCAGACCAAGGAACCATACTTTATTGCAGAAAAGCAAACGAACGCGGCAAAAAATTGCATGAAGTGATTCCGACATTTTATCAAAAATCAGGTGTCGAAAAGTTTATTAGGGAGCAAACCCAATTATTGTCGGAATTCGAGGATCATTCAGGACAGTATGCTGTTTGCGTAACACCCATCAAAATTTCCGGACATAAAAGTTGGTCATTGTTTGTCATGACTCCCAAAGCAAGCATTCTGGGGGAGGCTGGCAATATGTCTGTTGTTTCTTTCCTGTTGATAATCATGTGTTTGGCCATTCTTGGGTTTATAACCATTCTTATTGCCAACGCATTAACCCGTTCGCTCAATTCAATAAACGCTGCGCTGATTGATGTGTCGGATGGCGACATTAAGAATAATAATGAATTTAAAGAGACATCGATGGCGGAAATCAACAACATCAATGTGTCAATGAAATCTGTTATCAGCGGCTTGATTAAAGCTGCCGAATTTTCTGAACAAATCGGCAATGGCAATCTCGACACCGAATTTACCGCATTAAGTGCCAACGACAAACTTGGTAACGCACTTATTAATATGCGCGATAATCTGAAGAAGGCGGATGAGGAAGCCAAAGAACGCAAAATCGCGGACGAGAAAGTTAATTGGGCAACTCTTGGCTTGGCTAAGTTTGGTGAGATTCTGCATACAAATAACCAGAATATAAATGATTTGTCGTACGATATACTGCGCAATCTCATCAAATACATCGATGTGAACCAGGGTGCCATTTACGTTTTGGATGACACCAAAGAGGAGCCTGTTTATGAGATGACTGCAGCCATCGCCTATGACCGGCGCAAATTCATGCAAAAGCAATTTGCCGTGGGCGAAGACCTTGTCGGACGCTGCGCTTATGAGCACAAAACCATCTACATGACTGATATTCCGAAAGATTACATTAACATTACGTCAGGCATGGGAAGTGCAACAGCCTCAACGCTTCTGCTTGTTCCGTTGGTGCTGAATGACAATGTGTTTGGTATTATTGAATTAGCTTCGTTCCACAACCTTGAGGATTATAAAATCAACTTTGTTGAGAAGGTTGCCGAAAGTATCGCATCTACAATTTCGACTGTTAAAATCAACGAGCGAACAAATAATCTGTTGAATCAGTCAAAGGTACAAGCCGAAGAATTGGCCTCGAAAGAGGAGGAGATGCGTCAGAACATGGAAGAGCTGCAAGCTACTCAGGAGGAGGCTGCCCGTCGCGAGAACGAATCAAATGCCATTATGAAGGTTATCAACGATAAACTGATTGTTGTTGAATATGATATGAATGGTGTAGTGACTAACGTTAATGACACTTATTCAAAAATGCTCGGCACAACAACTGATAAAATCATTGGTCAGAAGTCGGATGATGGTGTTGAAATGACCGCAGAGCAAAAAATGAGCCACATGCAGATGTGGAGTAATCTGCGTAGGGGTAAAATTGAGACAGAAATCAATCATATCACATTGAATGGACGTGATTTGTGGATTCAGGAGACCTACACACCGGTACTTGACCAAAACGAGACAAAACCATACAAAGTGATAAAGGTGGGCATTGACATCACTGAAAAGATGAACGCCCAAAACATAATTCATGAGTTGCAATCAGAAAACACTGAGTCGGCATCGAAAATAGCCGAACTCGAGAAGATGATTGAAGGAAGTGGGCAGCCATCAGTTGCGAAAGCTAAAAAAACAAGTCGGCAGAAAGATGAACAGATAGAAGAATCTGACCTCAATAGAGAGGTGGGGGAGCAGGAGTTGATTGAGTGGAATAATAATTGTGAAACCAGCATAATCGAAATATCAGAACAACTTAAGAAGTTGACAGAGCTGGCTAATACGGTTTACACAACATTCCGTGCGGGTAAATCGAAAAAGGAGATAAAGGAAGCTGTTCGCAGTCTTGCCGATTTCGCGTCGTACCACTTTGGCACAGTCGAAGGTTACGTTGAAGAGTCTGAATTCAGCGATAAGAAACAGCTTAAGCAATCGTTTAATGACTTTATTGCTAAAATCAACGAATTCTTAGGCTTGCTCAGCGATGGAAAAATCAAATCAGCCGATGGCTTAATGTTGTTTATGACCCAGTGGATTAAAAACGACATTGAGCAAATGAAACTTCTGGCTGACATTCTTAAAAAATAAACTTATAACACGATAGAAATGAGATTATTAAAGACATTGCAACTGTTGCCTGCACTGGCACTTTGTGCGACCGCCGTGGCTCAGACGCCAGCCACGACAAACATTCAGGGCAGCAAATACCCTGCAATTTACCCCGACAACACAATTGAATTCCAACTGCGCGCCCCCGAAGCACAAAAGGTGCAAGTTGACATTTGCGGGAAAAAATACGATATGACTAAAAACGCCGACGGCGTATGGTCGGGCAAGACAGAGCGCATTGTGAGCGGCATTCAGTACTATAGCCTGATTGTGGACGGAGTGTCGGTGAATGACCCAGGCAGCGAAACCTTTTTCGGCTGTGGCCGAATGATGAGCTGCGTTGAAGTGCCCTACCTCGACGGTGGCAAACAATATCAGATTCAAGATGTTCCTCATGGATGCGTTCGCACTGAGAACTACTTCTCAAGCGTGACCAAATCGTGGCGCACAATGTACGTCTACACCCCTGCTGGCTATGACAAAGACACCAATAAAAAATACCCCGTCTTCTACATTATTCATGGTGGCGGTGAAGACTGCCGTGGTTGGGTTAACCAAGGTCGCGGAAACATCATTCTCGACAATCTGGCTGCAGAAGGTAAAGCTGTGCCGATGATTCTTGTCAGCCTCGACGCCAACGTTGGCGGCTATGATGACATTGAGAAAGAGATAATGGACAATATTGTGCCGTTTGTTGAGAAGAACTACCGAGTTGATGCACGTCCGCAAATGCGCGCTCTTGGCGGTCTGTCGATGGGCGGACTTTACACAATGCACGTGGGTATGCCGCACAACGACTTCTTCAACTATCTGGGCGTTTTCAGTTCTGGCTGGTTCGCCAATAATCGCGGCGGCGATAATGACCCGGGAACCAAATGCTACAAGTATCTCGAGGCCAACAAAGGCCAGTTCAACAAGAACATCAAGTTGCTGTGGCTGTCACAGGGAAGCTCAACCGACATTGCCTACAACAATTGCAAGGTTATGATGCAAAAATTTGATACAATGGGCATTAAATACGAATTCTACGACTCGAAGGAAGGAGGCCACACATGGCCCGTTTGGCGCGAAGATTTGTATTTGTTTGCTCAGAAACTATTCAAATGATTACAAATAATACGAGATAAAAAATAGTTGAGTAACAAAATCGAGCACAAAGTGTAGGAGTGAGGGGTAATTATGAAACGATCAGAAAAGTCACCGGTTATCAAAGTCGCGCTGTTGATTGTGATGGCGTCGTCGTTGGTTGGCTGTTCGTCATCGGTCAAAAAGCACGCTCTCAATCCTGATCAGGCAAACTTGACATGGCGCGGTGACTACGAACCCACAACTCATCGTATGACATACAAGGGTGAGTGGGCAGGTTGTGGATGGTGGTTCGGTGATGACAGTGTGAAACCATCTGCTGATTTCAGTGAATACGACCAGCTGGTTGTGTCGGTTGACAACATTGTCGGCGACAGCGTAAAACTCTTTCTGAATGTGAGATACACCACGACTGATGAAATCTCGTCGGGAACGGCTCCGATTGTTGACGGGCGCTCAACGATGCGGGTTGATTTGAATCCGGATAACAAATCGCACGTGCTTGAGATTTATGTAATGAGCCAATCGCCGTGCGAGCTTACCTTGGGCGAATCCTATATGTGCGGGGCTGTCAAATATGGTAAGGCGCGCGAACTAAAATCTTTTGGCGGTTTTATCGATGTGTCTGAATTCAAAGGATATAGCGATGACGCATTGGTTTCGTTCAACTTTTCTGCTGAAGGTGAGATGACTTACGTAGCCGAGTCTGGCGCTATTGAGCCAATGAAAAACTGGGGTATCGGAAAAATATATTCAAGTGCTGATATTGCCGAAAATGTCTGCCCCGCACGGCAAATTATTTTGAAACAGCTAGGAGAACAATCGTTCACCTGCCTTTTGGGCGATATTCGTTATATGCTTGACATTGAGGGCGATGATGGCCGTCGGGGATTGTATTGGAAAGTATGGACTGGCGGACATCTGACTGCTGTAAACATGATTAATGCCACTATCAGCGAAGCTGAATAATTGCCCCCATGTAGACAATTTGCTACCACTCAGATATTCCCAATTATCTAAATTCAGCGGCTTTGCGCTTTTTGAGCTCATTTATTGAGCTTCATCAATTTACGTTCTTTTACTCATACTCATACGTCCGTTTCACGCGCCTTGAGATTCCCGTCAGCACTTCGTACGGAATGGTGTTCATCCATTCGGCCACTTGCGTGATGGGCAGGTTCTTGCCGAAAATCTCAATCGGGTCGCCCTCGTGCGCGTCAAGGCCTGTGACATCGACCATACAAATATCCATACAAATGTTGCCCACAATCGGCACCAAACGGCCTTTGTACCAGAGTTTTCCGTTGCCGTTGCCCAGGCAGCGGCGCAGACCGTCGGCGTAACCGATTGGCACGGTGGCAATGTCGGAATCACGTGTCAGCTTGCCGCGGCGGCTGTAGCCCACTGTTGTTCCTGCGGGCAGGTGCTTTATTTGCGCCAATGAACTTGTCAGTGTGGCGATGGGTTGCAACTGCGCACCCGCAACACTCAAGCCATAAAGGCCGATTCCAAGGCGCACCATATCGTACTGCCATTTGTCGGCAAAGCGCTCAATGCCAGCCGAATTCAAGATGTGGCGCTTAATCGGATAGTCCATTTGGGCCATTATGGCGCTGCTCATTGTCTCGAAAGTGTTCAACTGCGAGAGCGTGTAATCGTCCTGGTCGTACTCGTCGGCGGTGGCGAGATGCGAGAATATTGTTTTGATTTTCAATCCTTTCGCGTTATGAACGGCCTCAATCACAGCATCGGTGTCGTCGGGCATAAAACCGCTGCGGTGCATACCCGTGTCGAGTTTCAAGTGGATTGGATAATTGGTCTGCCCCGCATCCAAAACCGCCTGATTGAAAGTATTGAGCGTTACATAGTTATACACTTCAGGCTCAAGCCGATACTCAATCATCTGCGCAAAACTGTCGCGCTCGGGATTGAGCACCAGAATTGGAATGTGGATGCCGTCGCGGCGCAACTCAACCCCTTCGTCGGCGAAAGCCACTGCAATCATCGCAACTCGCTGATACTGACACAGATTAGCGATTTCGTGCGTGCCGCTTCCGTAGGCAAACGCCTTCAGCATACAGCACATTTCGGTTGTCGGCTTCAGCAAACTCTTGAAATAGTTCAAGTTATGTTCCATCGCTGAAAGGTCGATGGCCATCACCGTTTGGTGCGACTGCTTCTGCAAAACCGACGAAATGCGCTCGAAACTGAACGACCGCGCGCCCTTCAGCAACACCGATGCGTTCTGTATCTTGCTGAAATCGAAGTGGTCAAGAAAATCCTGCGTGGTGGCGAAGAAATCCTTGCGCAAGTCGAAAAAGTTCGAGAACGACTTGATATCCTGACCGATACCAATCAATCGGTCAATGTTTTTTTGCCTGATGAGCACCGCAATGTGGTGGTAAAGGTCGCTTTTGGTGTAACCGCTCTGCTCTATATCGCTCAAAATCAAAACTTTCTGTGGGTGCTGATTCTGCACGCTCAAGTAGTCGAGCGCAATCCGCAGCGATTCCATATCGCAGTTGTAACTGTCGTTGATTATCGAGCAGTTGTTATTGCCTTCCTTCAGTTCAAGGCGCATAGCGATTGGCTCGATGGTGGCCAGCCGTTGCACAATTGTCTGATTATCATAGCCAAACACCAGCATCAACGACCAAACCTGCAAGGCGTTTTCAACCGAAGCCTTGTCGGCAAACGGAATCTGCGCCGCAAACCGCTCATTGTTGTACATTGCGTGGATGGTGGCGCTTGTTGACTGATAATCAACCGATTCCACATACAGATTCACATCGGGTTGCGTGCCCCAAGTGAACAATTTTGTCTCAGGATTGACAGTTGCCTTTATCTTCTCGCGAACCAACTGATTATCAGCACCAAAAATCAAAACTTTGGCGTTTTTGAAAAGTTTCAGTTTCTCGGTCAGTTTCTGCTCAATGCTTGTGAAATTCTCTTGGTGGGCGTCGCCGATGTTGGTGAAAATGCCAATGTCGGGGCGGATGATGTTCTCGAGCGCGTCCATCTCGCCAGGCTGCGAAATTCCCGCTTCAAAAATGCCCAGATTGTTGTCGGGCTGAAGCAGCCAAACCGACAGCGGAACGCCAATCTGACTATTGTAACTCTTTGGATTTCGGGCAATTAACTTTTCGGGCGCAAGACATTTGCAAGCCCATTCCTTCACAATCGTCTTGCCGTTGCTGCCCGTGATTCCAACCACAGGCATTGTCATCTTCTGACGGTGCCAACTGACAAGCTGGTGCAGCGCCTTCAGCGTGTTCTCAACAACAATGAAGTTTGCATATTGGTAACTTTCAACATTTTGCGGCAGATGGTCCACCACAAAATTGCGCACGCCCGACTTGTAAAGTTCGGTGATGAAACGGTGGCCGTCGTTGCGGGTGCCTTTAAGCGCGAAAAACAGGCTCTCGCGGGCAAAAACCACCTTGCGGCTGTCAATCAGAATGTGAGAAATGTTGCCGCCCGAGCCGCGTGTCAACTTGCCGCCAACCACAGCGGCAATGTCGCCTATAGAGTAACTTGCCATATCAGTCAGAAATTTTTCAAATATAGGTGCGAATAACTGACAATGCCTAAAAAAAACGTCGATTTATGCACATTGGGCGGTTTATTGCGGATAAAAGGAACGCACGATTATATTATTCATATTACCAAAAATCTGCAGGTTTTAGTCTAAGCCGTCATCAGGCCAGCAATTTCCGCTAGGCCGCGCATACGGCCGCTGAGCGGGCTTATGACTAATTGGGTTAAACATGAATACCGACTTTTTTTATATTTGTAATAATCAGTAAATCAAAATATGACAATACAGGATACAACATCGAACAAGGCGGCAAACAAAGTCAGAATGGCCGATGCCGCGGCTTGGTTGCGGTTTATTCAAATAGCATCTTTGGTATTAGGGGCAGGTCTTTTGTTGGCGGGCATCGTCTTTTTCTTTGCCTACAACTGGCAGTTGATTATTCATCGTTTTGCGAAACTTGGCATAGTGGCATTTTTAATGCTGGCGCTTATGCTTTCGATTGTCAGAGTGCCAATGAGCACTTTGGTCCGAAATGTGGCTATTTCGTCAATGAGTGTGCTTGTCGGGGCGTTTTTGGCAATTTTTGGACAGGCATATAATGTTGAAGCTGATACACATACATTCTTTCTAACATGGGCGTTATGTATTGCAGTGTGGGTTTTTGTTGCCGATTTCAGATTTTGAAGGCGGCTGTTTTTTTGTTGGAAAATTTGTGAGGAGAAGTATATTTGTCTTGAAAAAAATGTTAAACACAAAATCGAATATTATGCAAGCTGTTTTCCCACCATTAACACTTCCAGCAAGTTTTCCTAAATCATTTAGAAATTTGTTTGATAATGAGACTTATAAACAAAAGAAACCTTTTGTTGGTTATGGTAACCCGTCTGCAAAAATCCTTATAGTTGGACAAGAAGTTACTTGGAAACAAGATATTGAAGAACAAAAGCGATATTGCTTTGAAAATTTTGACGATTGGCAAGAAAACATCAAAAAAGAAGGTCAAATTGTTGTGAAATCAGAAATACATCACCCTGATGATGATGTTTGTTCTGAGGCATTTTTAAATTTTAATCCTATTTTTCCTCATTATTACAGGTATAATTGTTTAGACAATAAAAAGCGTATAACTAGAGAAAACGGTAGATTTACCCACAAGTATCTCAAATATGGTGCAAGTACAACTTGGTATAAGTATCAAAAATTGGTGCAGGATATATTCTGCCGAGAAAAAAGTGATAGCATTGATTTTTTTAAGGATACATTTATAACGGAATTAAGCGAGGTGACTCGCCCAAATAATAAATTTGAAAGAGACCCTAATATTGATTTGCAAAAACAAAAGGAAGAAGAAAAAAAACAAAGGGAAGCTACTAAAGAATCTATCAAGAACAGGTGCCAGTTATTTAAGAATGAGTTTTTCCAGCAATTTCCTATAACCATATTTGCTTGCGGTCATTACGCTGATAAAATATTTGAATTTATATACGGCTTCAAGCCAGCAGATGTGTTCTCACCTTCAACTTTCAAACAAAATGGATATCGGGTTTATCGTGGTGAGAATAAAATATATGTTTGGACTTATCAGTTTTCTCATACGGAAATTTCTGATGCTATTTTAGGGGAAATTGCTGAAGAAGTCCGGCCATATTTGAATAAATAATTGTTCGCCGTCCGCGCGTCTGCCATTTATTTCTGACTGCTTGTCACACAAATCTCGCCGTTCGTCATCTTGTTCTGCTGGAGCCGATGAATGGAAATCCGTTTTGTACGTTTGCGCGAAATGTTGAACAAACTATTACGAAAGCGCAACTATGGAACATTCAGATTTATTGGCGGCTGAGCCGGTGGCAAGAATATCGCAACTTGCCACTTCGGAAATAGACCAGCAGATTCTTCGGGCTTTGGTCTGTGCCTTGTCCGATACCGATAAGGAAAAATTAACCCGGCAGAACGATTCGATGAGGATTTCAAACATTCTCTACAGCCTTAATCGGGAAGAGGAGAACAGAGAGCACCGCTATGAGCCCCTGCCGTTGCCGCAGTACCGACAGTTTGGTGAGGTGTTGGCCGATTTCCTGGCGGAGAAAGGAAATAAACAAGCGGCTCGCAAGGAGTTGCGCGAACGCTTGCCATATCTGTCGGCCGATGAGCAGAAGCGCACCATCTATGCTTTTCTCGACACCGAAGTCAAAACCGACCGCTGTTGGGTTTTGGAGTTTCTTGACAAACACTACGACCCGCAGTATGCAAAAGCCGTTGAGGCCATTTGGCGTATGTGCCACGATTTTGAGGCCGCGCGGCTTATCACGCACTATTTTCCGCAGGAGTTCATTGTGGCCAATTGGGAGCAGTTGGCAGCCGATTACCGCTATTCGTCGGTTTGCCTGCGCCTGCCCGACGGCTTTTCAATCGACCGTTCGCGGCTTGAAATGCACCAGTTCCTTCACGTTGCAGCCCGTCGGCATCTGCCTGTTACTGAAGGCGAAGCGTACACCATCCTGTCGATGACCATCATCAAACAATTGCTGTTGCAGGAGCGTTTCATTCCCGATTTCACACTGATGGATTTGCCAAATGTCGGGGATATTATTTGGGCTTTGGGGCATTTGGGTTTTGACAGAATCATCGCGCATTTCTATTTGGAAAACGCGCGGACTAAAAAGTTTTTCGCAATGCGGCAAACTGCTGTGCAGATAACAGACGCGGTCATCAAACAACTTGCCGCTGATGGCTTTGAGAGATGCGAAAATGTTGAGACAATGGAGTTTAACGTTCCAAGTTAAATCGGAAGAATCGGTTGGTGTATAAAGAAAACACGTTCAATCTTTTCCTAAAACACGTAGAGACGCCACAAAGTGGCGTCTCTACCCTGTAAAATCGTTGAAATCCAGCCGATTATTTCTTCTTTGTCATTTCATATTCAATACCCGTCATAAGACCTGCGATTTCCGCTAGGCCGCGCATACGGCCGCAGAGCGGGTAGCCTGCGTTGTAGATGTTCTTGTCGGCGTCAAGGTCGTTCAAGATGCGGATACCGTGGTCGGGGCGGAAGGGCATACGAATGTCCTTGCGGCCTTCCTTGATGCGGCGTTGCTGCTCTTTGAGCAAGGCCTCCACAATGGCGGGCATATCAAGGCTGCCTTTCAGGTGGCCCGACTCGTAGAAACTGAAATCGTCTAAGTGCTGAGTGTTGCGCAGGTGCACAAAGTGGATGGCGTCGGCAAAGCGCTCGGCAATGGCCACCAGGTCGTTGTCGGGGCGGCCCGAAAGTGAGCCAGTGCAGTAGGTGATGCCGTTGCGCAGGCTCGGATTGGCTTTGCGCAGCCACTCCAGGTCGTCCATACAGCCGATGATGCGCGGCATTCCCAGAACAGGGTACGGCGGGTCGTCGGGGTGAACGCACAGGTTCACGTTGTACTTCTCGCAAGTCGGAATCACGTCGTCAAGGAAACGCTTCATATTGGCGCGCAATTTCTCCTTGTCAATGTCTTTGTAAGTCGATATATACTTCAGGAACAGCGCTTTGGGGTCTTTCACGGTGCCGTCAATCACGCCGTTCACAAAGCCTTGCGTCAGCACAATGATAATGTAGGTCAACTCCTCGCATTTCTCCTTGCTGAAGGTCTTGAACAGTTCCTTCGCCTTTGCCACAACCTCGGCGGGATATTCGTTCTCGGCGTTGGGGCGGCAGAGAATGTAGCAGTCCCAAGCCACAAAGGTTGTGAAGTCGAAATACAGTCCCTCGCCGCCGCCTGGGTGCTTGTAGGTGAGCGATGTACGCGACCAGTCGAGCACAGGCATAAAGTTGTAGCAGACAGTGTCGATGCCGCACTCGCCAAGGTTTTGCAGCGATTTCTTGTAGTTCTCGATGTGCAGGTCGCGCTCGGCCGAGCAGGTTTTGATGGCCTCGCTCACGGGCAGGCTCTCCACCACGCTCCAGCGCATTCCTTTCGCCTCGATGGCGTTCTTCACTTTCATAATCTCGTCTTTCTCCCATACAACGCCGATGGGAAGGTGGTGCAAGGCTGTCACAACGCCTTCAACACCCATTTGTACCAAATTGTCGAGCGTGATTGGGTCGTTGAACCCAAACCAGCGCCAAGTTTTTTCTAGTGCCATTTATTGTTTTATAATTAATTGATAATTAACTGACTAATTGAATAACTGAAGGATTGAAGGGTGAATCTGTGAATTGTTTAGTTTTGGACTTCAGACTACGGACAACAGACTTCAGTCAGTGGTCGTAATTCGTAATTCAAAATTCGTAATTAACTAACACCCAACACCCAACACCATTTTCATATCCTAACTTCTAACTTCTAACTCCTAATTCCTAACTCCTCATTCCAGTTTGTACTCAGGCAGCGTTTCAATCTTCGGATTCTCGTAGTTGGTGATGCCGATGCGGTACTTCATAAGTTTTTCGAGTTTCTGCTGGAACGGCTGGCAGCCCTCGGGCAGAGCCATTCCTGAGAATTGCTGGAAATACTGGATTGTCGCGTCGCGCCACCAGATGGCGTCCTTCGCCTGGCGCTCAAGTTTTGCCTTGACGTCGGCAAAACGCTGGTGGTCAACATATTGCTCAACCGAGTTCCAAATATCGACGAACGAGCGCGCGTCGTTGATGCCCGACTGGAAGGTCAGGCACAACTCGTCCCAGAGCGTGCGTCCGCTCTTCATTTTATAGTCCCACGGCAAGTGGTGGAACCACAGAATCAGGTTCTCGGGGCAGGTGGCCACGTTGTTGTAGAGCGATTGCAGCGGTTCGTGATACTGTGCCACGGCGCCCGAGCCATTCATTGTGCGGTCGAAACCCACGCCGTCGGCGGCAGCCTTGTGGTAGTAGGCAGGTTCCCAGTCGGGACGGATTGAGCGGTCCCACGGGCCAGGTCCGTAGTGGTCGGGGCCCTTGAAGGTGTGGTGCAGACCGAGCGGCATTTCGTATTTCACGCACGCTTCACGCGATGCCACCATTAACTTCCCGACAGGCTCAACAAACTTTTTCTCTTTCGAGAATGTCTGCATAAGCCATTCATTTGCAATCTGTTCCGACGATAGTTCGGGATTCCACGCCATTCGTCCGTAGGCGTACCAGTTTGCTTGCGCGAAATGGTGTCCGCACCAGTTGCGGTCGTTGCCCACGTTGCTCACGCCCGCAATGGCCGTGTATTTATATGGCATAACCTTGCCTTCGGTGATGGCGCCAACGGTTGAGCCTTCGCCACGCTCGTAAGTGTCTGAGTCCAAGCACTCTTTCCACATTGGATGCAGGTAAACCAGATGGTTCGAGTGGCCCAGATATTCCTGCGTTATCTGAACTTCAACCATTGCCTGTGTCTTCTCAAACTGTCCGAAAAGCGGGCTGAACGGCTCGCGCGGTTGGAAATCCACAGGTCCGTTCTTTATCTGAATCAGCACATTCTCAGCAAATTGGCCGTCGAGCGGCATAAACTCTTCAACCGCTTGTTTTGCGCGATCGGGACTTTTGGCGTCGTACACAAAGGCGCGCCACATAACAATCCCGCCAAACGGCTCGAGCGCTTTGGCAATCATATTGGCGCCGTCGGCGTGCGTGCGGCCGTAGTCCTGCGGTCCCGACTGCCCTTCAGAGTTGGCTTTCACCAGAAAACCGCCAAAATCGGGAATCAGTTTGTAGATTTCGGCCACCTTCGCGTTCCACCACGCAACCACTTCATTATCAAGCGGGTCCGATGTTTCAAGGTTGGCCAGATGTTTTGGCGCCGCAAAGTTCAGCGACAGATAGACCTTCAGTCCGTACGGGCGGAAAATTTCGGCTAAAGCCTTCACTTTCAGCAGATAATCTTCGGTCAGAATGTCGGCGTTGGCGTTCACGTTGTTCAGCACCGTGCCGTTGATGCCCACCGACGCGTTGGCGCGGGCGTACTCGGCGTAGATATTGCTGTTGGCGGCCACGTCGTTGGCGTTGATTTCGTCCCATTTCCAAAGCGAATGTCCCGCAAAACCGCGCTCAACAGTGCCGTCAAGGTTGTCCCAGTGGTTGAGCACGCGGCGCTCGAAGGCGGGAACGCTCGTCAGTTTGCCGTTTTGAGCGGCCAGCCCGTCAGTTTCCTGAAGGCGCAGAAGTTCGTACGAAGCGTAGAGCAAACCAACTTCGCTATTGGCTGACGCACAGATGTTTGCGCCCGAAAAATCGATTTCAAAACCTTCCGTTCCGAGTTCGGCCGCAGCCTCGCTGTTCAGTTTCAGGTCAACCTTGCGGTCTGATTTCCAATATTTTGCAATGTTTTCCTGCGCAATCTGCAAGGTCGTCGGGCCGAGCGTTGCGGGCGCTTCCATTTGTAACGAGTTGAACCACAGCAGATGACCGTCGTCGCCGATGGTTGTGCGCGTGTTGTTGTTGTTTGAGCACGAAGCCAAGGCCAGCAGCCCCGCCGCCACAAACGTAATCGATGTTAAATTTTTGATTCTCATTGCCTTATATTTTAATTGGTGAATTATTTCTTTTCGGTGAATCGTTTAATCGGTGAATCGGTGAATTGTTTAATCGGTGAATCGGTGAATTGTTTAATCGTTTAATCGGTGAATCGTAATTCGTAATTCATAATTCGTAATTCCACTCTAATGCCTAGTGCCTTTTGCCTAATGCCTTATAGATGACTCTCTTACAATCAAATCCGATTTCAGCACCACCTGATTGGTAACATACAGATTGTTAACGCCTTGCAGGTGGTCGATAATATGGTTTGTAGCCATTGTGCCGAGTTCGTTGGCGGGGTAGTTGATGGTTGTCAGGTTGGGTTTCACAATGCGGCTTGTGATGTCGTTGTTGAAGCCCACAACTGCCACGTCGTCAGGCACTTTCATTCCCAAATCCTGCACGCCCGTGATGAATCCCGCCGCCGACATATCGTTGCTGAAGAACGCGCCGTCGGGCATTTGTCCGCTGGCTTTCAGTGAGTTGGCCAAATCCTTACCCGACTCAAAATCGATGTTCGGCTTAGTAGTGTGCGGTGCTTGATTCCGAGCCTGTCGAGCGTCTCGTTGAATCCGCGCTCGCGCTCGCGATAGACCATTGATGTCGATTCGATGGTGGCGTGCACAATGTCGTGGCAGCCTTGCTCTGCAAGGTGAGTGGCCACTTTGCAGGCTGCCGAGTAGTTGTCAATCGAGAAACTTGCGCAGTCAAGGTTGGGTATGATTCGGTCGAAGAAGACGAGCGGGATGCCGAAGTTGTTGAACGGCTTGAAGTGCGCCACCGAGTCGCTGTTTTTGGCCACGGCCACCAGCAGTCCGTCGACGCGCTTTTCGAGCATTGTCTTGGCGTTGGCAATCTCTTTGTTCGAGTCTTCAAACGACTGAACAATAATGAGTTGGTATCCGCGCGAAGCCGCCGCTTTCTCGGCCCCGCTCAAGAAAGCCGATATGAAAAGGCTGTCCAGGCGGTGCACAATCACGCCGATGGTGTTGGTTGTGCCCTTGCGCAGGTTTGCCGCAAACGGGTTGTTGCGGTAGCCGAGCCGCTCGGCGCAGTCGGCCACTTCCTGCCGCGTTTTCTGGCTCACGCTTGCGTTGTTGTTCAGCGCGCGGCTCACGGTCGATGCCGAGATGCCTAACTCTTTGGCAATGTCGTAGATGGTTATCTCGCTCTTTTCCATTTTCCGAATGTTTGACAGGCAAACATAATATAATTTTGCAACATTTGTTGCAATCGGTTGCAAATAATTTAACAACGTTGGCAGGATAGGGCGGAATGGGAAGTGAAAACTTCGTATATTTGCAAATACAGGCGGAAAGCAACGAAATAGTACTCATTCAATCTAACTACAAATAAAAAATGTGTACTACGTTCAATTGGTGTAATCTGTGTTCTAAAAACTTGCATATTTGACATCCGACAAGTGAAATGGTTAATATCTTGATTAAATTTGTGCCATAGAAACAACGGTTTAGAATGATTGCTGAAAGAGAGTTCGAGAATTTGTTCCGCGCCAACTTTGCCAATATGTGTAACTTCGCTTATACGATTGTCAAGGACCACGATGCGGCGCGCGACATCACACAGCAGGCATTTGTGAACCTGTGGAATAGGAGGGAGGATGTCGACCTGCAAACCAACATTCGCTCATATCTGAACCGCTCGATTGTCAATCTGGGACTGAATTACATCGACCGACATAAGCGCATCCAACTCGAGGAGGAGTACACACAAAGTCAACTTGGCAGCATGGTAACCCCAGAAGGTTCCGACTTCTTCAACGGAGAAGTCGAGGCCGCTGTCCGCAACGCAATTGAAAAGTTGCAGGGAAAATGCCAGACGGTGTTCTCATTAAGTCGGTTCGAGGGATTGAGCAACAAAGAAATTGCCGAGACTTTGGATATTTCGATAAAATCTGTTGAAAAATATATCACCAAGGCACTCAGGGAGTTACGTGATACGTTGAAACCTTATATGGAAATAATTGGAAATTTTTTGATTTTTGGGGTAGGGTTAAACCTTGTTTGTTTGTTCTTATAGCGAAAGGTAAGAATCATTATGGACGCGATTCAAGAAATATTGGCAAAAAAACTGACTGGCAGCCCGCTCGCCGAAAGCGAGGAGCAGATGCTGGCCAATTGGCTGCGTGAGCCCGCAAACGCCGACGAGTTCGCCGAGTTGAGCCGCGTCTGGACTGCCGCTGGAAAAATCAGTTACAAGATGGATGTCGATATTGACGAGGAGTGGAACCAGTTCCGCAACCGAGTCAGCCACCGCGTCATACGTCACAATTTTGTTTGGGCGGTTTCAATTGCCGCTTCAGTCACACTTTTGGTTGGCCTTTTCATGCTTGCTCCCGCCAAAAGCGACAATATTTTCAAATATGAGTCAGGCAATGTGGCCGAAATGGTTGTCTTGCCCGATAGTTCAACCATATGGCTCAACAAAAACAGCAAGATAGCATACAAATATAACAGTCAGAAACACACACGCTCCGTTGCGTTGAGCGGAGAGGCCATGTTTAAGGTGCGCCACACGGGCGATGAGTTTGTTGTGAAAACACCGCAAAAAGTATTCACCAAGGTGCTCGGCACAGCGTTCAACCTTTCGGCCTATGCCGATGCAAAATCGGTTGAACTGGCTGTGGTTGAAGGTAAAGTGGCGTTCGGTAGCCGCAAGAACAGCGCAATTGTTGTCAAAGGACAGCAGGCCACGTTCGACTGCAAAGCAAAAACCGTGGCTCAGCCCGACAGCCTTGACAACAATGTAATAGGTTGGCACACAGGTACATTCAATTATGACAACAAGCCGTTGGAGCAGATTGTCAAGCAACTTGGCAGTTATCTCAACCGCCAGATAATCCTGCCAAAAGAGGCCCGCAACGTGCAATACAGCGGCAAATTTGACCATCCGACGGCAGAATCGGTTGCCGAAATAATCTCGACAGCCATGAATTGGAACTGCAAAATCACTGATACAGAAATAATTTTCAGTCAGAAGTGATTCTGAATGCAGAAAACCGTCTGGCACAATTTTCAAATTCAAATTGATTGGCTACTTTTGCGCCCGTTCTGCCCCTGTAGTTCAACGGATAGAACGGAAGTTTCCTAAACTTTAAATTTGAGTTCGATTCTCAGCGGGGGTACCAATAAGTCAATCATTGTCAGGTGGTTGGCTTTTATTTTCTATTGGCTATGAGAATGAACGACAAACCACGGAAGCAGGAACCGAAGGGCAACTCCTATCCCGTCAAGGCTGACCAGACGGTTGAAGAGTTCCTTGGGCGCATTATGCAGGGCAAGAGCCGAACGTCGATTCGGCAACTGCTCCAGAAAGGCGCCATCACGGCCGACGGCGTTGTTCTCCGCCAACTCACCGACAAACTAAAAGCGGGGCAGACGCTCTTCATCGGCAAAAAGCCCGACCCGGTGTTCCCAATGCCTAAAGGATTGAGAATCATTTGGGAAGACAAATGGCTGATTGTGGTGAAGAAAGAGACGGGGCTGCTCACAGTGGGCAACGAGAGCGAGCGCTACCAGACGGCGCAGAACTATCTCGACGCCTATATGCGCTTCAAGGGCGAAGGCGAGTGCATTTTCATCGTCCACCGCATCGACCGCGACACATCGGGAATACTGATTTTCGCGAAAAGCGAGGAAGTGCAGTTCCGCCTGCGCACAACGTGGAACGAGAGCGTTCAGAGCCGCCGCTACATTGCCATTGTCGAAGGTTGCCCCGATGAGCCCGAAGGCACCATCGACACCTGGATTGACGAGAATAAATACACCATGGTGATGCACGTGACCAAAGAAGGCAAGGGCAAACGTGCCATCACACATTATAAGGTGCTGAAAACCAATGGTCGGTTCTCGATGCTTGCGCTCGAACTTGAGACGGGGCGCAAAAACCAAATCCGCATTCACATGAGCCACATCGGGCATCCAGTTGCTGGTGATGGAAAGTACGGTGCCGTCACCGACCCCTGCGGACGGCTTTGTCTGCACGCGCAGCAAATTGAATTTACCCACCCGATGACCAAGGAGGTGATGGAGTTTACATCGGAAATTCCGAACGAATTCAAGGCGGTTTTTAAAAAATAAGATACAAGTGGCGTTTGCTCAGTTTTTTCATTATATTTGTGATTATCAAACAAAAAAAACAGTTATGAAACACATTCTTTTTATATGTCTGTTGGCAGTGTATGGCTGCACAACAATGGCTCAAAACCATCAGACTTTCAAAGGCGTGCCCATCGACGGCAAAACCGGCGTTTTCGTCAACCAATTGAAACAGAAAGGTTTCCATTCGGTTGACGATTCGGGCATTCTAAATGGCTCTTTCGCTGGATATGACGATTGCGAAGTCTCGGTGCTGTCATCGGCACAAACTGGCAATGTTTATGGTGTCAGGGTGCAGATTCCTATGTGTCGCGCCAATGATGATTTTCGCTTGATGATTTACGATGAATATAAGAAACTTCAAGCCGCACTGACCGAAAAATATGGCGAGCCTGTGCAGCAAAGAGATAGTGTGCGCATAGCCAAAGAGGATGATTTTGTCACGGCGCTTTTAAAGTTGATTGCCGATGTTAAAGAGACTTTCGAATTCCCGTATAGTTGCGTTTTCGACACTGGCCTAGGCAATGTTTTGCTGAATGGCGCTTGGATTGCATCGGACTGCGGTGGCGGCTACATTATTATGACTTACATCGACAAAGTCAACAATGAAGCCAATCGTAAGGCTGTTATCGATGATTTGTGATAGAATAATCGGTAAGAATGTCGGTTTTGCTGCTAAATTGTTAGCCAACAGCACCATACAGCGTTAGTGTTTCGATAGAATTGACAAATTCAACGCTTATTCCAAGTTCGGTTGTGTATTTAATGCCGTTGTCGAGTTTGATTTCAATTGTGGCTGTGTAATAGTCTGTTTCGGCAGAGGCACTCAGTAGTTTTATTGCAACAATGTTGTCCAGATTTGGCGAAACGGAGTGTGTATTGCCTAGTGCATCGGTGTATTGTCCCCACAGATATTCACCGATAAACTGATTGACACGGTTATCCAAAAAGTCGCCAAGTTGGAGCGAAACGTATTCTGGAGCAAAGTAGGTGATGGCTTTCTGGTAGTCTCTCGCGAGAATCGCATCAATGAAATTCGTAACCAATGTCTCGACATCTTTGTCGCTGAATTGCCGTTTGCCGTTGATTGTCACAATTTTATCTTGTCTTTTGCTTTTGTTGTTGGTGTTTTGTCCGTTACAAGCCACAAGAGCGAGTGCCATTAATAAAAGCCAAATATTTTTCATTGTATAAGCCGTTGATTATAAAATGATTGTGTACAGGTACTGTTTGAAAAAAGGTTGCCCCAAGTCGGTGTTATCGACTTTTAGGACAACCTTATGTTTTAAATTTTCTGATTGTTAGCGAACAACCTGCGTGAATTCTGGTTGCTCGTTTTCTTTGGCCAAAACAAAAATCTGCGATTTCGCGCCGCCCATTCCTTCAACAGTGTAAAGGTACTCGGTGCCGCCTTTTATTGGGCGTGAGCCAACAGTTACGGGGGTGCCGAGCGGCATTTGGTAACTGCTGCAAGCCTGCTGGAAGATTTCCTTTTCGCTGTCGGTAACTTCCTTTTGCTCGGAGAATTCGGGCAGTTGCTCAACTTCACCTTCTTTCAGGCCAAGTTTGATAAGGAATTGCTCAACCTCGGCTGGAGCAGCGGCAATGCGAGCCTGACGAACTCCGTAGCCATCAAGGATTTCGGCATTTTGGGCGCTCTGTTTCAATGCAGCCACGCTGGTGTTAAGTCCGCCGCTGCCAAAGGTGCAGAACGGTACAAGTTTCTTGCCGCCAAAGTCGGTGTTTTTCAGGAAAGTAGCCACAGGAATGGCGTAAGTTCCGCCCCAAATCGGGTATCCAAGGAAGATTACATCGTAGTCGCTAATGTTTTTTGCAAGTGGTTTGATTTCAGGCAGTGTGCCTTCCTGCTGCTCTTTCTGCCAGCGCTGAATGGTCTGGCCGAAGTCGCCCGAATATGGCTCAACACACTCAATTTCAGCAATATCGCAGTTCAGTTGCTTCTGGATTTCCTGGGCCACAGTGCGAGTGGTGTTGCTCTGCGAATAGAAGATTACCAGCGCTTTAGGTTTTGCTGGTTCAGCCTTTTTAGGTGCCGATGTGCACGCAACGATTGCAACCAGCGACGCTGCGATTAAAGAAAAGATTTTGATTTTCATTGTTTTATAGTTTTTAGTTATCAATTTAGTAGAGATGTGCTCTGGCACGTCTGTACAAAGTTTTATTTACACTATTTCAAATAGTAATCAATGGTTGTCACCACACGGACATTCTTAATGTGAGGCGTGGTGTATTCTTCATTGATTGAGAATTGGCCTTGTGATGCGAATTTGATGCTGCCCAAATCGCAGTCGGCGTCTTGCGCGAATTTTTCAGCCACTTGGCGGGCATTGCGCGTTGCTTCTTCAATCATTTCGGGCTTGAGCGAATTTAAGTTAGTGTACTGATACCGTATATCGTATGAGTTGCCTTCAATGGCCACGCCTTTTTTCATCAATTCTTGCTGCATCTTCATAATCGACATAATTTTAGGCACATCCGACGATATGACGGTGATAGTGCAACTTGTCTGGTAGCGCTCGCGCACGTGTTCCTGCGTCCACTGCTGTGCCAGGCGGTCGAGTACCGACGGTGCCGAAATGGTAATCTCATCGTCTTTTATGCCGTTCTCTTTCAGGAAGTTGACAATGGTACGCTGTTTGGTTTCAATCATTTCGTAGAGTTGGTTCATGTTGTTGCCAACCTCGTTGAACGACAATGGCCAAACAACTCTGTCGGCCATAACCTCGCGCTCCGCCAAGCCTTTAACTGAGACATAACGGTCTTTGTGCGCATAATTGTCTATGCCACAATATAGTAGATAACTGCCAAGCACAATGCTGGCACCTAACACGAATGAATTGATATGCTCTTTCATTTATTCTGTTTGTTTTTACGCAAAGATAAAACAGAATTTAGAATGGTGTATAACAATTTGGCGTTGCGCGTTAAATTGTACAATCAGCGTGGAAATTATTAAGAATCAACACTAAAATTGAATTTTGATTCCAACCAGCAGCACATCGTCGGTTTGCTCGGCGGGCTGAAGTTGTGCGTTTGACTGCCTCCAGTGGTTGAATGCGCTCTTGAATATTTGTAGTTGCTCGCTGAATGGTTTCTGATAGTTGGCGAGCATCATTTCGTGTAGTCTTTTTCGCCCGAATTTCTGGTTGTCAGCGCAATTGTTGAATTGGTCGGTTATGCCGTCGCTGTAAGCGTAAAAATAGTCGCCTTCTTCAGTTTCAATAGTATGGTTTGTGAATGGTGACGTACGGCCGTGAATACCTATTGGCATACGGTCGGGTTCAATTTTGGTCAGATTTCCGTTGCGAATCATAATCAGCGGTCTGCAGGCTCCCGAATATTGAAGCAGATGCCGTTCATCGTCAATCAATATCAAAGCCATATCAATTCCGTCGAGACTGCTGGTGGTGCTCATTTCTTGCCGCAATGCGTTAATGACGTTGGCGCGCAGTTTGTTAAGCACTTCGCTGGCCTGCAGTTGTGTAGAGTTCATGTCGATATTGGCAATAATATCATTTAGCATTGATATGCCTAGCATGCTCATCAGCGCACCTGGTACCCCATGGCCAGTGCAGTCGGCCACGGCAAGCGCTTTGTAGCGGCCGATTTTCACTGCCCAGTAGAAGTCGCCGCTCACAATGTTGCATGGACTGAACATTATCAGGCAGTTGCCGAAAATCTGCCGCATGATGTCGGTGCTTGGTATCACAGCTTCTTGAATGTGTTGGGCATAGATAATGCTGTCGGTGATACTCTTGTTGGCCACATTCAGCAGTTCGTTTTGTGATTGAAGTTCTTCTTTTGCTGCCACAAGTTGGTAGTTCTTCTCATCGAGCATCGTGTTTTTCTTGTTAAGCATAAGGTTGAGTTTTTTCCGTCTTATGCTTGAAACCAGTATTATTATAGAAATGACCACTAAACTTGAGATTATGGCAATAAGCAGCAGCCGTTGTCTTTCGGCTTTCGCTTGATATTGCTGCTCATGTTCATATTCTTCAAGTGCTCGCTGGCGCATTTTCTGCTCAAAATCCATTCTGGTTTTCGACATTGCCACTCGTGCCGCTACTTCGTCATTGCTGTTGTCCATCAGCAGATAGACTAGCTCTTTCAGGTATTGGTTGGCTTTGTGGTAGTCGCCTTTTGTTTCGTAGTACTGGCGGTATGCAGCAAGCAGCTCTTTTTTAATCTCGCGGCGCGGATTTTCAATGGCTATTAGCTCTTCGGCTCTTTTAAAATAAACCAAAGCAGAATCGAGGTTGCCTCTGCGCATGTGTGCACGGCCCTGTATTGTTACAACTCCCGACAGATTCGACCTTAGATTATAGTCGTGTCTCAACTTGATAAGTAGGTTGCAGTGCCGTTCGCAGGAGTCAAGTGCGGACATCAATTCTTTACCTTTTGCTCTTTCGGCCAATTCCATATAAACCATCGCCTTGTAAATATGCAGCTGCTGCATTTCGGTTATGTTTGGCAGAGGCAACGCCAGAACATAGGCTGTATCCAGATGGTATTTTGATAGTTGCAGCCATTCTTCGGCTAGGGAGTCACGGCGGTGACGTTTGTATTTGTTCACATAAACCCGCGCGAGTCCGGCGTGGTCTGCAATCAAGCCGTAGGTGTTGTTAATCGATGAGTCGATGGCTAAAGCCTGAGTAAAATAATTGGTGGCGTTTTGATAGAATCGAACAAATATGTTTATGTTTCCCAAACTTTGAAGTACCTGTGTGATGTGCGTCGAATCGTTAATCTCCTTGAATGCATCAAGGCTTGTATGGTAGTATTTTGATGCTTGGTCGTACAGGCTTTGCGCTGTCAAGATTGAGGCAAATTGCATGTTCGCTCTGGCAAGTTGGTACTTATTTTCGAGTTTTTCCCAAAGATATATGGCTTCCATGTTGAAGTCGCGGGCTTTTTCGTAATCGCCAGCCCAAAGGTAGTAGCGTGCCATATAGCTGTAGCCTAGAGCGATATAATATTGATCGTTCAGCTCAAATGCCAAATCGAGCAACAACTGGCAGTATTTGCCGGCCGAATCAACATCGTAGCAATATCTGCTGATGAAGTAGTATCTCGACAATTTTGCGGTATCATCGGGCATTGACTGAACGGCAATTCGGGTGCTGTCGAGCTGTCGTATAAGAACAGTCCAGTCAATGGCACTTCCACTTCCATTTTGTGCACGAGTGATACTTGTTGATGTAAAAAAAACAACGGCTATAATTGCCGTGAGTTTGAGTATTTTGCTTGTTGCCATCGTCCTGTCGTTTTTTCTAAAAAACTCCATATACGCAGATTTGCAACCGATTGTTACTGCCATTTGATTTTTTCATAAAAAAATCTGCAGTTGAAGAAAAAGTTGTTTTGATTGTTGCTGGCAATGAAAACTATATGTCGCAATGCTGATGATAAATTTTCTACCCCTTCCGCTGCCCCTTCACAAACGCATCAAAAAACTCGTCTCTGAAACTCTCGCCGATAGCGATTTCGTGCGGACCAATGTAAATGTCGTTGTTGTCGAAGGCATCGATATGGGTGGTGTTGACAATGTACGACTTGCTGACGCGCATAAACATCGACGGCGGCAGCAAGGCTGATATGCCTTTCAGGTTCATTCGGGTGATAATCTTCTGACTTTCAAGTTGAAGCACCACATAATCCTTCAGGCCTTCGACAAACAGAATGTCGGCAAAGCAGACCTTGCAGTACTTGCGGTCCGACTTGACGAAAAAGTAATCGTCGGCACCTGGCTCAATGTTCTGCTTGTCGCCCTGCGTGAGCAGTTTGAAGTAACTCACGGCCTTATCGACAGCCTTCAGAAAACGCTCTTTTTCAACTGGTTTCACAAGAAAATCGACGGCATCCACCTCGTAACTGTCAATGGCGTATTCGGAATAGGCGGTGGTGAAAATCACAAGCGTTTGCGGCGAAATGGTGCGGGCGAACTCAATGCCCGTCAGGCCTGGCATCTGAATGTCGAGAAAGGCTAAATCGACCTGCGTCTGCGACAGGAAACGCTGCGCCGCCAATGCGCTGCCGAATGTTCCAATCAGCGTCAGTTCGGGTGCCGACTCAAGCAGAATCTCTATCGCCTCGCGCGCAAGTGGCTCATCATCAACTATTATGCAGTTCATTGGGAAAGGTTTAGAAGGTGAGAAGTTTAGAGTTTAGTTTATATAAACCAATCCGTCTTCGCGGTACAAATCCACTTTGCCGTCGGCCGAGACAAAAGTGTAATTATCTGCAATAGAGAGCGATATCAGCAATCTGTCAAAAGGGTCTTTGTGGTTTTCCTTTTTAGGAAGCCTTTGGTATTGTTCGACAGCCGACAATGGCAATTGAATTATCCTGATATTTTGTTCATCGCAAAATTGCACTAAATCAGATATTTTCAATCCTTGCAAATCTAATTTCCCGATTGAAAGTTTGATTGCGATTTCCCAAAGAGATATGGTGGATACAAATACCTTGTTTTCAGGATTTTCCAATGTGCGAAGCGCATCTTTTGAGATTTCTTGCGGCGATATGGCAAGCCATATAAGAATGTGTGTGTCAATTAAATATTTCATAAACCGCACATTTCTTCTTCTGACATTTCCCAATTATCGGAAAAATGCGCTTTTGCAGTTTTTGAGAACTTGCCGAACACGCGTTTCGACGTCGGCTCGTTTTTGGGCGCCATATTGAGTTTTGATAGCGAAAGTGCCAAATCGTAAACCATTAACTGCTGCTGTTCAGTCAGTGTTTTATAGGTTTTTTCAAGAACATCGAAACTCATAATCGTACCTATTTATAATTGACGTACAAATATATATAAAAATGCCTTTTGTCTAAATTGTTCATTGTCAATTTTCAACTTTCAATTTTCAATTCAATCCTCAACCTCACCGTAAATATACCATTTTCATCGGTAATGGAAAGCGTGTGCCGATTACTATAGAGCAGTTCGAGCCGTCGGCTGATATTTTTCAGGCCAATGCCGCTGGCTTTGGTGGGCACGGGCGCAACGGCGGGTTTCGAGTTCTGGCAGACAAACGTCAGCAAACCGTCTGCAAGACAGAAACTTATGTTCACCCACGAGCCGTTTTCGCCATCGCTGTTGTGCTTCACGGCGTTCTCGACAAACGGAATGAAAAGCAACGGCGGTACCTCAACGTCGTCGGTAATGCCGTCAGTATCAATCTTATAAGTGAAGCCCGTGCGGCGCACCTGCTCAAGGTCGAGAAAATCGCGAAGGAACTGTATGTCGGTCAGCAGGTTGACGCGCTCGCGGCGGCTGTCGGCAAACTGGTAGCGGATTAGGTCCTCGAGCCTGTAGAGCAGCGCCGACGCCTGCGCTGGCTCGCGGCGCACAAGCACGTTGACGTTGTTTATCATATTGAACAGAAAATGCGGATTTATCTGTTGCTTAAGCATTTTCAACTCTGTCTGCGCCGTGGCGGCCTGCAACTCGCGGTTGCGCAGGTTCTGCAGCGCCGTCCGTCGGAACAGCAGCAGGCTGGTTGGCGCCACCGACAGCAAAACCATCGACAGAAAACTCGACGCCACGTTTATAGAACTTATAATCAGTGAATTATGAACAGAGTAATTCATAAAAACTTCCGACAAAACCTTCAAAACACCGAACGGCAGCGAAAGCAGAATTGTGGAAATGGTAAATTTCAGAATCTTGTCTTTGAAGAAGAATCGCGGCGTTAGTATGTAAATATTTACGTACCAACACGTTAGCAGATAGACGTACATTATCAGCCACTGCGGCACGTTCTGGCGGCTGAAATCGAAAAGCCGTCCGTCGGCGGCACCGAATGCGTTGAGCGACATCATAAATATCGGTAACTGGAACAGCAAATGTCTGACAATCCGATACTTGCCACTGAAAAGCACTTTGTTGAAGAAACTGTCGAAGGTGGCCATAACTAACTGATTGGGATTGTTAGACAAATGTGTGCGGAACTGATTGTCAGCGAGTAACGGTCGGCATAGAGCAGCGACAGGCGCTTGCAGGCATCGGCAAAATCGGCATCGGCGCGACCATCGGCAAGCGTAAACTGCAGATTATCAGCACCGACTGTGAACAGACAATCGATATTGGTGACTGGCTCGCTGTACTGCATCAGCGACGTGAAGACGAGCGGCGGCACCATAACGCCCATTATCGAGCCTTCAACATTGATTGTGAACGATTTGCAAACGCCATCGAACTGCAGGACGGCGAGATATTCGCGCACGAAATCAATCTCGCTTTTGAGTAGCGACCGCTCGCGGCGGCTGTCGTAGAGTTGGTATCGCAGCACCTTGCTGAACTGCAACAGGGCGGCCGACGTGGCTTCGGCATCGCTTTGCGTGCGCTGACCGCAGGTGTGAAGCGTGGTGCAGAGCATTTCGGGCGAAATCTGTTGTTTTATCAGTGCCGACTCCATCTGCGCCTGCTCCGCCTGCTGCTGCTGACTGCACTGTTGCTCCTGCGCCATTCGCTTTATGCAAAGTCCTAATAATACGCCAATTACGACTATGAACCACTGCATATTGAGCACCATCGCGTCGAGCGCAATGTAGTGCAGCGGGGCCGTGTAGCGCGACGCAATGTGGCATTGGGCGCAAATGCCGCCTTCAATCACGTACTGCAGCACCACAAACACCGTGGAAACGGCTATCAGCGTAATGGTGAACAGCCCGTAGCGGCCGCGGTTGAGAATGCGCGGCACAAGCACCTCAACAAGCGCCGCAAGCAACGCTACCTTGCAAAGAAAACAATTGCTAATCAGTAATATAACAACAAATCGGTGGGCCGCATCGCCGAGCAGCATACTGTAGTTGAACGTTATCTCGGAAACGCTGAAAACGAGCATCGCAACGCACAGGCTGGCGTACCGCAACCAATGGAAGCGGCGGTCGAGAAGCAGGGCGGTGATTATTGAATTTTGCGTTAACATTTCAATTTCAATCCATACAAATTTAATCATAACCACGGAACGCACGAAATATAGTTCCCGTGTTACCTGTGATTTCAATCGTTATAAACTCTGTGAGAGTTATTTCACAACTCGCTTACAAGAACTGCTTTAATCTCACGGATTTGCCGTAGTTGCTTGTCGTTAGTGAGAAAAGCATCACATTCGTTTTGAATGGCAAATGCCAATTGCAAAGCATCCATTGCCTTAATCCCTTGATATTTAGAGCGAAGTAACGAAGCATATTTTGCAATCGAAACCGTGAGCGGAATGACAGAAATGCCTGTATCAGCGATAAAATTCTCAAAATCAGTAATTTTCTGTGTATTGCCCTGACGGTATGGAATCACACAATATTCAGTAAAGGTTATAAGCGACGTGCAAAGTTGCGCTTCAGCCATATAATAATCTGAAAATCTGTTTCTAACGGCTGTAGAAAATTGTTCGTTATCCTCAAGCAGATAAATGAACGGCGCGGTATCGATAAATATTTTAGAATCTGTCATTTGAGCGCAGTTTATCCACAACACTTTGAGCATCTTCCGCCCAAACGTGAGTTACGGTATTGTATTTTGAGAAATCCAACGGCTTTCTTGCTCCCTGTTTTCTGCTTGAATTTTGAAACAGTAGGAAATCAATGTAAGACTCAACATTTTGCTGTTGTTGAGCCGAAAGATTGCTCATCTTTTTTTCTAAAACCGCAAGTGTCATTTCTTAAAATCTATATTCCACAATATTAAGTAGTTCGCTCAATCGAAACAAATGTATAAATATTTTTCTTTACATCTGCATTTTTCGCGTTTTCGCAGTCATTTTACACTTTAAATCCATTTCAAATCTGTATTCCCATTATTATTGGATTGTGCGGAAAATCATTCAATCAATCAGTCATTCAATCAATCAGTCATTCAATCCTTTAGAACTCAATCTTATAAGCAATATTCGGCAGTGAGAGTTTCACGGTGTACGGCTCAATTTTGTGGGTGCGCAGGTTGTAGACGTGGTCGTAGTAGCCTTTGTTGTTGGTCATATCGATAACGAAACTGTGCGACACGCGGTGCTTGTTGATTGTGAGACGGGCCGAATAGTTGTAGGCGATTGCCGTGCCGTACTGTTCGCTGAAGGCACGGGTCTCGTCAAGGCGGGCGGCGCCATCCACAGAGTGGATAATCTCGTAGGGCGTCACATCGTCGGCAACAGGCGCGTGGCGGTCGCCACCCTGGACGGTGACTTTCGCGCTCAACGCAAAAACGTTCTGTTTCTCGCTTCCAAACATCCATTCCTTGCCGCCTAACACATTGATAACATAGTTTCTATCGTAGCGCGAGTGGTACCAATGGCCGTCGCCGCCGCGGTAGCGCGAACTGAAAATGGAAGCCGTGGTCATTCCGTACCAACCGTTGTTCAGGTAGCGCTCAAGGGTGACATCGACACCATAGTTTCGTCCCAAACCTTTGTTAACCAACGCTTTGTCGATATAATATTCGATATGGTTGAGCACCGAGAACGACGTGCCTTCCTCAACTGGAACATCGAACAAATGCTGATAGAACGGCTCGATTTTGAGCAGCGAGTTCTCGGTGAGTTTCAGACTGTACGACAGCATAAAGTGGTGTGCGCGAGTGAATTGCAAATCGTCGTTGACAAGTTCGCCGCCGATTTTAACGAAATAGACATCGGTCTTCTCGCGACGGCTGTGAAGGCCGTAGGCGGCGGCAAAAGTTGAACGTGCGGTCGGCTGCCAACGCAGTCCCACGCGGGGCTCTAGGCTGACGGCACCGTTCAGGCGCAGGCTCTCGAGATTCAGTCCCGCGGTGAGCGTCAACTCGTTGCTCAAACTCAACTGGTGGCTGGTGTAGGCCGACAGCAAACCCGACGCGCCATCGGCTTCAAACACCGTGTAGAGCGGCTGTCCGATAGTGTCGCCGCGCTGCATCTGAATGTCGTACAGAAAATGCGTGTAGTGAACGCCGTTTTTCATTGTGTAGCGTGCCGAGACCTTGCGGCTATGTGCCACATCCACAATCAAATCGGTGTACGTTGTCGACATTTCAACCGCAGGAAGGTCGTAGGCGTTGGTGCTGAAATTGTACGCTTTTCGGTCGGCTTCCATTGTGTTGGCGGTGGCGGCCAAAGTGGTTGTGAGTTGCCCGCCGCGCGGCAGTAAAATATGGTGTTTCAGGCCGATAGCACCCATTTTTTGTTTCGATTTGCCTTGGTTTATGTCGAAACTGGTTTCCCATTCGGTGGTGTCGGAAACGGTTTTCTCATCGCTGTCGATAAGCCCCGTGCCCCAAACCGAGAACGTTCCCGCCGATTTTGTGGGCAGATTCACCTTGAAGTTTATATCCTGATAATCAACCACTTCGCCGCCCATATCAACCCAATTCATATGCGACGCCAAACCGAGCGACGAATATCGGTAATTGATTATGTATGAAGCGTTTCGGTCCTTGCCGATAGGGCCTTCCGAAGCAAAATCGATACCCAACGTGCCGAACTGGAAGGTGTGCTCATATTTCTCGTTGTTGCCCTGGCGCATTTTCATATCGAAAACGCCCGAAACAGCGTCGCCGTACTCGGCAGGGAAAGCGGCCGTAAAGAAATCGGAATTACCTAACACAAAAGCACTTAACGACGACATCAGTCCGCCGCCTGCCACCGAAATGTCGGCAAAGTGGTTCGGGTTCGGAATCTCGACGCCCTCAATGCGCCACGAGAGCAAGCGTGGCGCGTTGCCGTGGATTGAAATGCCGTTGGTGCAGCCGTCTTGCGACACGCCCGCAAACGAACTTGCCAAGCGCGCGGGGTCGCCGAAACCGCCCGCATAGCGGCTTGCTTCCTCAATCGAGAGCATCCGCGCGCCCGTTGAAGCCATCTTGTTGAGCGGTTGCTGCTTGTTGATTTTGGGGCGGACGGTCACCTCGCCCAACGTTGTCACCGACTCGTGCAAGCCTGCCTCAACGTAGGTCTCTTTTGCCGACGATACCATCAACTCCTTCATTATCAGTGGTTCATAACCAACTGCCTGTGCCACAACCGTATGGCGGCCAACGGGCACATTCTTAATCACAAACCGTCCGTCGGCATCGGCTGCGGTGCCCTGCGTAGGCTGGTCGTCAAGGAAAACCGTGGCAAACGGCACTGGTCCGCCCGACGCCTCGTCGAAAACCAACCCCCTAATGTTCTGTGTGAACGACTGCGCTTCAACCAACTGATTCTGAAGCAATAAGCAAACTGCAAAGATTAAAATCCGTTTCATATCCATTTCGTTTTTAAGTTTCTGGTGCCAAAAGTAGATTGGCTGCCATCACCAATTTTTAATTGTATACGAAACGGTGTGCGCTGTATACGAAACGGGGAATTTCAGAGAAAAGATTAAGTTGGCAGTACAGCGAAAAAGTGCCTGAGGACAAGGTCCTAATGTTGTCCGCCGCCGCAATTACTTTAACCAATCAGTTTGACTATCAGCAGTGCCACAAGTCCTATCGCGGTAGGTATTAATGTGGACAGACCGATGCATTTCCATAGTAACAGGTTGTCTTGCACCGATTTGCGCAAATCATTTTGATTGCCGCTATCCAACCATTTCTTAATCGATTTTGCTGCGCAAAACATAACAAATGCGGGAATGAGAAATAGCAGAGCCGCGTATAAATGTCTGATAGGCTTGTCATTCAGAATGTTAATGACAATTACGCTAATGGTGAAAGCAGATAGAAATGTGGCTGTGTAAACCATCCATTTGCAAGTTGACAACAAATTCGATTTCATATTTTCATCGAATTCCACGGTTTGTTTCTCAAGTTCTTTCATACGGTATGTTGTTTATAGTTAGATAGATATGTACGACGATTAGTCTCGTGTCATTGTTTGTTTATGCAAACATACAAAATTTAGGGGAATCTCTCACTATATATATAGTTTTTTTTTTCAAAGCAATGCGACTATCATCAATAGAAATCAATAGTTTCGTTTTACAATAAAAAATAGGCCATTCCCAAAGAAGAATGACCTATTTTATATTCCTGATAATCAGATTAAACTGTTGCCTTTGCGGCGATGTGCAGAATTGCCTCAACATCGGCAGTGGTGAGTTTCACAAAGCCGCCTGTTGTGCCGTTGATGCCCATCTTTTTGGCTAACAATGGAATATCAGACTCTTTTGCGCCAAGCTGCTCAAAGTTGATTGGCATTCCGATTGACGAAAGGAACCGACGGAAGCAGCGAATGCCTGCGAGCGCGGTGTTTTCGGGATGCTCAAAATCCATCTGGCAGCCCCAAACGCGGGTTGCAACCTGCGCAAAACGCATAACATTATGATTCATTGTGAATTCCATCCACGAAGGCATAACCACGGCCAGTCCAGCGCCGTGAGCCACATCGTACAGACCCGACAGTTCGTGCTCGATGCAGTGGCTGTTCCAGTCCTGGCTGCGGCCGACGCCAACAATGTCGTTGTGCGCAACCGTTCCTGCCCACATAATGTTGGCGCGGGCTTCGTAATTGTTCGGGTCGGCAATCACGCGCGGCGTTTCCTTGACCATTGTCAGCAGGATGGCTTCGCAAAGACGGTCGGTAACTTCAACTTCTTCGGTATTTGTGAAATAGCGTTCAAAAACGTGCGCCATAATGTCGGTTGCGCCGCAAGCCGTCTGATAGGCTGGCAGGGTGCAGGTGAGTTCGGGGTTCAGGATTGAGAATCGCGGACGAAGCAAGTCGGAACCAGCATCACGCTTGAGCAAACCGTCCTCGCGGGTGATGACCGAAGCGCCAGATCCCTCGCTACCAGCGGCGGCAATAGTGAGCACAGTGCCCACGGGCAAAGCCTTTTTAATCTCAAGTCCAGTGCCGTACAAGTCCCAAAAATCGCCATCGTAGCACACACCTGCGGCAATGGCTTTCGAGCTGTCGATGCACGAGCCGCCGCCAACTGACAGGATGAAATCGACCTTCTCGGCCCTTGCCAGTGCAATGCCCTCGCGCACTTTGGTGTCGCGCGGATTTGGTTTCACACCGCCAAGTTCGACGAATGCGATGCCTTCGGCAGCCAGCGATTTTTTGACGCGCTCAAGCAGACCAGTCCTGACAACCGAGCCAGAACCATAGTGAATCAGCACTTTAGAACCGCCGTGCTTGCGTACGTATTTGCCAACTTCGTTTTCGGTGTCCTTGCCAAACACGAATTCGGTTGGGCTGTAAAATTGGAAATTGTCCATAAAAAGGTGGTATAAAGTTATGAATTATAAAGAGTTATCCTTTTAACAGTGATTTGGCGTTCTCTCGCGCCTCGGTGGTGATATTTTTGCCGCTCAACATACGCGCAATCTCATCAACGCGTTCAGCGTCAGACAGTTTGTCAACAATAGTGTGAGTGGTGCCGCCTTCGTCGTTTTTCGACACGCGGTACTGCACCGCACCTTTGGCGGCAATCTGTGGCAAATGGGTGATGGTTATCACTTGCATTTGTTTGGCCATCATCGACATAAGTTCGCCCATTTTGTGCGCGATGTCGCCCGAAACGCCAGTGTCAATCTCATCGAAAATAACGGTTGGCAGTGCAACCGATTTTGACAATATGGCCTTGATGCTCAGCATTAAACGACTTATCTCACCGCCCGATGCAATCTTCGAAATGTTTTGAAGTTCGTGGTTGAGGTTGGCGGTGAACAAAAAGTTGACGCTGTCGCGGCCGTTGGGTGTGAACGTTTCGGTGTCGGTCAGGCTGATTTGCAACTGCGCGTTGGGCATTCCCAGGCCCGTCAGGTGGCTGCAAATCTGCTTGCAGAGCGAATCGGCAACCTTTCGGCGGCTGTCCGACAGTTTGTCCGCCAAATCGGTCAACTGCTTTGTGGTTTGGTTGAGTTGCTTTTCGGTTTGCTCAATCAGTGTTTCGTAATCACCTGATTTTGTGAGTTTTTGTTCTAAATCGTTGCGAATTGCAATAAGTTCGTCAACGCTTTTGGCCTGATGTTTCTGCATAAGGCTGTAGAGCAGGTCGAGTTTGGCACGCAACTCTTCGAGTCGTTCGGGCTGATTTTCAAGCCGTTGCAAATCGTTTTCGAGTTCCTGCGCAAAGTCTTTCATTTCAATTATCACAGGCTCAAGGCGTTGCAGGTACTCTTCCGATTTTTGGAAGTAGCGCTGCGTCTGCTGAACAGCCTGCCGAACTTGCGCCAGTCCCGATAAGACGTTTTGCTCGCCGTCTTGCAAAACATAGAGCGCAGCGCTCAGATTTTGTTGAATATCAACAATATTCGACAGCGTCTGGAACTCATTTTCCATCTCTTCCTGATTGACACCATCGAGTTTTGCTTCGGCTAACTGGTTGTATTGGAATTGATTATAGTCGTAATCGGCCGACATCTGGCGTGCATTTTCCTTCAGTTCGGCAAGTTCGGCCTGCAAGCGCTTGTAATCAGCGTAAACGGCCGAGTATTGTTTCTGTAAATCAGCATTTTGCGCGGCCGCATCAACCACGCGCAACTGAAACTGATTGTTGTTCAGTTCAAGATTCTCGTGCTGCGAGTGAATGTCAATCAGATGGCGGCCTAAATCTTTGAGCGCGTTAAGGTTAACGGGCGTATCGTTAACAAAGGCGCGTGATTTTCCGTTTGTCAGCAGCTCGCGGCGGACAATTGTTTCGTCCTGATAATCAAGGTCGAGCTCGTCAAAAATCTTTTCAAGGTGATACGGCTTTACGTTGAATGTGGCTTCAACCACGCATTTCTGCTCCGCATTGCCAATGGCCGCAGTGTCGGCACGGTTGCCCAAAGCCAGCATCAGCGCGCCAAGCAGAATCGACTTTCCCGCGCCCGTCTCGCCCGTGAGCGTTGAAAAGCCGTCGGTGAAATCGACTGTCAGTTCGTCGATTAACGCATAGTTCTGTATGTGAATCTGATGCAACATTCTCAATTTCAGTCGTTGATGGCTGCCACAACACCCCAAATTACACCTCCAGTGAGAACACCAAGCGCTCCGCTAACCATTCGTTGTTGACTGATAGCAGCCTGTGCACCAAGCAGATAGTATTCGTCATCGAGCATGCCAGGATTTTGTGCTTTAAGTTTTTCGGCTGATTTTGTGGTGTTGCCAACTACGAAAACATAGCCAAATGGCACAATCAAGCCAACAGGAACGGTGGCTCCATTGCTGCCCACATCGAAACGGACGGCAGGAACAAATGCTCCAGCGGTTGTGGCTGCCACACCACCAGCAAAGAATCCCCAACTGAATCCGCCTGAATAATCGGCTTTGCCTTGAAGGAAGCGTCGCATCTGGTCAACAGTCAGTTCATCTTCAAGTGATTCGGGTGTGTAGAAAACTTGCTCGCCATTTTTGTTGCTGATTGAAAATACTTTATACGCGCTTTTGCTCTTGCGCTTTCCGTTAGGCAGTTGGTAACTGACCACGGTGTCGCCCTTGGCCGTGATTTCAACTTTGCTGTCGCTAACCAGGAGGCGCTTGCCGCGCATCAGCATAATTGTGTCTTGTGCCGAGGTTGTCGCAATGCTTGCCGCGGCTATCAAACAAATAGTTATCAGTTGTTTTGCGTTCATGTTCGAGATATAATCAACTCCAAAAATATGAAAAAAGTTGGAGTTGCAGTCGCAAACAACTTTTCACATAAAATGAGCGAGAAAATTATGCAAATGTCTGAATATCGTGCAGTTTCTTGTACTGTCCGCCTTTTGCCATCAGTTCGGCGTGGGTGCCGCGCTCAATAATCTCGCCGTCTTGCAGAACGCAAATCAGGTCGGCATTCACAACCGTTGAGAGCCTGTGGGCGATGACGATTGACGTGCGGTTCTCCATCAGGCGGAAGAGCGCGTCCTGAACCAGTTTTTCCGATTCGGTGTCGAGGGCCGATGTGGCTTCGTCCAAAATCATAATTGGCGGGTTTGCCAGGATGGCTCGCGCAATGCTGATGCGCTGCCGCTGACCGCCCGACAGTTTGCTGCCGCGGTCGCCAACGGTGCTTTGGTAGCCGTCGGGCGTCTCCATAATGAAATCGTGCGCGTTGGCGATTTTTGCGGCTTCAATCACCTGTTCCATTGTGGCGTGTTCAACGCCAAAGGCGATGTTGTTGAAGATGGTGTCGTTGAACAGGAAACTGTCTTGTCCGACGATGCCCATAAGATGCCGTAAATCAACGATTTTCAAGTCTTTGATATTGGTTCCGTCAACGTAGATTCCGCCGCCGACAACATCGTAGAAGCGAGGCAGAAGGTCAACCATTGTCGATTTGCCAGAACCCGACTGCCCCACAAGCGCAACTGTCTGACCTTTCTTGACTTTCAGATTTATATCTTTGAGAACCAAATCGTTGACATATTTAAACGATACATTGCGATATTCAATTTCGTTCTCGAATCTGGCTATCGGTTTCGGATTTTCGCTGTCGCGGATGGCCACTTCGGCATTGAGCAGTTCATCAATGCGGTCGCTTGACGCAAGACCTTTCTGAATGCTGTACCACGCGTCGATGATTTGTTTTGCGGGCTGAATCATCTGCGAGAAAATAACCAGATAGCCTATCAGGGCCGAACTCGAAAGCGATTCGTCGCCGTTCAGCACAAGACTGCCGCCGAACCAGAGCACAACAACCAGAATCAGCGAACCGAGAAACTCGCTCAGCGGGCTGGCCAGTTCGCGGCGGCGCATCATGCGTTTCGACTCGCGGATAAACTGGAAATTCTCATCGCTGAACGTGTTGTAAACCTTGCCGTGCGCGTTGAACGACTTGATTATACGCAGTCCGCCCAGTGTCTCCTCGATGAGCGACATAAGGCTGCCAAGTTTGCTCTGAACCACTGTGGAGTTTTTGCGCAGTGTATGGCCGATTTTTCCGACAATTCCGCCAGATATTGGAAGCATAATCACCACAAACAGAGTGAGTTTCGGGCTCATGTAGATGAGCAGGCCCATCGACGCAATCAGCGTTATCGGGTCCTTGAAAATCACATCGAACGAGCGGAAAACAGAGTATTCAACCTCATTCACATCGTTGGTCATTCGCGACATTACATCGCCCTTGTGCTCATCGGAATAGAAGCCGAGCGAAAGACGTGTAATCTTGTTATACAGTGAGTTACGCAAATCGCGGATGATGCTGTAGCGAATGTTTATCATTGCAAGTTTTGAGGCATACCAAAAAAGGGTTTTGATTAGTATCGCCACCATGATGAATGCCGAAAGGTAAACCAAGGCCGAAGACTTTCCGTATTCGTTTATAATGCTGACTAAATGATAGTTGAATATGTTTTTCAAAGAATCGACACTCCAGTCGAACTCAACAAGACTGGGCGTTTCGATTGTCTGGTCGAACAGAACGTCTAAAAAAGGTATAACCATTGTGAATGAGCACAATCCGCCAATTGTTGATAGGAGGATGAACAGAAAATTCAGCAGCGCCTGTCCTGTATAGCGCGGAAAAACATATTGTAGTATTCGCTTTAGTCCTTTCATTATCAGCTTTTTAGAAATAAATACCAGTGTAGTTGTGCGGTGTAATCTTCATCATTTCTTCTTTCACCGAGTCGCTAACGTTCAGTGTCTGAATGAATTCGTGAATCGATTGCTCGGTAACTTTCGAGTTGGTGCGCGTCAGTTCCTTGAGCGTTTCGTAAGGTTTCGGGTAGCCTTCGCGGCGCAGAATGGTCTGCAGGGCTTCGGCAACCACGCTCCAGTTGGCTTCAAGGTCGGCCTTCAGTTTGTCTTCGTTAAGTATCAGTTTTCCAAGGCCTTTCTGTAGCGATTTGAGTGCGATGACGGTGTGGCCGAGCGGCACGCCGATGTTGCGCAGAACGGTCGAGTCGGTCAGGTCGCGCTGCATACGCGAGATGGGCAGTTTGGCCGAGAAGTGCTCAAACACAGCGTTTGCCACGCCCAAATTGCCTTCGGCGTTCTCAAAATCGATTGGGTTCACCTTGTGCGGCATTGCCGACGAGCCAACTTCGCCCGCCTTGATTTTCTGCTTGAAATACTCCATCGAGATGTATGTCCAGATGTCGCGGCAAAGGTCGATGAGTATGGTGTTGATGCGTTTGAAGTTGTCGAAGATGGCGCCAAGGTCGTCGTAATGAGCAATTTGCGTGGTTGTTTGCAAGCGCTCCAGATGCAGAATGTTGCCCACGAAATTGTTGGCGAACTCAACCCAGTCAATCTCGGGATAGGCCACCATATGGGCGTTGAAGCCGCCTGTGGCGCCGCCGAATTTTGCCGAGCACGGAATGCTTTTGAGCAGTTCCAATTGCTTGTTGAGCCGCTCGACAAACACCATCAGCTCTTTGCCAAGGCGCGTCGGCGAAGCAGGCTGACCGTGAGTGTGAGCCAGCATTGCCACGTGCTTCCACTGCTCGGCCATATCGGCCAATGTATTGATAATCTGTTCGATGAGCGGATAGTAAACATCTTTTATCGCGTCGCGCAGCGAGTAGGGGATAGCCGTGTTGTTGATGTCCTGCGATGTCAGACCGAAATGGATAAACTCCTTGTAATCAGCCAATCCCAACACGTCGAACTTCTCTTTCAGGAAATACTCAACCGCCTTCACATCGTGGTTGGTGGTCTTCTCTATCTCTTTGATACGCAGCGCATCGTCGAACGAAAAGTCGTTGTAGATTTTGCGGATTTTGTCGAAGCAGTTTTTGTCAACGCCCGCCAAATTCTTGAGCGGAATGTTGCAAAGTGCTATAAAATACTCACATTCAACCAAAACGCGGTAGTGGATGAGTCCGAATTCCGAGAAATAGTTGTCGAGCGATTCGGTTTTTGAGCGATAGCGGCCGTCAATGGGGCTTATTGCTGTCAATTCGTTGAGTTCCATATCTTTATATAAGTTTTAAGTTCTGAAGTTATAAGTTTTAAGTTATACGTTTGTTTACAAATTTAGAAACAACATAGAGACGCAACACATTGCGTCTCTATGTTATAAAATCGGCTCAATATTAATACTAATAATCCTAATTCCTAACTTCAAAATCCTAAATTTTAAAGTTCGTTTTGTGCTGCGCTTGCCGCGATGTCGCGGTTGATTTTGCGCATAAGTCCCTGAAGAACAGCACCAGGACCAACTTCAACAATCTCTGTCAGGCCGTTGGCAATCATATTCTGCATTGTCTGCGTCCAGCGGACAGGCGACGTGAGCTGTGCCACAAGGTTTTTCTTTATTTCAGCAGGGTCGGTGACTGGGCTTGCTGTAACGTTTTGATAAACAGGACAAACAGGTGCCGAGAACGACACTTCGTTGATGGCTTTCTCAAGTTCGGCGCGGGCCGGTTCCATCATTGGCGAGTGGAAACCGCCGCTCACCGACAACTTCAGCGCGCGTTTGGCGCCCATCTCGGTGAATCGGGCAATAGCCTTGTCGATGCCTTCGTTGGTGCCCGAAATAACTAATTGTCCGGGGCAGTTGTAGTTGGCCGGAACAATGCCGTCGATTTCAGAGCAAACTTGCTCAATAACAGCATCTTCCATACCAATAATGGCCGCCATTGTTGATGGATTCAGCTCGCAAGCCTTCTGCATTGCCTGCGCACGTTTCGAAACCAATGTCAGACCATCGTCGAACGACAGAGCGCCGGCAGCCACCAAAGCAGAGAATTCGCCAAGTGAGTGGCCTGCGGTCATATCGGGTTTAAACTTGTCGCCCAGCACTTTAGCCATTATTACCGAGTGCAGGAAAACGGCGGGTTGCGTTACTCTTGTCTGTTTCAAATCGTCGTCGGTGCCGCTGAACATCAGGCTTGTGATGTCGAAGCCGAGAATTTTGTTTGCGCGGTCGAAAAGTTCTTTGGCCAAAGCCGAATTGTCGTACAGGTCCTTGCCCATACCCACAAATTGCGACCCCTGTCCGGGGAATACAAATGCTTTCATTTATGTTTAAAGTTTTAAGTTATCGAAGTTTTGAGTTTTAAGTTTCCAGAGTGTTAGGCTTTTAGCATTACTTGTTAAACTTTACTCAAATTTTCCGCTTCGATAGGCAAAAAGCGTGCCATTAGGGCATCGCATCAATGAAGTTTCTTGCCTAAAAGATTTATGAATTCGGCGCGGGTTGCGTTGCTCTTCATAAACAATCCGGTGAAAGCCGACGTAGTGGTGCACGATTCCTGTTTCTCAACGCCGCGCATCATCATACACATATGTTGCGCTTCAATCACCACCGCCACGCCAAGCGGGTGCAGCGTCTGCTGAATGCAGTCCTTGATTTGGTTGGTGAGCCGTTCCTGAACCTGCAGACGGCGCGAGTAGGCATCGACAACGCGCGCAATCTTGCTCAGTCCGGTGATGTAGCCGTTCGGAATGTAGGCCACGTGCGCCTTCCCGAAGAACGGCAGCATGTGGTGCTCGCAGAACGAGAACACTTCTATGTCCTTGACAATCACCATCTGCGAATATTGCTCTTTGAACATCGCGCTCTCGAGAATGGCTTTCGGGTCCTGGTAGTAGCCTTGCGTCAGGAACTGCACGGCTTTGGCAATGCGTTCGGGCGATTTTTTCAGCCCTTCGCGTTCGGGATTTTCGCCAATGTTGATGAGAACCTGACGGTAAAGGTCGGTCAGTGCCGATGTCTGCTCGGCATTGTACTCATTTTTGCGTCGGTAACTGAAGTCGTCAATTTCGTCTATATTCATATCTTTCAATAAAATCGGATGAACCGAATGTCAAGCTGCAAAGGTAACTGAAAAATGCGAATAACGAAAAAAGGAGTAAGTCTTAAGAGTGCCATATAATAAATGGTATTGCCATGGTTATTTGGTTTCTACGAAAGCACAAAAATCCGCACCCGGTTTCCCAAGTGCGGATTCGCCAATTGTGAGTCTTTATCCGTTTGTCAGTCTGATAGTTCCACTGCTTCCGTCAATCACAATTTTCTTCGTGTTGTCCACCTCGCCTTTGATTATCGCCGTCGAGAGCGGGTTAAGCACGGCGCGCTCAATCAGCCGTTTTATCGGTCGGGCGCCCAGGGTCACGTCGTAGCCTTCGTTGGCAATCAGGTCGATGGCCTTGTCGTTGGCCTCAATGCTGATGCCGTTTTTGGCCAGACGGTCTGCCAGGCGGGCAATTTGCAGTTTCACAATCTTGCGCACGTCGTCTTTGAACAGCGGTGTGAACATTATAATCTCGTCAATTCGGTTCAGAAATTCCGGCTTCATTGATGCCCGCAACAGCCCCATAACTTCGCTTTGCGCCTTGTCCATAACCTCGCGGCGGTTGCTGTCGTTCATTGTCGAGAATTCGCGCTGGATGATGTCCGAACCCAAATTCGATGTCATTATTATAATGGTGTTCTTGAAGTTCACCGTCCGGCCCTTGTTGTCGGTCAGTCGGCCGTCGTCGAGCACCTGCAGCAGGATGTTGAACACGTCGGGGTGGGCCTTCTCAATCTCGTCGAGCAGCACCACAGAGTAGGGTTTCCGCCTGACGGCTTCAGTCAGTTGTCCGCCTTCGTCATAGCCCACGTATCCTGGAGGCGCGCCAATCAGTCTCGACACAGAGTGACGTTCCTGGTATTCCGACATATCGATTCTTGTCATTTGGTTCTCGTCGTTGAACAGGAATCCAGCCAGAGCCTTTGCCAGTTCGGTCTTGCCCACGCCCGTGGTGCCCAAAAAGATGAACGACCCGATTGGCTTGTTGGCATCCTGCAATCCCGCGCGACTACGGCGCACAGCGTTTGCGATGGCCTCGATGGCGTGGTCCTGCCCAATGACGCGCTTGTGCAGTTCGTCTTCAAGGTTGATGAGTTTATCTCGCTCTGTTTGAAGCATTTTCGTCACAGGAATGTGTGTCCATTTCGACACCACTTCGGCAATATCTTCAGGTGTCACCACCTCGCGAATCATTGTGTCAGAGCCTTCGAGCAGCGCTTTTTGCTTCTCGATGGCCGCCTCGCACTCTTTGATTCGGCCGTAGCGGATTTCAGCCACCTTGCCGTAGTCGCCGCTGCGTTCGGCCTGCGTGGCTTGGTATTTCAGGTCCTCAATCTGTTTTTTCTTGCCTTGGATGTCGTCCAGAATCGCCTTTTCCGACTTCCATTTTGCCATTTTCGATGTCAGTTCGGCGTTCTTCGCGTTCAGTTCTTCGCTGATTGAATTGATTTTAGCCGTGTTGCCCTCGCGTTTGATGGCCTCGCGCTCAATTTCCAACTGCATAATGTCGCGCTGAAGTTCGTCGATGTCTTCCGGCACCGAATTCATTTCCAGTCGCAGTTTCGACGCCGCTTCGTCAATCAGGTCGATGGCCTTGTCGGGCAGGAAACGGTCGGTGATGTAGCGGTTCGATAGTTCGACGGCGGCAATTATCGCGTCGTCAAGAATCTGAACCTTATGGTGCATCTCATACCGCTCTTTCAAACCACGAAGTATTGATATTGAACTGTTTATGTCGGGTTCGTCAACCATTACAATCTGGAAACGGCGTTCGAGCGCCTTGTCTTTCTCAAAATATTTCTGATACTCGTCGAGCGTTGTGGCGCCAATCACGCGCAGGTCGCCACGGGCCAGCGCAGGTTTCAGAATGTTGGCCGCGTCCATTGCGCCTTCGCTCTTTCCGGCACCCACCAGCGTGTGAATCTCGTCGATGAACAGAATTATCTCGCCGTCCGATTTAATCACTTCATTCACAACGCTTTTCAATCGTTCTTCAAACTCACCTTTGTATTTCGCACCAGCAACCAGCGCGCCCATATCAAGCGAGTATAACTTCTTGGTTTTCAAGTTTTCAGGTACGTCGTTCTTGACAATTCGGTGCGCAATGCCTTCGGCGATGGCTGTTTTGCCGGTGCCCGGTTCGCCAATCAGGATAGGGTTGTTCTTCGTTCTTCGGCTCAAAATCTGCAAGATACGGCGGATTTCGTCATCACGGCCAATCACAGGGTCGAGTTTGCCCGTTGCAGCCTGCTCGTTCAGGTTCACAGCGTATTTCGACAGCGCCATATAACTCTCTTCTGCCGATTGGCTCGTAACTTTCTCGCCTTTGGTGATTTCCTTTATACAATTCTCAACCGATTTGCGGCTCAGTCCCTGGTCTTGCAACAGTTTGGTAATCTGGTCGTTGATGCTGAAGAACGCAACCCACACGTGCTCAACCGAAACAAACTGGTCGCCGTTTTTGGTTGCCGCTTGTTGCGCGTTGTTCAGCAGCGCGTTCAAATCCGACGACAGGTACAAACTGCCGCCCGATACCTTCGCATACGATTTTATAATATTGTCAACTATCTGAAGCAGAGAATTTTCCGATACATTGTGCTTCTGCAGAATATAACGGCTTATGCTCTGTTCTTCAGTCAACAAGCCTTTCAGTAAGTGGCCAGTTTCCACTGCCTGATTGCCTTCGGCTTGTGCAATGTTGAAAGCCTTTTCCAAGACTTCCTGCATCTTGATTGTAAAATTATTCGTGTTCATAGCCATTATTTTTTTTTGATTTATGACCATGAACGTACAAAACTCAAACCATCCATTTGTTCAATACAAATTTTGGTGTGTATGTTGCGTTAGATTATTGATTTATTGACACTTGTTGGTTTGTTGCCGTATTGACTTTTTGTCATAATATCATTACTTTTTAACGACATATTGTCATATTGATGGCCACATAGAAATAGAAAAGGAGCACAATCGTGCCCCTCTTTGATATTGTTTAAAACCACACCGTTAGATGGTAAAAATTATTGTTCCACAGTGATGATCCCGTCGTCGGTGATATTGGGAAGGTTGTCTGCCATGTCTTCGGCTGTGAGGTTTTGTATCACCTTGATTACGCGTTTTTGCGGGTCAATCTGCGGCCCTTTGTTTGGCTTGGTTTGATAGGTTGCAATGGTCTCGGCATATATGAAATCGCCAGTCTTGCTGTCCATTTTGACGCGGAAAATAGGAGCGAGGCCGCTTTCTGCAGTGATGCTCACGTTGCTGTATGTGGCAAAATTGCCCATTGAGTACGCAATGAACCTGTTTTTGTAAACCTCCACGGCTCGTGTTACGTGTGGACCGTGACCGAGAACAATGTCGGCGCCATTATCAATCATTGTGTGTGCAAACTGATACACGTCGCCGCGATTTTCTCCAAAACAATACTCCGTCGTCTTCGGTACGTGCTGATAACTACGGCCTTCGGCACCGCCGTGGATTGATACTATTACAATGTCGCACGAATCGGCGAGTTTTTTAACGATTGCCTTTGCACCTTCCATGTCGTTTATTGACACCGTGCCAGTGTTTGGAGCGAAAGCGCAGAATCCGTATTTGACGCTGTCGATGGTGAACACTGCTGTCGGCTTATCGATAAAACCAGCCCAGTTGATGTCGAGGCTGTCGAAAAGGTGGCGGGCGTTATTCTTTCCATAGTCGCTGAAATCGCCGCTGTGGTTGTTGGCCACGCTCACGAGATTGAACCCTGCGTCCTTATACACTTGGACGAATGACGTGGGCATACCAAAAGTGTAGCACTGAGATGGGTTTTTGCAGCGTTTTGCACCAATTTCCTCATCGGCGAAGGTGCCTTCTACGTTGCAGAATACCACATCGCCGTCAAAATAAGGCTTTACGGCATCAAACAGTTTCTTTTCTTCGCCCTCAGGCGGCAGGTATGAGCGGTTGGGCAGTATGCTGCCGAGCATCACGTCGCCCACGGCAACAATAGTGATGGTGTCGCTTTGCGCGCTGCCTATGAAGGGCACGGCGGACATTGCCAGTGTCAGCAATGATATAGATAACTTTTTCATTTTCTATTCTTTATTTTAATAATCCAATTTTTTATCAGTACCACTATGATTAGCACCGCTGCTACGATAAACAGAGGCACATAACTTTTCAAGTCGTTGTTTACGAACTGACTGAAACCTTGTGCGATTCCTTTGCAAAGTGTTCGTATGAATTCAATCATATATTATGGTATAGAATCCGCTGTAAAAATACATAATCCTTCAATTATCGTCATATTTTAGCGTAACATAATTCCCAATAATCACGGTTCGTTCTCTTGAAATATCGCGGTTGGGAGCCTTTCTGGCGGCACAAAACACAATTTTTTTTTCATGTTTTTTCAATTTTTTTGAGGTTTGAATCCAAATTGATGTGTGTCTTAGATAGTGTAAAGTCTATCTTGCAGATAAACAGGTGGTTGGTTTGTATGGTTTGGTTTCATTTTCACTATAAATTTTACTTTTGTTCCCAATCTTTAATGGCGAAAAAGTGATTTTTCTTGATAAAAAAAACGCCAAGAGTTATGTTTTATACAAAAAATGTATAGTTTTACGCACCATTTTAAGGAATATGAGTGATAAATACATATACGATAGCGAACGCTTAGAGTATGTTGTTGAAAGGCGAACGCTTGCTTACCATTGCAAGCGATGCAGAAAATTCCTATTTGCTGCCTTGGCGGTTGGAGTTTTTTGTTGGGCGCTCTCATATATTAATATGATTCCATCGGCTGAGGCTCTTCAACTCAAAAAAATTGGCGACAAATACATCGCCGACATTAAGCATCTCGACAACAAATTCACCCAAATAGAAGACTTCCTTTCAGAAATACAATTCCACGACGACAGTTGCTACCGTGTTCTGGCAAAAATGACGCCGCTTTCATCAGACAAGCGAATGGCCAGTTTCGGTGGCGTGAATCGTTATGAGATGCTCGAGGGATATTTCAACACCGATTTGCTGGTTGACTACAATCGAAAGGTGGATATTCTGTCGAAGAAACTCAATTTGCAGATGCAGTCGTATGAGGCTGTTGTTCGTTCGGCAAAACGTTGCGATGACAGTCTGCTCAGCATACCCGCAATTTTACCTGTTGCACCAACCTCTTATAGGGTTTCGTCGCCGTTTGGCTGGCGCGAGCATCCGATTACACACCGTCAGGTGCATCACGATGGATTGGACATGGCCGCCGTTGAAGGCAGTCGGGTGTATTCAAGCGGTAACGGAGTGGTGGTTTCAACGTCGAGCGATGCTGGTGGATACGGCAAGCAAGTGATTGTTGACCATGGCTTCGGCTATAAAACACGTTACGCGCATTTAAGCAAGTTCTCGGTTCATGTAGGCGACACTGTGTCGCGAGGAACCGAAATAGGCAGAGTTGGAAACACGGGTTTGTCAACAGGCCCGCATTTGCACTATGAGGTTATAACTTCCAAAGGACGCCAAAATCCTGTGAATTATTTTGTTAAAGACTTGACAACTTCTGAATATAAAGAAATGGTTGAGTCGTTTACCATGGCCGAATAGGGAGGCGTTCCGCAGACTGATTTTTGCTGATGAACAAATTTCAGTTTTTTTAGTAATTTCTCTTATCATACCGCTTACAATTTGCTATTTTTTTTGTTACTTGCATTAAGTAACATAAAAAGGTATGAAGACAATTGTACATTCATTGGTTTTGTTGGCTGTTGCATCGGTAATGGCAACATCGTGCAGCAACAAATCTTCAAAAAATCAGACAAAAGAAATTGACATGGTGTCGTTGCAGAATATTGATTCTCTGAGCCAGACAATTAAATTCAGCAATACACTGTTCAGCCTTCCTTCGCCATATCAGTTGACCATGTTGGTCAGAAATTCAGGTGTCGCGTTCAATAGCAATTTGCTCAACCCAATAGATAACAGGCAGAATTACACGAGCAATTTCTACAAATGTGTCAATTTGGGAGTGTATGGCGCAGATTTGGCATACATGAGCATTTATGAACAGTCGCCATTGATTGTCAGCCTCTTTTCGGTTATTAAAGGTCTGTCGAACGATTTGGATTTGACCTCGGCATTCAACAAAGAACTTGTGGAGCGGATTGAAAACAATGTTAACAACAAGGATTCGCTAATGAACATTGTTTCAGGCGCTTATCGCGATGTGGATGTCTATATGAAAGAGGCCCAGCGCCAGAGAGAGGGCTCATTGGTGCTTGCTGGCGGGTGGATAGAGTCAATGTACATATTGTCGCAATTGACCGCTGAGTCGAAAAGTGACGCTTTGGCTCAGCGTATTGGCGAAAGCAGGCAGCCGCTTGATAATTTGATAAAGATTTTGTCGCCATATTATCACGACGCGCCTGAGATTGAAAGTCTGATGAACGAACTTGTTGAATTGGCTGATGTTTTCGCTGGAGTTGAGTCGCAATACACTTATGTGGTTCCAGAAATCGATGCTGAAAAGAAAATGACAATAGTTAAATCAGTCACAAAAATAACCATCCCCGATGACGTGTTGCTTGAGATTACTGAGAAAGTGAGCGCTATCCGTGAGGGCATAATCAATAAAGTGTGAAATTAAAATCAGATAGCAGATGAGAAAATTTTCATTTATTCTGGCTTTGCTGTTGGTAATGGCTCCAATGGCGCCGTTTGCGCAGATGGCATCATCAGTGCAGAAGTGCAAGTCGCACATGACGGACTCATACATATCTGACGGTCAGTATTATACGGTTTTGTTGAACGAAGGAGATGTGGCGGAGTTTTACGTTACATTCTATACTGGTACAATCTATCGCTTGGTGGGATATTGCGGTACGGAGGCAGGCAACCTTGCATTCTCGGTCTATGACCAGGATCGTAACCTGTTGTTTACCAACCGTGATTTTGAAAACACCCCTGTTTGGGATTTTAAATTCGAAAACACAATGGATTGTATCATCGAAGCAGAAATTGATTCGAAAGAAATGACATCTGGTCTGGCTGTAATGCTCATCGGCTTCAGACAATAATCCGAACCAAATATGAGGGAGAAAGTCTTAAAAGCGTTGATGCAATTGTTTGCCATTATTGTCGGGCCGAGGTCCAACAATAAAGTCGGCAGGCAGATTATTGAGGCTTTTCTCTATCAACAACTTAACGACAATGCCGTCTCGGAATATCTTGAACTTTTCGACGGCTTTTACGCTCACTATCAGCGTAAACAAAAGGAAGAGAGCAGCAAGCAGAAGAACCTGGCGTTAAGTTCGGTTAAAGTGTTGAAAATATGCACCCAGATAAACGAGGAACTTGATATCAGGCAGAAAATGGTTGTGCTGGTCAGGCTTCTTGAGTTTATTAAATCGGGCACGGAAGTCTCGGCGCAAGAACTTGAGTTTGTCCAAGCAGTTTCGGAAATATTCTTTTTCTCAGCCGATAATTTCCAATTGTTGAGAGATTTTGTGCTTTCAGGTGAGAACGAAATCCCCGTATCACCTAAATTCCTGCTCATCGACGGACGCAAAACATCGTCAGTTCCTGATATCAGACACTATTGTCACGAAATGTTCGATGACAAACTGTGGGTTTTGTATTTCGAGCCATCGAACATGTACCTCATCCGCAAGTTCGGCGACAACGAATTGTATTTGAATGGCCAGAATCTTGTGCCAGGCAGTGTTTATGTTCTGAATCTTGGTGCTTCGTTGCGTGATGCGAAGATGAAGCCCATTTATTATTCCGACATTGTCAACTTTTATTTCGCCGACGAGATAGGCAATAAGATTCAGTTTGTTGCCAAAGATGTGGAGTATTATTTCAAGGGTGGAGTCAAAGGCCTGAATCCTATAAATATGGTTCAGGAGTCTGGCAATTTGGTCGGAATCATGGGGGCGAGTGGTTCTGGCAAGACAACGCTGCTCAATGTGCTGAATGGTAGCAACAGGCCGTCGTCGGGGCAGGTCATGATAAATGGTATTGACATTTATGAAGAACGCGAGAAGATTGAAGGTATGATAGGTTTCGTGTCGCAAGACGATTTGCTGATAGAGGAACTTACTGTATATCAAAATCTTCTGTATAACGCTAGGCTTTGTTTCAACGATTTGTCTGATTTCCAGATAAACTGCAAGGTGCTGAAAGTGCTCAAGAGTCTTGGCCTTTTTGACATAAAGGATATGGTTGTCGGCAGTCCGTTGAATAAGAAAATCAGTGGCGGACAGCGCAAAAGGCTTAACATCGCTCTTGAACTTATTCGCGAACCAGCCATTTTGTTCCTCGATGAGCCAACGTCAGGTTTGTCGTCGCGCGATTCGGAGAACATAATGGATATTCTCAAAGAGTTGACACTGAAAGGAAAACTGGTCTTTACGGTCATACATCAGCCTTCGTCCTACATATTCAAGATGTTCGATAACTTGTATATACTCGACAAAGGCGGTTATTTGATTTACGATGGAAACCCTGTTGATTCCATAATATATTTCAAGACGAAAGTCCGTCAGGCAAACTGGAACGACAGTGAGTGCCGCACTTGCGGCAATGTTAATCCAGAGCAGATTTTCAACATCGTTGAGTCTCAGATGCTTGATGAATACGGCAACTTGACGCCCCACAGAAGAATACAGCCAGCGGAATGGTTCCGTTATTATCAGGATACGATTAGAGAGCAACCTTTGGATTTTTCAACAAAATACAAGGAATTGCCAGAGAATGCAGCCAAGATACCTGGCAGACTTAAGCAGTTCAAGGTGTTTGTCGAACGTGATGTGCTGGCAAAAATCAGCAACCGTCAGTATATGGTGATAAATATTCTTGAATCGCCCATTCTGGCATTTTTATTGGCATTCATAATCAGGTATTTCAATCCCGCTAATGGCCCGTATTGTTTCTACACAAATGAGAACATACCAGTTTACATCTTCATGTCGGTAATTGTGGCAATATTCATGGGCTTGTCTGTGAGTGCCGAAGAAATAGTGAAAGACAGAAAGATACAAAAGCGTGAACGTTTCCTGAATTTGAGCCGAACAAGTTACATTTTGTCAAAAATGGCAATATTGTTTGCGATTTCAGCAGTTCAGGCGCTGCTGTTTGTTCTGGTCGGCAACGTGGTTCTTGGGGTTAGGGGGATGTTCTTTTACTATTGGTTTGCATTGTTCAGTTCATGGTTCTTCTCGTGCCTGTTGGGATTGAACATATCAGATAGTTTCGATACAGTTGTCACCATATATATACTTATACCGTTCCTGGTGATTCCTCAATTGATATTGAGTGGTATTATTGTGTCGTTCGACAAGTTTAATCCTGCAATATCCGAACCCAACAAGATTCCGTGGTACGGTGAAATCATAACCGCCCGATGGGCTTATGAGGCATTGACAGTGCAGCAGTTTAAGGAAAATGATTTTGAGAAAGACTTTTATGAATATAATAAGGTGTTGAGTCAGTGCGATTTCCGTAAAAACTACTGGCTGAAGACAATAGATAATAAAGTGGCTTTCTGCAAGCGCAATTATTCGAATCCGTCTCACCAAATAAAGGTGAAATCAGATTTGGAGGTTATCCGAAACGAACTGAGCAAACCTCTTGACGCAATGGGCTATTTCAAATTTGATAAGATAGACAGATTGTATATCAATAAATTAACGCCAGAAGTGATAGAGCAGTTGGAGGCTTTTCTTGGGAAACTTAAAGTATACTACTATAAGCAGTATAACCATGTTAATGCGCAGAAAGACAATCTGATAAACTCGATGCAGCGCACCGATGACGAACGCGAGGCGTTTTTGCGGCGTAAGAAATTATACAGCAACGAGAACCTTACTACGTTTGTGCGGAACTCAAATTCTCTTGACAGGATTTTGGAAATTAATGGAAATCTGTACCAGAAAGCCGATCCTATATACCTTGAGCCTACACATCCATTAGTAAAAGCTCATTTTTATGCGCCATATAAAAACATTTTCGGGGTTCCATGCTCAACATATTGGGTCAATATGCTGGTGATTTGGTTCTATTCACTTTTGTTATACATAACGTTGATGTGCAGATTGTTGCGTAGGATTTTAGAGAGATTCTCACAATCAAATATATAGAAAATCACCCCCCTCAAACTTCAATCAATTGGCATAACATTCCATCCGTACCAGATGCGTTGTTGTCATATATTGTTGATTATTATGCAATTATACAATTGCGTTATGTTCGGTGGTTGTAGTAATAAAAAGCAAAACCACCTCAAAACCAATGCTATTGGCATTAGTTGAGGTGGTCTGAAATCTGCAATGTTCGTCAGATATGTTTGACGTAGTTGTTATTCCGACATTTCAACCATCTTGAACGGCACCTTGATGATAGACTGGTAGTCTTCTCCTGCTTCAAGCATATCTTCGTCATCCTCTTCGTAGTGCCAAAGAATAACGACGTCATTACCACTTTTGTAGATAGCTTCCAATTTCTTGAATACATCAAGTATGCACTTTGAGCTACTTGTGTTGAAATACTCAAGTTTTATTGAAACTTCAGTCAGTGGAGCGGGAGATGAGAGGTATTGCTCAAGCCAGTCAACTAATGGTTTGTAGAATTCAACCGAATTTTCAGGAATTGAACGTCCTTTGATTTCAAGTTTGCCATTCGACTCAAATGTAACGGTTGGAGTCTTTGGTGTTCCGATAATAGAAATAGGATCCATTTTATTTGTTTATATAAGTTGTTCAATTAAAAGTAACATCTAAAGTAAAAAAATTATAATCACTGCCGCAGTTAATGAAATTATAATTCAACCTGCTGCCTGATTTTCTTGCAATGTCAACCATCCCCAATCCACCTCCACCTTTTTCGGAGAAAGTCTGATTGTCGAGAATCTCTTTGTACATCTCTTTTTGTCCGTCTCTGTCAAGAGAGTTTATCTTGTCAAGATGCTTGGTGAGGAATTCTTTTTGACGCGGTTCGACAAAATTGCCCGTGACCACATGGTAGTGCCCCTCATGCTCCGACAGCAGACAAACTCCAACCCTTCCGCAGAATTCTCGTTCTTTTTCGATTGGGCAGGTGGCAGAATGATGGTACAGATTCTGTAGGCATTCAACAAGAACATTGTATATTTTCTTGCGAATGGGCAATGGCGTAGACTCCAACTGACGCTCAATAATGTCAAGAGACTGAGCAATCAGCTGGTCGGTAACCTCTCCCTTGAAGAGATAGATGACATCATCTTTGGTTACTGCCTTATACCATTTTTCCACTTCTGCAGGCATATACAAAACCTCATTTTTGCAAATATATAAAATTGCAATCAAATGCAATGCAAACTTGCTGTTCCTAAAATTGTTTTTTTGAACAAGTGTATGTTCGTTACCACTTTTTCGCCGTCTTCTCAAACGCTTCGGTCTTGTCCTGAACGCTCAGCAGATAGTCGATGTCGTCGAGTGCGTTGACAAGGCAGTGTTTCTTGTAGCTGTTGATTTCGAACTTCTCCGAGTGACCGGTGGCCTCGTTGGTCACGGTCTGATTCGGAACGTCAACAGTAACAATGGTTTGCGGATTTTTGGCGATAGAGTCGAACAACTCCTGTTGGAACTCGCGGCTCACCACCACCGGCAGCACAAAGCAGTTGAGCAGGTTGTTGCGGTGGATGTCGGCGAAACTCGACGAGATGACCACGCGGATGCCGTAGCCGGCGATGGCCCAGGCGGCGTGTTCACGGCTCGAGCCCGAGCCCCAGTTCTGTCCGCCCACGATAATCTCGTGGCAGCCTTCGTGCGGTGCCTCCGAAAATTCGGGTTGGTTCATAACAAATCCGGCAACCGGCTTACCGTCAGCGTCGTAGCGCAGGTCGTGCATAAAGGCGTCGCCGAAGAATTTCGGGTCGCGAGTGGTGCTCGCCAGGTAGCGCGCCGGAATAATCAGGTCGGTATTGCAGTTGTCAATCGCAACCGGAATACACGTCGATTTTATTACATTAAATTTTTGTTTCATTTCTTTAGTTTTTTAATTCGCACTGATGACACAGATGACACTGATTATCACAGATTTCTATTTATTATCATTAGTATATATCCAACGCCTAATTTGTGGGCGCTCACCAAAGTTCAGCAGCAATCCTACTTCAAATTTTGTCGCTTTCAGATAATTTGACAATTGCCGTTTATGAGATTCATTTAACTCACTAACGGCCTTTAACTCAAGAAGTAACGTATCGTCTACGATTATATCGGCACGATAACTGCCAACTTTCTTGTTTTTGTAAAAGACGTCAATATCTTTTTGCACTTCACACTCAAAACCAGCGTCTTGCAAAGCAAAATACATAGAATTTTGGTAAACATTTTCAATGAAACCATATCCCAACGTATTATAAACTTCATAAAAAACACGAATGACACTCTCGGTCAGTTCTTTATGCAGATAATCTTGTTTTGCCTCTTCGCTGTCTATAAAATACATAAAATCTGTGTTATCTGTGTTTATCTGTGCGAGAATTAGTTATCGTTTCAAACTACAATTTTCTCGGGTCAGTAATCACGCCAGTAATTGCGCTTGCGGCGACAACGAGCGGCGATGCCAGCACGGTGCGGGCGCCGGGGCCCTGACGGCCGACAAAGTTGCGGTTCGATGTCGAGATGGCCAACTTGCCTGCGGGCACCTTGTCGGGGTTCATGGCCAGGCACGATGAGCACGACGGCAGGCGCAACTCGAATCCGGCTTCTTCAAGAACCTTGTCGATGCCTTCGTCGATAATCTGCTGACGCACAAGCCACGAGCCCGGAACCAGCCACGCCACAATGTTCGGCGATTTCTTCCTGCCCTTCACAACCGATGCAAAGGCGCGGAAATCCTCGATGCGGCCGTTGGTGCAGGCGCCCAGGAAGCAGTAATCCACAGGTGTACCCTCGAGTTTCTGCCCAGGTTTGAACTGCATATAGTTCAGTTGCACAGTCAGTTGAGCCTTCTCGGCGTCGCTCATTCCGTCGAGCACGGGCACGGTCTCGTCGATGGCGATTCCAGCACCGGGGTTTGTTCCGTAGGTGATGCGCGGCTTAATGTCCTCAGCGCGGTAGGTAATCTCCTTGTCGAAGACAGCGTCGTCGTCGCTCTTCAGCGTGCGCCAGAAAGCAACAGCCTTGTCCCACTCTGCACCTTTGGGCGCATACTCACGGCCCTTCAGGTAGGCGAAGGTTGTCTCGTCGGGCGCGATGATACCGGCGCGCGAACCCATTTCAATCGACAGGTTAGAGAGCGTCAGGCGGCCCTCCATTGACAGGTTGCGGATGGTTGAGCCGGCATATTCAACAGCGTATCCGGTTGCACCCGAAGTGGTCATTTTGGCCATAATGTAAAGCGCTATATCCTTGGCAACCACGCCTTTCTGCAGTTCGCCCTCAATATTGATGCGCATTGTTTTCGGTTTGCTCTGAAGGATGCACTGACTAGCCAGCACCTCGGCCACCTCGCTTGTGCCGATGCCCATTGCCAAAGCGCCCACAGCACCGTGAGTTGATGTGTGTGAGTCGCCGCAGACGATGGTCATTCCCGGCAGCGACAGGCCTTTCTCCGGGCCCACCACGTGGATGATGCCGTTGTCCTTGGTGCCCATTGCAAAGTGGCGGATGCCGAATTCAGCGCAGTTGCGGGCGAGCGTCTCCACCTGCTTGCGGCCAATCGGGTCGTTGATGACCTCCTGTTGGTCCGACGGCGTGTTGTGGTCGGGCATTGCCACGACCTGCTCGGGGCGGAAAACCTTGATTCCCTTGTCGCGCAAAGTGTCGAATGCTTGGGGTGAAGTCACCTCGTGAGCATACAGACGGTCGATGTAGAGTTGGGTTGGCCCGTCGGGGATAACCTGAACGACGTGCGAGTCCCAAATCTTGTCAAATAGTGTCTTTCCCACTGTTTCAAATATTTATAAAGTTTAACAAATTTTCAAATTGCGCAAAAGTACAATTGTTAGCCGACAATTTGAGCCGATATTCAAAAAAGATAGCAGTTTGGGAAGAAAGTAATGTTTTGACAGTTTATTCGCGCTCAAATACTTCTTGGTAAAATGCTATTTCACAACACTTTCAATCACACCATCAGCCATTTGAATAGCCAATTCATCGCCCGTTTGCACTTGCTCGGGCGAAGTTACGGCCTTGCCTTTCGAGCGGACGATTGAGTAGCCGCGTTTGAGCACGTTCCGCGGGTCGGCTTGGCGGCAGACGAGTTCAAGGCGGTCGAGTTGGTGCTGGCGGGCTTCAAAGAAAGTGGCGAGCGCTGCCTGCAGGCGTTGCTCAAGAGTGGCAAGGCGGGTAGTGCCAGCGGCGATTCCGATTTGCGGCAAAAGACGGATTTTCTGCTCGAAGGTCGAGAGTTGGACCGTCCGCAGGTCGAAATAGCGGCGTACGGCGCTGTTGGCGAGCAAGTTAAGCCCCGACAGTTGTTCCTGCGAGTGGCTGACAACGGCTCTCACACCTAAAACAAAACGATGATAATCATCGTCAACACGCTTGATATTCTGCTCGATACGCTGACGAGCGACGTCAATCACATAGTCGCATTTCTGGGTGAGTTCCTGCTCAAAGGCAGCCGCGCGGTCGATTATGAAAGCCGCCAAAGCGGTGGGCGTTTTGAGTCTTGTGTTGGCCACAAGGTCGAGCACCGAATCGTCGCGCTCGTGGCCGATTCCGGTCAGAATGGGCAGTGGAAACTGCGCTGCGTAGTAGGCCAACTCATAGTTGTCGAAGCAACTCAAATCGGATTTTGAGCCCCCGCCGCGCATAATGGCCACTGCGTCGAACTCGTTCATCTGACTGAAAATCTTGTCCATAGCCGCGATTATCGATTCTGCCGCACCATCGCCCTGCATCAGTGCCGGGAACAACTCGACGTGAAATTTGTAGCCGAAATCGTTGTTTTCCAATTGATTGACAAAATCGCCCCACCCCGCTGCCGTATCCGACGAAACCACCGCAATGCGCTGAACCACAAGCGGTAACGGAATCTGCTTGTTCATATCAATCACCCCGTCGGCGGTGAGTTGGGCAATCACCTTTGCGCGCTGTTGGGCAATATCGCCCAAAGTGTATTGCACGTCAATATCCAACACATTGAGACTCAATCCGTAAAGCTCGTGCATCTCGACCGTAACGCGCAGCATCACCTTCAGCCCGGCGTGCAGCGACTCGCCCGTAACCGACTCAAAATAAGGGCTCAGGCGTGCATAAACATTCGCCCAAATTGTGGCTTTCACTTTGGCCGTCATTCGCTCGGTATCTTGGTCTTTCTCAACAAGTTCCATATAGCAATGGCCGTTGCCGCGCTGACCGAACTCAATAATTTCGGCCACCACCCACACTGGCGTCGCGAACGAATTTTTCAGTTCCGCACGGACGTTGTGTAAAAGTTCATAAAGCGATATTGCCTGATTGTCTGTCATTTACCAAAATCAATAAGTGTGAGGTAAATCATTGTGCCCTGCGTTACGCGGTTTTCAATATCGATATTTGGCGCGTAAGAGTCTGAATATATGTCGATTTGAACCTTCTCAACCATTCCGATTCCGGCGGCATAACGCTCTGCGACAAGCACTTTGCTGATAGCCGTCAGCTCGTTTTTCTGCGAAACGGTGAGCACCGAATCGAAACGGAAACGGCCAACCACGGCGGGGCTGTCGATACTGTCGACGCGGAACTGATACTTCTGCAGAGTGTCGGTGCGGTTGTAGGCATTGCCGTTCCACGTTTTGCCAACAGCGAGCGGCAGTTGCATTTTTACGATTCGCGTATTTTCTTCAATCTGAATCACTTCCGTGCCGTTGACGTATGCCAACCACGTGTTCATCGGCTGCCATTTTTCGTTTTCGCTTGCTCGGCGGAAACGCTCAATCTGCCGCAGAGTGTCGCCAACATTGTCGATAAAAATTCCGCCAAAGCGCTCACGCACAATGTATTGCTGCGTATCGAATAGCGCAATCGGCTCATCGATTTTAATCTCGACAACATCAAAATCGCGCCACGCACCCGAATCGAGCGGAAAATATTGGCACTCAATTTTTTCCACTGGCGGCAACTGATACGAGTCAGATTTGTCGCAGGCAGCTAAAAGTGCAATGGGAATCAATATCAATGTTAATTGTTTCATATTCTGTGTATTAGCCTGGAATCTCATTCCATAATACAAATTCACAAATTAACGAAAAAAAACGGAACTCGAAGCGGCTGTAATGAGGCATTAAGTGTTTTCAAATTTCATGTTTGCTGTATGACGAGTTTCATCAATAGTTTTTGCCTATTTTTGAAAAAAAACTGATGACGAAAATTGGCCTAATATCTGATACTCATTCGCATTTCGACAATGCGATGCGTGAGTTTTTGGAGCCAGTGAACCAGATTTGGCATGCTGGCGATGTTGGCTGCGCAGCTTTGCTTGAAGATTTTCAGGCATTTAAGCCCACAACGGCTGTTTATGGCAACATTGATGGACGCGATGTCCGCTTGATGGTGCCTGAGGTGCAAGTGTTTAAGGTTGAGCAGGTTAAGATTGTGATGATGCATATTGGCGGTTATCCTGGACGTTATGAGTCCAAGGCACGGCAATTGTTGATGGCGGAGCATCCGCAGATATTTGTTTGCGGACATTCGCACATACTTAAAGTGATGTATGACAAGCAATTCGGTTGCCTGTACATGAATCCTGGCGCGGGAGGCGTTTACGGGTTCAACCCTAAACGCACAATGCTGCGATTCGATATCGACGGCACGCAGATTACCAATCTTGAGGTTTGGGAAAAAGACAAAAACCGCCGAATTGCCGACTATGGCGGTATGATGTAAATATCTGAACTGCCGTGCGTTAGGTCATTTGTCCTTCCGCCGTGAGGCCTTTTTGCCTTTTGGTTGCTTGAGCACCTTTTTGTGCGATTTCATGCCCGCGCCCGAATCATTGTGCCTGTCGTGATGGCGGTCTTTTCTGCCACCGCGCCTTCTGGAGCCCTCATCAGGATAGATGCCGTAGTTCTGTAGATTGTCGAAATCGTTGCGGCCTTTGCGCTGTTTGCGGTTCTCGTTGAAGAAATCAAAGTTGAAATCGTCCTCATCGAATTTCTTACCGCTGAACTTTATTTTGTCAATCTTGATTTTGCGGTCGTCTTTTCTGCTGTTTTTCTGATAGTTATCGTCATCGAAACCTTTTTTCTTCTTTTTGCGGACAGGTTCATCGAAAGGCGCTTTGTTGTCGGCGAGGCCAAGTTCCACAGGCTCGTTATCGTAAGTGACTGTTTTGAATGCTTCTGTAACTTTTTCAACAGCAGAGTTTTCAATCTCGAAGAACGAGAAATTCCGCTGCAAGTCGATGCGGCCGATGTCGATGCTCTTGTCGCGTGTGGCGTCGTTAATCATGCCCAAAAGCCGAGGCACCGACAGCCCGCGCTTCGTGCCTACGTTGATGTGGAACCTCGTGTAGTCGTCGGCGTTGCGTTGCTGCTTGCGCTCTTTGCGTTCTTTACGGCTTTCACGGCTTTCACGCTCTTCGCCATCGTTTCTGCCTTTGCCTTGCGACGGCTCAACGTTTAGGTCTTGCGCATCTTTGTAATAGTCTATAAATCTGTTGAATTCGAGCGAAACAAAACGTTTGATGAGTTCGTCCTTGTCGAGCCAAGACAGTTTTTTGATGGCCATTGGTAAGTAGGCCGCAATCTCTTCCTCGTTCACCTCCACGCGTTCCAACTTGTCGAGAACCGAATAGAGGCGTTTTTCGCAAATTTCGGCGCCATTCGGCACTTTTTTCGCCTCAAAAGGCTTTCCCACAAGTTTTTCCAGATTCTTAATCTTGCGAGTCTCGCGTGAATGGATGATGGTCATTGCCACGCCTGTTTTTCCTGCACGGCCCGTGCGTCCGCTGCGGTGGATATACACCTCGGGGTCGTCAGGCAGGTTGTAGTTGATGACGTGCGTCAGGTCGTTCACGTCGAGGCCGCGGGCGGCCACATCGGTGGCAATGAGCAGTTGCAGCGATTTGTTGCGGAAGCGGTTCATCACCGAGTCGCGCTGAGGTTGCGACAGGTCGCCGTGGAGTGCGTCAGCGTTGTAGCCGTCCTGAATCAGTTTGTCGGCCACCTCTTTGGTCTCGGAGCGGGTGCGGCAGAAGACAATTCCATAGATGTTCGGGTTGATGTCGGCAAGGCGTTTGAGAGCCAGATAGCGGTCGGCGGCCTTCACCATATAATATTCGTGGCGGACATTCTCGGCGCCCGAGTTCCGCTTTCCGACGGCAATCTCCTCGGCGTTGTGCATGTAGTTCATGGCAATTTTGCGCACGCCGTCGGGCATGGTGGCCGAGAAGAGCAGTGTCTGCTTTTCGGCGGGAGTGGTGCTTAGAATGTTGTCGAGGTCCTCCTGAAAGCCCATGTTGAGCATCTCATCGGCCTCGTCGAGTACCAACTGCTTGATATGATTGATTTTAAGAGCGCCTCGGTTGATGGTGTCGAGCACGCGGCCTGGCGTTCCGACAACAATCTGCGGCCCGCTTTTCAGTTCTTTTATCTGCGGAGTGATGTTGGCGCCACCATAAACGGCTGTTATTCTGATGTTTTCGATGTATTTGGCGTATTTGCCCAAATCGTTGGCAATTTGCAGACACAATTCGCGGGTGGGGCAGAGGACAAGACATTGAACTTCACGATTTTCAGTGTCAATATTCTGAAGGATTGGCAGACCGAAACCAGCCGTTTTGCCCGTGCCAGTTTGCGCCAAAGCCACAATGTCGGTGTCCGACGTCATGATTGCTGGTATTGTCCGTTCCTGAATGGGGGTAGGGGTCTCGAATCCCAATTCTTCTATTGCCTTGATAATGTTGTCGTTTAGGCCGAAATCTGTGAAGTTGCTCATCTGAAAAATTTTAAGCCGCAAAGGTAATTAAAATCAGTCTAAAACAATTGTTTGCAGAATTAATTATCAGACGTTTTTTTGCTCAGATTGAATTGCAGGACCAAGTTTTTGCAATTGACTTTATGTACGGCACATTTTTTGTTTTTAAAATCGCATTTTGGGAATTCGTGCAAGATGTCGCAGGAGTTCTGGCTCGATAGTATGAGTGTTGATAATCAGTGTGTTGTAATGACTGCTCGGGCGTAGGTTTTTGATGTTGAACTAAAAAGGAGAAATAGTAACTCCGAACGTTTTTTTGGATGATAGATTATTCGAACCAAGAGAAGCCAGCCATAATAACCAAAGGCTACACCTACACTTTTTTTGAGGTTGAGATGCGTGTGCAGCAGTACGCCAAGATGTTTCGCAACATTGAGGGCGACAAGATTGCCATTTATTCAGAAAACCGTCCAGAATGGATTTTCGCGTTCTACGCAGGCTGGCTCAACGGCAAGATTGTGGTGCCGATTGACCACACAGCCTCGATTGATGACCTTGCCTATATGCTCAACGACAGCCGCCCTTCGGTGGTGTTCTACAGCAGCCCGAGTTGCTCAATGGTGATTGACGTAAGCCTGCAACTCAAATATTTCCCTAAATTCGTCTGCTTCGATAATTTAGAGTTATGCGAAATATCTAAAGATGAATATGTTACACGTGATTATCCCGACGATAAAACAGCCATAATCGTTTACACCTCGGGAACCACGGGCAGCCCCAAAGGCGTGATGCTCTCGTTTGCCAATCTGCGTGCCAACTGCATTGAGGTTAGCGGCAATGTGGATATTTATCGTCCCGACCGTAGGGTGCTGATTCTGTTGCCGTTGCATCATGTTTTGCCGCTGATGGGCTCCGTTATCATGCCGCTGTCGATTGGCGCAACGGTGGTCATGTCGCCATCGATGCAGAGTGCCGATTTGATGGAGACGCTGGCTAAGAACCAAGTGGCGATAATTATCGGTGTTCCAAGACTTTATGAGATGATTCACAAAGCCGTGCTGGCCAAAATATCGCAGAAAACTGTCGGACGCATTCTTTATAAATTGCTGTCAATCAGACCAAACAAAAAAATCGGACGAGTGGTGTTCAAAAAGGTTCATCAAACGTTCGGTGGCCACATCGATATTATGGTTTGCGGCGGCGCATCGCTCCCGATTGAGACGGGAATGTTCTATAAAACGTTGGGATTCACCGTTTTGGAAGGCTACGGAATGAGCGAGGCATCGCCAATGATAACCTTTAACCGTCCTGGTCGCGAGCGCGTCGGAACACCAGGCCAAAGGCTTGAAAGTGTGCAAATTGAGATTGTCGATGGCGAGATTCTGGCCAAAGGGCCGAACATAATGCAGGGCTATTACAACCGTCCAAAGGAGACCGAGCAGATTCTTGAAGGCGGCTGGCTCCACACTGGCGACTTGGGCTATCTCGACAACGATGGCTATCTGCACATCACAGGCCGCAAGAAGGAGATTATTGTGCTGTCGAACGGCAAGAACATCAATCCTGTCGAACTTGAGGAGAACATCATGGCAGCATCGCCGATAGTGAAGGAAGTTGCTGTAACAGAGTATAATGGAGTGTTGCATGCACTTGTGGGCATCGATTATAACGAGGTTCACAATCTGGAGATTGAAGATGTGAAAAACTATCTGAAAGAGACGTTTTTCCCCGAGTTCAACGCCCGCCAGTCGGCCTACAAACGCGTGATGCAGTTCACGGTGATTGACGAGCCTCTGCCACGCACCAATTTGGGCAAAATACAGCGTTTCAAACTTCAGGATTTGATTAAATCTGACACCAAAAAGCCTGTAACACAGCCCGAACCGGCGTTTGAGGAGTATGTGGCAATCAAGAGGTTCATTGAGGAACAGACTAATTTTCAAGTGTCTGCAAATCAGCATATTGAATACGACATCGCACTCGATTCGCTGGGTAAAGTGGGATTGATAGAGTTTATTCTGCAGTCGTACGGCGTCACCCTTACCGACTCGGAACTGGTGGCTTTCAGTAATTTGAATACACTGGCGAGTTTTGTGGCCGAGCATAAGACCAAATTCCAGGTTGAAACGGTCAACTGGTCGCTGATTCTGAAAGAAAAAGTGCAGTTGAAACTGCCGAAAACATCTATCAGTCAGAACATTATACGTAATGCGAGCAAGGCGCTGTTCAAACTGATTTTCAGATTCAACGGCGAAGGCTCGGAGCAGATTCCGCAAGGGCCTTGCATCATTGCGCCCAACCATCAGAGTTTCTTCGACGGCCTTTTTGTGGCCTCGTTCATCAAGTCGGCCATAATGCGGAAAACCTATTTTTATGTGAAGAAAAAGCATGTCAAAGGTAAGTTCCTGCAACGGATGGCGCGTCGTAACAATGTGATTGTTATGGATTTACATAATGGTCTGAAGGAGTCGATACAGAAACTTGCCGAGTTGCTCAAGTGCGGACGCAATGTCATCATTTTCCCCGAGGGTACGCGAACCAAAGACGGCTCGATGGGCGAGTTCAAGAAGACTTTCGCCATATTAAGCGCCGAACTCAATGTGCCAGTTGTTCCCGTGGCCATCAGCGGCGCGTATGAGGCGCTTCCGCGAGGCAAGCATCTGCCGCGTCTGTTCTCGAAAGTCAATGTCAGATTCCTGAAACCGATTTATCCGCTCGGCCATACTTACGATTCGCTTTGCGCGACAGTCAGAAACAGTATCGGGAATTGTTTGTCGAAGTGATTGAATGTCAGTTTGTTCGGTGATTCATTCAATCAGTCCTTCACGCATTCAATCCTTCAGTTATTCAATCCTTCACGCCTTCAGTTTATGCGTAACTGTGCATTCCGCCCAGAAGGAAATTCACGCCGAAATAGGTTATCAGCACCGATAGAAAGGCCACAATCAGGAAGATATGTGCTACTATCGGTTTTTGAAGGCGAGGGAAAAGCGACGCGTGAAGCGGCATTGCGTAGATGAGCATTGTTATCAGCGCCCACACTTCCTTTGGGTCCCAGCCCCAGTAGCGGCCCCACGATTGGTTTGCCCAAATGGCGCCGATGAAGATGCCTGCCGTCAGAAGGAAAAGTGCGGGATAGAGCATTAGTCGGCTTACAACATACAGCGTTTCAATCTGTTCGGCGTTGTTTCGGCCGATAATCAGTACGGCAATACCGTTGAGCATAAGGAACGCCAGCAGGGTGTATGCGAGCATCAGCACGCACACGTGGATGCTCAGCAGCGGCGATGCCAGAACAGGCATCAGATGGGTGATTTGCGGATTCGACTCGCCCATCATCGACACCATCAGCGTCAGGCCCGAAATGATGTAGCCGAATGGCAAAATGAGTGCAAAACGCCTTTGCATGCAGAGAGTTAGCACCATCGCGCAAGCCGACATGAATTGCATCGTTTCTGTGCCGTTTGAGAGCGGAAGATGGCCGCCAATGTAACCGCGCAGGCTGATGGCAGTCAGGTTGTAGATGAGAGTCGCAACCAAAACGACGTTGAGCGTAATGGCGAGCGGTCTGTTGGTTGGTTTGCGGCGTGCCAGGCCAATGGTGAAGATAAAGAAGCAGATGATGCCGATGGTTGTGAGCGCCATCGCGAGTATCTTTGTCAGGTTCAGCGTGTTAAAGATGATTTCAGCCTTCATGCGGCGGGTCGATGGCAACACGGTGGCAGCCGTTTTTACCTGATACTGACCAATTTTGCCGATAATGTGCGTCAGACTGTCATAGTTGTGGGTGAAAGCCAACTCGCCAACATAATCCATTGATTTCTTGATAAAAAGCCATTCGTCGTTGGGCATGTCGAGTGGCAGATTGTCGGCGGAACTGTACCAAACAATTTGGTTGTCAGCCAGATGCGGAAATATTTTCAGCATCTGCCCGTTGAGCAGCATCTGAATAATGTTCAGTTTCTCATCGGCTTCGCGCCACGATTTTGCGCCAGGCACATCCTTGCCGCTGAAAATGTCGGAAACAGCATTGTCGAGTTTGCTGCCGTTTGTGATTAAATCGTTGTACGATACATATTTGCGTCCGCTGCCGATTGAGTTTCTTGCTTCACCTTTCAGTTTAATCATCGGCTCATCGGCCCATTGTGACGGGTTTAGAATCCAGCCGACAAAAACCTGTTCAGCGCTCATTCCCTTATAGTTAGACTTGCCATAAAGTTTGATGCAGAAATTACGTGCCACGGTCTGAACAGGACAGATGCGACTGCCATTGTAGGTGTGAAGCCGCCCGAAATCAGCCGCAACGGGGCGTGGAACGGTTGCGGTGCCTGCCATTGCCGAAAGGGGCAAAAGTGTAGAAAATGCTATCGCGGCAAGCGTCAATTTACTGTTTGCCAGTCGTTTGAGTGTCTGACGAAACCCTTCGCCAGGCAACAAAAGCATCAGAATCATCGATAGGAAAAGCAGCGCATAGCCGACGTAGGTGATGCCAATACCCGCAGGGTCGTGTGACACAGACAGATAGGTGCCGTAGCCGTCAGGGTCGTAGCCCGACTGGTAGAAGCGCCAGTTGCGGTATTCAGCGATCTTGTTCATTGACACTGAAGCAGTTGCGCTGTCGCTATCGGTTTTGAAAGTAATGCGACTCACATAGTCCATCGGCGATTGAGTGCCAGGGTAAGTCTCTATCTCAAAACTATTTAACTCAATGCTGAATGGCAGTTTGATGAACTGGCCGCCATCGGAAGCGATGGCCATGTTGGCAGGTTCGTCCAACCGCACGTGAGTGGTGCCCTGAAGACCGAAAATGTGAGTGGTGAGCGCACCAGTAAGGATTGTAACGAACGCCAGATGAAGCACAAAACGCACTGGTCGTGCAAACATCCGCTGACGGAAAATGTAGATTGTTCCTGCAATGGCTAATACTGTCCAAATGACTGAAAACCAAACGGAACCATAAATATTTTCTGAAACAAACGGCGTTCCGAACAGTTTTTCAACCACTGTTGCTGCCGCCATCACTGCCAACACCGCAATGTATGCGGTGATGATTGTTATTTTCAACGCTTTCATAGGGTGGCAAAGGTAATGCTAAAATGTTGGAAAAGATAGAAATGCGGATAGTAAATGTCGATGTAACATATTGTCTCTTGCTTATTTCAGCAAAAGTGCAAGTATTGTCTGAAACTGTCAATCGCTATTGGTGGGGATTTCGGTTGGCGCCGAATCATTATAAATTGTTAGAAGAGAAAGACATTTTATTGACTAGATTCTTTTAATCTGGAAACTTGCACTATTAAACATACTTTAATAGTTTTGCTTTATATTGATTGAAATGGAACTGCTGACAAAAATATTGTCAAACAATAAGATATGTGAGTTTGTCCGTTGGGGCTGTGTCGGTGTGATTGCCACAGGAATCCATTACGGCATCTATTATCTGTTGAAAGAATTTTTGTTTCCAAACACAGCTTTTTGGGTGAATTTTGCTTATTCGGCAGGTTATGTGATAAGTTTTTTGTGCAATTTCTTCCTGTCTGCTTATTTCACGTTTCATGAGAAGCCGTCGTTTAGGAAAGGAGCCGGATTTAGCGGCGCACATTTGGTCAATTACGGACTTCACATTCTGTTTCTGAATTTTTTCTTGTGGTGCGGTTTGTCGACAACGGTTGCGCCATTGCTCGTTTTTGCGATTGTTGTGCCTCTCAATTTCTTGATGGTCAGGTTTGTTTTTAGAAAATTTTAGGTTAACAATGGCTTCATAAAAATGTTGGCAATGTCGGTCGAAAACTTTATTTTTGCCAAATAATGATTTTTCAATGAAAAGTAGTGTGGATATTTCCGTTGTGGTTTCGGTGTTTAACGAGGCCGAAGGCATTGCCAACAGTTATGCGGAGTTTACGCGTGTTTTGTCGGCTATGGACTGCACCTACGAACTGATATTCGTAAACGACGGAAGCACGGATGCCACATTGTCGATATTGAAGCCGATTGCTGAATCGGACGCAAATGTTCGCGTGATAAATTTCTCGAAGAATTTCGGGCATGAATCGGCAATGATTGCAGGAATTGATTATGCCAAAGGCGATGCAATCATCTGCATGGACAGCGATTTGCAGCATCCGCCAGTGAAGATTCCTGAAATGGTGGCACAATGGAAAGATGGTTTTGATGTGGTGAATATGGTGCGCGTCGAAAGAAAAGACGCAACTCTTTGGAACAAAATAACATCGCGTTGTTTTTACAAGTTTATCAATCGCATTTCTGATGCGAAATTGACAGAGAACGCATCTGATTTCTTCCTGATTTCGAGAAATGTGGCCGATGTGTTGAAAACGGACTTCCGTGAGCGAACACGTTTTTTGCGAGGATTGATACAATTGGTTGGTTATTCGCGCACCACTCTTGAGTATGTGGCGCAGGAGAGGCAGGCAGGGCAAAGCCATTATTCGTTTTTCAAATTACTAAAGCTCTCGTTTTCGGCCATATCATCATTTTCAAAAATGCCACTACAGCTGGGGCTTTTTGCGGGAATCATTTTTGGTTGTATAAGTCTGCTGCTGATAATTTATTCCATTGTGATGTGGTTTTTGGAGCGACCTGTTTCGGGTTACACCACACTTGTCGTTTTCATGAGTGCGTTTGCCAGCATACAGATGTTTGTCATCGGAATCATGGGGCAATATTTGGGATTCATTTTCGATGAGATTAAAGGCCGCCCGATTTATATTGTAAAGGACGTTATTGAAAAAAAATGAAGCAGAAAACGTTTGCCAGCCTGCTTGGTTTGTTGTGCACGGCTGTTTTGTCTTTTATCGTGATGTTTCTGATTGTTGGAGCAGAGCCGTTGGCAGGCAGCGCCACTAATTTCACGTCGTCGGGTGGTGATGCGCTGAAAGATTTCTACAATACATACTATCATGTGAAATTCGACACATCACTTGTGCGTAACAACAGCATGAATTATCCTTACGGCGAGCATTATACCTACACGGGCGCGCAACTTTATGTTTCGGCGCCGTTGCAGTTTTTAAGGCGCTCGTTTGGTGTCGATTGCTCGTCATCGGTTTTATTATTAATCAACTTGCTGATATGGATTTCCATATTGTTGGGCTCAGTTTTTCTCTATCTGATTTTCAGGGAATTGCGTGTGCCGATGCTGATGTCTGTTGCAGGAGCCGTGGCCATAACCTATCTGTCACCGCAGATTGACAGAGTGACGGCGCATCTGACATTGAGCTATGTTTTTATTGTGCCGTGTGCGATATACCTTTTTTTGCGATGGTTCAAAACCCGCCAATGGAAGTACACGGTTTTAATCGCCATGCTGACGTTTGTCGCAGGATTGGTGCATCCGTATTACATATTCTTCGTTGTCGTGATATGGCTGTTTGTGTGCGGGTATGTTTTCTTTTATGGCGATAGCGACAAAACAGAAAAGCGACGAGTTGTGATTCATGCATTGTTGCAGTTTGTAGTTCCGTTTCTGCTATTCACGCTATTAACAAGAATTGGAGATGACGCGGCTGACAGGACAGCCATTCCATGGGGATTCCATACCTACAGAGGGCGCTTGCGCGGATTGTTAACACCCGTTGGCCGTCCATATTGGTCGACAAATATCGAGTGGGAGTCGTGGACATTTATCGGATATGTGGCACTCTTTGTTTTGGCTTTCGGAATATTGGCAGCCGTAAGAAAGGTAATTGGACGGAGATGGCGCCAAATGTTGCGGGTGACTGACGACTGCTATCTGTCAATATTATTTTGGGCAGCTTTTGTCCTTATGATTTTTTCGCTAGGATTTCCGCTTGATATGTTGCCACAATATTGCTTTAACTACATAGGCCCGTTGTCGCAATTGAGAGCCATTGGGCGTTTTTTATGGCTTATGTATTACGTGTTGAATATCATAGCTATATATGTGATTGCCAAGAAAATTGAGAGTTTCAAGCCTAATACAAAGATTGTCGCGATATGCACTGTTTTGATGTTGTATTGCTTTGATATTTATACATTTACTGTAAATAACAATTATAAACATCCCAACCCGTTACTGACCGACTATACTAACGAATTGCCCGAAAACAGTTGGGTGGGCAAGATTGATGTTGAAAAATATCAATCAATATTGCCGCTGCCAATGTATAGTATTGGAACAGAGCATATTTGGCTTGACCATAAGGCTGGTATGTATGAAAAATCGCTTTATGTGTCAATGAAAACAGGTTTGCCGTTGCATTCGTTGTACGCAAGCCGTTCGTGTATCCATCAGGCATACAGAAATATAGCTTTTCGCCAGGAACCATATTTGCCTTTTGCGGTTATTGACGACATGGACAGCAGTCGGGCGGTTTTAGTAATCGCCCCGTCATGTTTGTCTGACTTGAACGAAAACGAACAAAGAATAATAGCTTGCTCCGACAGCCTTTTTTCGGTGAATGGAATTGAATTTTATTCAATAGTGCCGTCGCGTTTGCAACAGATGCAAAAGGATTTTTCAGCAGAGAAGAAAACCGAATATTTGCAGAAACGTCTCTATGAACGAATTGAGAATGTTTATTGTAATGACTCCACTGCGGCGTTTTTAATTGAGACTTGGGACAATCAAAGTGCGAAAACGGTTTTCCAAGGAGATGGGGCAATGGTCTGCAATGTGAAAAATTGGAGCACCGTTTACGAAGGAAAAAATCCGACGGAAACATCTGGCTCTCTTGAAGTTTCGTTCATGATTAGCGACTATATGAGTGATTTGGTTGGCAGAACAACTGTTGAAGTTTTTGTCACAGACAAAGCGGGGCAATCAAAAAATTATATCTACACCGATTTGTTCAGGTGCTTGCAGAACATTTTTTACGGTTGGGGAAAAATTGTAATCTCAATTCCTGATATGAACCCTGATGACAATATCATAATCAAATTGCGAAATAAAATGCTTCCTCCTTCTCGAAAATTATATCTTGATAATCTGATAATTAGGCCTGTCGGCTTGGATGTAATAATTGAAGATGATGTTCGGGTTACAATGAATAATAATGTGATTGAAGGGGGCGACTATAGTTGTGTTTATTGATAAACATCTCATTATTTCCTTTTGTATAAAGATATTACTCTGTTTTTGTCAATGAGTTCCAGTTGTTCCAAAGCATTGCACAGTTTGTCGTGTTGAGCTCGGGCAATCTCGTTTTCAATAATAACATAGTCGAAATCGAAATCCATCACCTTGCTAATCAACCAATCTTCGATTTGCATGGCAGCGTACCCATTGCGTTGCATTTTGATAAACGGGGAGTTCTGCGGGTAAGCACCAAGCGTTAGAATCTTGGCATTACGGCTAACACCGAGACTGTCAAGCCATTGACACGAACCTTCAAAATTCGCGTTGCATTGCAAGGCGCGGTCTTCTGTGTCTGATATTGTGTTGCGGATGTCGTGTTTTGCAGCATTAAACATTGTGCAACCAAACACTATGAGCAAAACCGCAGAACAGGCTTTCCACCATCGGTTCAGTTCGGGCAATTGCCTTACAGCTAAGGTAAATATTAGAATCACAGGAACGTACAGGCTATCGAGAAAATAATAGTCGTGGTCGTGAAATTGGACAAGCATGGCTGTAAAGAAAAGCAGTGCACCGAACGAGTAGATTGCCGCAAACCAAATCAGTGAGTTTCGATTGATTTTCATCTTGTTCAGAATCATATAAGCGATAGCGGCAAGTATGGCTTCTGATACTAAATAATGCTGTATTTCTGCAAAATAGCGATATTTTCTCCATTTCATTATATCGATGACACTGTTTACATCGTCAAAGCTTTTTGCAGGCATCAGACTATTGAGGAACAGCGAGCCGTTGAGTTTTCGCAGGTGCGCGTTCCATAGAATATATCCGCCAATGGCTAATATAGAAATGATAATTGAAATGGTTTGTTTCTTGTTGAATTGTAGTTTTTTATTGATAAATAGCATACGGTACACCTCATAGCAACAGACGGCTACCAAAGGTACTGCTTGTGAGGTGCGGATAAGCGTGGCAAAGGTTAGAAACGAAATGCTTAAATACCAGTATCTCATGTTTTTATCTTGCAAAAAGACAATGTAAGCCCACAATCCGGCGAAAACAAATGTAAGCGATGGCATAGAAGGTAAAAAACCATCGAAATAATAGGCATAAACAGGTGAAGTCATGGCCATGCAGACAACTGTAAGCGATTTGATAAGGTTTTTGGTCAATCGCCGACATAGCAAAAACAAGAAAAACAGGCCGATTAAACTTATAGTGAGAGTCCAGCATCGGAATACCCAGGGGGCAGTTGTCCCGAACAGGCTCATAAGTATTGCGACAATGTAATTGTGAATCGGAAAATTAGCAGACGTGGCCGTTGTGCCATCGTCGGTCATCCAATAGCCAGGGTATTGCTTGTTGTAAATCAGCGTTTCGGGGTGTAGAAAATCAAATCCGTTGTTTTGGAACCCGATTGATAATGAGTACCAGTCGGCTTGCGCCCAGGCGTGGGTGAAGGCAGGAAAATGGTTGATTGTTGGTTTTGCCAAAGCGATTCCCAAAATCAGAATGGCGGCAATGGCGATTGCACATTCAATGATGGTCTTGCGGTTAGCACTGATGTTTTCTTTCAAATTCTTTAGTTGCATGATGCTGATTTTTAAGCAAATGTAAAATAATTGTTAGCTAAGAAATTCCAAATGGTAGTGATGCCGATAGCACCAACTTTCGACAGATAGAAATTTAGTTTTGCCTTGTCGGTCAACAGCCACAGAATCAGAGTGTTGATGCCCAATCCGATTAGCGATACCCCAAAAAAACGCAGGTATTCGCTCAGAATCTGCGGATTGTTGCTGGCAAACGTCCAAATGCGGTTCAATAGCCAGTTGGAGGTGGCGGCCACAGTGAATCCTATGGTGTTCGACACGTATTTCTGGATTTGCAGTTTTTCCTTGCACAGGTAGGTTAAGCCGAAATCTACTATCATGCCTGAAAAGCCAATAACTCCGAACTTGATGAATTTTACTAAGATAGCCATATTGAGTAGCGATTCCGTCATTTAATAGTATATTTCATACTTATATTTAAATCGGCTAAATGAGCTTCGCAATTACTAGAGTTCCAAATGTATATTTGTATCACATCGTCTTTTTGGTAGTGGTAACCGTCAGCCCGCATGTTGTATGTGGTGGCAAAATCAGTCCATTTGTTGTAACCGCTAAACCAGTTTGCATTATTGATTTCCTCTGCGCTCCAGTGAATTTGCTCACCATTTCGCGTTATTGAAGTTACAATTTTAAGCGATTTGTCAGTTTTCGGCAAGAAAATCTTGAATTGTGTGGTTACAATAATCTGGTTTTCCTTGCCAGTCACAATGTATTTGCAGATGTCCATAGGAAACTCGCGGCTGATGTCGGCAGTGTTGTTGCGCCCCTCATACGGTCCTATTTCAAGTCCGGATTTGTTGAAAAAGAACATCTGTTCACCATGTGATTCAATTGAAAAAACTGTGTAAATGCCGTTCGGTCTTGATTTGCTCTCAAGTAGCGCGTTGTTCGATGTAACATATTGGTCGAGTGCGCGATAACTTTTTAATAAACTGCCGGTGTTGAGCGAGTCGGCAACGTTGGTCAGGGTCATATGCTTGCCGTTGAAGCCGATTTGTTTCGTGCTGTTGTCGTCGGTCAGGCAGCCGTGGGCAACCATTCGGCTGATGGTGCGGCTGACATCGAGGAGCGGGGAGAAGGTGGTACAGCGGAACTGCCGCGCGGTGTCGAGTCCGCGGTTGAGCCATGCCACTTTGTCGGGTGTGCTGATTCCGTAGCGCTCTTTCAGCAAGGCAAGGAATGATGGCGTGATGTCGCGGTGCGATGCCAAGGCGTCCATCTGGCGTGCGCATTTCAGCATCGGCGACCAGATGATCAACGGAACATGATGAACTTCAATTGGTTCGGCCGATGTGTTGAAACTATGGTCGCCCGTTATCACAAAAATTGTGTTGTCGAATCCAGGCTTCTGTCTGTAGCCGTCAATCAGTTGCCGCAGACTTTTGTCGAGAAACAAGTATGATGCGTAAGCGCGTGTCATTGAACTGTTTACGCTGGTGTTTGCTGCGTTTGCGATTGACAGATATTGATTGATGTATTTCTCTTCGTCGGGATATTCAAAGGGATCGTGTGTTGTCAGCGTCAGATATACATCGATACGCGGTTTGTTATCGTTTTTGATTGATTTTAAGGCTTCTGCAAACATAAAATCGTCATAGATTCCCCAATTGTTACGTTCGGGAACAGAGTCGTATAGGTGTTCATCGAGAGTGAAATCAATCTGGTTCTGGCGCATGAAGTAGCACATATCGTCGAAGCAGAGCCATCCGCCGTAAAAGAACGATGAGCGGTAGCCGTTCTGGTGAAGGATTTTCAGCAGCGAATGGTAGTCGGGGGCGTTGTCGCGGAGGTTCATAAATCCGGTTTTGCCCATAGGCAGCGCGCCAAAAATCGATGGCAGAGCCTGAATTGTGCGCATTGATGTCGATAGGCAGTTGGTCCAACTAAGGCTGTTAGCCGCCAGCGAGTCGAGGAACGGAGTGGCTGACGGCACTGTGCTGTTCTTGCCGCTGAACTCGCGCCCAAGACCTTCAACCACAACAAAAACAAGGTTCGGTTTTTCGTCTTTCAGATTGAAAAAATCGGACAGTGTATTCTGGCTGTTGTCGTTGTGCAGAAACGGAAAATCGGTGCTTATAAATTGATGCTCAGGGAAATGACTTTGAAAAAGCGCGGCATCTTCGGCTATCGGATTGCTTGATTTTTGATTGAAACCGCTTGCAACGCTGCTCACAAAATGGCGCAGTTTGTTGTCGGCGGTGTATTGGTCTTTTGAGTTGTCCATCATCGGCTTCCCGAAGCAAAATCCAGCAAAAACAATTAGTGGATAAATGCCATACATCCAATTCTTTATCTGGTAATCGCGTTTTGAAACCAAGTAATAAAACGCGGGAATGCCAATAATGAAAATGTAACTCCACCACGCGGCCTTTTGCGACGAACCGATGATGCCGAAAACCTCTTTCAGCGAATAGGCGAAGAGTGACCTGTCGAGCGGTATGCCGGCAATAGAGTAGTAGGTGACGAGTATGCAGGAAATAAGAACTATTGCTGTTGCTATTATTCTGAAAATCAGTTTGCTGATTTTTGGCGAGAACCAATCAACAACAGCAAAAACAACAAAGACTGGCACTGATAAGCGTGCGATGAACCAAATGTCGTAAATTCCACCAATAATGTTTATTTTCAGACTGTTAGCAAGACCATATGCGGGTTGAAGTAAAAAAACTTCATAAAGTCGGGCCACAGCAACCACAATGAGTAGCGGGGTAATTATAACAATGAATCTTTGAAATGCACCAAAGACATTTTTAAGTAATTTTGAAATGTTAATTGCGTTCATTACTAAAGAGTTGTGCTATTTTCGCATTGTAATGCTTTGCAAATAATTTCTTCCGTTTTTTTTGATACCACAAAACTATACCAACCAATCTGTATTTCCAACAAGTTCTATTGACGTGTAGATATTTCAAAAATGTTCAAAAACAAATAATCCACACCAACTGGCATGGATTTTACATTTTTGATATTCAATAAATTACCAGCCGAACTTGTAAACCAGCGTCTGGCGGTAAACTTCGCCTGGGCGCAGAACTGCCGACGGGAACATTGGTTTGTTGGGTGCGTCAGGGATGCCCTGCGGCTCGAGAGCCACGGCGCAGTATGAGCAGAACGGTTTGCCGCCCTTGCCCGTTTGCGAGCTGTTGAAGTGCATTGCGGTGTAAACCTGCAGGCCAGGCTGAGTTGAGTAAACTTCAACAAAACGGCCCGACTCGGGGTCGGTTACGCGGCCGCAGAAGCCCATTTCGCCAGCGGGCTTGTCGATAATCCAGTTGTGGTCGAAGCCTTTGAAGAGTTGAATCTGCTCGTAAGGCGTGTTGATGGCGTCGCCGATTGCCACAGGCTTGCGAAGGTCCATCGGGGTGCCTTCAACGTTGCGAATCTCGCCCGAAGGAACGCCGTCGGCAATGGGTGTGAACTGCTTGGCGTTCACTTCAATCTGATGGCTGAACACAGGACCGCTGCCCGCCCCGCGCATATTCAGGTACGGGTGGCTCGTCAGGTTGATGACGGTCGGTTTGTCGGTTGTGGCTTCAAAATCGATGATGAACTCGTTGTCGTCGGTCAGCGAATAGGTGGCCTTAACGTTCAGATTGCCAGGATAATTCTCGTCACCATCGGGGCTAAAAAGTGTCAGTTCGTAGGCTCCGGCACGACCAGCAACTTTGGTCTCTTTCACGTCCCAATCGCGGCTGTTGAAACCTGTCGGGCCGCCGTGCAGATGGTTTTGGCCGTCGTTCAGCGCAAGTTGGTATTCACGGCCGTCGAGCACAAAGTGGCCTTTGGCAATGCGGTTGGCAAAGCGTCCGCAGATGGCGCCAATGTAGGCGTCGCCGTCGATGGCTTCCTGAACGGTGTCGTAGCCAATCATCACGTCAACCTTCTTACCTGGATTTTGAGTATCAGGCAGTTGCACCGAAATCACTTTTGCGCCGCGCGGCATAAATTCAATTGTCAAACCGTTTTTGTTCGACAACTGGTATGTTTTTGTCTCACTCATTTTTTGTGTTGTTTTAGAAAATTTTCGTTGGCTAAGATACTATGGTTTCGCATATTTCCATAGCCGCTCAAAAACAAAAAATCGTCATAAGATTGAAATTCTCGAAATTCCCAGTTCAAATCGTTTAAAAAGCCGTATTTTTGAAGCAAACTATCAATTATGAAAAACACCATTCTCTGTATATCACTAATGATAATTAGCGTGTCGGCTGCGGCGCAGCAATATCCTTTGAAAAACATTTATAATGTTGAAGTCAGACACTGTTGGGGCTATAGAAAAGATTCTGTTTTATATTATACCATAACAAGCATTGACTCAATTGTACCGCACGGAGACACGATTTTTAAAAAGGATTTTTTTGCTGAAGGTTGGCAATTCCGACACGACACTTTATACGAGCATCGTCAAGATAAATACCAAAATGGCGGTTATGTAATGAATGGGAAAAAAGAGGGTTTGTGGGATATATCTAATCCGCCAAAACTGTTTGATGAAGGAACATACAGACACGAACTCGCATACTATTATAGAAACGAATTCATCGCACACTGGTACGATGACCCTATTCATCCGTTTAACAAATACTATTTTCTTGACGACACTATATGTTTCAGTGTTGACGGATACCATAAAGATTATGTTTTGAAAATGTATTCGGCTGACACTATGTATTTTAAAATCACTACTGACGATTGCTTTTTCTATATTGATGATGTGCTTGTTGACACGATGAAACTTCGTGACTTGAATTCAATATTGAGGGTTGATATATATGGTGGTTGGAATACTCGTAAATACAAAATGATTCGCGACAGCGTAAAAAACACAAAGAACTACAAATGAAATATTTATCACTATTATCGATTGTATTGGCATTAGTTGCCACCCCCGAACAGGCATCATCACAAATTGTTAAAACTGATGTTCGGATTTGGCCGAATGGCGAAAAAGACTCTGTAATTGTTTACAAGGAATACACCATCGATACCATTGTTGGAAATGACACCGTTTTCTTCGTTCAATATTGGCACAAAGAGTGGCTTTTCGATTCAAAAGGGGAAATCATAGACCAATGTCTTGAAAAAGAGTGGACAAGTGGCAAAGTATACAAAGGGGAAAGAAACGGACTTTGGAAAATATCAGATTTAAGAAGCAGTTGTTTTTCTTGTTTAAGTGGCAGTAGTTTCTCTTGTGGTGCTTTTGCGACCACCTCGATGTTGTATTATCGAGGTAATCATATACAATCATTTTTCATCAATTCAGTAATAGACGAATATTTCTTTTTGAAAGACACACTGCAATTCAGCTCGTGTCCCGGTGATAGATATTATGTGGATTATTTCTATCCAGACACAATTAATGTCACTGTAACTAAAGATTCTTTTTTAGTTAAAGTCAATGATATACCGTTTCTTAAAGAAGAAACAAGGTTTTTTACCGAAGTATCTGCTGATATAGAGCAAGGTTTTCCATTTAACCGCAAGTACAAAATTCTGCTCGATAGTATAAAAAATTGTAAATAAAATATTTGCTCACATTATTAGCGTTCAATGAAAGAATGCTGGTTCTACAATAAAATGGCGTTTTAACAAAGATTTTATCGATTAAATCAGCCACAACTTGTGTCAGAATAGGCTAAACATCGATATATAAACCGACATTGCGGGCAGCACGTATGGCTCAGGCTATGTTTTCTTCAGCCGAAAACATACTTTTACGGCGTTTAAACATCAGTAATTTGAAAAACCTTCTTCTGACACTGACTGTTCTTCTGTTTCTGACAGCCGCCGCCAATGCGCAAAAACTAAACGCCAAGGCCGACTTTGAGTGTCAGGGCCGTCCGCTGACCGAATTTCTCGACAAGGCCGAACCCATTGCGGGAGTGCGATTCTTCTACAAAGACAATTGGGTTAACAGCATCACCATTCCGACAGCAACATCGGGAAAGGAAATCAAATGGGTGATTGACAATGCGATAGCAGCCTATGGGCTTACTTACATTGTTTTTCAGGAACGCAACATTATTTTCATTCCGCAAGGCTTCACCGTTGATAACGAAAAACTTACCGAAGGTATGGTCGGCTATGTGAAAGTGATTGGCAATCTGATGGAAAAGGGCCGATACAAAGAGAACAAGGTTGAAGGAATAATCCGCGAAGGCAAGACAGAGACGCCGATTGCGGGCGCTGTGATTCAGGACAAGAAGCACAAACTGGCCACCACATCTGACGCCAACGGCCACTACGAACTGATGCTTCCTGCAGGGCAGACGGATATTGAAGTGTCGTTTATCGGCCTTGAAACTGAAATAGTTAAGATTGATGTGCTGAGTCCTGGCAAACTCGATATTGAACTGATGGAAGCGTCGATTGCCATTGAAGGCGTTACGGTTACGGCGGCAGGCGGCAAAAGTCAGGTGAACCGCACGCAGATGGGTGTTGAAGCTATGGATATGCAGACAATCAAGAAGTTACCCGTACTGATGGGCGAAGCCGACATTGTGCGCAGTATGACGCTGATGCCTGGTGTGCAGACGGCTGGCGAGATGTCGACAGGTTTCAATGTTCGCGGCGGCAACGTGGACCAAAATCTTGTGCTGCTCAACGAAGCGCCTGTTTACAACACATCGCACATGTTCGGAATGTTCTCGACCTTCCTGCCAAACGCCATCAGCGGCGTGGAATTGTATAAAAGTTCGCAGCCCGCAAGTTACGGCAACCGCATCTCGTCGGTCATGGATATTAGTCTGAAGAAGGCCGACACCACCAAATTCCACGGCAACGCGGGCATCGGCATTCTCAACAGCAACATTTTCATTGAAGCGCCGATAAAGAATTTCTGCAGTTTCTACGTTGGCGGACGCGCCACATATTCAAATTGGATTCTGCATAAGTCGCACAATGTCAACATAAAAAACAGCTCGACCAACTTCCACGACCTGATTGCAAAAATCGATTTCAACTTGGGCTGCAACCACAAACTGGACGTTTTCGGATATGAGAGTGCCGACTATTTCAACTACAACAATATCAATAAGTTCGACTATTCGTCGCTGATTGGCGGAATGAATTACCGCTGGCTTATTACGCATGCGCTGCAATTCAAACTCTCTGCAGCCTATTCCGACTATAAATCAACACTTTCCGATTTGAGTCAGGAATCGCTTGCAAGCAATGTGGCCACAGGAATCAACCATATCCGCGGCAAAGCCGAGTTCCTGTTCGACTTGCTCGACCACAATCTGAATTTCGGCATCGAAGGCAACCGTTTGGATATCAATCCTGGAAAGATGACCGCCTACAACGACAAATCGTCGGTTGAGCCACTGGAACTCGACCATGAGAAAGGTTTGGAATTTGCGGGCTTTATATCTGACAATTATGCGATTAGCGACAATCTGAGCCTGCTTGTGGGGTTGCGCTACTCGTGGTTCAGCAAAGTGGGCCGTTGCACCGAGAACACATATTCCGACAGTCTGCCACGAAACAAGAACAGCATCAGTGGCTCAACCACTTACGGCAATGGCGAGCTGGTGAAACCTTATCACGGACTTGAGCCGCGCATCGGGTTAAGGTACAAACTTAACCAAATCAGTTCTGTGAAAGCTTCGTACAGTTATACGCGTCAGTATCAGCAACTTATTAGCGGCAATACTTCGGCTATGCCGTCAGATTATTGGAAAATGGCCGACAGCAACATCGAGCCGATGAGTTGTCAGCAAGTTTCAGCAGGCTTTTTTGCCACGGTTGTCGAAGAGATGTTCGACCTTTCGGCTGAAGTCTACTACAAAAGCATTGATAATCAGCTTGATTATAAAAATGGTGCTGTGCTGACCATGAACAAGGCCGTTGAGCAGGACGTGCTGCCAGGCAAGGTTCATTCCTACGGACTCGAACTGATGGTGAAGAAGAACATTGGCGACTTGACAGGCTGGATTAGTTACACGCTGTCGAACACCGAGATAAAAGTTGACGGGCGGTACCCCGAAGAGAAAATCAACGACGGCCAATACTACAAAGCCACAACACACCATCTGCACGACTTGAGCGTGACGGCAAGTTACCAGATTACGCGCCGCTGGAACGCTTCGGCCAACTTTGTGCTGACAAGCGGAAGGCCAGTAACCTACCCCGAATACAAATACCCGATTGCAGGTATGGAAGTGGTTAGTTTTTCCGACCGCAACAAATATCAGTTGCCAGCCTACCACCGTCTCGACCTTTCGGCCACCTACGACGGATTTATGAACAAGAAGAAAAAAATCCACCCGTCGCTGACATTTTCCGTTTACAATGTTTACGGGCATAAGAACATATATTCGGTTTATTATAAGAAAGATGAGCCGTCGGCTTTGAACGACTACAATGCATTCGGGCTTTACAAACTGGCAATAATCGGCATTCCTGTCCCTTCGGTAACGCTTAATTTAAGATTCTGATTATGAGATATTTTAAAATATTAATCGTTGTTATTCTGCTTGTCGGGTGCGAAGAGTACTTTCGGCCTGACATCGATGAAATGGAACCTGCCTATGTAATTGACGGCCTTTTGACCGACGAGCCAGGACCATACAAGGTTAAAATTATGAAAATCAGCGGATACGATGGCAAACCGGAACTTGTAACCGGCGCAAATGTGCACATTGAATGCGACAATGGCAGGTCATACGTCATGAAGATGGATTCAACAGGGTACTACTTGTCTGATTCGGCATCGTTTGTGGGTGAAGTGGGCAAATCGTACAAGCTTGTGGCCACCACCGTCGACAACAGACGCTTGGAGTCGGCACAAATGGAAATGCTTCCGTGCCCTGATATTGAGGAAATCAACGGAATGTACTTTGAGAAGAAAAAGATTATGACAAACGGTGATAATTATTACGATGAGTTGGAAAATGGCATTTGTGCCACAAACACAACTGCAGCTGCCGGATTTACACCATATTACCGATATGAGTGCAAAATCATCATGCAGACTCATCAGTTTTATTCACAAACAGGCATGACAGCCGACCGCTATATTTACCGTCCGTTGGAGTCAACTGGCAATTTGTTCATTGCCGACGCCAATAACTATTCTGATAACAAAATAACTAATAATCAGCTATATAAAACAACTAACAAGATGCTGCTTATGGGAATCGATTCTTTGGTTCCCGGAATTGATTCGTTCACGATGCGCAATTACGGCATTTTTGTCCGTGTCAAGCAGTTATCGATGGACGAAAAACAATACGTATTCTGGAAAGCAGTTCAGGACCAGCAAGGGAGCGCAAACAATTTCTTCGGACAAATTGAAAATCAGCCTGTTGGAAACATGACATGCAAGACGGGTGAAAAAGTGTTTGGATATTTTTGTGTGTCGTCTGTCAAACAGAGTATTGGAGCATTTAGTCTGAAAAATTCGGATAATACGGTAAGGAAATATGATATCGATTATTTCCCTGATACGGACACTGTTGCCATTTACGAAAGGCCGAAGACTTATACAAAATTCTTTGAGAATTGAACAAGATGATTACCAGAGTTTTATCGATATTATTCTTTCTGACGGCAACCATCGGAGTTTCCGCTCAAAGCTTTATTCCGGAATATCCCATTGTGCTGAGGACCGACCGCAGCAGCTACATTTCGGGTGATAATGCTCTGTTTAGTCTGTTTTTGTACGATGGCCTTGTAACTGATTCAGAACCAGGTTCCGACATCTATGTTGACCTTACTGACATCAGAAACCACTGGATAACGGGCACTGTTGCAAAAGTTGAAAATGGTCGCGCTTCGGGAATGCTCGAAATACCTGACAATCTAGTAACAGCCTATTACAAATTGCGTGCATACACAAACTATCCCAATAAGGATAATTATTTATGTGTTAGTGAGATTTTTGTCACTAATAGGTTCGGCAACACTTCTGAGGCGATTTTGCGAAGCCACCTTTTGAAGGTTGAAAATGAAACCTCCAGCCAGATTATCAGTATAGAAAAAAACGAGTTCCGCGCTAAAGAGAAAATCGACATTGCGTTTGATTGCCCCGATTCGGTTTCGGCAATGGCGCGGATTGTAGGTAAAAAACAATGGGCCAACGAGTTGGAGCCCAATTTCGGCAAGATTGAGCCATTCAAACAAAATGAGGGCTTTACAGCGCTCACACCTTACGACGGCATTCTGGTGGCAGGCACCGTTACTGATTCTGTCTCGGGTGCGCCAATCGATAATGCCATCGTGCTTATATCGCTGCAAGACAGCATTGTTCGCATGATGTACGATGTGACCGACAGCGAGGGTTCGTTCTGCGTTCTGCTGCACAACTATTATGGTGAGCAGGAAGTGTTTGTGAGTGCGTTCAATCGTCAGATGGAACCGTTGCGCAACACGAGAATCACTCTGCGCAAACAGTTTAAATACACCATCGCCACCCAGTCCGATTTGGAAACTGTTATGCCTGAGATTGACAGCATGGAGTTGAACAAAGCGCTGATAGCCAAAGCTTTTGAGCTGCAACAGTTTGCGCCGTTGGGCATTGAAAACAGACCGGCCGCGTTGTTCGACCATTTTGTTGTAGGCGAGCCGCGTCAGTCAGTTCTTACTGATGATTTTGTGGAACTAAATGATTTCCGCGAGATTACGCGAGAAATAACGCCTTTTATCCGCTTGCGCAAAGGCAACAACGGTCAACCTGAGTTGCGTTTGGTTTCCGACAGGGGCGTTGTTATGGTCAATCCGCTTCTGCTTGTCGACGGTGTGCCTCTGACCGACCTTAACCAGCTGATTGACAAAGGCAGCGCTGTTATCAAGCAAGTTGATACGCAGAACAAGCCGCGCTATTTTGGCAACATCAGTTTCGGCAGCGGCATTGTGGCGGTTTGGACGCACAAGCTCGATTTTTGGGAAAACTGCCGTGTGCCTGGCACTTATCGGTTTGTGGTTCAGGGATTTCAACCGCCAATAACCGAGTCGGTGCCCGAGCCTTCGAAAGACCGGCTGCCCGATTTGCGGCAAATCATCTATTGGAATCCGCTGGTGAACACCACCGAGCAGAAAAACGTCAGCACCACACTGTCGGATGAGGCAGGCGAGTTTGTGATTGAGTTTTTCGGCATTGGCCGCGATGGAAAAATCTTTAAAGACTTCAAGCAAATCAACGTCAGATAGATTATGAAACACGCTTTAAAATACATATTGACAGTAGTTTGCATGGCTCTGACAATAGCAGCCGGGGCTCAGGGTAAAGCATCGAAAAAAACAGCCATTCAACACATTACCGGCGAGCCGTTTGTTTACTATTATGCCACTGTCGAAGGTTTGCCATTCTATATGGGCGGCTGGCTCATGGGTAGCGTGACAATGAAAAGCGGCGAGACATACGATGACCTGCAGCTTCGCTACGACTGCTACAAAGATGACTTGATTTACCAGAACAGCCTGACTAACAGTGTGATAATTATCGATAAAAATTCAATTGAACAATTCACCATCACTCATCTGCTCGATGGAAGGGTTGAAACGTTTAAACCAATTGTGAACAAGAATCTTAAGGAGCAAAATGGCCACTATTTCGCCATCATTCTCGAAGACAGCCTTTCGGTGATTAAAAAATATGAAGCTAAAGAAGAGGAGTACAGCAACGTGAATATGTCGCAGAAAAAAACAGGTGTGTTTGTGCATAAAGAGAGCCGCTACACTTGGGACGGCAATGAACTGAATGCCGTTCCGCGCTTCCGCCGCATGCTTCTCCGCCAATATCCCGAACATAAGGAAGAATTGCGTAAATTCTTCTTCCACAATCACATCCGCATGAAAAACGACAATGATGTGCGGTTGCTGTATCAAGAGATTAACAGGCTTGTGAGGAAGTAGTTCCTTCTGTTTTTCTGCCTCTGCTCAGCCTCTTTTTGTCAAAAAAAACAGCGTTTAATAATTAAATTCCTATCTTTACTCGGTTTAAAATGCTGTAAGGCATTCTTTTGAGTGTGTAATAATTTGAAAATTAAAATAGTATGCGTATGAAACAATTGTTTTCAATTGCAATTGCCGCAATGCTTGCAGGGCAGGCGTTGGCGCAAACAACTTTCACTGTCGGTAACCTGGAATACACGGTTATTGATGCCGAGGAGCACATGGTTTCGGTGAGTGCCGCTTCAAGCAAGCCAACGGGCGCGTTAACCATTGAATCGATAGTTGCAAACGGGAATGCTTCGTATCTGGTAACTGAAATTGGTGCATATGGATTTGAGAACTGTAGCGGCCTGACATCGCTTGTACTTCCTGAATCGCTGACAACCATTGGTCAATTTGCATTTAATGGCTGTACTGGCCTGACGTCGATTACACTTCCTGAATCGCTGACAACCATTAAAAACAATGCGTTTGTCAATTGCCAAAAAGTGGCGTCATTTGAAATACCAAACTCGGTAACAACAATTGGCGGATATGCTTTCTATAATTGCTATGCTCTTACTGCACTGACAATTCCCAGGTCAGCCACTTCAGTTGGCGCTGGCCTGTGCTCTTTCTGTACAAAACTAACAGCCATAACGGTTGAGGACGGGAACCCGAACTACGTATCGGTTGACGGTGTTTTGTACACCATCTATACAACACAGCTTGTGCAGTATCCGATAGGAAAAAACTCTTCATCGTTTGTATTCCCGAACACGGTTACAACTATAGCCCGCTCGTCGTTCCGTGGCTGTACAAAACTGCAAAACGTAACACTTTCAGAATCGCTGACAAGTGTTGCCGGCTATGCGTTCAACAAATGCTCGAATTTGAAAACGATAAATATTCCAAGTTCGGTTACCTGCATCGATGACCATACGTTTGACGGTTGCCATAATCTTAAAGTAATTGCCATACCCGCCACCGTGGCAACAATTAAAGAAGGAGCGTTTTCGAGCTGTAGCAATCTGACGGTCTATTGCGAGGCCGAAACAAAACCAACGGGATGGAGTGGCGATTGGAGTGCTAATTCGGCTGTTTACGGAGTAATGCCAGGCGGTGAATACATTGTGCGCAAAACGAACGATAGCGAGCATACAGCTGAGATTGTAGTTTATATTGGCACATCAACAAGCATTTCAATTCCAGAAACACTTGAAATCAATGGTACCTCATATTCAGTAACAGGTATAGGCGACAATGCTTTCAAAGGTAGCACCAGCCTGACATCGATAACCGTTCCTGCCACAGTTACAGAAATATCGGGTTCGGCTTTCTCTGGTTGCAGTGCCGCAATAAATATTGAAGGTGATAATTTTACTTATGAAGACAACATACTATTTAACAAAGACAAAACCGTTATAATATGCTGCCTGAACCCACTAACAGGCACATACGAAATTCCAAGCACTGTAAAGCGCATTAGCACGTTCAATGCAGGCAGCGGTCTTACATCGCTTACCATTCCGTCTACAGTTGAGACTATCGACTCAGCTGCATTTGTTGGTGCCACGGGCTTAACAACTATAACAACAAGTAGCCAGCTTGATTTCAGGAAGGCCTTATTGCGCTTTGTAAAAGATGATATTAAATATCAAGTGCTGGCTAAAGACTCGGTTATGGTGGTGGCAAACATTTATACAGGCACAGTCCTTATCCCACCGTTTGTAAATGCAGGTAATAACTTTCTTGTGACAACTATTGGTGAAGATGCTTTCTACAACAATAGAGGTATTACATCTGTAACTTTGCCCAATACTATAACGAAAATTCCTAAATCGGCATTCTACAGTTGCACAAAACTAAAAGCTATAGCATTGGGTAATGCTGTTAAAAGTATTGAAACAGGTGCGTTTAAATATTGTAGTTTGGAATCATTGGATATTCCAAAATCTGTTGTCGAAGTTGGTGTAGAATCGTTTGCTTATAATAATTTAACAACTATAACGACAGAAAGTGATGCCGATTTTAGCTTGTCTGGTTTGTCTATTATAAAGGACAATATAAAATATGAGATATTGGATAAAACCTCTGTGCGAGTCGTGGCTAACAATTACACCGGAGCAGTAGAAATACCGGCGTCAATAGCAGCAGGTAACACTTTTACTGTAACCAAAATTGCAGATAAGGCATTTCAAAATGCTACTGCTCTGACATCTGTAACTATCCCAGAATCAGTAACTCAGATAGGTCAATATGCCTTTTATTATTGCAAAGAGCTGACATCGATAACCATTCCTAATGGTGTAACAAAGATTGAACATGGTGTATTTGCTCAATGTTATGGGCTTACAACGCTGACAATTCCAGAAACAGTAACCTCCATTGCAGAAAATGCGTTTGAACATTGCACAGGCTTAAAATCAATTGTTATTCCAAAATCTGTTACTACCATTGGCAGCTATGCCTTTAATGGTTGCAATAACGTTGAAACATTGTCATATAACACTGCTGCTATTGGCACTCAATTTGGCGGAAGTGCTATGCTCAAAACAATAATCATTGGAGATTCAATTAAAAGTATTAGCAATTACGCATTTCGGAATTGTAAAGCACTTACAACCATATCATTTTCTGATAGTGTTAAAAGCATTGGATACAGTGCATTTGAAGGGTGTATAGGGTTGACTTCGTTAACAATACCAAAATCAACAACATATATTGATCAATGTGCATTTCGCTCTTGCAGTGGCTTAAATAGAGTTTTTATACCCAACTCGGTAACGGATATGAGGTATGGTGTATTTGACGATTGCACCAGTGCAACAATCTACTGTGAGGCCGAATCGGAGCCTAATGGTTGGGGAATATGGAATCCTGACAACCTACCTGTCGTGTGGAACAGCAAAGGCGATAGTTATTCTGATGAGTTTTTCACTTTCGAGATAACCGATGCCAATAGGTACACAGCCAAAATAACAGGTTACACAGGTACAAATGCCAATGTTGTAATTCCGCAAAAAACAACCATAGGCGGTGTGGAATACAGCGTTACAACCGTTGGCAGCCAAGTTTTTTATGGCAACAAAACATTCCGCAGCGTGTTTATTCCGTATTATATTGACACAGTAGAGGCATTGGCTTTTGGTGACAATCACTATGATGCAAGAATATTTTGCGAAGCTGCAGGTGATGAGAGTACCGTGCCCGACTGCTGGGCGGCAAATTGGTATGGGCTAAGCTCTCTGGCAGTAGAGTACAATGCGCATATCAACGATGGCTTTGTTTATCAGATAACCGATAATAGCAATCGTAAGGCTCAAATAATCAGATATATGGGTTCAAAAGACACTCTGGCTGTTCCAGACAAAATCAATGGCGGAATGTACACCGTCAACAGCATTGCCGGTTATGCCTTCTACGACTGCGACAACATAAAAACTCTCGATATTCCAAGCTCTGTTACTGAAATAGGAAACTATGCATTTTATGGCAGCGACAACATTGAAACGCTGACATTCAACACCAACGCCATCGGTAGCAACTTCCAGAACCGTAGTTCGCTGAAAAAGGTGCGGATGGGCAATAATGTGACAAGCATTGCCGATTGGGCGTTCTCACACACGGGGTTGGAAGAGGTGATTTTCTCTGAATCAGTCAAAACCGTAGGAAGTAGCGCGTTTGACGGGTGCTCTAATTTGCGGAAGGCGGATTTTGCAAGCATTGCAAGCTTGTGCGGCATTGAGTTTGAAGGAAGCAATCCGCTTTCATCTGCTCACCATTTATATATTGGAGGAGAGGAGGTTACGCGGTTTGCCATTCCCGACAATGTAGCAAGCATCGGAGCCAGAGCTTTCTCAGGCTGCAGTTACATTGATTCTGTTTTCATTCCCGCGACGGTTACTAATATCGGAACATACGCATTCTACGGTTGCAGCAATCTGACCATCTATTGCGACGTGGTATCAAAACCTGGTGGTTGGAACGAGAGTTGGAATCCTTCTTATTGCAGAGTTGTTTGGAAACCTTTGGTATGGAATGTTGCCGTATCGGCCAACAACAGCGCATACGGCAACGTATCGGGCGGCGGCACTGTTGCCAACGACTCAACCACAACCATCACCGCCACACCGGCAGCCAACTGCCATTTTGTGCGGTGGAGCAATGGTTCGACAAACGCCACCGAGACCATAACTGTTACATCCGACACGACAATTGTGGCCGAATTTGAGTCTGATGTGCAAATGTGGGCCGTAACCGTATCGGCCAACAATAACGCATACGGCAACGTATCGGGCGGCGGCTTAGTTGCCGATGGCTCAACAGCAACCATAACCGCCACTCCAAAAACAGGTTACAAGTTTGTGAAATGGAGCAATGGCTCGACAAAAGCCACCGAGACCATAACGGTTACATCAGATTTGAGTCTTACGGCTGAATTTGCCGAAATACAAATTATACCAGAAAACAATCAGGAAATTCCGGAAAATCCGATTGCAGAAACGCCGGCTGATTCCACCAGCTTCTCGTTCAGTATTTTAAGCAGCAGCGACCACACAGTTGAGGTTTCGGGGTACAGAGGAACGAGCAGTAATGCTGTAATACCGTCAAAAACCATAATCGACGGTGAGGAATACACTGTTACAGCCATTGGCGACCAGTCGTTCCGCAACAACAGCACTATTGTTTCTGTCACCATTCCGAACACAGTTACCAATATCAAGAGCAACGCATTCCGTTGCTGCGTCAATCTCGAATACGTTGTGATTCCAAGCTCGGTGACAACCATTGGCGAAGGCCCGTTTGGCGAACGCAACAAGCTTACAGCCATATATGTAGACAGCGAAAACACTCATTTTGTTTCGTATGATGGCGTGCTTTATAGTGCCGACATGAAGAAATTAGTGCAATATCCATGCAGTAAACCCAATTCTGTATTTGAAATACCGAATACGGTTGAACGTATTGAATATTTAGCGTTTAGCAGTTGTCCGAATCTGATTTCGCTGGTTCTTCCCAATTCGTTGAAAACCATCAAGTGGTGGGCGGTTGCAGCTTGCGGTTCATTGCAATCGCTCGTGATACCTAATTCAGTAACGTCTATAGAAGGCAACGGTATCAGAAATTGCAAGAATCTGACAATTTATTGCGAAGCTGAATCGAAGCCGTCGGGCTGGAGTTCGTCGTGGAATAGCGACAGCAATCCTGTAGTGTGGGGATATTCGTCTTCGCAGGAAGATTTCAAATTCACCATTACAAGCACCAGTGACAAAACGATTGAAGTTTCGGGCTATACAGGCACAAACGCTATTGTTATAATTCCGAAGAAAGCCATAATTGACGGTGTTGAGTATACAGTAACTGGTATTGGTGCTTATTCATTACAAAGTTGCAGCGGTATTACATCTATAACGATTCCGAATACAGTGACAACCATCAGCAACAATGCATTTGGCAACTGTACGAGTCTGGCATCAATATCAATTCCGAATTCAGTAACAACGATAGGTGGATATGCATTCTATAATTGCAAGCGTCTCACTTCGTTGACAATTCCAAAATCAGTAACCTCCATTGGTTATGGACTGTGTTCTTTCTGCGAAGATTTGGCGAAGATTGTTGTTGAGAGCGGAAATGCCAGTTATGTTGCTGTTGACGGAGTCTTGTATAATATTGACAAAACTCAGCTTGTCATGTATCCTGTAGGAAAGGACGCACGTTTGTTTGATTTTCCTGAAACTGTTACTAGTACAACTCGTTCGGCATTCAGAGGTTGCACAAATTTGGATAGTGTTACATTCAATGATAAGCTTACAACTATTGGCGGGTACACATTCAATGGGTGTTATAATCTGTCTGGTGTGTTTATTAAAAAAACTGTTACTACCATCGGTGACAATGCATTTATGGGCTGCAGCAATTTGACAATTTATTGTGAGGCCGATTCGCAGCCAGAAGGATGGGATAGCAGTTGGAATTCTAGTGGTTGCCCTGTGGTTTGGGGAAGTTCATCTGGTAATAATGGTGAAAACAATAACCAGGAATTCAACCCCGAAGACTTCACATACGGCATTATCAGCTTTAGCAAGATGACAGTTGAAATAGATGGCTACAACGGAACTAGCTCCAATGTTGTGATTCCGTCGACAGTTGTTTTGGGTGGTGATGAATTCACAATTGTTTCCATTGCTGACGAGACTTTCAAGGATTGCGACAATCTAGTGTCGGTAACTCTTCCGAACACTATAACAAGTATTGGCGATGATGCGTTCCGCAATTGCAGCAACTTGGAGTCGGTGTCGCTTCCAAACACAATCGAATCTATTGGAGCTTGCACGTTTGCTGAATGCGGTAGTCTGACAACAATTGAAATACCTAATAGTGTTACGTTTATCGGCAACAGCGCTTTCGCGGAATCGGGATTGACATCGGTTGTTATTCCTAATTCAGTCACAGAAATAAGCAGTTATGCGTTCCGTGATTGTGCCGACCTGGCTTCAGTTGAGATTCCGAATTCAGTTGCCACAGTAGGAATGTGTGCTTTTGAAAATTGTTCGGAGCTGGGAACTGTTAAAATCCCAAGTTCTGTCAGCAGTATTGGCATAAAGGCGTTCGATGGTTGCGACAATGCAACATTTGAATGTGAAGTTGAGGCTAAACCCGAAGGCTGGGATGAGTGGTGGAATTACAACAACCGTCCTGTTGTTTGGAAAAATGACAGTCCGGGTACCGCTGTTGCAGAATCGGCCGCCGCTGCAGTCAACATCTATGCCCACGGAAACACAATTGTGGTGGAAAATGCTGATGACGAGATATTTGTGTATGATGCAATGGGTAAATTGGTTTATAGAAACACAGCAAGCACAGTTTCTGCAGAAATCCGTATAAACGGCACAGGCATTTATGTTGTCAGGGTTGGAAACACGGCGAAACGTGTAATGGTGAAAGATTGATGGTAAATGATTGATAATAACGGTATAATGGACAAAATTTAGGATTTTGAGGGGACGTTTGTTTCTAATGGACAAAATTTAGGATACGAATTCACAACAATGCCTTACTATTGCCGCAACAGGCGAAACGAAATCAGGCTCTGCTGGGGAGCAACCTGCTAG
>JAFVGW010000033.1 GCA_017474765.1 Salinivirgaceae bacterium | reverse complement strand
CCATGTCAGTTGGTGGATGTTGCGGTTGTAGTTGATGTTGACAACAGTTGAGCTGTCGGCAGCAATGCTATCCTGCTCAAACGCCTGAGCAGTAAAGCCTTCGAATGTGCGAGCCACGGCAGCGGTCAGAGAGTCGGCAAGTCCTGCAACGATTTCGGTGTCAACAGTCAGATAGCTGCCGTCGAGGGCTTGCTGGTTATGGTTGACAGTGTATGTTGCGACTTGCGGCTGGGGCTGCGGTTGCGGCTCAGGAGTGCTGTCGGCTGTCCAGACGGCGGCAGCGGTGAAGTTGCTGTCGGGCATGGTTGTCGGGATTTCGGTGTCCCAAACATAGCTGAATCCATCGCGCTCAAGCACAGGTGCTGTTATCGGTGCGCCGAACATTACAGGGCCGTCGGCGGTGTATTCAGTTTCGGCATCAATGTTGCCCTCGCCAATGGTCCAAGTCAGTTGGTGGATATTGCGCTGGTATAAGATGTTGACAATGGTTGAGCCGTCGGCGGCAATGGTTGCCTGCGCGAAGTCTTGTGCGGTGAAGCCTTCGTAGCTGCGGGCCACGGCCTGAGTCTGGTCTCCAGTCAAAAGATTGGCCGTCGCTTCAATTTCAATCAAAGTTGATATTTCAGGATAGTCGCCTGACAGACTTTGCCGACGGTGATAAACAGCGTAAGGTGTGTGTGCTGCTGTCCATATAGCAGTGCAGGTCAAGTTTGCGGCAGGCATGGTTTCTTGTTGTATGTCCCAACTGAAGTTGTAGCCAACTTTTTCAAGCACAGGTGTATGGATTGGCGTGCCAAAGGCAACCTCGCCTGCTTCGGTATACGGAGTGCTGCCGACAACCACGTCGTCACCAATAACCCAAGTCAGAGTGTATTTGTTGCGCTCATAACGTATTGCAATAGTAGTGCTTCCGTCGGCAGCTATGGTAGCCTGCTCAAAGCTGGATGCAGTGAACCCTTCAATTGTTTGGGCCGTGGCAGCCGTTAAGCTACCTGTGGTGCCATGCAGCGTCTGGGTTTCGGTTGGCATGACATCGTATGTGCCATCGATTTTTTGCTGATAGTGTTCAACAGTGTAGTCGCTTTCGCTTTCAGTCCATTGTGCCACATAATCAACGCTTTGCGCAGGTACAGTACCCGGTACTTCGGGTAGCCAGCCAGCAAATGAGTAGCCTTGTTTTGTTGGGTTGGCAGGAGCACTGATTGGCGTGCCAAAGCGCAGAGAGCCGTTGGTACAGCCATCGATGATTTTTTCGCCATCAACTATCCAACTGATGGTGTACAAGTTGCGCGTGTAATAAACTTTTGCCACGCCTGAACCATCGGCTGCAATAGTACAATTCTCAACATTTTCAACAGTAAAGCCTTCAAAAGGAATGGCGGCAATATTGGTGACAGCATTTGTCTTACCAGTTTTCGAATTGTCGGTGCTGGCTAACGTATACTCATCGTTATCAATGTTTTGCAGCCAATATTCGATTGCATACGGAGTATCTCCTTTTTCAGTCCATTGTGCCAGGCAGACAATATCCTCGGCAGGCATGGTAGTGATTGACGGCTGCCAGCCACTGAATTCCCATCCAGTGCGGGTTGGGGTGTTTGGTTTCTGAATTGTGGTGCCATATTTCACCGAACCGTTTGTGTAGCTGCCAGTTAGTTCGTCACCACCATTGGTGTTCCAAGTGAGAGAGTAGCTGTTGCGGTTGTAGTAAACCGACAGAACACTGCTTCCGTCGCCGCTAATATTCACTTGTTCAAAGTTTTGCGCAGTGAGACCTTCGCGGAGCGGAGCATCATAGCTTGTTGGCTGATTGGTTGTGCCTGTCATTGAACGCGATTCGAGTGTATAGTTGTCATCTTCAATGTTTTGAGTGTAGATGTTTAGTGTATAAGGCGTGTTGGTGTTGGCAGCAAAATAGGCCGTGACTTCAACATTGCCAGTAACTTCAATTTGGCGGGTTGCAGCTGTTGTTTCATCGTCGCTCCAGCGCACAAAGTGGAACCCTTGCTGCGGAGAGGCTTTTATGCTGGCAATGGTGCCGTAGTCGTAACGGCCCGAGCCTTCGGTGGTGCCTTCGCTTGCGTTGGCGCTTGTAGCCGTAATGTTGTATTTGTTAAGTGTGCTTTTGTAGGCTGCTGTGTAGGTTTGGTCACCAGTAACCGGCGCCAAAGTTGGTGTCCAGCCGTTTTCGGTATAACTGTATTGCACGGTATTTTGCTTGATGCGCGTGCCGCTGAATACAGGTGTTTCGCCGTAGGGTACTGTCAGGCGCTGCAACTCGGTGTTGTCTTCGTCGTCTTCAACAAAGATGATGGTGTAGGGGTGAGCTGACGCTGTGAATTGGGCTTCATAACGTGCGTTGCCGCTCACGGCGGTTATCGCCGGATACCATGTGCCATCGAATGTGAATACCGACTCTGTGGTTTCGGCTTTCGATGGAGTGAATGGCGCCACTGGAATCTCGTTGTAGTCAACTTTGATGGTTGTCTCGCTGCCATCGCCATCGACGAATGTGATATCGTATTGGCGCACGGTCTCTGAGTAGGTGGCAGTGTATTCGGCATTGGCCGTTACTGTTGTTGTCAAATTGGGCGACCAGCCATTGAAGGTGTAAATCCAGTGATCGTCTTGTGGGTGCACAAACGTTGGTATATCGACACTGGTTAGTTCATGCCCGTACTCAAACTGCTTTACAACTTTGGTTCCGTCGTAGTTTGTGAATGTTACTGTGTAGAGAACATCGGCAGTTGAGTATTGAGCCGTGTAAGTTTGCTCGCCGCTTACGTTGGTAAGTGTTGGCGACCAGCCTGTGAAAGTGTATTTGTGCTGGGCATCCGACGGGCGCACAGGGGTTCCGTCGGTCACGCGCTCGCCATCCTCGGCGTTGAAATATGGTAAGGCGTTGTATTCATACGTGGTTGAGTACAATTCTGTGCCATCGTAATCGACAAACGTGATAAGGTAGCTTCTCTTGTCGGAACGGTATTGAGCTGTAAATGTAGCATTGCCCGTAATTTTTGTCTCGTTTGTGATGGCGGGATTCCAACCGTTGAATACGTAGTCGTATTCGACGTCAGATTCCTTCTGTGGCATTCCGTACAAGCTTTGGTCATAGTACGGATTACTATTGTAATAAACTGATTGAGGAGAACATAATTCGCTGCCGTCGAAGTTGACAAACCGCACGGTGTATTGGCGCAGAATGTTGCTGTAGGTGGCAGTGTAGGTGGCGTCGCCGCTTACAGCCGCCAGCGCGGGTGTCCAACCCGAATGGATGTAATCGTATTGAGTTGTCGAAGCTTTTGTTGGTGTTGTGCCGTCATACGATGGCATGGTGTTATAGTCGAACTGGTCGCTCCAAAGCGGTGTGCCGTCTTCATTCACAAAAGATATGGTGTAGGGGCGGAGGCTCTCGTTATACACGGCCGTATAGGTGGCATTGCCCGTAACCTTTGCAAAAGCAGGCGTCCAGTTGTTGGCAAAGGTGTAAACTGTTGAAACTGACGCGTCCTTGTCTGTGTTAATGCCAGTCGGAACTGATGGCATTTGGTCATATTCCACTTGAACAGTTGTCGACATGTTGTTGCCATAGTTGAAGGTGATATTGTATTTATTCACCGTTTCGGTAAATTGCGCAGTGTATGTGGCCGGGCCTGTAACTGAAGTCAGAGCCGGGGTCCAGGTTCCGTTGCTGTAGCTGTATTTGGCTGTGTTGGTTTTGGTTGCGGTTGGCAGTGTCGGCATTGAACCATAAGCAACCGATTCTGTTGTTGTCTCATTACCATTGATGTATGTTATTGTGTATGAGCGCAATTGTGAATCAAAGACAGCTGTATATTCAGCATCGCTCGTAACATTTGCTATCTCTGGGGTCCAGCCAGTGAATGAGTAGTTGTATTGCGCATCGGAGGCTTTTGCAGGGGTCCCGTTGTAAGCAGGTGTTGCGCCGTAGGCAAGCTTTTGGGTCACGGGTGCACCGTCGAATCCTTTGAAAGTGATGTCGTACTCGTTCACAGTGCGGCTATAAGTGGCAGTGTAAGTGGCGGGGCCTGTAACTTTTGTGCCGCTTGTCAGTGCGGGTGTCCAGCCAGTGAAAGTGTAAGTGTATTGTGCGTCAGGGTCTTTAGGCAAATCGGCATGCTCGATGGTTGCGTTAAGCGGTAAGTGCAGAACGTCAGTCCATGTACCATCTTCGTTGGTGAAAGTGATGTCGTGGAAAACTGTTTCGGTCGAGAATTCGGCAGTGTAGGTGGCATCTCCGGTTACAGGAACAGGATTTGTCGGAAGCCACTGTGTGAATGTATATGTGTATTGGGCATCTTTCTCTTTTGTGGGCGTGCTGCCATACGATGGTGTTTGGCCATAGGCCACGCTTTTTGTCGTCGAAACGCCGTCAACAACAAATGTGATGGTGTAAGAACGCAGATTCTTGTTGAAGTTCGCTTGATAGTCAACTGCGTTTTTGACGGTTGAGATTGCCGGTGTCCAACTGTCAGCAAAGGTGTAGTCGTATTGTGCATCCGAAGCTTGGGTTGGCGTGCTGCCGTTGTAAACGGGAGTGGTGCCATAGTCGCACTCTTCGCTTTGTAACACAGTTTCACCGTTCATAAACCGCACGGCGTATTTTCGCAATGTCGGTGTATAGGTGGCAGTGTATGTGGCAGGCCCGGTAACAGCAGCAAGTGGAGTGTCCCAGCCGGCAAAAGAGTAGGTGTATTGCTCTGTAGCGGCTTTAGTTGGCGTGCCAGTGTAGGTTGGAACAGCACCATATTCAACATTCGATGTGTGCAGTGGAGTACCATTATCGTTCAGGAAGGTTATCTGGTATTTGCGCTTTGCGGAATTGAAATTCGGCGTGTAGTCTTGTGCATTAACAACAGCTGTAATTGCAGGTGTCCATGTGTCGTTGAAAGTATATTCGAATTCATCGGTCGGTGCTTTGGTTGGCGTTGTGGCGCCCGAGTATGACGGACGTGTGCCGTATAGTACATTTGATGTTTGCAGCGTTGTGCCGTCACCGTTAAGGAATCGGATGGTGTAACTTCTGGTCTGTGAGCTAAAGTTTGCCCGATAGTCGGCTTCGCCTTTAACCACAGCAAGAGCTGGTGTCCAATGGCTGAAAGTGTAGTCAAATTCATCGGTTGATGTTTTAGCAGGCGTGCCTTCAAACGCTGGCATGGTGTTGTAGTCAAACGTTTTGACTTGCAGAGGAGTCACACCGTCATCACTCAAGAAACGGATTTGATACTTCAGCGGACGGAATGTGGCCGAATAGCTGGCATCGGCTGTGATATTGTTTATGGTGCGCGAAGGGTTGGTGCTGTGGTTGTCATCCCATTCCACAAACTCATACCCGTTTTTTGCAGAGGCCACAAGGGTAGTGTTGGAGCCATATTTGAATGTTCCGTGTCCATTGATTTCGCCCATGTTGGCATCGTTCACACTTACTGATATAGTGTATGTTAAATCGTGGAAGTATGCCTTATATGTTTTGTTTCCGGTTGCCACTACGGTACGGGTTAGTTGTGGCGACAGATTGTCAGGCTCGTCGTCCCAGTATGATAATTTATAACCAGGTTTTGGCGTTGCCGTAAAGGTGACGTTGTCGCCGAAGTTCACTTCTTTTGTTGCGGGCGACACTGTCCCGTAGTTTTTGTTATTTGTCGCGGTGGATATTGTAACTTTTCCGTCTTGAATTTCGGCGGAAAAAGATTTTAAACGGTTATAAGTGTTTTCTGTAAGTATATATGTGAGCGGGTTGTTAGAGCTTGCCGATGTGCCGCCCCATTTCTTGAAATTAAGACCTTCGCCAGCTTTGATGTCGCAGAATAAAGTAATGGTGTCGCCATAGTGGAAGATGCCAGAGGCAGTAGTGTTGCTGCCTGTGGTGGCGATGGTTGTCCTTCCGTTTGTGGCAGACAGTTGGTATAAGTTGGTTACGGTCTGTTTATTTATTTTGGTGGTTGTTTTAGTCAATGTCACATCATAGGGTTTCGGGTCGAAAATGGCCTTGTACCGATATATTATTGAAAGGTCATCTTTGTCGATGTCTATCACGCGGGTCAGCTGCGTGCTGTTGTTGTCTTCCCAATGTGAGAAATTTCCGAATTGCGTGGGTATTGCGGTGATGGTCATTTGGTAGCCTTCACAGTCGGCACGGCTTGTGATTTTAACATCGCCCAAAGCAACATTGTTGGTCTCAACATAAAATTCAACAACCACAGCGTTTTGTATATTGCCGCCGCCGTATGAATTCCAGTTAGTGTTGTTCGTGTATGTGGCTTGCTCTCCGCATGGAACAAAAATACCTTCGAGTTTTGTGCCTTCCATGCTTTTGTGCAAAGTTGGCGGAGTCGATGATTTCAGTATAAGCGATTTTAAGTTCGGACAGTGGTCAAACGAGCCGTACTCAATGTCAACCAGTGTTGTCGGAATGGTTATCGACTCCACAATGCGCAAGTGGTAAAGCGCATCGGTTGCAGTGAATTTTGTGCCTTCCGGAATCACATACTCCTTGGTGTTCAATGCTTCAGGGAAGCAAACCAGCACTTTTAAATCGCTGGTGTACAGCACACCACCCACGCTTACAAAGTTTGTATTGCCTTCAGCCACCGATATGTAGTTGAATTTCGAGCATTCAGTAGCCCAGCGTCCCATAATCTGTTCCACCCCGGGACCAATCTCAATAGTTTCCAAACTTGAGCAGCCACGGAATGCTTCATAGTTGATCAGCTTTAGGCTCGACGGCATCTGTACCGATGTCAGGTTTGTACAATTATAGAAGAATGCAGCGCCTATTGAGGTTATACCCTCATCAATTATTACGGTTTTTACATGTTCGTTGATGTAGTATTGATTAAAAAAGAAATTACCATAATTATCCCTCAATGGCGAATTGCCGGAATAAGCACTTCCGATGCCTTTCCCATCCACCCCATTGCCTGTTGAGTCGTATTGTGAATATGATGGATAATAATTCCAACTACCATGATAGTTATACATATCACCAGTTCCGCGTATGTGTAGAATTTCTGTCTCGGTGTCGTACACAAAATCGACTGATGGTCCTGCATCGCCACGATATGTTGCGGCATTGGTAATGTTGCAAAAAGCTGCCATCGCGATGATGGGGAGAAGGATTCTTGACAAGCGTTTCATAGTTGTACTATTTTTTTTGTTTTTTTTCTCTATAACTCATTGTGCATCTTTTGCATATAACAAGCGTAAAAAAATACGTAAAATTTGCATGAAGGTTATGAAATGTTGATAATCATTGAATTATTTGGTGTGATGGGCTTCTATTGATTGATTAAAAATTTCAATGGCATGTTATAAACGAAATCAATCAACTATGGCGACCAATGAAAATAAACGACCTCTACTGTGCCTATTGACGGCAAAAAACGCATATTTGCAATTGGACTGAACCGATTGTCTGTCCGTTTGTAAATTATTATGCAACACACAATTACTGTCGACAACGAAATCACTTTGCGCCCCACACTAATGAGTGACGCGCCGCTGATTTTCGACGCGTTCAGCACGCAGGGCAACTACTTGCGCCAGTGGCTGCCCATTGCCGCCGACTTCAATACACTTGACGACGTGTGCGACTACATTGAGAACTGCGACTGCGAAGGAATCGGCAGTTACTCAATTGTTTACAACGGGCAGTTTGCAGGGCACATCGCCGTGAAAAACATTAGTTACCTGTCGCACATCAGCGAGTTGGGCTATTGGCTGACAAAACCTTTGCAGGGCCGCGGCATAATGACACGAAGCGTACAAACGTTTATCAATCAACTTTTTACAAAATCCGCAACAAACCGTTTGGTAATCAAGTGCGCCGTGGGCAACGAACGTAGCCGACAGATACCTATCCGCCTGAATTTCAAACTCGAAGGCGTTGAGCGCGACGGCGAAATGTCGGCCGACGGCCACTACAACGACCTTGAAGTGTTTAGTCTTCTGAAAAGTGAATATGAGCAATTAATCAATCAAAAATCATAAGTTAAAAAACAATAAATCAACGAATTATGGAATGCGAGATAAGTAATTTGAATCTGACCGTCAAAATTGAGCAGACGGGCGCCGAATTGAGTTCTATTGTGTCGAAGGCAAGCGGCCGCGAGTTTGTGTGGAACGCCGACCCGTCGGTTTGGGGCAGCAGCGCGCCTGTGCTTTTCCCCATTGTGGGCGGATTGAAGAACGGTCAGTCGAGCCATAACGGCGTGACTTTCAGTATGCCGCGTCACGGAATTGTGCGCCACAACACCAATATCCACGTCATTGAGCAGGAACACGACCGCATAACTTTCCGCCTGACGGCCGACGAGCGCACGCTGGAACATTATCCGTTCCGCTTCACGTTCGACATCAACTTCCGCGTGAAGGACAACAGCGTGATTATCACGCATATAGTTAAGAATACCGACAATCAGGATATGTATTTTTCGGTTGGCGCGCACCCTGCGTTCAACTGCCCGATTAACGCTGGCGAGAGTTACAGCGACTGCTACCTTGAGTTCAGCGAGCGCGAGACGCTCTCGACAAGCCCGCTCACCCCTGACGGTCTGGTGAAGAACGAGAACATTCCTGTGCTGAAAGACAGCAACATACTGCCGCTGACCGACCATTTGTTCGACAACGACGCGCTCATCTTCCGCAACCTGAAATCGCGTTGCGTGACGCTGCGCAGCCACAAGTCGGACACTGCCGTGGCCGTTGAATTTCCAGATTTTAACTATCTGGGAATCTGGGCGAAACCGCAGGCGCCGTTCGTCTGCATCGAGCCGTGGCTGGGCGTTGCCGACAGCGTTGACAGCGACGGCCTGATTGAGCACAAGGAAGCCATAATCAAACTGCCCGCAGGCGAAAAGTTTGAAGCGAAGTATTCGGTTAAAATTATTGAATAACAATAAGTTACTCTATACAGGCAATAAACGACAAAAGGTTGAGACTCTTGCTACAGAGTTCTCAACCTTTTGCTTTTCAGTAACTTAAAAAACCTAAATCGATTCAATAAACTTCACAATCGCGTCGCGGTCGGCTTTGGGCAGGGCGCGGAAGTTCTCAACCGACCATCGGGCGTCGCTCTGGCTGCTTCCGTGCCACATTATGGCTTCCATAACGTTGCGCGCGCGGCAGTCGTGCAGACGGTCGTCGGCACCTGTGACGAGACGTGACAGGCCGCGGCCCCAAAGCGGTGTTGTGCGGCACCATCCCGTGCGTATGTCGTTAGCCATAAACAGACGGTGCTGAACCATATCGGTGTAAGGCCAAATTTTCTGGTGCGGATAGCGCGGCATATCGGCGTTGCCGAACATTCCGTTGGGGTCAACAATGTTGTCGTCGCCTGTGGTCCACGACGGACGGTGGCAGGCGGCGCAGCCAATCTGGCGGAACAAATCGTGGCCGCGAGCCACATCGGGGTCGTCAAGGTTGCGGGCGGCGGGCACGGCAAGTCCGCGGTGCCAAATCATAAAGTTGCGGTAGTCGTTGTCGCTCATTTCGGGCTTGGCAATGTTCTTCGACTCGCCGTCAACTGTCTCTTTTCCTGTCAGATAGCGATAAATATCGTACTCAACGCCCTTGTCGGTCTTTTCGGCGGGGAAGTAGTTGTAAAATTCGGCCTGAACGTCAGGGTCTTTCGACGCGGTGGCGGCGTAGGCGGCCGTCATATAATGGTAGCGGCGGTCGGAACGCGTCACGTTGGTAATGTTCCAAATGGCGTTGGCGCCTGCGGCGTCGAGCAGCGGACCGCGCGACAGGGCGTAGGTGAACCGTTTGGCGTATTTCTCGCCCGTCAGGCCCGAATACTGGCTGGCCCAATCGGTGCCGTTCCAAATGGCGGGGTTCAGGCTTGCGCCGACGGCTGTCTCTTTGATATACTGTGCTTTAAGCGAATCGTCGGGAATGGCGTCGAGCAGCCCCGTGCCATAAACGCCGATTGTTGATTCGAGTCTGATACCAACATCGCTGATATCGATATTGACAATCTCGCCGCCGCGTTTGGCCTGGATTGGCACGTAGAACGCGCTGGCGGGAATCTTCACTTCGGGATAGATTAGTTCGTATTTCTCGCCGTCGTCGAACTGGTTGCCCCACTCGTCGGTGTATGTCAGCCAATTGATTGTGATTTGGTCTTCGTCAATCGGCGCTTTGAACGGCGCTACGGCCAATGTCTGCGGCATTCCTGTGACCGAAGTCAGATAACCGTCGGTTGTAACATCGTAGAGCACAAGCAGATAGCCGTTGCCCATATCGGTAGCCTTGTAGCGCGTCTGGCGCTTGCCGTGGCCGTACGACGGGTGGCAGTAAAGGCAGCCGTTGCGCACCATCAGCGGGCCCAAGCCCTTGAAAGCGCTGTTGGTGTCTTGTGTGAAATCGCGCTCAAAAAAGTACTCGCCCAATTTGAACGCTTGCGCGAAATTGCCTGTGTTGCAGGCAGGTGTGGGCTGTTCGTAGGCCGACGCGCCCGCGTTGAAAACCGTTCCCAAACGGCCGCCCGCATAGTACTCTTCGCTATCGACGGCCACTGGTGTCGGCTCGTCTTCGCCATTGTCGCGGCAGCCAATCAAAACTGTCGTTGCTGCCAATGCAAGTGTCAATAAATCAATGTGTTTCATATTCAGATAAATTTAGGTTCCATTATGCGCGACAAGCACCAAAGGTTTCCCCGTGGTGCCCATCGCATTCGACTTTAAAATCAATATATCTTTTTAGGCTTTTCCGTTTTTTTGGTGAATCGGTGAACTGGTGAATTGTTGAATTGAAACTCAATCAATTAGCCGATTCACCGATTGACCGATTCAACATTATTCAATCTTTCCCTTCAGTGCGTCGAGTGCCTCGTCCAAATCCTCGAGCGCCTTAATGGCCTCGCCTGCCGAAGCGTCGGTGTAGTTGAGCACGAACGGGCGTTTCATTTTGTTCACCTTGTCGAGAGCGGTTTCGAGAGCCGACATTGCAGCGTTGGCCTCGCTTGCCGCAACGCTTTGCAGATATGCCATCAGCGACTTCTCGGCTGGCACTGCGCCCGAAACGCTCAAACCGCCGTAAAGTGCGTGTTTACAACTCATTACGTTGTCGTAGAAGTCCTGAATCGAGTTTTGTGCGTTAGGCGATTCAATGTAGTTCGCATCCTCGCCTGTGTGCGGTGCGCCGATTTTCGAGTGAGCCACCTCGTCGATAATGTCCTGGCAGCCCTCAATTATTTGAATGGCAGCCAATTCGACGGTTTTCCAACGCGAGCCTGCGTTTCCTGCAGTGCGGAATTCCTCACCGAAGAAATCATCGGGTTCCATTTCGTTGTCTTCCAAAACTTTAGCCTTTGCAGCCGTTACATTTTCAGTTCCTGCCCAAGCAGCCTCAAGACGGCAGGCCGAAAGGAACAAATCGGCGGCCACAGCCTGGCAGTAGTAAACCTCGTCGGCGGTCAGGTCGGCAGCGGCGCGTGGCTGTCCGTTGCGGAAAATCACATACTCAAGTGCGTGAAAACCTGTCAGATTCTGGCCTGTGGCAACGTTCTGGTCAATCACTGCGGCGTCGTCTTCGCTGGTGGCAGGGTGATACTTGCTCATCAGGTTGTTGAACACCGTGACATCGAACGGCCAAGTGTCGATATGCGGGTCGATTCCGTAGCCCGAAGCCGCACCGAACAAAAATGCCTCTGACCATTCCCAATACTGGCGCGAAGTCTTCCATAAATCGCAGACAGTCTTTAATTTAGCATCGCTCTTGTCGGCAGCGAAAGCATCAATGGCGTCCTGCATTTTTGCACACTCATCGGCCAATCCCTTGTATGTTGGGATAACCGTCTGGTTTACAAACATTTCGTTCGCCGTTTGCAACTCGCTGTTCAGTTTGTTGTCGTCTTCTTCATCGTCTTTGCAGGCCACAAACACCGTTGCAACCATCGCCAAAGCAATAATGCTTCTGAATTTCTGTTTCATTTTTCTTTTGTTTTTAAATTATTGATTATTAAAATGTTATTTCTTATTTAATCGGTGAATTGGTGAATCGGTCAATCGGACGCACGCAGTGCGTCCCTACATTCGCAATCCGTTCGTAATTCAAAAATCCTAAATCATAATTCCTAAATCCTAACTCATTTGAACCACCCGCAATACGCCACGCCCACCGAAACCGACGGTTCGTTGTTGTATGGCGATTGGTAGAATCTTTCGGAATATTCGGCTTTCACAACAATCTCGGGCAGCGGGAAGTAATTCACACCCAACGCGATACGCTGTTTGCCGCACCATTCGTAGGCGGCGGCGTTGGTGCCTTTCAGCATCGAGTCGTACCACTCATACCGTCCGAACAGGATAAGTTTCTGATTTTCATCCGCAAAGCGACCGATATGTCCGAAAACATTGTAGCCGATTTCGCCACCCGCTGTTGCGGCATCGCTGGCCACGGGCTGGTGCTTGCTGGGGCTGCCGTCCTGCCCGACGTGAGTGGGGAAGTTCTTGTTGAAGGCCGTAATCTGGTCGGCATCAGACAAATGCGCCCACAAAGCGTTGCCGCGAATGGTCAGGTTGGCGGTGCGGTACTGAAAATCGAAAGTGCCAATGGCGAGCGCGCCCTCAACACCGTCGTACTTCGCGCCAATGCTTTTCTGCGTGTTGCGGAAAGTGAGTCCGTAGTAGCCGCTCACCGACAGCCGCAAGCCCGCAACCGACTGATTGTCAACGCGTGCCGCAACTGCGTATTTGTTTGCAATCTTAAACTCGTAGGGGCTGCCCGCGCCGTATTTCACAAAGCAGTCGGCGCCAAAACGCTCGGCATCCAATCCCGACAGAAACTGCGCCTCGTAGCGCCAACCATCGGCTTTGCCCCAAACGCTCACGCCCGTCTGGTGCCACGTGCAGGGAAGCATTGCGCTCTCACCTTCAGGACGATAGACGGTAAAAAACTCAATCGGCATATGGTGCTGATTCACAGCGCCCACAGGCACAACCAACTCGCCAACGCGAATGTTCAGTGCCTTGCCGAAACTCTTCTGCAACCAAAACTGCTCGAGCGCAACCTCGCCGCCGCGCTCAATCTCGGCCTCGTACTCACCCGACTCGTCGGCGTCAATCTCAACAGCCGACTCGGTTCCGCCGTGCTCAAACTCAATTTCAGAGCCCATCGTCCAACCGCGGCCGAAGTCGTAGCCAATGTTGAGCACCACGTGCGGCAGGTCGAACTGCCCGTGGCTGCCGTCGTCTTTGTGCTGCTCGGGGAAGCGGTAGCGGTTGAAATGGTCGCTGTAGAAGTTGCGCGTCATCACCGCCTCGCCGTATCCGCCAATGGTCAGGCGCGGTGCGTTTTTTGTTGAATCTTGCGCCGTGGCTTGCGAGCCCATCAAAACCAGCGCTGCGGCCACCATTGCCGTTATCTTACAATTGTTCATTGTCCGTAAAATTTACGGCGCAAAGTTGCCTACGCGTGGTCAGGCGGTCAATCCCCACTAATTGTCATTTTGGAGTGGCGACGGTAGTGGATTGTTATTAGCTAAAAGTTGGGATATTGGGAGGCGAAAAATCCCTATTTTTAGTGATTGGTTGATAGTATTAAGAACGCAGATGACGCAGATTTACCGGATTTGAACAGATTTGTTTTCGCACAGATTACACAGAAAACACAGATATTGGAAGCGTTTTAACCACAGAACACACGAAAAATGCGGAATTATTCTGCGCTCTATAGGGTGGGGTATAACGTTCATTGAAAAGCGGTTCTCTTTCCAGATTATGGCAATTATGGCGCAATATATACACACTCGCCTTTTTTGTTGATATACTTCCATTTACCATCAAAATCTTTAACCACGAAAAGACCATTATTATAGTTTATAGATAATTCGTCATATTGTATAGGAAGGGCAATATTTCCATTTCTATCAACATATCCCCATTTGCCGTCTTTTTTTACTTCAGCCAAACCATCTTTAAAATAGCACATAAAATCAAATTGGGGTTTTATAACAAATTCCCCATTTCTATTGATAGCGCCCCATTTACCTCCACTCTCAACAGTAGCTAATCCTTCGCGGAATGGACCAGCCAATTGAAATTGCGGCTCTATAACAAATTGACCGTCTTTATTAATATAGCCATATTTGTATTGATAAAAACTACCGTAATCGCACGGGCCGTCACCGAATCCAACATTCGCCAAGCCTTCACTAAAACTGCTTGCTTTATGAAATTGAGATTTAATTACCCATTCACCAGTTTTATTTATGTAGCCATATTTTACAAATGCATTACCTTGAAAACCAACACAAGCCAAGCCTTCATTGAAGTCATTTACAGGATAGCACGAAGGACGGGGTGGAATTATATATTCACCATATTTATTTATCAGCCCATAGCAATCAATTTTTTTTACCCACGCAACATCTTCACGAAACGGATTAGCCGCCTCATATATTGGTTCGATAACAATTTTGCCTTCCGTGTTGATATATCCGTATTTGTCGTTTATATTGGCAAGTAAAAGCCCACAATCAGAAGAGCCTGCCACCGTTAAAGATTCAAATTGTGGATTGATAACGTATTTTCCTTTTTTATCGATAACTCCCCATTTACTATTTGCCGAACGAACTTCAGTTAATTCATTATAAAAATCAGATGCATATACAAATTGTGGTTTAATGATATATTTCCCTTTTTTGTCGATATATCCCCATTTATTGTTTGCCGTACAAACTACAGCTACTTCATTAACAAAACCACGCGCTTCAACAAATTGTGGTTCTATGACAAATTCACCTTTAATATTTATATATCCATAAAGTATTTCACCATTTGCCGCTTTCCCTTTTACACAGAACAATGCAATGTCCTCAGTGTTTGCTTCTTGACCTTTTGACTCTATTTGGTTTTTGTAAAAAAATGCCTTCAGTATTTCTTTGATACTCATTGCTTTTGATATTTATGCTTCAACCGATTAAAGTTAGTGTTGCCGCTATGGTTTTGCAACAGCTGTGTAAATGTAGGCTTTTTTTTGCGATTTCTTTCCCCAAAAAACTTCAAATCCCCCGCAATCACCACTCTGCACGCTGACAAATCCCCACTAATTGGAATTGACGTACGGTGGCTGCTATAGTAGTTAGATATTAGCCAAAAATGGGGATGGCAATATGTTTGTTGTGCTTATTAAGCTATCGTCACACCTTCGATTTTCAATAGTTTCTGTCGCAGAGTTTCGCCTTGCTTTTTGCGGATTGAAAGGTCGATACTGCACTGATTGTCAAATTGTTGGTTAGATTGCTGCGGATTTTCGTCTTTCAGCACGCGCATCACGTCGTGGGGACCGTTGGCAGAGGGCAAAAACGGTTTCTTCACCAACGAAACGCTCATCAATATAGGCAAAAAATACGGCAAGACAGGCCCGCAAGTTGCGCTCCGCTACCTTATCGACCGTGGAGTAATTATCATTCCCAAATCGAGCCGCAAGGAGCGCATGGCGGAAAACCTGAACATCTTTGATTTCAAACTTTCGCAAAACGACCTCGACGCAATCCTCAAACTCGACACCGGCGCACCCGTCGTAATGCCAAGCCACCACGACCCCGAGATTGTCAAGTGGTTTATGGGGATGGTGAAGAAGTAAGTAACTATGTGTGTCTGTCAACTGACGTAAGAAGTTGACTTCTACCGCGACGGTTATTTCCGCAAAAATTCAGAAATTCTTCACAGAAAAATTGTAACAATATGACTACCAAATCTTTAATCCCAATCCTTGCCGCCGCTGTGATGTTGTCGTCGTTCGGCAATAGCCCTCAGCAATGCGCAAGCACGCAGAATGGCATCGTAATCGAAAAACAGAGGCTTTTGTCGCTAAGTTTCAGCATGCCAAGTACCGTGAAAATGGCTCTGGCTGAATTAT
>JAFVGW010000032.1 GCA_017474765.1 Salinivirgaceae bacterium | reverse complement strand
TTCTCCCATCTAAAACGGTGTCTGCATAATCACAACGGACTGTCTGACGACAACAGAAGCAAGATTGTCTTTGGGTTTTTGGAGGTATGGGGCAACCAAAAATCAAGCGTATGACACATGATTATGACATACGCTTGTTCCTTTTCAGTTGCACAGGCTATCCCTGACAGGTTGCTCCCCAGCAGAGCCTGATTCCGTTTCGCCTGTTGCGGCAATAGTAAGGCATTGTTGTGAATTCGTATCCTAAATTTTGTCCATTAGAAACAAACGTCCCCTCAAAATCCTAAATTTTGTCCATTATACCGAATTTTACACATGTTGGATTCCTTTGTGACGACTTCAATGGTGACGGACTTACTGATATAGTTTCATGTTTTTATCCGAATAACGGTTCTATAAACAACGGCAGAGGAGAAGGACGCCTATTTTTGAATAAAGGCAATAATGAATATAAGTTAAATGGTTCCTATACTTTGGGATTGAATTGCAAGGATGACCCATTCACCTATGAATCACAGAATTGTATTATCGATTTTATGGGAAACGGCAACAAAGAATTTGTTATACCGACAATTAATGGTAATAAACAATTACAATTGTTTTTGCCTCAAACATCTACATGGTGGGCACCTCAAATTTCTCTATCAAGTTCAGAAATGCCGGCCTATACGATAGGTTGTCTATATAACAACGGAAAAGAATGTTTTGTGCTGATGGACAAAGGTAAAGACTCTAAAAATGGTGGTTATGGAATGAATATTACGTACAAAGATAACAATGGAGGCCTTCAACAATGTAGCTGCTATATGCCGCTTGGTCAGTCACCCAGAAAAATATTCATCGCCGATTATAATGCTGACGGAATGCAAGATCTGCTTGTTATGAATAAGTCAGGATACACAATATTTTGGAATCAAGGTGTTGCCGAAGGAAATATGCCTTTTTCCAATAGCAAAAAAACGACGTGCAGTAATCTGAAAGATGTAAAGGTTGTTCAAACGGGTGACTTTAATGGCGACGGACTTGCCGATTTTGTGACAAATGCAACCGATGACTGCAACTGGTATTTCTATTTGAATAATGGAAATGGTTCTTTTACACAGAAAAAAGCTGCCACAATGAACAATCCTGTTGCTTGTTCAATCTATCCCTTCAGCGAAGGGGAAGCCAAGTTTGTATGTAATGTGTTTGATTTTAACCATGACGGAAAGGATGATATTGTAATATCCTATGCACAATACAACATATGGATAACCGATTCTAAAAATCTCACAACACAAGTAATAAAAGAAGAAGAACTTTCTCAGGAACTTTACAATAACTCTCTTAATAATCCCAATGTCCATGTTAGTAAGTTTTTTAATCAAACTTACACATTCTGGATGACATCTGATGGTTCAACACTAACCAAAGTAAAAACGGCATCATCAAACAACGAAGATGACGCCTTGAACGGTTATTATATGACAGGAGACTTTAATGGCGATGGGCACATTGACCTGGTTAACTATGGATACAATTGCTATGGAAGCACCAATGCCAACAGCTCTACACCTTGGAATATATATACGAATAGTAATGCCAACAACAACTCAAACAAAATAGTAAAAGTGAAAAACGGACCGCTTGGAGCAACGACATACATCACATATTCAACTCTTTGCGATGCCAATGTTTATACCAAAGGCAAGAACAACACATATCCGTTAGTAGACCTGCAAGTACCGCTCAATGTCGTAAATAAAGTCATTCAAAGCATATCGACCGACAGCTATACCACGACCTACAAATATTCAGGGTTGCGCGCGCACCTGCAAGGCCGCGGAATGCTTGGTTTTACCTCAATTGTTGCTAACAACTCCACCATCAACGAAAAACGGACAACCACCATCAATTCGCTGAACCAGACTTATTATGAGCCATCGAAAGTGACAACCACCATTACTAAGGGCAACAAAACGGCAACAACAGAAACCACTTTTGATGTAAAAAACTGTTATGAATATGTGAAATGCCATTTTACATATCCTCAAACCATCAAGCAGACAGGTTTTTATGGCGAGGTGGAGACTACAACAAACAAATACGACAATTCCTACCGCCTGACTGAGCAGTTGGCCAACTACGATGTTGCCAATATGTACCGACAGGTAAAATACTCGTCGTTTGTGAAAGCCGGAGGAGTATACATGCCGGAAACAGTGATGACAACACAGAAACATAAGGATGACGCCCAAACTTTCACTACGAAAACCACATACAAATATGAATCGAACGGAAAAGTGGCCAAGATGGTTGAAAACGATTCGACCGAACGACCTGTTACACACGAGTACTCATATAACAAGTTTGGCAATCTGAAAACGCACACGGTATCAGCCTCAGACATATCAACGGTCACAACAACCTACTCCTACGAAGTCACAAACCGTTTTGCCGATACGGTCAGCTCGTCGGCCAACAACCTGATTACTGCCTACACTTATAACAAACTTGGAAGGATGACAAAAATGCAGGAAGGTCTTCGAGGCTCATTATTGACAACGTCGTATATACAGGATAGGGTTGGGAACCTTCTTAGGGTAACCCACCCCGACGGCACAACCACCAATTACACTCGCAGCTGGGGCAACTCTGTCTTCATGGCCTTCAGCGTAACAACCACAACCACAGGACAAGCTCCTGTAACCACATGGTACGACAACGCCAGCCGCGAAGTATTATCCTCAACCACGGGCGCCAAAGGCGTCACTTTTACAAACAGCACAAGCTACGACTTTATAAACGGCAATGTAAGCACACAGTCGAGAAGCATTGGAAGCATCAGCTTGACCGACTATTACACTTATGATAATATGGGCCAGCTGACAAAATCAGTTACCGGGACAGGGCAAACCACAACCTTCTCCTATTCAAAACGGAGTGTCGCCGCCTCACAAGGGAATGGCAAATTCTTGTCGAAAATCTACGACCCTTGGGGTAATCTGACAACTGTGAGCCACAATCAATGTTCCTCAGCCACATACAAAATTGCCTCAAACGGGCAGCCCACAAGTATTAATTATAATGATGCCAGCGGACAAAGCTACACTGTAGCCACTATGGCCTATGACAAACGTGGACTGCAATCATCGCTCACCGATGTCGACGCCGGGAAAACCTCATACGTGTATGATGCTCTTGGCCGCGTTACAAAACAGACCGACGCCCGCGGAAACATCACCACCAACACCTACAACGCCTCAGGGTTGCTGATCAAACAAGTTTGCGGTGGAGTGACAACTACCTACGAGTATGACAGCAACCTGCGTCTGAAAAAAGAAACCACTGGCAGCCAGAGCATTAGCTACACTTATGATAAATATAACCGTCTGACAAAAAAATCATATTCCATCGACGGAACGGTTCTGATTTTTTCGTATACTTACAACTCGAACGGCCAGATGGCCACGCAGACTTTCCCCGACGGAATGATTGAAACCTACACATACGACGCCAACGGCTACCTTACCCTCATAACAATGGGCGGGCAGAAGGTGTGGGAGCTCAAATCCAACACCGGCACGCAGCGCACTGTACATTTGGGTACAACTCCGCTTGTGCTCACCACATCGTACGATTTCAATGGTTTGCCCAAAAGTTCAATAATGAAAAGAGGCAGCACCACTCTGCACTCGTTTGGCTACACATTCGACGGCGCCACCGGTAACCTCAAAAGCCGTACGGGAATGCAGAGCGGCACTGAGAGTTTTACCTACGATGCGTTCGACCGCCTCACAACAGGTGTCGGTTATGCCGTCAACGGCAACATAAGCAGCAAAAACAACGTTGGCAACTACACCTACGACGCCAGCAAGAAGCACGCTGTTGTACAAGTTCAGAACAGCAATAACCTTATTCAGGGTGCGGCCAGCCTCACCTACACCGCCTTCAACAAGGTGGCAACCGTGGTGCAGGGCACTAACACGCTCACCATCACCTACGGCCCCGACCGCCAGCGCACCAAAACGGTGCTTGTGAACGGCTCTGCCACCACCACAACGCTCTACGCCGACAACTACGAGCAGCGCACCGCCAATGGCACAACAACAAGTTACCATTACGTTGCCAGCCCCGACGGCCTTGCCGCCGTGTATGTGAAGAGCGGTAGTACCGCCACGGCTTATTACATTGAGACCGACCACCTCGGCAGCATCATTCGCGCATACGACTATGTTGGCAACACAAAATTCTCGGCCGCATACGACGCATGGGGCAACCAAACCATAAGCACCAACGCTATTGGCCTCACCCGAGGATATTGTGGTCACGAGCATTGGAACCAATTCGGGTTAATAGATATGAATGGAAGGTTCTATGACCCACTGATAGGAAGATTTTTAAGCCCTGATCCATACGTGCAGGCGCCGGATAACCCGCAAAATTTCAATAGATATTCTTACTGCTTGAATAATCCGTTGAAGTATGTTGACCCAACGGGGTATAGTATTACCGAATTAGATGATGAAAAGAGAAGGTTGAAACGCTCTTGCAATTATATGCAAAAATATGAAAAACAGGGAGGTGGAAACTCTGGCTATTCGTGGGGAGATGTGATAAACAATTCTTTTTCCAATATCACCAAGCAGTTAATTTCAAACATGAGTGAATCGTGGGGTACTTTGGAAACAAGTACAGTAGGGCATTGGGTTACTTATTGGTATGAAATACGGGGTTATAATAATCGTGAAGTATATGTGATTGCTGGCGAAGTTAAAGTTTATGAGATTATTGGCAATACCACAACCATTAATCTGCCACGTGATAGAGGATGCAGTAATGGAGATTATGGTAGCTCTGGCGGCAGCATAGCCTCCACTGCGACTACAACGGCAACAAACATTGCAAACATAGCAAGCGCAGGTGCTCAAACTTCTATTTTTAATGCCCGCCACCTTAGTGATGCGCAAAAACTTAAATATGGAGTTAATGCCCTGAAAGGCATTTCAAATTGGGCTGGGTATATAGGAGCTGGTTTTACTGCTGCTACAGCATTTATTGAATACAAAACTGGTCAAGCTAATACTCATACAATTGTTGATGTAGGTGTTTGTGTGGCTGGTTTAGGAATAGTTCTTTTTTGCCCACCAGCAGCTTTAGGTACAGCAATTGCTGTTTCAATTTACGGGCTTAGTTCCGCAGGTGGATTAGGTACAAAAATAGACAAAGCAACTGATAATTGGGGACAAAAACTATTATACAACGATGAAAAAGATTATTGATTTTTTTGTGGCGGCATATTTCAGTACAGTTTACAAAAAATGTGAAGACCGATTGGAAAGAGGGTTAACTGTTTTGTCTATTCCATTGGGATTTAATGGATTGTCGTTGTTTTACTGTCTTTTGCCGATTGTTTATTCCATACCTTTAGTAGGAGAATGCCTAAAGCATTTTTCTCCTTATACATTTGGCGTTATAATATTCATTATTACAGTACTAATCTGTTTTGGCATTAAGCATAAGCTTAAGAATATTTATTCAACACAGCAGTATGAGTATATTAAATTTTTTAGTGAAAAATTTCCGAGATTTTTGTTAATACTATTTGTTGTTGTTCACTATTTAGGTTCTGCATTTTTAATGATTTATTGTATGAAATTTGCCTAATGTCTTAGACCATAAGTAAAAATTTGACACAGAAATAGACAAAGCATCAAATCATTGGGGAGCCAAAAATGTTTTCTATAGAGATGAAGAAAATAATTGATTTTTTAGTTGCAGCATACACACTTTTTACCCCACAACGGTATAAAGAAAAACGTATAGAATTTGGTTTGTGGTTTTTGAATATTACTTTAGCTATCAATGGCTTTTCCTTATTATGCTGTTTTCTTCCAATTATTGGTAAATATGTTAAAATTGAAAACATATATATATATGGAACTTTTATTTTTTGCTCGTTTGTTGTAATAGCTTTTTCTATAAAAAAAGCACTAGAATCTTTTTATTTAAGTAAGTATGAATATATCAAATCCACATTTGAAAATATTCCTAAAACAATAATGATTTGTGTGGTTGTCGTACATTATTTCACAACCATTTTTCTTGTTTTCTATTGTATGAAATTTCTATTATGTCTTAGACCATAACAAAAAGTTTAACACCCTGACAATCTAAATTCTACAATTGTCAGGGTGTCAAATTTTGATGTAATAATTCATACAATCAGAGTATAAATGGGTTTAGGAGTTACAATAGATAAAGCATCAGATAATTGGGGACATAAACTATTATACAGCGATGAAAAAGATAATTGATTTATGGGTAGCGGCATATTTTTCTATTTTTAGGAAATATGAGCAAAAAGGAATGATAAGCGGTCTTTATATTCTACAGTTCCTTTGGACTTTTAATATTTTCTCAATTATTAGTTATCTGTCACAAATCCTGACAAAACGAATAACTATGAGTTTTTTACCAGTTGCTTTAACAATACTTGCCTTATCAATTTTTATGGGGAGTAAAATAAGAAATTGGTTGGATAAAATGTATTTTGACAATTGGGAACAAATAATACCAATAAGTGACAAAATACCAAAAACGTTGTCAATACTTATTTTGATAGTTCATTATGTGCTAACTATTCTGCTTTTCTTTCTTTGTTTTAGATGTTTTAGATTCTTAGAAAGGTAATGAAAGAAACGATAGATAGATAAAGATAGTAACCATTAAACATAGTATATTCAGTTAATTTTAAATCCGCAGGAACCATTTCTTATGGTTTGCCTGCGGATTTTAATCTGTCAACCCGCATCGCACGCTGTTCCGTTTGGAACGGCTTTTTTTGTGCTATAGCAAATTATTTTCTGAATAACTCATATATTTGTTACACAAACTACCATTGGGGGCCAAAAAGGCTTATGATGATGAAAAAGATTATTGATTTATGGGTAGCGGCATATTTTTCTATTGTTAGAAAAGATGGACAAAAAGGAATAATAAAGAGTCTTTCCGTTTTAGAGTTCTTCTGGAGTTTGAATATTTTTTCAATCATAAGTTATTTATCTCCAATTATAACCAAAAGAATAACGATGAGATTCTTACCTTTCGTATTAACAATAATTGCCATATCTGTTTTTTTAGGTCATAAAATAAGAAACCGGATGGGTAAAAGATATATTAACAATTTGGAGCTAATAATACCAATAAGTGACAAAATACCCAAAGTGTTATCAATACTTATTTTAGTATTTCATTATGTCCTAACTGTTCTGTTCGCCTTTCTTTGTTTTAGATGTTTTAGATTCTTAGAAAGGTAATGAAAGAAACGATAGATAAAGATAGTAACCATTAAACATAGTATATTCAGTTAATTTTAAATCCGCAGGAGACCATTTCTTATGGTCTGCCTGCGGATTTTAATCTGTCAACCCGCATCGCACGCCGTTCCGTTTGGGACGCTTTTTTTACCCATTTGGAACGCTGACTGAACTGATTTTCGCAGATTATTTTACACTGATGTTTTAAAATTTCGCTATTTTAGCTGACGAAATAAATAAACAACATATTATGAAAAATGCACTATTAACTTGTTTCGTCCTTTTAGTATCATCATCTGTTTTTGCTCAAAATGCCATTATTGAAAAAGTCAAGCGAGAAACTGCTGCAGGCAAATTCCTTCAAAACACCACTTACTATAAGAGTATCAATGTTTTTGAATATCTGGGTAGTGACGTGGAGATATTCGGCACTGTGCTGATAGACGAAATGAACAAAACGAAAAAAGTCGGCACTATTATGATTGCCGGAGATGGCTACAGCCTCAGTCAAAGCAAAATGCTGATGTTTACCCGCACTGCCTATTATCTAAATGTCAGCCAAATAGATAGCGTAGTGCTTGTTTTAAGACAGATTTGCGATGACATTACAAATCAAAGTCGGAATTTTACAATTAATTATATTGCTGACGGAGGATTAGGATTCTTATACAATAGTCGCAGTAAAAAACTGCTTTTATTGAAATACAGCGTACCTGATTCTAACCCAAGCAGATATTCATATTATGAGGATTTAAAGCCGAATGGCGTTAACAATCAGAAGGTTGCGGAAATCAAGAATAATGATATTGCCAAAATAATCCCACCGCTAATTCAGGCCAAAAACAGTGTGGAAAAATATCTGCAAGAGAACCAATAACACTTCTTGGGCATTAATTTTCAAAGTATTTGTAATACAATAACAAAAAAGCGCCGAAAGGCGCTTTTTTGTTAGCAAATAATCAGTGTTATGATGCTGTTTTCTTTTCCTTTTCAACTTTTTTGTAACGTTGATGCATTTTCATGTGCACTTCCTCCAACTCGTCCTTCATCCCTTTTATGGCTGCTTCATCATTGGTATTCTTCTTCGCCTTCTGGATTTTCTTTTCGAGTTTGCTTGCTTTCATCTGTGATTTGTGCAACTTACGCTCAGCAATTTCCAACGACTCCTTGCTTTTCTGTTTGTCTTCTGCAGTTTTCATAACTCAAAAATTTTAAAAGTTAAACATCTCGTTACTTTCGTACCTCCTTGTACGTTTTTCTTTCTCTAAAGATATAGTGAAAATAATGAAAAATCGCATTATTTCTTCAACTATTATTTTCTTATATTGCCGTGTTTAAACATAAAGGAAATGAACTTCAAAAAAATAATATCCGCACTACTATCTGTATTGATTGTAGTTGCTTCATACTCAAATGTTTCAGCGCAAAAAGTAAAGGGTTATCTGACCATTCGAGGCACGGTGAAAATTGAGCGCGACAATTTTGCAATTTCAAAAGTCAAGGTGTATGTCGACGGTTCACTTGACAAAATTTACGATGCTGACAAGACTGGAAAATTCACATTCAACATCGATTTGAATAAAAATGTCGTGCTCGAAGTCACACGGCAGGGGTATTACAGCAAGAAACTTGAATTCAACACCAACGTTCCAGTGGAGGATGTTGGAATCTGGAATTACAAGTTCAGTGTGGAACTGCTGCCTGAGGTTGAAGGCTTTGACGCCACAATAATGGGGCAGCCCATCGGTAAGATAAAATTCGTTGATAAGATGGGCGATTTCGACTACGACGAAGCCTATACTTCTGAGATGCAGAAACGCATCAAAGCCATGATGAAAGACTATGAGCAAAAGCGTGCTGCGATGTACGAAAAGATTATCGCTCAGGCAGATGCTGAGTTCAGTCAGGCAAACTACGATGAGGCCATCGGTCTGTACGACAAAGCCATTGACATTGACCCTTACGACCCTTATCCCGACAATCAGATTAATGCCATAAAGAAGATTCTGGCCAAGAATCAGAACATTGAGAAGAACTATCAGAAGAATATTCAGTTGGCCGACGGCTTCTTCAACACTCAGCAATATGAAAATGCAAGAATGTATTATAAGCGTGCGCTGACATATAAGGACGACCAGTACCCCAAAAACCAGTTGCTGCAGATTGACAAGATTTTGAGCGATTTGAATGATGCCGATGCTGCTCTTGCCGCAAAAGAGAAAGCCTATAAAGATGCCATTGCCGCCGCCGACAAGAGTTTCGCGGCCAAACAATATGAGGCTGCGCTCGGAAAATACAGCGAGGCCGCAGGCATAAAACCCAATGAGCAGTATCCGAAAGACAAGATTGCTGAACTTAACGCGCTGATGGCAGGTCTGGAAGCTGATGCCGCCAACAAAGCAGCCATCGAGAAAGCCTATGCCGATGCCATTGCCGCCGCCGACAATCTGTTCAATCAGAACAAACTGACTGAGGCGCGCACACAATATGTGAAGGCCAAGGAGATAAAACCTGCCGAGAGTTATCCGCAGACAAGAATCAATGCCATCGACAGGCAGTTGGCCGCCGACAAAGCCAATACTGAAAAATACAACGGCTTTATAAAAGTTGCCGACGAAGCATTTGCCAAGAACGAGTACCAGGCTGCAAAATCGGCCTATCAGCAGGCTTCGTCAATTAAGCCAAACGAGCAATATCCGAAAGACAAGATTGCGGAGATTGACAGACTTGTGGCCGACAGTGCGGCCAAGAAGGCTCAGTATAATGCAGCCCTTACAAAAGCCGACAAATTATATAAAGAGCAGAAGTGGACAGAGGCTGAGGCCGCTTACCGTGAGGCTCTGGCAGTGTTCCCGACCGAGCAGTATCCGCAGGACCGCATAAACGACATCACCAACCGCCTGCTCGCCATGAAGAACGCCGAAGAGCAGCAGCGTGCCCGCGACAAGGCTTACGCCGATGCAGTGCGCAAGGGCGACAGTCTGCTGAATATCAAGATATATCAGGATGCGAAGAACCTCTACAACCAGGCTTTGGCAGTGAAGGCGGCTGAAAAATATCCGAAGCAGAAGATTGATGAGATTGACAAGTTGCTGGCAGCGCAGAAAGCGACTGACGACAAGTATATCAATCTGATTTCGTTTGCCGACGACCAATTCTCGTCGGGGCAGTATGCCGAGGCACGCAACAACTATGTCAACGCATCGCAGCTGAAACCTGAAGAGACATATCCGAAGGAAAGGATTGCTGAAATCGACAAACGCCTGGCCGAGCAAAAAGTTGTGGCAGAGAAGGCTGCAAAGACAAATGCAGAGTACGACAACTTGATTTCGCAAGCCGACGCACAATTTAACGCAAAAGCATACGCACAAGCTAAAACGCTATATGGTCAGGCTTCCGCAGTAAAACCTGAAGAGGCTTACCCGAAGAGTCGGATGGTGGAGATTGACAATTTGATTGCTAAAGCTGCCGAAGAGGAACGCCAATACAATCAGGCAATTGCAACTGCCGACGGATTCTTTGGTGAAAAGAAATACACCGAGGCTATCAATGCATACAACATGGCATTGGCAATCAGAGCGAATGAGGCTTATCCTAAGCAGAAAATCACTGAGGCTCAGAATATTATAAACGCAGAGAATCAAAAACGCCAGCAATATGCAGACTTGATTTCAAAGGCCGACAATCTGTTCAGCCAGAAAGATTACGCAAACGCCAAACCTATCTATGAGCAGGCATTGCAAATATCGCCTGACGAACAGCATCCTAAAAGCCGTATCGATCAGATTAACACTTTGTTGGCCGAGGCCGCCCAAAAGAAAGCAGAACAGGAGAACCAACTGCGCACATATAAGGCCAAAGTTGCAGAGGCTGACCGTGCCTTCAATGCCCACAACTATGACAACGCAATTGAACTATACAATGCGGCAAAAGCCATCAAGCCAGACGAAACCTATCCTGACCAGCAGATTGCCCAAATCACTGCTAACTTAAAGGCAGAGGTGGAGAAAGAGCGTCTTGCAAAAATCGATGCAGATTATAAGAATGCTATAACATTGGCCGACAATGCATTTAAAACTAAGGACTATTCGGCAGCTATCGGTCTCTATCGTTCGGCTTCGGCAATAAAACCGAACGAGAAATACCCGAAAGACCAGGTTGAACTGTGTGAGAAGAGGGTACAGGAGGCAAAAGCTTTGGCCGACAGCGAGGCTGAACGCCAGCGCAAGGAACAACTGGCCGCCGCTCAAAACTCGTTCGACGACAAAAAGTCGTTCGAAGTTCCTACAGGCCAGCGTAGCGACCACTTCCTCAACGACCTTGCAAAACAATATCCTGAGGGTATTACAACTGAGAACTACGACTCGCAGAATAAGAAAATCAAACGTGTGATTGTCAACCGTGACGGTATCGCCCACGAGTATATCGAAGCGAAATATTCTTATGGAACATATTATTTCCGTGATGGTCGAAGTATATCGGCACAAGTGTTCTTTAAAGAGACAAAATAACCTTAAACTATTTATAACATGTACAGTAACAGATTAATGAAAATCGGATTGGCAATGTTTGCATTATTGGCACTGTCAACCAGTTGTAAGCGTCAATTGAAAAACATCAATGCTTTCACTGATGTTAGCTGGTATTCTGATACTATGTTGGTGATACAAAACGACTCTTCGTTCTCGTATATGAGTTATGACACCGTGCTGGACCAGTTCTCAAATCCGACTAAAATACCGCTTCGTCTGACCGATTCAACAATGGTTCTGTCGAGATATAAACCCGTTGGAGAGTACGACGAAAAACACATTTTCCATATCAAGGGGTGTGAGTTGAATGTTGATACTGTCCGCTACGACATTAAGTTCATCAACAAACGTCCAAAACTGATTATCTACACCGATCCGTTCCCAACCATTCTTTCAACCGACAAGCGTCTTGAAATTGAAGAAACAAACAATTTTGTACCTGTCAAATTCCAAATTTCTGATTTTTCGATAGGTGATCAAATTGACCGTTCGTTGCTCAAGACCGTCGGAATATACAATTATTCAAACTATACCATTGAGGATTGCGAGCATGTGAATGATAAAAACTTGAGTTTTAGGATAATAGGCTACAATCACATTTTCTCAATCGAACGTCGGAAAATTGAAGATTACAAAATCAAAGAGGTGATGAACGTGGTGTCGGAGAAGTTGGGCAATGCACCTGAGTACAGACCAATGCGCCAGTGGTCGAAAGAGAGTGACTACGAATATGAGTTCTACCGCTGGTCGACAAATGGGGTGCATATTGATTTGACTCGAAGCAAATATGTTGGTAACGACTCGTATAAAAAACTCTTAAACAACAAGAATTGGAATCTGTCGTATGATGATGTTGTTCTGCAAGCGATTCTGATAGAGACATTTAAAAACGGGAAACCCCATTCTTCAATAATCAACTGATGAAACGAATCTTCGCGATAATGATTATTGGTTCGCTGTTGGCTGCGTGCAGCACGGATAACGAACCAGAATCGAATCTGAACATGCTGGCCACAGGATTGTGGAATTTGAGCGGTATTGTCACAACCTATACCGATACGACAGGTAACTCGGAGGAAGTCAATATTTTTGATTTGCCCAAATGTCCTGAATGTCTGAAGGATGATCAGCTTGAGATTTTCAGTAGGGGTGAGTATGAAATTCTGCTCGGCGAGGATTTCTGCGCTAATAATGTGCAGATTTTCAAATTCCAGCATAGCGGTTTGTGGCAGTTCACCCATGATGAGAAAGGAATAATACTGAATCCGGGCAGCCCCGATTCGGTTATGATGGATATTGTTACGCTAAACAAGTCGGAACTAACACTGACATATTACGATACAATTCCGCAAATTCTTTTTAGAAACGACTCGTCTGTCCAGGCTATCACAATTCTGTATATGCATGACTAATAAGCCTATTTATCATTATGAAACGACTTAGCGGATTCATTATCAAACTTTTCGGTTGGAAATTAACCGACAATCCTCCAACTGACAAGAAATTTGTGGTTATTGCGCTTCCGCACACAAGCATGATGGATTTTGTCTGGGGCAAACTGGTTTTCTGGTACGCTGGTTTTTCGCCATCGATATTCATCAAAAAAGAGATGTTCTTTTTCCCTATGGGGCTGCTGCTGAAGGCTTTGGGAGCGATTCCAATCAACCGCAGCCGTTCGGCCGGAATGGTTGAGCAGGTTATTGAGTATTTCAACAAAAACGATGAATTCTGCGTCTGCATAACGCCCGAAGGCACTCGCAAGCTTACTAACAGACTGAAGCGTGGCTTCTATTTTATCGCCCGCCAAGCTAATGTACCAATCTATCTGAGCGTTCTCGACTATAAGGCGAAAACCATGACGATTGGAGAACGCTTTCTGACAACCGACAACATCGACGCCGACATGGAGCATATTCGGAATTATTACATCGAGAAAAACCCCACAGCGCGGCACCCCAAACAATTTTCGACCGACTGCGTGCGCCTATGACCGACCTACTCAATATTGCCTACGTGCAGCCCGACATTAAGTGGCACAACATTGAAGGCAATTTGCGCCAGTACGACAATATGTTGGCCGATATAAATGACGCCGACTTGATTGTTCTGCCCGAAATGTTCGTAACTGGGTTCACTAACCAGATTGAAGGAACCGCACAGGCCATGGACGGCTCGGTAGTTGAATGGATGAGCCATACGGCCTCGGCAAAAAAATCAGTTGTTATGGGAAGCCAGATTGTTGCCGACGGAGAGCTTTTCTACAACCGAATGCTCATTGTCTTCCCCGACGGACACATTGATTGGTATGACAAACGGCACTTGTTCCGCATGGGCTGCGAGAACGAAACCCTAAGCCCTGGAACCGAAATAAAGATTTTTGAATACAAAGGCTGGCGAATCCGCCCCGTTGTATGCTACGATTTGCGATTCCCCGTCTGGTTGCGAAACGTTGGCAACAGCTACGACCTGCTTGTGTGTGTTGCCAACTGGCCGACAGCGCGCCACAATGTTTTCGAGCCTCTGCTCCGCGCCCGTTCCATTGAAAACCAATGTTATACGGTTGGCGTTAACCGTGTGGGCACCGACGGACTTGGTATCGACTATTCGGGAGGCAGTGTGCTGGTTGACATATACGGGAACGTTGCGAGCCGCTTGCCCGAAGGCCAATCGGGAGTCGGGCGTGCAACAATTTCGCTGAGCAAACTGAATGCTTTCCGCGAGAAATTCCCTACAATTCTCGATGCCGACAAATTTTCGATAGAAATTGGGAAAAGGTTGATTGATAACGCTGATGCTCACCCCGAGACTTTACTGCGCAACCTCGACAAAATCCACACCACACCGATGGGTGCCGACAGAATCAGAAGAAACCTAAAACTTACTGATACTGACGTTGTTAAATATTGCAAAGAGACGATTGCCTCGACCGACTGCAAAATCACACGCAACGGCAAAAACTGGTATTGCAAGGCCAACGGCATTACAGTCACCGTCAACGCGCTGAGTTATACCATTATAACGGCTCACAGAAAATGACCGCACGCCCGTCGTTCGCCGAAATAAAATCGTATCAGGAGTTTGCGAAATACTATTGGTACCGAAACGAATTAGTGCAGATTTGCAAGCAGTTAGGTATAGCCTCAACGGGAATGAAAATTGAGCTTCAACGCAATATCGAGGCTTATTTTAATGGTGCGGCAATACCTGGGAAAAAGGCACAGAAACGCGTAAAGTCCACAATCACAAATCTTTCGCCTGATACAAAGCTTCTGGAATGCGGATTCACCTTTGGGCCTCGTTTCCGTGATTTCTTTGCCGAACAGACTGGCATTAAGAACTTCAAATTCAACGCGGACATGGTGGCAACGGTGAAAAAAGTGAAGGCGGACGAAGATAAATCATTCACTCTCAACGACCTTCTCGACATTTACCTTGGCAAAAAGACATACGCGAAATACGACAATTCCGCCCTTCAGTGGAATCGCTTTGTGAAGGATTTTTGCGCCGACCCGCAAACCGCAAAATACCGCAACAAACTGAAAATTGCGGCAACTCTTTGGAGCGAAGTGAGAAACTCGACACGTGCAAAAATCTACACACCCGACTTGCTGAAAGAATTTTCCGAGAAAATTGTAGAATAAGCGTGCTCGAACAGCGTTATTGCTTTGTTGCCTCACAAAAAAGCAACAATCCAAAACATTTACTACATTTACACCACAAAAGACACTTTTATGAAACACAACTTTTCTTTTAAACTCCTGATTTCTGGAGCTTTGCTGCTGGCAACCGTTTCAGCAAACGCTCAAAATGTTAAAACCGAGATTAAATCGGTAACCGTTTACCGCAACGGCGCAATGGTTAGCCGCAATGGCGTTTTGAATGTCCCGAAAGGGAATACAACGCTCTATCTCAACAATTTAAGCACCGAACTCGATCCGAACACGTTGAGGGTTGGCATTGAAAACCATAGCGTGAAAATTCTTTCGGTGAAGCACGAGATTGATGTTGTTGATAATGAAAAGGCTCAGAAACAGGATGTTGCCAGAGATAAGCGAATGGATGTTTTGAGAGATTCGCTCAGTTACTATAACGCGCAACTCTCGATTCTAGCAAGCGAGGAGGGGCTTATCAGTTCAAACAAGAATATTGGCGGTCAGCAAAACGGTGTGTCGGCGGCCGAACTGAAGGCGATGACTGATTTCTACAAGAAGGAACTAAACGAGATTGCAACAAAGAAAATTGCTGTTAACAAGCGAATTAAGCGCTGTAAGGACGAACTCAACAAACTGACACAAGAAAAGCAGAACAGCCAGAAAGAGTTGCAGAAGAAAGACAGCCGCGTGAAACTCGTGCTATCGGCCGATGCGGCGGCTCAGAATGTACCCGTAACACTTAGTTATCTCATTTTCAGCGCAAAATGGGAGCCATATTACGAAGTGCGCGCCGAAGCGGTTAACAAGCCTCTCGACTTGGTTTACGGTGCCCATATCAGTCAATCGTCAACCGAAGATTGGAACGGCGTAAAACTCACAGTATCAACGGGTGACCCGTCTGTGGACAACGCCGCACCCGATTTCGCCCCGATGTATCTGCCGCCTGTCAGACGAACTTCGACAGTGAAAAAATGGACACCGCCAGTTTCAAGAACTGTGTACGGCATTGTAACAGATGAAAAATATGAACCGATACCTGGCGCAAATGTCATTGAATCAGGAACTGTCAATGGCACGATTACAGACCAGGACGGCAAGTTCAATTTAGAGATGAAGGATATTAACAACAAGTTGGAGTTCAGTTATATAGGGTATGTAACCGAGAAGGTGAAACCATCAGAAAATATGCAAATTTCGTTGACTCCAGATGTTACTGGACTTGATGAAGTTGTGGTTGTTGGCTATGGTGTACAAAACAAGGAGGTTGCGGCTCCATCACCTTACGCGCCAGTTATGGTCAGGGGAGCCAATAGCGCACCAGAAAAGTTGAAATATAGTGAGCCTGTAAAGAATGTGCCATTGCAATTGGCTCAATCTCAAACAACTACCGAGTTCAAGATTGATGTTCCGTACACCGTGCCAAGCGACGGAAAGCAGTACGATGTTTCGATGCTGACCTACCATATTGATGCTGGTTATCGTTTCACTTGCCTGCCGCGCAGTTCGAAAGACGTGTTCCTGATGGCCGATTTGAAAGATTTTTCGCAGTACCCGCTGCTGAAGGGCAATGCATATATCTATCTTGACAACGCCTATCAGGGCGAGTGCGAGATTGCGCCCGACTTTGCCGCCGACACATTCGCAATCACCATTGGCCGCGACAAAGACATTGCCGTCAATCGTCAAGCAGTGAAGGAATTCACCTCCAAAAAGATTATCGGCACAACAGTTAAAGTTGTGAAATGCTACGAGATAACGGTTAAAAACAATAAGAACGAGGCTGTTTCGGTTGAACTGACCGACCAATATCCGCTGCCGAAATTCTCCGACATAAAAGTTGACCTTACCGACAAGGGCGGCGCCGAAGTTAATGCGGAAACGGGCAAACTAACGTGGAAACTCAACCTTGCCCCGCAAGAGAAGAAGGTTCTAAGGTTCAGTTACGAGGTTAAGTATCCGAAGACTTACAATTTCTCGGTAGAATAGCAGATAATTAATTGTTAGCCAATTTTATAAACGTCATGCTATTTGATGACATTTTGGTTTGATGTCCTTATTTTGGCTTCCTTCAATGATAAAGCTGCCGTGCATGTTGCAATCATGCACGGCAGTTTTTCAGCATCGCGCTACTTATTTCTGATTTCCATTTTACCCATTTTCACCCCCCTTCAAATAAGTATAAATACCCGTTTTTACCTTTTAACCCATTAATTTGGTAGGCTGAATAACCAAAAAGCATACATTTGCCGCCGATTCACCTATCAATATAATAGGTAAAAGCAAGGCGAAAATGAGTAACTTACGGATTATCAAGGACAGAACGGCGAGCGGCGCTATGCGGACGGTCACCATTGTGGCGCTGGCGTTTGTGCTGGTGATGGGTTGGGGGCTCTATCGGAAATCGGCGCCCATTTTGAGCGAAATCCCGCTGTGGGACTTGCTTACCGACTCTACGTGGCAGCCGTTCAAGAACAAATTCGGGTTCTTCCCGTTTGTGATGGGCACCATTTGGGTGACGCTGATTGCCGTCGTCATTGCGCTGCCGCTGTCGCTCTTCACCGCTGTGTTTCTGACCGAATACGCCCGCCGATGGGTGAAAAAATGCGTCTATCCCGCGCTCGATATTTTGGCTTCGCTGCCGTCGGTTATTTATGGCGTGTGGGGCACGCTGGTCATTGTGCCGTGGATTTCGGACAAGTTGGCGCCGTATTTCGTCAGTTTCTCGTCGGGATACACAACTCTGGCAGCGGGTATCGTGTTGAGTATTATGATTTTACCGTTGTTGGTGAGTCTGTTTGTCGAACTCTTCTCAAGCGTCGGCAACGACCTTCGCGACTCGTCGTACGCATTGGGCGCAACTCGTTGGCAGACAGCACAAAGCGTTGTTCTGCGGAAATCGATGCCTGGCGTTTTCGCGTCGGTTGTGCTGGCCGTTTCAAGGGCGTTGGGCGAGACCATTGCCGTGCTGATGGTGTGCGGAAATATGGCCGCCGTGCCGCATTCGGTCTTCGATGCGTGCTACCCAATCCCCGCACTCATTGCTAACAACTACGGCGAGATGCTGTCGCTGCCGATGTACGAGTCAGCGCTGATGTTCGCCGCGCTGCTGCTTTTCGTGGTGGTGCTGGTGTTCAACCTTGCTTCGCGATTGGTTTTGAGAAAGATAGAAAGGAAGTAATTGACAGTTGACAATTGAAAATTAACAATGAATAATTAATAATGAAGAATGACTCGTTTCAACTTGTTCAACAGCGAAGCACTAAACCTTCTAAACTCTAAACGTTAAACTCTAAACTTTTAATGAACAAACTTGTTGTAAAAGAACGAATTGCGCGTGTGGCGATGTACTTGTCGATAGCGGCTGTCATTCTGCTGGTGGGCAGCATTATCTGGACGGTTTTCAAGCGCGGCGCGCGTAGCCTGACGTGGGAAATGGTCACGTCGCTGCCTGGTGGCGGATTCTACATTGGCAAGTCGGGCGGCTTCCTGAACGCCATTGTCGGGTCGCTCTACATTGTGTTGTCGTCAACGGCTATCGGACTGATAATCAGTATTCCTGTGGTCTTTTTCCTGAATGTTTATCTGAAATCGAAGTCGCGGCTGGCCTACGTGGCACGACTGGCTTTCGATGTGCTATTTGGCATTCCGTCAATCGTTTACGGTGCGTTTGCCTTCACACTGATGATTTATTTCGGTCTGCGCACGTCGCTTTTGGGCGGCATTCTGGTTGAAACTCTGCTGATTATTCCCATTCTAATCCGCTCGATGGACGAGGTGGCGAAGAACTTTCCACGCGATTTGCTTGAGGCTTCGTTTTCGCTTGGCGCGACACGTTGGGAAACTATGGGTGTGGTAATGAGGCAGATAGCGCCTGGAATCGCCACCGCAACGCTGCTTTCGGTGGGGCGCTCAATCGGCGATGCGGCGGGCGTGATGTTCACCGCAGGTTTTTCCGACACAATCCCCACGTCGCTCTCGCAGCAGACGGCCACTCTGCCGCTGTCAATCTTCTTCCAATTGAGCGCGCCGCAGGCCGAAGTGCAGAACCGCGCCTACGCCGCCGCCGTTGTATTGACAATTATTGTACTTGTAATCAGTCTTTTAGGTCGATTCATAACAAACCGATTCTCAAAACATAAACTACGATGAGAAAACTCATATTGCGAAAAATCTTCGCCAACGACTACAACGAGCCGTTTGTGCCCGACGCAAAGTTCAAGCACCCCGATGTGGCGCCCGAACTCACGGTCGACCATTTCAACCTGTCGATTGAGGGCTCGCCCATTCTGAAAGACGTGTCGGTGACCATTCCCGCCAACAAAATCACGTGCATTGTGGGACCGTCGGGCTGCGGAAAATCCACTCTGCTCAAGAGCCTGAACCGCCTGTCGGACACGATTGAGGGCGTGCGCACGTCGGGCGACATTCGCATTGGCGACAAAAGCATTGTGAACTGTTCGGCGTCCGATTTGGTTGACCTGCGCCGCCGTATCGGCCTTGTGCCGCAACGTCCCACACCGCTGCCGATGTCCATTTTCGGCAACATTGCCTACGGCTGCAAGATTCACGGTGTCAGCAGCCGCCGCGAGTTGCGGAAAATTGTGCGCCATTATCTGAAAGTTGTGGGCCTTTGGGACGAGGTGAAGGACCGCCTGACAAGCCCTGCCACCAAACTCTCGATTGGTCAGCAGCAGCGTCTCTGCCTTGCCCGAAGCCTAGCCGTCGAGCCCGAGTTCATTCTCGCCGACGAGGCCACTTCTGCGCTCGACCCCGTTTCGAGCAAGATTGTCGAGGATTTGTTTGTCAAACTCAAAGAGCAATACTCGATTGTGATGGTGACGCACACGCTTCGTCAGGCCTTGCGAATCGCTGATTATGTGATATTTATCTATATGGGCGAGGTGATTGAGGTTGGCGATGCGCAGCAGGTTTTCAAAAATCCGAAGCACGAACTCACGCAGAAATATCTTTCGGGCACGATAAGTTGATTTTTTGGAATCGATTTCTTCTTATCTTGATTCAAATATCTGATAAACTGAATGTTATAACGTACGGCAAGCCGCGGTTAAATAATCGGAAAAACAGGCAGTCGGTGACGCGCAAGTAGTATCTTTGCGCCGTCAAAACGTTCGTCAGATGGCAAAAGGCAAACTCACAGGCTACTTTTTTGGCGCGGCGGCGGCCATAAGCTACGGAATGAATCCGCTGTTCGCGCTGCCGCTCTACCACGACGGTTTAGACGCCGATTCGGTGCTTTTCTTCCGCTATTTTATTGGTGTACTGATTCTTGCGGCGATGCTCTTTTGGCGCCAACCCAAGCACGTCGGGCAGACGGGCGAGTACGGCAGCCGCCTGACGGTTTTCGCGCTCGGGCGGCGCAACCTTTTCCCGCTGATTTTCTATGGTGTTATGATGGCGCTCTCGTCGCTCTGTCTGTTTGTCAGCTACAACTTTATGGACGCGGGCATAGCGTCAACGCTGCTTTTCGTCTATCCGATAATGGTGGCGGTCATAATGACGGTTTTCTTCCGCGAGAAGCTGAAATGGCAGACCGTGGCGAGCATTGTCACCGCGCTGACGGGCATTCTGCTGCTCTATCGGCAGGGCAACGGCGCCACGCTCAACGTTTTCGGCACCCTGATGGTCTTCGGTTCCGCACTCACTTACGCCATTTATCTTGTTGGAATCAACCGCCACGGACTCAATGAGTTACCGACGCTGAAGGTTACATTTTACGTTTTGCTTTTCGGATTGGCCGTGTTTGTGGCCCGAATCGGGCTGCGCGGCGAGTTTCACGTGCCGTCGGCCGAAAGGTGGTATTTGTGGTTCAATCTGATAGCTTTAGGGCTGATACCCACCGTTTTATCGCTTTCGTGCACCACCATTGCCATTCAGCATATCGGCTCAACGCCAACAGCCATTTTAGGCGCGCTCGAACCCGCCACCGCTGTTTTTTTCGGAATCACCGTCTTTGGCGAACAGCTCACTTGCCGTGAAGCTATCGGCTTGATTCTCATTATTTTGGCCGTTACGGTGATAGTGGCCGACGGCAAGCTACCGCACCTGCTCACAGGATTCAAAAAGCTCTTTCCGAAGAGTCAGCGGAAATAAATAATATATTTGCCCCACAAAATCTTGAATTTATGCTGACAAGTGAACTGCAATCGGAAATCATTCGCCTGAAAAAAGAAAAGCGAATCTGCATTTTGGCGCACGCCTACCAAAGCCACGACATTTGGGAAGTAGCTGATTATGTGGGCGATTCGTTCGGATTGAGCCAACAGGCGGCCAAGTCGGATGCCGAAACCGTGCTGATGTGCGGCGTAAGGTTTATGGCCGAAACGGTGAAGATTCTGTCGCCGCAAAAGCGTGTCATTCTGTCGAATGCCGAAGCAGGCTGCCCGATGGCCGAGCAGGTGAAGCCCGAATTGCTCTTGCAACTGAAGGCCAAATATCCCGACCACACGGTGGTTTCGTACATAAACACCACCGCAAGCCTGAAAACCTTGACCGATGTGTGCGTCACGTCGTCGTCGGCTGTGAAGATTGTAAAGAATATCAAAAACGATAAGATTCTGTTCATACCCGACTGTAACTTGGGCGGTTGGGTGCAGCAGCAGATTCCCGAAAAGCAGTTTCAGTTTGTGCCTGGCGGCTGCCCCACGCATTTGCTCATTACGCCGCAAAACGTTGAGCAGGCTCGTCAGAAGCACCCTGGCGCATTGCTGCTTGTCCACCCCGAATGCTCGGCAAAGGTTGTGCAACTTGCTGATTATATTGGTAGTACAACGCAGATAATGGATTACGCAAAGCGAAGCACTGCCACCGAATTCATTATCGGCACCGAAAACAGCATTGTGCAGCACCTGCAGTTCGCCTGCCCCGACAAGCGGTTCTTCGCCCTGTCGAAAAACTGCGTCTGCCACAATATGAAGGCAACCACGTTAGGCGATGTGTATGAGTGCGTTAGGGGCATTGGCGGTGACGAAATCACGCTCGATACCGCCACTCTCACAGCCGCCCGCCACAGCATTGACGAGATGCTGCGTCTGGAACAACTTTAGTCCGCGCCTTTTCCGCAAACGGGCTCAAAAATCCGCATTTATGGCGATAGCCAACCTTTTTAGGTATGATTTGGTTGGGTATCGGTATGTTAATTGATTTGACAATCAATCACATAACCGTAAATTTTCTTTCGCTAAACTGAAATATTCACCGTCCATAACTCACAAAAATATCGAGTTGTGGACGGCAAATAATTATTATTACCCGTCCATAACTTGAAAAAATATTGAGTTATGGATGGAGAATAATTGAAAAATCCATATATTTGTTCTGTTAAAATTTAGCAAAATGTGTGGTATCATAGGTAGGGCAAAAGAAGTTGAGAGTTTGGAAACGCTTTATAAATCAAAACGTTCCGAATTCGTCATTGTTTACGGGCGGCGGCGTATTGGAAAGACATTCCTTGTGAATTCGACATTCGCAAAACGTATGACTTTTGCATATACAGGCGCTAGAAATCAGCCGCAACGAGTTCAATTACAACATTTTGCCGAGCAATTGAAACTGTTTTCAAAATCGAAGTTCGCACCCGAACTGAAAAACTGGGAAGACGCTTTTAATCAACTTAAAACGCTGATAATCACGCTTCCTGCGGCAAAACGCAAGGTGATTTTCTTTGACGAGATGCCCTGGATAGACACTCATAAAAGCAGTTTCGTTGCGGCGCTTGAATACTTTTGGAACTCGTGGGCGGCGCAACGCACCGACATTATGTTTGTGGCCTGCGGCTCGGCAACGTCGTGGATGGTGGACAAGCTCATTGAAAACAAGGGCGGTCTGCACAACCGCATTACCGCGCAGATATATTTGCGCCCCTTCACGCTTGGCGAGTGCGAGCAGATGCTTCACGCAAGTGGCTGTATGTGGGATAGATACACCATTGTTCAATGCTATATGACTTTTGGCGGCGTGCCATTCTATTTAAGCCTTTTGAAGCCCGACGAGAGCCTTGCACAGAACATTAACCGCCTGTTTTTCGAGAAGAATGCGGTGATGAAAAACGAATTTGACGAACTTTTCAACGCCCTTTTCAATCAGGCAGATAAATATATTGAGGTGGTTTCGGCTCTCGCCCAAAAGCGCGAAGGCTTGCAACGTGCTGAAATCATTGCCGAAACGTCGTTTTCGGGGGGCGGCCTGTCAAAGGTTCTCGACAATCTTGAGCGCTGCGATTTTATAACGTCGTACTCGAAATTCAAGAGCACAAGTAGAAATTCATTTTACAGAATATCAGACAATTATCTGCTTTTTTACTTCAAATTTGTGCGTGGCAACAACTCGAAGGACAATCTTTTTTGGACCAACAATCTTTCGTCGCAAACAGTGGTTGCCTGGCAGGGATTCAGTTTTGAGACAGTTTGTATTCAGCACCTTGCACAAGTAAAAAGGAAGTTGGGAATCAGCGGAATAGCCACCAATTCCTGCTCGTGGCGGAAGGCTGGCACCACCGCTTCGCAAGGCATTCAAATTGATTTGCTTATTGACCGCGCCGACCGCATTATCAATGTTTGCGAAATAAAATTCTCACAGACACCATATTCAATATCAAAGGATTACGAGGCTAATCTCAGAATGAAAATGGCCTATTTCATTGAGGAAACCAAAACGCACAAACCGCTTTCCCTGACAATGATTACAACCTACGGCGTTCTGCCTGGCGTTCACTCGGGAATTGTTAATAATGAGGTAGTTATGGACGATTTGTTCGCTGATTAGAAAAATATTCACCGTCCATAACTCGAAAAAATATTGAGTTATGGATGGGTAATAATTTCCCTGCGCCCCCCCAACTACGCACATTCGCCCTGTTCAGTAAGTATAAAATCGTATTTTGCACATAAACCTATTAAATAGATAGGTTAATACGGATAATCTCTCTAATTTTGCGGCAAAATATGATTTTGAGATATGAAAACGCATTTACAAGAACTTGAGGCAGAGTCGATTTACATTCTTCGTGAGGTGGCGGCGCAGTTTCAGCGGCCCGCAATTCTCTTTTCGGGTGGAAAGGACTCGATTGTGGTTACTCACCTGGCTTACAAGGCTTTCTATCCTGCACGGCTGCCGTTTCCGCTGGTGCATATCGACACGGGACACAATTTCCGCGAGACGCTCGAATACCGTGACGCGCTGGTGAAGCGGTTGGGCGCCGAACTGATTGTGGGTTCGGTTCAGGAATCGATTGACACTGGCCGCGTGAAAGAGGAAACGGGCTTCAATGCAAGTCGTAACGCACTGCAAACCACCACTTTGCTCGACACTATCGAACGCCATAAATTCGATGCCTGCATTGGTGGCGCCCGCCGCGACGAGGAAAAAGCCCGCGCCAAAGAGCGTATTTTCTCGCACCGCGACGATTTCGGGCAGTGGAACCCCAAAAATCAGCGGCCCGAACTGTGGAATATCTTCAACGGACGCAAGAATATGGGCGAGCACTTCCGCGTGTTCCCAATCAGCAACTGGACCGAGATGGACGTCTGGCAGTACATTCTTCAGGAAAAAATCGAACTGCCGTCGCTTTACTACACTCACAAACGCAAAGTGTTTCAACGAGATGGACAGTGGCTTGCCGCCGAAGATTGCATTCGGCGCCGCCCCGAGGAAGTGGTGGTTGAGAAGGAAGTTCGCTGCCGAACCATTGGCGACATAACTTGCACAGGATTAACACTTTCCACGGCTCACTCGCTCGAGGATATTGTTGCCGAAATTGCCGCAACCCGCGTCACCGAACGTGGCGGCCGCGCCGACGACAAACGCTCAGAAACAGCGATGGAAGACCGCAAGAAGTTGGGATATTTTTAGAATTGACAATTGAAAATTGACAGTGGACAATTGTCTGAAAATGAACAATTAATAATTAAAAATGAAGGCAGACGATGAGAGATAGTCGCTAACCGATTCAATCCGATTTTAACCGATAACTTATTCTGATAGAATCTGATAAAATCGGTTAGAAACGATATAAATCTGCGTTCAATCAAAAATCAGAAATCAAAAATAAAAAATGGCTAACAACGGATATTTAGATATGCAACTGCTGCGGTTCACCACCGCGGGCAGTGTCGACGACGGCAAAAGCACGCTCATTGGGCGGTTGCTCTACGACAGCAAGTCGATTTTCGAGGACCAAATGGAAGCGGTTGAGTCGGCTTCGAAAAGTCGTGGAAACGAGGAAGTTAACCTTGCATTGCTGACCGATGGACTGCGTGCCGAGCGCGAGCAGGGAATCACAATCGACGTGGCTTACCGCTATTTTGCCACGCCGCGCCGCAAATTCATTATTGCCGACACTCCTGGACATATCGAGTACACGCGGAATATGGTGACGGGCGCTTCCACGGCCGATTTGGCGGTGATTCTGGTCGATGCGCGGCACGGAATTATGGAACAGACAATCCGCCACTCGTATGTGGCTGCACTGCTGGCTATCAAGCAGATAGTGGTCTGCGTGAACAAGATGGATTTGGTGGATTTTTCGGAAGATGTGTTTGCGAAAATTGTTGCCGACTACAAGGCGATGTCGGCGCACCTGCCCATTGGCAAGGTCGATTTTATCCCGATTTCGGCCAAATTGGGCGACAATGTGGTGAACAAATCCGCTAATATGCAGTGGTTCAACGGAAAACCGCTGTTTGAATTTCTGGAAACCGTTGAAATTCAAAACGATACCGAAGAAGCCTTCCGAATGGCTGTTCAGTATGTAATTCGCCCCATATCAGACAAATACGCTGATTTCCGCGGCTACGCTGGACGCATTGCGAGCGGCAAGGTGAAGGTTGGTGACAGCGTTCGCGTTCTGCCGTCGGGGCAGACGTCGGCGGTGGCTTCGCTCTGGTTCGCCGACAAGCAACTCGCGGAAGCCGTTGAAGGTGACTCTGTTACCGTCTGCCTGAAAGACGATATCGACATTAGCCGCGGCGACGTTCTGTGCGCCGACAATGGTAATCTGCCCGAGGTGGGGCAGTCTATGTCGCTGAATATCTGCTGGTTTCGTGAGACGCCGTTGCAATTGGGCAAACGCTACATTGTGCGCCACGCCACGCAGGAAGTTGTGGGGATGTTCAAGGCTATCGACTACAAAATCGACATTAATTCGCAAGACAAAATCGCCGATGTCAGTCAGTTGATTATGAACGATATAGCGCACGTCCAACTGAAAACAGCGAGTCCGCTGGTGTTTGAGCCGTACCACACCAACAAGGTGATGGGCAGCCTGATAATTGTTGACCCCGATACCAACGACACGCTGGGTGCGGGAATGATTGATAATGAGTAATGTTTTAAGAGTAAAGAGTAAAGGTTGCCGCATGCGATAACTTTACACTTTACTCATTACACTTTACACTAAACAAAAAATGGACATAGAATCACTGAACAAGCAGTTTGAAAACGCGTCGGCGGAAGAGGTTCTGGCGTATTTTCTGAAGGAATTTCGGGGCGCGATTGCACTCTCGTCGAGCCTGAGTTACGAGGACCAAGCGCTGACCGATATGATATGCCGAATCGACAAATCGACGCGCATTTTCACGCTCGACACGGGCCGCTGCTTTCCCGAGACCTACTCGCTCATTGAGCGCACCAACGACTGCTACGGAATCAAACTTGAAGTTTATTTTCCTGATTATCATAATGTTCAGAAAATGGTTGCCGAGCACGGTATGAACCTTTTCTACACGAGCGTCGAACTGCGCCACCTGTGCTGCAATGTGCGCAAGATTGAGCCGCTGCAGCGTGCCCTGAAGGGGCTGAAGGTGTGGATTTGTGGTCTTCGGCGCGAGCAGAGCATTACGCGCAAGGATATGCAACTTGTTGAGTGGGACGCCAACAACGGCCTTGTGAAACTCAACCCACTGATTAACTGGACCGAAGACGATGTGAAGTCCTATGTGAAACAGCACAGCGTTCCATACAATAAACTGCACGACAAGGGATTCCCGTCAATCGGTTGCCAACCGTGCACCCGCGCCGTCGAGCCTGGTGAGGACATTCGCTCGGGCCGCTGGTGGTGGGAAAATCCCGAACATAGGGAGTGCGGACTGCACAAGAGATAATAACAGTCCAATTAAATATCTGATAAACTTGATGTTAATGGACTATTCAGCGTACGGCCCTGCGTATCGGAATTTCAAGGTGAGGGAAGGCGTGTATGTTCCTGAACCCGATGCGGATTTTTCGGGTGATAATCCATTCACAAGAATGGCGCCCATACGCGGGAAAAACAAGGACATTAAATTCGATGAGACTTATACCTATCTCGACAAATCGCTGAAATTCAAAATAATACATTCGGTTATCTATCTTATTACCTGGGCAGTGGCTTTCCCCGTGAACCGAATCAGGTATGGCCTTAAGATTGAAGGCCGCGAGAAAATCCGTCGCAACCGCAAACTTTTCGCCAATGGCGTGATGACCGTCTGCAACCACGTTCACCGTTGGGATATGATATGCGTTATGCAGGCAATGCGTTTCCGCAAGGCGTGGATTCCAATGTACTCACAGCCCTTCAACGGCAAAGACGGATTCGTAATGAAAGCCATTGGCGGCATAGCCATTCCCGATGAGTATGGCGGGCTTACAAAGTTCGCGCAGGCATTAGACGACTTGCACAAAGCCAAGCAGTGGATTCACATTTTCCCCGAAAGTTGCAGTTGGAAATTCTACGCGCCGCTTCGGCCTTTCAAAATAGGAGCATTCAATATGGCTTACAGGTACTCGCTTCCTGTAGTGCCGTTGATGATTTCGTTCAGGCCCCGCACTGGCTGGCGCAAGTTTATCAGTAAAAACGAGCCGCTGCTCACCATTCGCGTTGGCGACCCGATTATCCCCGATGTTAAAGCGTCGCGGAAGGATGAACCCGCGCGGATGCGTGATGTTGCACATAAAGCGATGCTTGATATGGCGGGCATTGTCTCAAATCCTTGGCCGTCAGGCGTAGATTGAATTTTTTCATTATGGACACAATTATTGAACCCGTACCAGTTGAACTGATTAAGGCGGAACTCACCCAATCGAAGAAACTGCAAGACACCAACAAGGGCCACAACGAACTCTACATTGTCACGTGGCACGATTCGCCGAATGTTGTTACGGAAATCGGCCGCTTGCGCGAAGTGGCATTCCGTCAGGCGGGAGGTTCCACAGGCAATGCCATTGACCTTGATGAGTACGATAAGATGGAGAAGCCTTACAAGCAACTGATTGTCTGGGACCCTGACAACGAGGCGATTATTGGTGGCTACCGATTCCTTTTGGGTTCGGAGGCTGCGTTTGACGAGAGCGGTCAGCCGATTCTGGCAAGTTCGCACCAATTCCGCTTTTCGCAGAAGTTTATCGACGACTATCTGCCATACGCCATTGAACTCGGGCGCAATTTTGTCGCACCCGAATATCAGAGTTCCCGAAACGGCGCAAATTCCATTTTCGCCTTCGACAACCTGTGGGACGGCCTTGTGGCCATTATTATGAAGAATCCCAAACTGTTGTATTTCTTCGGAAAGATTACCATTTATCCGTCATACGACCATATTTCAAGAGATTTGATTTACCATTTCCTTTGGAAGCATTTTGGTGATAAAGAAGAACTTATCCGCCCCTGGGACGACCAATCGGTAATGCCCGATTCCGATTCCGACCTGATGAACCTGATAGTGAATAAAGACGACCTTGCGGAAGACTTCAGATTGCTGAAAGCCGCTGTCAGGATGCGCGGGGTGAACGTTCCGCCGAATGTAACCGCCTATATTTCAGCGTCTTCGCAGATGATGATGTTCGGCACTGCGGTTAACCGATTGATGCACAACATTGAAGACACAGGGATACTTATTCCTTTCGATGCGGTCTATCGCGAAAAGATGAGGCGCCATATTGGTGCGTACATTATTCAGGCTTTTCAATCGGAGCGGCGCCGCAAAACGGCTCTTGACAACTATGAGGTTGAAAATCTGGCGCTCGAGCATTGGTTGAATATGCGGAGACGTAGAATCAGGCGCTTACTCAGGAAATCGAGTAGGGAATTTAGTTGGGTTTCTTAATTGCGGGCACTGCTGGTGCGGGCAGCATATGAGGTAATGTATCAGCCCAATAATTATACTAGCCGCCGTGGGAGAGAAGCCTGTGGCGGTTTTTGCTTACTGCACCGCCGCAATCTAACTACCAAATAGATAAGCCTTATTGCCTTTGGCTTATGCCGCGTGCTTCTATTTCGTTTTTTTAAATTTAAAGCAAAATATCCTCATACCGCCTTCTTCAACTTACGTATTTCCGCCACACCCCGTAAGTATAAAATCGTATTTTTCCAAAATTCCCCTACCAAACCGATAGGCAGAAACAAAATCCTTGTATGTTTGCCGACGAATAACCTATTAATTCGATAGGTTAATAAAGATTGAAAAAACTAAAAACTATTTAAAATGAAACGTACAAATTTGATTATTACAGCATTACTGTTGTCTGCGGTGGGAGCGTTTGCTCAAACCGAAGGCGCCGAGCCAACCACGAGTGAACTGGCTGGGCAGATTAAGAAACTTGTAACGCCGTCGGGATTTTTGCAGGCGGGCTACACTTACACCGACGCGCCGCAATCGACCTTCCTGCTTCGCCGCGCAAGGCTCGTTTTGCAGGGCGACCTTTACAAAGGCGACGCTGGCAAGGTTGACTACAAACTGCAACTCGAACTCACTGGAACGCCAAAAATTCTCGACCTGTTTGTGCGCTACAAGCCTATCAACGAGTTTGGCGTGCGGTTGGGACAGTACAAATCGCCGCTATCAATCGAGAACTCGGAATACAATCCTGTGAAACTTGAGTTTATTAACTATTCTCTTGTGGTTCAACGGCTTGTGCGAATGAGCAAGAACGACCTTTCGGGTTACAATCAAAACGGTCGCGACCTTGGCCTTGAGTTCTTGGGCAGCGCGTTCAAGAAGGACGGTTATTCGTTGTTGAACTACGAGTTGGCCATTTTCAACGGCCACACGCTTAACGCTAACGACAACAACGAGTCGAAGGACATTGTTGGACGATTGATTGTCAATCCGATAAAGGAACTTTCGATTGCGGGTTACTTCCAATGGGGCGAAGGCGCGCTGCCTGGCTACAACGAAGCCACACGCAAGTTTGCGGCGCAGGACACCAATCTCTACGTTTCGATGAACCGCTTTGGCGGCGGCGTGGCATACAAATCGGCAAAGGCATTTGCGCGCGCTGAATACATTGCAGGAAAAACTGGCGACTTGAACTCGCAAGGCTTCTATGTTGCTGGCGGATACCAATTTGTGAAAGGCTTGTCGTTGGTTGCCCGCTACGATTTCTTCGACGACGACACCGACAACAGCGACTATTCGGAGCAAGATATCACCGTCGGTCTCGACTATAACCCCGTGAAACCCATTGATTTAAAACTGAACTACACTCTCGAAAACAACAAGGGCCGCGACAACCGCAACGGGATTTACTTTATGGTGACGGTGAAATATTGATAGTTAGGAATTAGGATTTAGAAATTAGGAATTAACAATTAACAATTAAAAATGATGATTTTCAACTTGTTAAACTTTCAACTAAACCTTCTAAACAGCGAAGCGCCTAACCTTCTAAACTTTTAACTTAAAACTTTAAACTTCAAATACTTAAAACTTTAAAAATGAAAAGGATTTTAAATTACGTGGTGATTGCGGCCGTAGCGGCGGCGTCACTCAACTCGTGCGGCGGTAGCACGTCGGGCAACAAGGTTACAAAAGACGGCAAACTGAAGGGCGAACTGTCGCTGTCGGGCGCGTTTGCGCTCTATCCGCTGGCGGTGGTCTGGGCCGAAGAGTTCCAACAACTGAATCCTGGCGTGAAGGTCGATGTGTCGGCTGGCGGCGCGGGCAAGGGAATGACCGACGTGCTTGCTGGCGTGGTCGATTTCGGAATGGTTTCGCGCGAAGTTTATCCGCAGGAGCAGGAGAATGGCGCCGTTGGTTTCCCGTCGGCTAAAGATGCCGTGGTGCCGACAATCAACGCCAATAACCCGATTATCAGCAAGATACTTGAGCACGGAATCACCAAAGAGATAGCCCGCCGCATTTGGATTGACGGCGATGTGAAGACTTGGGGCGATGTGCTCGGAACCGACGATGAGACGCCGATTCACATTTACACCCGCTCTGACGCTTGCGGCGCTGCCGAAACGTTTGCCAACTGGTTCGGCGCCAAGCAGGAAGACCTTGGCGGAACGGCCGTCTTCGGCGACCCTGGGCTTGCCGCAGCCATTCAGAAGGATATCTACGGAATCGGCTTCAACAATATCGGTTACGCCTACGACAACGACACGCACAACCTGAACGCCGACCTTCAGATTTTTCCTGTCGATACCGATGAAAACGGCTCAATATCAGATGATGAGCAGTTCTACAACCTGAAGGACAACGTGACGAAGGCCATTGCCGAAGGCCGCTATCCGTCGCCGCCCGCCCGCGATTTGTACCTTGTCACCAAAGGCGTCCCGACCGACCCCGTGGTTGTGGCATTCCTGAAATATGTGCTCACCGACGGTCAGAAAAAGAACGAGCCCGTGGGCTATATCGAAATCACTCAAGAAAAGATTCAGAAAGCGCTGGATTTGCTTGAAAATAAATAATATAAACGCTTTCGCGGATTGAACCCGCCGCAAGGGGGAAAGTGCTCTTGCGGCGGATTTTTTTCGTGAAATTCTGCAAAAAAAACTGCTGCAATCAGTTACTTTTGCGCCATTGGATTAAAATCATTTTAATCTTTACACCTTTTAAATAAAACGCTATAAATGAACGATTTCAGTAGATTCAAAAAGATTGACGCACACACGCATATTGGAGCGTTCGGCAGTCCGTTCAATATCGATTTCAACACCGAGCGGCTGCTTGAGCAGATGGCGGAATACAATATCGAGAGGACCATTCTTTGCGCGTCGAGCGCCTACTCGAACGACGATACGTTGGCGGCCTACCGTCAGCACCCCGACAAGATTGTGCCGCTGATGTGGGTGAACTGCGCGCAGGGGCAGCCCGCCTACGACCTGCTCGAGCATTATCTGCGCGACGAGCATTTTGCGGGCGCCAAACTGCAGTCGCTCTTCGATGGCTACACCGCCGACGCGCCGTGCGTTGACCCTGTGGCCGAACTCTGCGAGAAATACGGCCGTCCGCTGTTTGTGCATTCGGGGCACCCGCCTTTCTCGCTGCCGTGGCAAATCGGGCTTCTGGCCGAGCGTCACCCGCACCTGCCCATTGTGATGATTCATATGGGCCACGCCCACGGGGTGTATGTCGATGCGGCGATAACTATGGCCCGCCGCTATAGCAATATCTGGCTCGAAACGTCGGGCACGTCAATGAGTTGTCAGATTAAGAACGCATACGACACTGTCGGCCACGGCCGCGTGATGTTCGGTATCGACTCGCCGTTTAACCACCCAACTGTTGAGATTCAGAAAGTTGCGGCTTGCGGCGTCGACGACGAGGGACTTGAAAATATCTTCTACAACAATGCGAAGAAGTTTATGGGCTTGTAGTGAGCATTGATTGTCAATACGATAACCATTAACGCCGTGCGAATTCTGATTTGTGCGGCGTTTTTGGTTACTCTCTGTTTTTCACCGCTTTAGTCATAAACAAACGCTCGAATTTGTCGATGGGCATACGGTTGGTGCATTTCACAAAAATGAAGGTGATGGTGCAGGCATAGACAAAGCGGAACAGCACCACGCCCGTCCAATGGCCGCCCATTGAGAGCATTAGCAGCGTGTCTTCTATAATGCTGTGGAACAGCCCCATAAGCGTCATTGAGTAGAAGATGCCTTTTATGTCGATGTCCTTCTGGCGGCTTTCTTCAATCAGCAGACCGCCGCCGTAAGCGATGCCAAGTGTGAGGCCGATGATGGTAATCGGCAGAACTTTCTGGCTGATTCCCAACCATTTGAGCGTGGGTTCCATTACTTTGTTCACAATGCGGATTAGTCCCGTAACATCGAGCAAATGCAAGAAGATTACCAAAGTGAATATCACGCAAGTGATTATGGCATAGTTTTTTAACTCGTTCAGTGCCCACGCGCCCCAACTTGTTTGCGTGGTGGTGAGGAACGGCGATATGGTGGCTTCGTCCTGCAAGGCACCGAGCGCGATGTACATCCTTGACATCATAATGCCAAGCAGAATGGCGAAAACAAAACGGATGGCAGTCATCACCCACGCCTTGACGCCCGTTTTCTGCGCAATGGTAATCTCGATGGGGAAGGTGTGCGCCACCAGCATCATTGTAAATAGAGTGGTCATCTGCGCCACAGTCATCGGTTCCATCTGCGGATAGATGCTGAAAAGAGTTAGGAAACCGCCGTAAATATTTACAACCATGGTAGTTAGCCACACAATTGCAGTCTCGGCAGGAAGTCCCACAATCTGCATCACCGGCTCAAGATAGTCGCACGCATACGTGAGCAGTCCCCATTGTTGTATAAATCTGATTATTATCGAGATAGGCACCATAAACTTGAATAGCGTCAGGCAAGAGTTCTTGCCGCGGTGCCACACATAATCGAAAAAAGCTTGCAGTTGCGCCATCTTGTCTGAATTGAGCTGCGAAAGTAGCACAACAAGCAAATGTTTTATAGATTTGGAGAGTTAAAATTTTATCGAGATGAACAAACGGCTATTTATTTCGGCATTCGCGCTATTGACGCTGTCCGCGCAAGCTCAACCGACAATCACTCCGCAGGTGTTGCAAGCATTGCAGCAGAGTTACACTAATTCGCCAACCGACAAGGCTTTGCTCAACGCCATAAGTGCCAACCCGCTCAAATCGCTGGCACTGAACCGCGCCAACACTGCCACACCCGACACTTATTTCAATGTAGAAGTCCCTTACAGCGGCATCTCCGACCAAAAAAGCAGCGGGCGCTGCTGGCTCTTTGCCGGCACCAACGTGCTTCGCGCCAGAGCAATGCAAAAGTTCGGAGTAAACAATTTCTTTTTCAGTCAGATACATCTTTTCTTCTACGACCAGTTAGAGAAAAGCAATCTGTTTCTGCAGGGCATAATCGACACGCGCTCGCTGCCAATCGACGACCAAATGGTGCGCTGGCTCTTCCAAAATCCGTTGAGCGATGGCGGAACATACACTGGAGTTGCTGACCTTGTAATGAAATATGGCCTTGTACCACAAGATGTTATGGCAGAAACGTATAACAGTAACAACACATCGGAAATCGACAATGTGCTGAAACGCAAGTTGCGCGAGTTTGGCATTGCTTTGCGCGAGAAAGCCGAAGGCGGGGCGGGGCAGAAGGCGCTTGAGCAAATGAAAACCGAACAGCTGAAAACCATCTATCGGATGCTTGTAATGGCTTACGGCGAGCCTGTTACGCAGTTCAGTTGGGCTCCCAAAGACGGCAGCGGCAAGCCCAAAAGCGAACCGAAAACTTACACTCCGCTTGAGTTTTACAAAGAAGCTTGTGGCCCGGTCGACGACCTTTATGCCGACTACGTGATGCTTATGAACGACCCATCGCGCCCCTACAACAAAGTTTATGAAATAGACTACGACCGCCACCTTTATGATGGACATAACTGGCTGTATGTCAATCTTGAACTCGATGACCTCAAGCAACTGGTCATTGCCAGTCTGAAAGATAGTTCGGCAATGTATTTCAGTTGCGATGTAGCCAAAAGCCTTAACCGTGCGACTGGTATTCTCGACCTGAAAAACTACGACTACGAAAGCCTTCTTGGCACAACTTTCGGCATGAACAAGAAGCAGCGAATTCTGACATTCGACAGCGGATCGAGCCATGCCATGACGCTCGTGGCCGTTGATTTAAACTCCGACGGAAAGCCTGTGAAATGGAAGGTTCAGAACAGTTGGGGCGCGTCGAACGGGCATGCTGGTCATCTGATTATGACCGATGAATGGTTCAACGAGTATATGTTCCGCGTGGTTGTGAACAGGAAATATTGTTCGGAGCAGATTCTTGAAATTTTGAAGCAGAAACCAGTCAAACTTCCCGCCTGGGACCCGATGTTTGCTGAAGAAAAGTAAAAAATACGTTTTTCTTGAAAAAAATGTAACCTGCCAGCGATATTGTCGTATATGGGGCTTGGATAAATAAAAAATGATATGGAAAACGATGTATGTAAAAATATTGAGAAGTGCCCGATTTTCGTAAAAGGCGTTCTTGTTAATGATTATACAGGAGTGGCTTATCGCAATATGTTCTGCCTTGTTCCAGGAAAGTATCAGGAATGCAAACGTTTTCTTGCTGCGAAAGCAACAGGTAAGCCAGTTCCAGAGAACATTATGCCTAATTCGAAAAAAACGCTTGACGAAATCATCAGCATTATTAATTCGAAGTGAGTTAGAAAATTTGGCAATTATTGTAATGAGGAGGTCATGAATGGTCTCCTCTTTTTTGTTATGGTAAATTAATCTTAGAGTCGCGTTGTTCGGTGGTTTATACCAAACAAAAAAAATCCGAAACCTTTTGGTTTCGGATTTTTTATCGAGTTGCGAATAATTAATCCTCTTTGGCAACCACGTTCTTTTTCTCCTTGATTTTTGCCTTCTTTCCAGTTAGGTCGCGGAAGTAGAAGATGCGTGCACGACGAACAGCACCAACCTTGTTTACCTCAATGCTGTCGATGAATGGTGAATTGACAGGGAAGATACGTTCAACGCCAATATTTCCAGACATTTTGCGAACTGTAAATGTGGCAGTTACGCCTTTTCCTCTGCGCTGGATAACAACGCCGCGGAATTGTTGGATACGCTCTTTGTTACCTTCTTTGATTTTGTAGTTCACGGTGATAGTGTCACCAGCCTTGAACTCGGGGAAGGATGTCTCTGCAGTGATTTCCTTCTCAACTAATTTCATTAAATCCATTGTAGTAAAAATATTAAAATTCAATAAATTGTCTACGTAATGTATCAGGCTCCTATGTCGCTGAAAGAGATTATCGTAAATCGGCCACAAAATTACTTCTTTTTGAATATTATGCAACATTCTGGGTCAACCTTGTTTTATTTTGTGCGTCTAAAAAATGATAATTGCTTAAAATGTTTATAATCAGTAAGAAAATGAATTGACGGGCGAAAATCAAAAAAAGAAATTGGCTATATCGAACCAATTCTCTTTATTTACGGCAAAAACATAGAAGTATGAAATTCTCATTTTTATCAATTCTGCTGGCAACCATCGTGCTGACTACATCGTGTGTTCGCCATCAGGTAACATCAATCTCGCTCGACGGCGATGTGGCCACCATCGGAATGCGCGATGGCAAACTGATATTGAAAGCGTTGGACGACAATGCGTTGCGAGTGAAATTCCAAACCAAGCCTGTGCAGTCGCTGCCCGAGTGGATTTACGTTGAAAACGACAAAAAGCCGCAAATGAAGGTGAAGGACTACGCCAACCTGATTGTGGTGACGCTTCCGCAGATGTCGGCAAAGATTGACAAGACAACCGCCAGAATCAGTTTTTACGACGCTGATGGCAATTTGATTCTCAATGAATTAAGTCGAAGCGTTGTGGCCGATTCAGTGCAGGACCGCGCCACATTCAATGTTACGGAAACGTTCGATTCGCCAGCCGATGAGCATCTTTACGGACTTGGCCAGTTTCAGGACGGCTATCTCGACGTGCGCCAGTTGCCACGCCGCCTGACGCAGGTTAACACGCAGATTTCCATACCGTTTGTGCTGTCGAGCAAGGGCTACGGCTTGCTTTGGAACAATTATGGCCTGACCAACTTCAACATTCCTGCCGACAGCGTTTCTTTGACAAAGAAAAACGTTGAAAGTGAAGCCGTTGAAGTTGATGTAACGACAACCGAAGGCACCCGCCGCGAGCGCCGTGAGAACAACCGCTTTGAAGCAACTGTTGAGATTGCCGAAAGCGGTCGCTACGCGCTGCTGCTCGATGTTGGGCAGTCGATGGCGCGCCGGCACAATTTACAGATTGACGGACAGACTGTTATGGAAATGCGTAACGTTTGGTTGCCGCCAACATCGTCCACAATTGTCGAACTTGAGAAAGGCGCGCACACACTTGCCGCCGAACTCACTGGAAACGACCGCCCGGTGGTATGGTATCAACTTGTAACAAACTCAACCACATACAATTCGCCAGTGGCCGACGGCATTGATTACACTGTTTTTGCCGGCTCGGCCGACGCCGTGATTGCCGCCTACCGTGCCGTAACCGGCCCCGCACCGTTGATGCCGCGCTGGGCTCTGGGTTACATCCACTGCCGCGAGCGGTTCCACTCGCAGTCAGAAATCGTCGGCACGGCCCGCGAGTTCCGCCGCCGCCAGATTCCGATGGACGTGATTGTGCAGGACTGGCAGTATTGGGGCCGCTACGGCTGGAACGCAATGCGCTTCGACGAAGCCTTCTACCCAAACCCGAAAAAACTTGTTGACGACTTGCACAAAATCGGCGCAAGGCTGATGATTTCGGTGTGGTCGAAGATTGACGAGAATTCGGAAGTGGGCAAACTGGCCACCGAGCAAGGGCACTACATTAAAAACACGTCGTGGATTGACTTTTTCGACAACGATGCGGCAAAATTCTACTGGGAAAACTTCAGCAGCCGCCTACTCAAGCCTTATGGCATCGACGCTTGGTGGCAGGACGCAACCGAGCCCGAGAACGACGACCTTGTTGGTCGCCGCGTGATGAAGAGCACGCTGCCAGGCGAGATGGTGCGCAACATCTATCCAAATATGGTGAATAGAACTGTGTATGAAGGACTTATGAAAGATGACCCCGACCGTCGTCCGCTCATTCTCACTCGCAGCGGCTTTGCCGGAATCCACCGCTACGGCTCGGCATTGTGGTCGGGCGATGTGGGCAATGATTGGGAAACATTGCGTCGTCAAATTGTTGGCGGACTGGGTCTTATGGCTGCCGGACACCCGTGGTGGACCTATGACGCTGGTGGATTCTTCCGTCCGTTCGACCAATATAAAAATGCTGATTACCAAGAATGTATGTTGCGTTGGATTCAAACCGCCACGTTCTTGCCGATGATGCGCGTGCACGGCTATATGAGCGACACCGAAATTTGGCGTTATGGCCGCGAGACAGAGCGCATCGCTACCAATGCTATCCGTTTGCGTTACAGTTTGTTACCATACATTTACTCGCAGGCTGCGGCCGTCACCGAAGGTGGCACTTTGATGCGTCCGCTGGTGATGGATTTTGCAGCTGACTCAACTGCGCTCTGCCAGCAAACCGAATTTATGTTCGGTCCGGCGCTGCTTGTATGCCCAATTATCGAGCCAAAATGTTCGCAGACTGTTGTTTATCTGCCGCAAAACGAAAGCGGCTGGTACGATTTTGCCACTTGCGAGCATCTTGCAGGCGGACAGACAGTTAGCATTCCCGTCAACCTAGAAGCTATTCCGGTTTTTGCACGCGCAGGCAGCATTCTGCCGCAATGCAAACCCGCCAAATCGACCAGCAATATCGATTATAAGAAATTGGATATCACCATTTTCCCGAAAGCTGACGCCACATTCACACTATACGAAGACGAAGGCTCGAACAACGATTACCTGAAAGACCAATCGTCTGAAATACAATTTGTTTGGAACGATGCAGAGCGCACACTGACCATTGGCGAGCGCAAAGGTGAGTTTGCCGGAATGCCCGAAAAACGCACTTTCAACGTGAAAATTGCGGGAACAGACATCGCGCAAAGCATTGAATATGAAGGAAAAGAAACAAAAATTAACTTTTGAGTTCGGCTAAACATAACTGTTTTCTCCAATATCATCACGAGCTGCTTTTGCATAATGGAATAGGTATATGAGGTAATCGGTACAATTTCAACCGCCCTGACTATCAGAATGGTATGTTCATGCATGGTTTTGTGATGCGAAAATGAAACGATTTCCGATGTCCCCACGTTGAGTTTTTTGCTATTTTGCGGCTTATGCTGATATATGACGGCATGGTTTGTATTGAATTTATAATCAAGAAGATGAATAAATTATTCACATTGTTTTTTGTTGCTATCATGGCAAATCCCGCTATGGCTCAGCTCAAACTGGACACTTTGGGTTGGAAATCGCCATTACACATTCCGCTTTTCCTATCGGGTAATTTTGCGGAACTTAGGAGCGGACATTTCCATGCGGGCCTTGATTTAAAAACCCAGGGCAAAGAGGGGTATCGGGTTTATGCGGTGAAAGACGGTTACATTTCGCGAATCAAAGTGTCGCCAACTGGCTATGGACATGCGGTTTACATCACCCATCCCGATGGATACACATCGCTGTACGGCCACATGCGCGAATACAATATCCAGATTGGACGATATGTTCGTGCCGCTCAGTACAAGCAGAAAAGTTTCTCGGTCGATTTGTTTCTGAAACCAGACGAAATGCCCGTCAGAGTTGGTGATGTGATTGGTTTGTCGGGAAATACGGGCTCGTCGGGTGGACCGCATTTGCATTTTGAGATTCGCGACACCCGCGATGCTTGTCCGCTTAATGGATTGTTCCTCGGGTTCGACATCAAGGATGATATTGCTCCGAAAATGGAGTCGTTCACAGTATTTCCTGGCAATACAGCCTCTCAGGTGGCTGGGAAATATGCCCGCAGCACCGTTAAGGTTCAAAAAAGCGGTAAAATTTACAAACCTGTCGGGGCAGATACCATTCAAGTTTGCGGCACTGTGGGGCTTGGTATCAAATGCGATGACTATTTGAACGGCTCGAGCAACCGCTGCGGAGTCTATAAATTCGATGTTTGGGACGGCAATCAGATTGTGCTTACAATGCAGATTGACGGGGTGCCGTTTGCGCAGACAAAATATGTGAGCAGCATTGCTGATTATGAGGCGTTAATCAACAGTAGTACAGTGGCTTATAGATTGTTTGTAGAGAATAACAATAAAATCGCGCTCTATCCGAAACTTAAAAATCAGGGCTACATAACGGTGCCTGTCGGAGAGGTTAAAAAAGTGAAAATCGATGCTTATGACGCATACGGCAACAAATCGACCTTTGAAACATATCTGCGAGGAGTTGCGCTAAATGCTGAAGCGCAAAAGCCTGAGGGTAAGTTGCTTTCGTGGCAAGACGCACATAAGTTTGATACGGCAGGAATAGCCATCGATTTTGGCAAAAACACATTCTTCGATTCCGTATATTTCGATTTCAAAGTCGACACAAACATTGTAGTTGGCTCGTATTCACCAACATATAAGGTTGGCGACATTACTATTCCGCTGGTTAAATCGTATAATTTGAAGATTAAATGTGTGGGCGATAACATCCCGACATCGAAACTGCTGATTGTGGCAGTGAACGGCAACCGTGTGTCGAGCATGGGCGGTAAGTACAAAAACGGCTATATGGAGGCCTCATTGTCGGGATTCGGGACGTATCGTATTCAGGCGGATAGTGTTCCACCAACGATTAAAACTGTTGCAAATATGCCTGTCAACATGTTGAAATTCACAATCAGCGATAATTTGTCGGGCATAAAATCCTATTCTGCATCAATAAACGGAGCGTGGATTCTGCTCAAGTACGACCCGAAAACAAAGTCGATAACCTACGAAGCCGATGAGTATTTGAAAATGGCTGATTCATACCAACTTGAGTTGATGGTTACCGACAATTGCGGCAATGTTGCCAACTATTCCGAACGGCTTCCCAAAACCAAATTCCAATGACGCAACGCATTGAAATACAAGGGATAGGCGTAATGTCGGGCACTTCGCTCGATGGTGTTGACATTGCTTATTGCAATTTCGTTTGTGATGACGGCCATTGGTCTTGGATACCGCTTGCAGGCAATGTCTATCCATATCCGTCCGAAATGCTTGAACGCCTGAAACATAGCCACGAACTTTCGGGGCACGATTTGGCGCAACTCGATGTCGATTATGGACGTTTTCTTGGTGGACTGGTAAAAGATTTTGTTGCAGAAAATAATTGCAAGCCTGCTTTCGTGGCGAGTCACGGCTACACCGTTTTTCACGAGCCGCGGAAAGGCCTGACGCTGCAAATCGGCTCTGGCGCGCAGATTGCGGCTGTGTCGGGAATCGATACCATTTGCGATTTCCGCACAGCCGATGTGGCTCACGGCGGCAACGGCGCACCGCTTGTGCCGATAGGCGATAAGTTGCTCTATGGCAGTTTCGACTTTTGCTTGAATTTGGGCGGTTTTGCCAATATCTCGTACGATAATGCTGAAATTAAGCGAGTTGCGTTTGATGTTTGTCCGCTGAACATTGTTGCCAATACGCTCACCCGCCGCATTGGACTTGAGTTCGACAAAGATGGTGAACTCGGGCGTAAAGGCGTGGTTGATAAAGAGTTACTTGCCAAACTGAACGCCATACCATATTATAAACAGCAACCGCCAAAATCGCTCGGACGAGAGTTTGTTGATGCGGAAATATTGCCATTGTTCGGTCAACGTACTGATATTGAAAATCTTTTAGCTACATATTACCATCACGCCGCCCATCAGATTTCGCAGGCAATGTCTGCCGAGGGCAAAAGCACTGTTCTGGTAACAGGTGGAGGCGCGTATAACGAATATTTTATTGAATGTCTGCAAAATAGCACTAAATGCAAGGTGGTGATTCCTGACAGCGCAGTGGTCGAGTGCAAGGAGGCAATAATTTTCGCATTTTTGGGTGCGTTGCGTTACTATGGACTTGTAAACTGTTGGAAAACAGTCACTGGCGCTGCTTGCGATACCATTGGTGGTGCCGTTTACCGCGCTTGCAAGCAATCGGAAACTGACGATTAATTATAAATGTAAAACACTTAATATTAGTAAGATATGAAGATAAAAGCATTTTTGGCAATTTCAATGTCGGTTGCAGTAGGGCAGGTGCTGGCTTGCACAAATTTTCTTGTAACACCTGGCGCTTCGGCCGACGGCTCGTCGATGGTGAGTTATGCCGCTGACTCGCACGTGCTTTATGGTGAACTATATCATTGGCCCGCAGCCACTTATCCCGCAGGTACAATGCTCGATGTATATGATTGGGACACAGGCAAGTATATGGGGCAGATTGAGCAGGCCGCCAAGACTTACAACGTAATCGGCAATATGAATGAAAATCAGGTGGTTATAGGCGAGACTACCTACGGCGGCCGCGAGGAACTTTGGGGCGACTCGACTGCCATTATGGATTACGGAAGCCTTATTTACATTACTTTACAACGTGCCACTTCGGCTCGTGAGGCCATTAAGATTATGACTGAATTGGTTGCTAAATACGGCTATGCAAGTGAGGGCGAGTCGTTCTCGATTGCCGACCCCAACGAGGTTTGGATTTTCGAGTTGATTGGCAAGGGAATGGATATTCAGAAAACCAAGAAAGGCTTGATTAACAAGAATAAAGGTGCCGTTTGGGTGGCTCGCCAAATCCCTGACGGATATGTCTGCGCCCACGCAAATCAGGCACGAATCACCACTTTCCCGTGGAATGACGACCCGACTTCGATTTCGTCGGACCAAATGGACCGCATTTTCGACAAGAAAATCACCACCGTTTATGCCGCTGATGTGATGGATTTCGCGCGTGCGAAAGGCTATATCAACGACAAAGTTAATAAGTCAAATTTCAGTTTTTCAGATACATACGCACCTGTTGATTTTGTAGGAGCACGTGCTTGTGAGATTCGCGTCTGGGCGTTCTTCAACGATGTGGCCGACGGAATGGCGCAATATTGGGATTATGCCAAAGGCGTTGATATAAAGCACGATGAATCAACTGGTTACGCAAGCAACAGAATGCCGCTTTGGGTTAAGCCGAAAGCAAAAGTTGCGTTGGCGCAGATGATGCACAATATGCGTAACCACCTGGAAGGCACAGAGTTGGATATGTCGCAAGATGTGGGTGCGGGGCCGTGGCACTGCCCGTACCGCTGGCGTCCGATGGATTTCGAGGTTGACGGCAAAAAATATGTGAACGAGCGCACCACAGCCACGCAGCAGACGGGCTTCTCGTTTGTCGCACAGTGCCGCGGCTGGTTGCCGAACAAGATTGGCGGCCTGTTCTGGTTCGGCACCGACGACACTGGCAGCACCGTCTATTGCCCGATGTACGCAAGCATGACCACAGTGCCGAACTGTTTTGCGGTGGGCAACGGCTCGATGATGGAATTTTCGGAAACGGCGGCTTTTTGGGTGTTCAATCAGGTGTCGAACTTCGCCTACACGCGCTACAACCTGATTCACCCCGAGGTTGAGGCCAAGCAGACGGCTTTCGAGAGCAAGTTTGAGACTTGTGTGAAGGCTGTTGACAAGGCTGCGCAAGCGTTATTTGCTGATAATCAGAATGTGGCAGTTGAGTATCTGACTGATTTCTCTGTTAACACTGCCGAACAATTGGTTCGTGATTGGAAAGATTTTTATAAATATCTGTTTGTCAAATATATGGACGGCAACGTGAAAACGCCGCGCGAAGTGCCTGCGGGCTATAAATATTACGCGCCGAAAGTTGAGCAGCCTGGCTACGACGAAAAATGGATGCGCTCGGTTGTGAACGACGCTGGCGACAAACTGCGTTTCCCTGACGAAACTAAATAATTGAAAATGAAGCTGAAAAGAGTAGCATTTGTGCTTTTTGTGGTTTTTCTTGCGATTGTTGCGGCGCAAGATGCCTACGTGAGTCATTTACGCAACCGCAAAGTTGAGCCGCGCAACTATACGGTTGTTCTGTCGCTCGATGGATTTCGCTTTGATTATCAGGATATTGCCAATACACCAACGCTCGATTCAATTGAGCGGACAGGGGTGAGGGCGGCAGGTTTGCAACCTGTTTTTCCGTCGCTCACGTTTACCAATCATTACACGATTGCGACGGGCTTATATGCTGAAAATCACGGAATTGTGGCGAATAAGTTTATGGTTCCGCAGATTAAACAGTGCTATTCGAACGGCAAAGTGAAATCGATGGTTGCCGACAAATTGTATGGCGGTGAACCGATATGGGTAACGGCTGAATCACAGCGAATTAAGTCGGCAGTGAATATGTGGGTTGGTTGCGACGCGCAAATAAAAGGCTACCGCCCGACAAAATGGAAACCATACAGCGCAAGTGAACCGTATAAGGCGCGAATTGATTCTGTAATCAAGTGGTTGTCAGTTGATTATGACAAGCGCCCGCATTTGGCAATGTGCTATATTGAGGCTGCCGACACCATTGGTCACAAGTTCGGCCCCGATTCGCCCGAAATTGTTGAAGCTATCCAACAAGTTGACAGTTTGGTGGGTTACTTCTGTCAGCAATTATCGACGTTAAGTTTTTGTGATTCAATAAATTTTATCATTATCTCTGACCACGGAATGATTCAAACCGATGCGCAAAACGTTGTTGATTTGAAAAAATATGTGCGCGACAGTTGGGTTGATACATTGATTTATTCGCCTGCTATCTCGCTGGCTTATTGCAAGAAACATTGTGCCGACTCGGTTGTTTCGGCTTTGCAGGGCGTTGATGGCGTTACGGCTTGCCTGCGAGCCGATTTGCCTGAGCGTTTCCATTGCTCGGCAAGTGCGCGAATTGGCGATGTGGTGATTCTTTCGAATAGCGGTAAAATGCAGATTTACAAAGGCAAACGCCCGCTGCCATTGGGCGCTCACGGCTACGACAATGCCAATCGGCTTATGAACGGCATTTTCTATGCCATCGGCCCCGATTTCAAGCAAGGCTTTGCCGCGCCACAACTCTATAACACAGATGTTTACGGACTTCTGTGCCGACTTCTGGAAATCGCGCCAGCGCACAGCAACGGCCAGATTGAACGCATTGAGTGCGTGCTGAAGTAGCCTTGTTCTAAGTATTAGTGCAGTTTTGTGGCTTTTGCAGGTTGGGCTATCTCTGCAGTTTGCAGTGAATTATCAATCCTCGTTCTTCAGCAAATAGTTGTTGTTCACCACCTTCATTGACAGGCTGGCGCTGATTAGCGTGCTGAAAACTGGCTCGGTGGGGCGGATGACGATACCTTCTTTTTTGCCGCCGTTGGGGTACTGGCCGTCAGACCGCGCGAGCAGCGATTCTACAGTCGGATATTTGGTCGGCAGGTCGGTGTCAACTTCTTCAATAGGCACCATTGTCAGATTCAAATCGGTGCAGATTTCCTGCATTTTACGCAGCCCAACGCGCTGGCCGTTCACGCGCACGGTGAATACGTACCATTCTGGTTTCAGCAGTTTCAGGCGGTTGTTTTGGATTCCAGGCGCACAAAACTCGCCTTGAATGGTGAGCGTTTGCAACCCATTGGTTTCAAAATAGTTGCGAGCGGCCGACTCGTAGCCCCGCTCTTTCACAAGTTTATAGAAGTCCGAAGTGTCGTCGTCTTTATATTCGTAGTTGTGGCCTGTGACGTGGAATCCGTTCTGGTCCAGGCTGATAGAGTGCGACGAACCGTCCATTTTTGTCGAAATGTAATATTCCAGTCCCGCAAATTCCTGAATGAGTTCGGGGCAGGCTTGCACGCGCGTCTCGTCGGTGTGGGGCACGTCGTATGGCAGTTGGCCGACAATTGTGCCGCCAGTGGTTGCCCGCTCTTCAATTTCCCATTCCTTAACACCCAGAGTTTCAGTCACGTCGGTGCCAATCTCGGTGTCTGCGGCAAGTTCGCCGAAGGCGCTCAGCGGTTGGATGAGGCCTTGCGAAATTTGTCCTCGGAACTTCATTGTCTTAATTTTAAAACCTTCGCCCATAACGTTGGTCTTGCGGTAGCTTGTGGCGCGCAGAAACTCGAATTGCGGCCTCACGGGCAGAAAACTGTCAATCTCGAAATAGACGCATTTGTCGCCAACCTTGAACTGGCCTTTGTTTGCCACGCACTGCCACCCCAAAACGTGGCAAAGTTCAATACGGTCGGCTCCTTCGATGGGCTCAACGCCGTTAATCACCTGAATGCTTGCTAATTTTCTCATATACAGTTTGTTTTAAGATTAATTCGTTGTCAGAAAGCGCTAAAATTTTCGCTTTCTACAAAGATAGAAAAATCCGATAAATCTTCAAATGAAGTTTCTGCTCGCTGGTTGTAAATATCTGTATCTGATATAATTTCAACATTCTTGAATCTCGATTTAGTCGGAATCTATCTATTTTAACAAGATTCCGACAGAATCAAAATACTTAAATCCGTCCGAAACGCTCTCAATTTATTCCTAAAATCTTGAGGAAAGAAAGCACGAAAAGCATACTTAGTAGTATAAAAATGGCGTATCCGCCCGCTTTTTTGTGAGATTCGTTGGTAAGCAATAAATCAACATTCTGTTTTAGTAATTGTCTGTATATAAATTTAATAGGAGGCGTTCTTTCGGGTTTTCCGTCGGCTTTTATTTTGTACGTAGAGGATTGTGTGTAGCGGTGGGGAATTTGCTTAAGGCAATATACTGCCGAAATGATTGCTGCTACGCCATAATATAGTTTTCCTTCAGAAAAAAGAAGCGTGTTGCCGTGTCCTGTCATTCTTGCAAAATATGCGGCGATGAATGGGGCATAAATTGTTATAAGTGAGCCAAGTATAAGCCTTGTTGTTTGCCAGAGCCCATGGTATTTTATTACTATAGGCGTCTCCTTGTTATCCTGAGTTTGGTAGAACAAGGTTTCCAGTCCGTTGTTTTTTTCGTTTTCGTGTTTGTCGGAATATGTCAGTATCTCGTCTGTGTTTTTTATTTCATTTTTTACAAGTGCGAGAATAATTGCAATGAATAGTATTGAAAATATAAACTTTTTATTGCTGCTTTCAAAAAAAGAAGAGATGCAGTTTACCCCTATAATTGTCAATGTCGCAAATACTATAATTTTATATGGCTCAATGACTTTGCTCTTTTTGTTTGTTGATACGGCAACTTTACCAGTCTGTCCGTTAACAGCCACAGTTTTGCTGTCGAGTTTGAAAATGTACATGGGCAAAAATGCTGTGAAACTTTCTGCTTCTGTCTCGTTGATTTTTATGCGGAAATTGCTTGTGCCTATTACTTGTTTGAGGCAGAACCATAGTTTGTTTTTAGTTTCGGTGTTAATCCTTTCTTCGGTTTCTTTGGCGTTGATATCGTGTATTTTGGCTCTTTCTCCCGCCAAGTACTTGAATTCGAATCCTTGTGCACGCGTAAAGTCGAATGGTTCTGCAGCGTCAAGGCAGTTGTTGTCTAAATCATGAGAGGCGTTGACGGCAATTCCGTTTAAGAATGTTCGGAATGTATGTCGGTCGGGACTTTCGCTAGTGTATTCATTGTCAAAAAGTTCGTAGTTTTCGTCGGCGGCACCCCATGCGGCGATTGTCTCGGCTTTGATTATGCCTTTTGTCACGTAGTAGGGCAGGTAGCAGCCTTGTAGCAGCATTCGCTGTTTGTATAATTGTTTCGCAACCTTTTGCCACTTATGCTTTTTGTACCATTTCTCAAATTGTTTGATGGCATAATCTTTCGAGATTTCGAAAGGAATAATAATGTCAGGGATATTCATTACCGAAGAACTCTCTTTTAAAACGCTTCGGCAGAAAGGACACTCGGCAGTATTGCTTCCAATTATCTTGCTCGTAACTTTGGCACCGCACGATTTGCATTTGAATATCTTTATCTTATTGGCTTCCTTACTGATGGTTATTTTGTGTATGTCTTTCCAATGCTCTGTGTTTGTTTTTATTTTCGAATAATCGTACAACTCGCCACAAGATTTGCAGCGATATTTTTCCCGTTCTATGTCGTAGGTAATCGTGCCGCCACAAGTGTCGCAGTGCACAACAAGAGGATTCGATATTATTGGGGAATCATTCATAAGTGTGTGTACGCCAGGTCATTGTTGCAATGATGATGATGTTTTGTCCTACAAATATTTAGTTAATTCTGAGTTGCGCGTAATCTTTACAAAAATCCGAATTCCCTTCCATACCGCAGCATTTGCTCGGTATAACTCTCTGTGTAATCAATAGTTATATCGGTAATTCTGCCATTCTCAACAACAGGATTCAAAACAGGATTCACAAAGCCGCCGTATGGCGCAATGTTCAGTTTCTCAAAGCGTTGCAGCACTTCGGCGTGCAGAGTGCGGTCGATTTTCACGGCGTAGGTCTCGACAAGGGCTTTGCCCGCTTCGTAGTCGCCTTCCGATTTAATCCTTTGAATTTCAGCCAGCAACTTGCCGAAAAGTTCTCTCAGTTTCGCATAATCGTTGATTCGGGTGTAACTTTTTCCGTCGATTTTCAGCAGTTCAACCACATTTTCGGCCTTGCCTTTTTCGAGCGCCCAGCGGGCAATGAGTTGGCGGTTGCGCATATGCGACTCTTCAAGGTCTTTGCCCAACACGATACGTGTGAGCTGCGTCATTAGGCCGTTGCGGATATACGAGTCGTATTCGGCCTTAAACGCTTCATTGTCAGGTAATAATCCTAACTCGACAATCTTCGGGTCGGCAATGTAGTAGAGCGCGAAAAGGTCGGCGCGGGCTTCTTCCAGAGTCGAACTGTAGTTTTTCAGCGCGTCGGGGTTGGTGCCAGGCAGCAGTTGGCCCGAGCCGTGTCCCAGACACTCGTGCAGGTCGGTGTGCAGGTTGCTCGACTGGTAGCCGTACTTGCGCGAGCGGGCGCGTTCGGCTTCGTCGTGGCAGAACTCGTCGAGCATTCCGCTGCCAAGGCTCGCCTGATGGTAGGCATAGGTGATGTTCTCGATGGTCACCGACTTTGAGCCGTGTTCCTTGCGAATCCAGTCGGCGTTGGGCAGATTGATGCCGATGGGCGTCGACGGGTAGCAGTCGCCGCCAAGTTGAACAGCGGTTATCACTTTGGCAGTCACACCTTTAACGCTCTTTTTCTTGAAACGGCTGTCGATGGGTGCGTGGTCTTCAAACCATTGCGCGTTGCCGCTGATAATCTCGGTTCGGCGTGTTGCCGTCAGGTCTTTGAAGTTGACGAGCGATTCCCACGTGGCCTTGATGCCGAGCGGGTCGCCGTACACTTCGATAAAGCCGTTCACGAAATCCACTAACGGCACGTTGTCGCTGACCCACAAGATGTTATACTCGTCCCAAGTGCGCAGGTCGCCCGTTTGGTAGTAACTGATGAGTTTTTCAATCGATTGGCGCTGCTGTTCAGTTTCGGCGTAAGGCGCAGCTTTTTCCAACCAACTGACAATCTGTTCGATAGCCTTGCCATATTTTCCGCCTACGCGATAAGTTTCTTCGGTGATGCGCCCGTCGTTTTTCACAAGACGGCTGTTGAGTCCGTTCGACAGTGGCCGACCCGCGTCGGGTTGGGGCAGAGTGGCGTTGTACGCTTCCACTTCGGCCTGACTCACACCGCTGTAGAAATTGCACGCCGACGCCTTCACCACGTCGCCGCTGCTGTCAAGACTGACGCGCTTAAGGTCTGATTTGCTGTATATTATCTCGGTTACCCGATTGGCAAAATCCATTGCCGTTTCGCCTTCGTTTTTCGGCATTTGACCGAAATCGGAATTGATAATCAGTTGCTTAAATGTTTCGGCGTCAATTTCAGGGAAAAATTTGTCGCAACTGTAGTGGTGGTGAACGCCGTTGCTGAACCAAACACGTTTGGCGTAAACCATAAATTGCTTAAAATCACCGCTTTCGCGATTGCCGCCATAACTGTTGACAATGGCGTCAACGGTGCGGCGCACAAGCAGGTTGTGGCGGTAGAACTGGTCGAAAATAATGTCGCGTCCGCACTGCGCCGCCTGGCTCAGATAGTAGATGAATATCTTTTGGTTAAGTGTAAGATTTTCAAATTCAGGTACTTTGTACCGCATAATCTTGATGTCGGCAAAGCGGTCGATAACGTATTCAAAATTGCTGTCAGGTTCCATGATTCTTGTTTTTGGCTGCGAATTTACAAAAGCCTCGCAAACATTGGCTGCTGTTAATAATCTGTTCTTATTTTGTTCATAAAAAATGCTGCCCTACATTGGTCAAAAAGTAGCGTTGTTTCGCCATAAAATTCCTTTTTTTAAATAGGTATTAGTTACTTTGTGCGTTTAACACAAACCACATTTTTGCGGTTTGAAATGGTGTTTGAAATAATTGTAATGTTATGAAAAAGAATATTTTACAAAGAATTATGTCTGGAATGATTGCAGTGATGTTTGCAACAACTCCGGCTTTGGCTGATACATTTACATCAGTTGCTTCTGGCGATTTTAGTGCTCCGGCCACATGGGGCGTGAGTTTGACATCAGCAGAAATGCTGGCGGCAACGCAAACGCCAGGCAATACGTTCGTCATCAGCGGCGGTTATACAGTAACCATTGGTGATTCGGTGAATGTGAATGACTTGACTGTCACCAATGGAACACTGGCATTTGGTAAGACAAACGATAACGACCTGCCGATAATAGTGAATGGCGCGTTCACTGTTGGGGCTGACGGTCATGCTGTTGTTTCGGATATTTATGGTGCTCATACGCTGCATGTTAAGCAGGGGTTCACCAGCAGTGGCGAGGTGAATTTTCATAAAGGTACAGGCAAATCAGTGAATGTGATTTTTGATGGTGCCAATCAGACCGTTGCAGTGAATGAGGAAGAAAATAAGACGTTGTTCAGCAACTTTACTGTTGCCACAGGTACGGTTACCGCAAGCAATAATTTAACGATAAAAGGTTCGTTGTCAATCAATAATGGTGCGACCCTCAATGTGACCAACAAAACAATCCGACTAACTGGCAATTACACAAATACGGGTACTTTAACATACAAAGGCAGTACTATTGTTTTTGATGGCAGGGCAGTTCAATCGGTATCGGTATCTGGCGATAATGCTGTTAAATTTAATGCCATTACAGTTTCAGGCGGAGGTTTTCTGGTGATTTCAAATGATGTTAAGATTTTTGGAGATTTTTTGATTACAGGGAATTCTACGGTCAGCAGTTCGGCCAATTTGATTTTCTATGCAAACTTTACTGTCGATGAAGGTAGCAAGTATGATACCAATACAGGATATACTGATTTTGGTGGTGAAGGTGGTTCTAAAGGTTTGTTGAATCAGACAATCAGGGTTGATGGCGAGGCCACTTGCAACGTTTTGAGATTTTATTGTAACGAGAAAAGTGGCGAGAAAACATACATCGGTAATATCAACGCCACATCGTATGTCAGGGTTTATAAGAATACGCGGCTTGTTGACGTAGCAGGCGACTACCACCACACCTTTGTTGGCGCGATTGTTACCGGTGATATGGAATTGCAAAATCCTATGACAATACGGGGCGGAACATTGAGATATCACGATGGAGCCAGCACTAATGGCGAATTTTCATTGGGAAAGGGTAATATAACGATTCAGACAAACGACACTTATGTCAAAGCCGGCGACACATTTAATGTGAAAGGCAATATCACCGTTGAGTCAGGTTCGTTTGTGCTTAACGGCAATGCCGAAGGACTTCAGGCGGAAGTGGTTGGCAACACCGAAAACACACTCACTGTTGCAAGTGGCGCACGGTTATATATTCGTGGTAGAAACGACAATTTTCCGAAGAATTTCGCTAGTGTCAATTTGCACGAGTCAAGTACAACCTATTACGATTCGAAATTCAACCAGGAGGTTCACGGCGGCGAAGGTGTGACGTACGGCACCCTCTATCTTGATTATTACGACAAGACGTTCAATGGACCAACCACCATTATGGGGCATCTTTATATGTACCCGATGACAAATGGCTCATCAACAGTCGATTTTGGAGATTATTCGCACACTTTGTGTTATCACTTCTACGATAATCCCGACCGCAAGGGCACAACATCGCTTGTGTCGAACGGAACAATCACGCTGAAAAGCACCGGCAGCCACGGACAAACAATTTATAAACGCACTGCCGGCACATATACGTTCAAAAATCTGATTATCGAAAACGATGACCCCACATACGCACAAACCAAAACCATCGGCGGCGAAATCACTGTCAACGGAGCTTTGACAATGACCAACAGAAGCGACAATGCGGTCTTGTATTTGGCTCTCGACATTAACGACAACGTGATTAACGGCTCTAAAACACTTGAAAACGTCTTCACCATGGGAAGCAATACCCGTATTCTGGTGAGCGGTGAGAACAATTTGGGTGCAACTTTTGAGTCGTTTGGCGATGTAAGGCTCGACAACAATAGCATTGTTCAGTTCGATGCCACAAAAATAGGCCAGATTATTCCGCCAGCCAACTATGGTAATGTTTACATCTACGGTAGCACGGCCAAAACAATTGAGCAGGATTTGACAATCAAAGGCTGGATTGATCAAAGTGGATATACTCCGAAATTGACCATCACCGATGAAGATGTGCGGCTGACGATTGAAGGTGATTGGAAACTGGGTAGCAGTTATCTGAACATTAACAAAGACGCAACAGTGATTTTTAACGGAGAGGACCAGGAGATTGCGGGTACCACACTGCCTAATGTGGAAATTTGCGGGTCGGGCATAAAAACGCTTAAAAGCACACTTACGGTAGAAGGTGATTTCAGTGTGTTCTCGGGCACGGAATTCAATGCGGATAATCGCACAATAAATTTGTATGGCGATTTTTACAATACTGATGGCGGCGGCGGAAAATTCCACCAGTTGAGCGGCCGTATCAATTTGCGTGGCGACGGTTACAACCAGACAATTGAATGTGCCAGCATTACTAATACTCAGTTTCAAAACTTCTACATTGAGAAGACCAAAAACGACACAGTCCGGTTGAATACAGATGTTTATGTTGGCGGCAACCTTATGACGGCTACTAACCGTGGTAGTCTCGACATTGCCAACCATACACTTACCATTGGCGGTGATCTTTATTTCTATCAAAACTGCAATCTTATTCACACGGACGGCTCAAAGCTGCATTTCAACAGTGCAACCATTGAGCAGACAATCAGCAACGGCAACACAAACAACACCTACCCAACCATGCAGTTTACAGGCGGTGCATTGAAGCGTCCTGCCACAAACGCTTTCGATATTGACGGAGATGTGATAATTGACAATGGCGCTATTGTGACAACCAGCGTCAAGCTTAAAGTGTCAGGCAACTGGCAAAATGCGGGTACTTTCAACCATTCGTCGGAGGTTGAATTCGATGGCGCCGACCAGATGATTAGTGGCTCTGCCTTTAATCAGGTAACCTTTGGCGGCACGGGAATCAAACGGTTAAGCGGAATGATAAACCTTACAGGTTGGTTGAAAATCGACTCATTGGCAACTTTGGATGTCAGCCCTGACGATGGTGACACATATAACAACATTGCTCTGAGCGGCGCGTGGTATAACAATATCTTCAGCCCCAGCGGAAAGACAGGACAGTTTGTGCCGCGGAAAGGCACTGTTACATTCACCGGCAACAACGCCGCCATATACACAGGAGACACGCTTGACTTCGATGGCAACGGTAAACCGGGAAAAGCTTTCTACGATGTTGTTGTCAACTTGTCGGACCCAACATACTACCGGCAATTGTATCCGCTTCATCTTGAAGGCGAAGCGAGAGAAAAGTCGGGGCCGAATGATATGAACATCCTGAACGATTTCACAATCAACAATGGTATATTCTATGTTTATTGGAACACGATACATGTGGGAGGCAATTTGCGTAACGTTGGAGGAACATTCTCAATGAACTCTCACTATAAGTCGATGTCGAAACTTATACTTGGTTCGGCGCCAACGGCTAAATATCTTGATTTTGACCCAGGTGCAAGTAATACCATCCGCCGCATTGTGATAGCCAACGGCGGAAAATACAACTTGATGAATGATTATACCCAATATGGTATGTCCGAAGCTTTAGAGCAAGACAGCCTTATTGATATAAAAAATGGTGAGTTTAATCTCAATCACCATACCATAACTTTCAATGAAACAGGTAACGTCTTGATTGAGGAAAACGGAACACTACAACTCGATTCGGCGGCGGTTTTGTCGATGTACAGTAATCGTTATTTGATAAACAAAGGTACTTTGAAACTCATGGGACACCCCAACTCGCCCGCAAAAATTCAACCTGGAGCTGCCACATGGTACTATTACATAATACAAGAAAAAGGTACACTCTGGGCCGATCAATATAGTATTGAGGGAACGCGTACAAATGGTTTGGAGATACAGGGCGGAACCATTCATCCAACACATAATCTGTGTAATGGTACGTTCTCAAACTCAACAGGGAACGCGTTGCTGACTCTTACCGGGCTCGATTTGGGCACGGGCATAACCGTTGACAATGTAACATTCAACGTCCGCGAGAGTTCGCCGAGCGCAAATGTGCAGCGTACCAGCGGTGAGGGAACCATAACATTTACAAACTATAGTGGCACGTTGGCAGGAAAGGAGAAAGAAAAAGACATAGTTAAGTATACCGTCGGCGAAGGTCTTATTATCTGGAAAGCCCCAACAGGATTCGTATGGACTGGAGGCGGAGGTATTGATAACAGTTGGCACACTGGCGCAAACTGGGATGGAGGCAAAGTGCCAACTGTAACCGATAATGTTATTTTGGACCACACTAAAGTTGTTGATGATTACATCGTTAAAATCGATAAGCGTGCAAACGTCAATAACCTGACTATTGAAGAAGGTGTAACAGTAAACCTTGTCGGAATTGAAGATGCCAATTTTGACGGACTTGAAGTTGAAGGCAAACTGACAATGATGGAGGGTTCGACACTGTCGCAAGCCGACAAGCGTGACTCGCTAATATTGCACGGCACATGGAACTGCAGTGGAAACTATAGTCCAAACGGAGTGCCTGCTGTGTTTGATGTCAGAGCCGGAACCCATCAGCTCACTTTGAACAAAAACGTTGAATTGGCTGCGATGATAGTCAACAGCCGTGCCAACGGCACACTGTCGCTTTCAGGCGAGGTAAAGGTTGCCGACAGCATACGCATTGAGGCCGGAACACTTGCCAACACCAATACCATCAGTCTTCGTGGCGACTGGATAGAAAAAGGCGGATTGTTTGATATGGGCGAATCGATTGTTAATTTCTGCAGTGCAGATAAAGAACAGTTTGTCAATGGCGGACACTTCTGGGAAATACGGTTTTCAAATGCAGGAAAGAAAACCATCACTAAAGACATATCGGTTGAACGGACTTTCAGAATATTTGACGGCGCAACGCTTGTGAGTGCCGGGACGCAAAACATCTACCTGTCAGGCCGGCAGACAAACTGGCTCAATAAGATAGGAAAGGAAGCCTTTGAGCAAATAGGCGATGGCGCAGTTATTTGCAATGGTGGAACATCGTATTTGGGAGATACACCGCCCGATCCGAAAGGCACGACGAAAAGGACATATTACCCGACAACGTTCAACAACATCGTTCTTCAAGGTACTGGCACCAAAGTCTTCCGCGACACGGCCTATGTGAAAGGTTCGGTTGAAATGGTGGCAGGTATTGATGTCACGTTGAACCGGAAGGGCGCCATAATAGGTACAACACTGGCAAGCTCGTTCACATCGTATGGTGGAGCTCTGCTGATTTATGGTGAAGACAACTTCCCTAAAAATATGAATACCATAGAGTTGAATGCAGGCACAGTTTACTATCGCGACTCTATAGATCAAGTTGTATTCCCAACTCAATACAGTGGTTTGTACCTATATAATTACTATTTTACTACTTATGGAATAAAGGATGAGGTGACCAAAACTCTTGCTGACGACATCACTGTTACAGGTTCTATCGTTATCAATGACTCGATAACAACATTTGTGGTTGGCGACCATACCATTACGCTGACCGGCAATCTGTCACTTGCTACCGGAGGCAAACAAATAGACTGGGGAACAGACGGAACAGTTGTCCATGTGGGTGGTACGTGGGATGTTGATGCTGACATCAAGGTGCTCAACAACGTCTACAAAAAAGGAACAGGATACCTATATGCCAACAACGAATGGACTGTGAACGGAAATCTTGAACTCGATCCTGAGACGCGGTTCTACATGCGGGGCAACAAGGTTACTGGTAAAGCCGGCAAAACATTTAAATTGGGAGTCAACTGCCAACTGCACAGTGCAGTGCCCAAAGGAGAAAACAACGATGTGGCCTTCCCATTGGGTTTCGGGAATGTTGAAATAGACGAGACCACAAGCACATATCTTGTGGCCAATGAAGACCAGATTCTTTACGACCAGGTTGAATACGGTAATGTTTATTTGAACAACTCAGTGATACGTACCGTTGAACTTGGCGGTGACATCACGGTCCGCGGAAACTTCTATGTCAACAACGATTGTGTGACGCTTGACGATAAAGGTCATGAGCTTCATCTGCGTGGTGCGACAAACGATTTGCGCAACTACGAGCCAACATCAACGGTTTATTTGGAAAGCGATGGTGACCAGCAAGTGACTGCAGGTGGCAACTTCACATTGCTGAAACTCAACAATTTGTCACTGTCGGGTTCGGGAGTGAAGGAAATCAACGAGACAAACGTCAGAATAATGGGCGATATTAATATTGCCAGCGGAACAACATTCAGCTGCAATGATCCAATCGACTTTAGTGGTTCGTCTATTACAAACAATGGTGTTTTCAGGCACTATGGCAGCACCTTCACATTCAGCGGTGCCAAACATCATGAAATCAGAATGGGTGTCGACAACATTTTCAACAGCTTTACTCTGAGCGACGGAGAAGATGTTTCCATTGTCGATAATGGTATTTCAGTAAATACTGGAGTGTTCAGTTTGGGAAAAAATGCAAGACTCGATATGGGCACATACACCCACAAGATTGCATCATCGCAAATTGATCAGGCCGAAGGATGCGAGTGGATTACTGCAGGTGCAAATCTGACATTCAATCGTGGTGGCGCCCAGGCAATACCTGAACTCACCTGCCGCAATATTCAATTCTCGGGTTCCGGTACCAAAACTCTCAATGGCAGCCTGAATGTTGCAAATCTGACCATTGACGAAGGGGTGACGTTCTCGGTTGGCTCTGACGCAAATAATTCACATCCTGTTACGCTAACAGGCGATTGGCTTTGCAGTGGCTCGTTCACGAGTCAGAACGACATTGTCTATTTCGAATCGACTGACACCAAGCCAAACCACCAGATTAAATCGAACGGGCAATCGTTCAACGCAGTAGATTTTAACAAAACAACATCTGCGGCAAACACTTTCAGCCTTCTTGATGAGATGTCGTTGAAAGACACAATGGAAATAGGACCTGGTGCCAAATTGAATCTTAACAAAAACATTTTGACAATAGGTAACGACGATGCCAACTCGACCGAGATCCCGTTTGTTCCGGCAGGTGAAAAAATCACGGTTAAGAGTGGTGGCGAGCTTTGCATTGACGGTGGCGCAGTGTTACGGTTCAATCACATGGACGACAACACCCGTCTTGATGTATTTGGCACGCTGACAATGGTCGGCTCATCAGAAGCCAATGCGGTAATCACGCGTAGTTCGAGTGGTTACGATGGCCGTGGCACGGCTATAACAATATATGAAGGTGGACATTTGGCCGCCAACTACTATCAGATTCAATATCTTGCGCCACAGGGCTTTGTGGTTAAGCACGGTGCCACTATCGATGAAACCAACAACTTGTCGAACGGCATTTGGTCGAATATGTACACAAGCAAAACATATACTTCGCCAGCCGACAATCTGACTGTTTACGACAGATTTGTATATCTGACCATTGAAGTTGAGGAAGTGAAAAACCCGATTATGTATCTGGCTTTCAACCATGGAGGAACGCCTGTGCAGGGTTCGCACTTCAACATTGCGCGCAGCCATGAGCGTGAGAAATCAATCACTCTTGGTGGCACAATCAATGGTACTATGGGTTTCAAGAATTTTGAGGTAGACCGGACATCTGACGAGGAGGTGACAAAAATCATCTGGCCGGCTATAACACAAACCGTATGGACCGGTTTTGTCAGCACCGACTGGTTCAATAAAAACAACTGGATGCCAAGGCAGGTGCCGACTGATGAATTATCGGTCAGAATTCCGCTGACGGCCAACGCACCTATTATATATAAGGAGGGGGCTGTTTGCAAAAACCTTACCATTGTCAATGGCTCACTCACCATTGAAGATTTCGCAAAAACAGCCCCGACAAATCCTTCGCTCGACGTTCAAGGCTCTGTCGATGTGCAGAATGGCGGCGTACTTGCAGTTGAAAATAGCGCCGACATTAGGGTTATCGGTGATTGGAGCATTGCTGACAAAGGCTATTTTGTCCCGCAAAACGGAACAGTGCGATTCTCGGCAGGTGGAGGTAGTGTATCAATCGTACCACGCAAGTCGGATTTCAATAATGTGGTTTTTGATGGCAGCGCCACATATATGCTTATGGGCTCGGCTGTCAAATTCAACGGCGATTTCACAATCAGCGGCGGTATTGTATGGCCATCAACATCGAACTATGTCTACACCATTAAGGGAGACTATAATATTTCTGGTGGTAGCTTTAACCGAGATATCACAGGTTATGTGAAGTTTGCCGGAGCCAATCAGACAATTACTAATGGCTGTTTCAGTCGCGTACGGTTTGCTAATGCAGGAATCAAGACTCTTGCCGGAACTTTTGACGCATCATATAACAACAGCACCCGCACCAATTGGACAATAATTGTGGAAGACGGTGCAACAATGAAAGCGTCGGCAGGCTGCGCTCTCAACATCAAAGGAAACATTTTGATAAATTCAGGCACAACCTTCGACGATGGCAATCAGACACACACTTTCACGGGTTACTATTGGGAAGCTCCAGGCGCCTATACCGGTTCGGGCAAGGTGGTGTTCAGCGGCAATCACGCCCAGTACATCAGAGGTGGGCACTTCCACAATGTGGATATGACGTTGAGCACAAAATATATCAACGACGATGTTGTGATGACGGGTAATCTTAATACTTCATCTTGTACGCTCGACATGCTTGTCAGTCATATCACGGGTAGCGGAACATTCACGGCAGGTGAAAAGACAAACGTTTATGCCCGAGGTGCCGACAACTATCCTAAATTCAGTGATTATGAGGTGAATGGCACAAGCATTTACGCTTACTACAATGGCCCGATGAACCAAACAATCCGTGCGGCCAAATATTGTCTGCTCTATTTGAACAGCAATACTAACAAGACTCTTGAAGGCGATGTGATTGTTACACGGAATCTCTATTTCTACGATAATGGAGGCACTCTCTTCGCCAATAATAAGAACATATATCTGGGCGGACACTGGTATAATCAGTATTCCGGCAGGTTCGTTCCCGGAACAGGACGCGTAATTTTCAATGGTACTGACGGAACCCAATGTGCATATTTGGGCGTTTCGGTCGACAACCCATTCTACGATGTGGAGGTGAATAAACCTGAAAATCAACAATTCTATGCATCAAGTGTCGATCTTGATGTTCAAGGTTCGCTCTATGTGACAAGCGGAAAAATGAGTTGCTCAAGCGGTTTTAAAGTGCGCGTGGGTGGCAATGTGACGGTAGCCGGTTCGGGTGTTATTGCGCAGTCGGGCAGCTATGAACTCTGTCGCCAGGCAGGTGAATGCAGGATTCAAACCAATGGTTCAATTCTTAATGACTTGATTATTAATGGAGAAACCCAAACCGTGTTTAAATTGAACGATGCCCTCACTGTTTATGGCAACTTTACACTTCAAAAAGGCATTTTCGACCAAAATGGTTATGTGGCTACATTGGGTAACTCGCTCGACAACATCTTGATATACGGCACATACAAGGTGACACCAGGCGGTAAACTCCGCATTGGCAGCAACTCATCGCTGGTGGTGAAATCGGGTGGTGTGTTTGATGCTGTTGGCGATGAGGTGAATTACGCTCAGATAACAAACAATTCCGACCGCTATTTCTTCACTGTTGAAAGTGGCGGCAAAATCAATGCCGAATACTACAACTTCGCATATTTGGCAAAGCAAGGCTTGATTATTTCCGATGGTGCGATAATTGATGGTTACCAAAATTTCAGCAACGGAGTGTTCAGCAATGTGGTTTCTGGTGGTATTTGCCTCGATATCAGGAATACGCAGGATATGACAGGAACTGGCGGTGACGGAAGAATCAAAAACATATCGTTCCCGAACAATCCAGGCGGAGGTGCCGTCAACATCAAAAAAGTTGAGGCTGCAACAGGCAATATCGAGGTTTACAACGCAACAGGCTTGTTGGCCGGCGAGCTTTATGAGAACGACCCGTACAACCTCATCACTTGGACTGGCGACATTGAGTATATTTGGACTGCCGGCTCAGTGTCTGATAAAACAAACTGGTTCAATCCGGCAAACTGGAGAGCGCAACTCGCAGGCGAAACCATTGTTACCGGAAAGATTCCATCAACCGACAACAATGTTACCATTCCGCAAGTGGCGGGAGGCAATTACCCGATTATTACCTGCGACTCAGCCTGTGCAAAACGTCTGACTATCGGCAACAACGCTCAACTCACAATTCAAATCACCACAACTCGGCCCGATACTGTTATTTGTGCATTGACAGCAACTTCTGATGTGACTGTGAATGGTACACTTACAATGGTTTCCGAACTCGACTCGCTGCGGTTGTATGGCAACTGGGTGATTGGAACAAAGGGTAAGTTGAATGCAGGTAATGGCACCATTGAAATGACCGGCGTGGGCGTTAAAACCGTTCAAAATAAAATGGCCAACTTTAACAATTTTGTAATCAATAATAACGGAACCATTCAGGCTCAGTCGGTTATGAAAGTTGGAGGTAACTTCTTGATTAAGAAAGGTACGTTCGATGTTTCGTCATACGATGTAACTGTTGGCGGCGATTACATCAACGAAGGTGTATTCTCGGCGTCAACTAAAACATTGATTCTTAATGGTGTTGGAAGCCATGAGTTTAATCCTGGCTCTAGCACCTATTGTAACATTGCCGTCAAAAATGGTGCTTATTCGTTGACTGATAATGAATTATATCTGACTCGCAACCTCGATATTGATGGCGGCACATTAAACGTTGCTGGCAATATCATCAACTTGGGCGATGGCACAGGAATCGATAATGTTAATATTACTAACGGAGGATTATTGGCTATGGGTGTCGATGGCAAGCTGAAGATGGGCAGCAACGCTATAGTCAATGCCAACAGCGGAGGAACACTCTCGCTTTTGGGCGTCGAGAATCACGAGGCCATTATCACTTCTCAAACAACATCGGGTACATATGCTGTTAACATTGGCAGCGAGGGCAGGATTGCAGCGCGCAATTATAAGGTTGAGCGAATCAACGCTTCCGGAGTTCATTTGCTGGCAGGTTCAGTTATCGATGGCACCGACAACTTGTCCGACGGGCAATACGTGAGCGGCGCGGCGGGCGGCCGATATCTGTGGTTCGAAAACAGCTTTGGCGGTGCGGCCGATACTGATACCATTAAAGTCAGCAATGTTTACTTCAATGCGGGTCCGGCACACAACGTTAAACGTTCGAACGCGTCAACTAACGGTGTGATTACGATTATTGATGCGGTAGGCGTAGTGGCCAGCTATTATTTTGAAGAAGAGGACCCTGCCGATGGATTGTCGGCCAATGGCGGTGCGATTGTTTGGGACTATACGGGCGATGTACTTTACTGGAGAGGTAATCATGCAAGGGGCAACGACACCGATGGAACCCGTTGGGACAACCCAGATAACTGGGAAAACCCCAAAGGCGTGGCTGCTTCACCAACTTCTGAAACCCGCGTGTTTATTAATCAACAGTCGCACGGCAAATACCCAATCATTTATGCAGACAATTATGGCGGCGATGCTTTTGCTGCGGGTATCGACATTTACGAAGGCGCTTGCCTGACGCAGAATGCAGGTCACAGTCTGACTGTTGGTGATGCCGCACTTGGCATATCAATAGGCACAGGAGCCACTTTTACAGCAAAGGATGTTGTAACAGTAAAAGGTCAGTTTACTAATGCCGGCACGTTCGACCATGGAGGCAGCTCGACCATTATCTGGGAATCGAAGCGCAATCGCAACATTGAGATGAACAACTGCGCATTCTATAATTTCACGGTTAAAAACGATGACAACGCGTCGGTTACGTTTGCTGTTGAACGCGGCAAGTCGCTTGAGGTTAAAAACCATTTCACAATCGAAAGCGGAACTGTTGACTGCAATGGCGGCACTCTTGAGGTTGGCGGCAATTTCACCAACAATAACGGAACATTTGTCCATGGCAGTGGAACTGTCAAATTGAATGGTGCAAGCAACCAGACCATCTCATCGTCAAATGGCGCATTGTCATTCTACAATCTCGAACTGATTGGCTCTGGAAGCAAGCTGATTGATGTCAGTCTGAACATAGATAAGGACATAACTGTTGGCACGGCGGTCAGTGCGCCAACAGCCGACATCATTTGCCACGGCGACTGGAAACGTCCAACGTCAGGTTCGCAGAGCAATAACTTTACCGGCGGTTCCGGATGGGTGAAATTTGTTGGCACAACAATTCAGAATATTGCAAAACCTGAGACCTTTACCAACATTGAGATTAACAACTCATCACCAGCTTCGATACTGACCACCTATATTCAAACCATATCGGGCAATTTGAAACTCACTCGTGGCATTCTGACTGGCAACGAGTCAAATCCAATTCGTCTGACAAGCACGGCAGTCATTGATGGTGGAAGTCCGACAAGCTATATCAATGGCTCGGTAGAAAAAGATGCCACATCGGGTGATTTCTTTTTCCCAATTGGTGGCAGCGACCGTTATGCTCCAATTGAGATAAACGAGATTTCCGGTACATATAGGGCGATTTATCATAGCGAAACACCTGCAAACCGCACTAATTTAGAGAACAACGTGAACCGAGTCAGCCAAAAAGAATACTGGACGCTTACAAGCGGTTCGGGCGCACTACCCAAAGTCAAATTGTATTGGCAGGATAGTGTGTTCAGCGAGTTGACTGATTTCGATGTTGTTTCTGTTGTGCTATACAATGCCGGCAAGTGGCAGCGTCAGGGTGCGGGAGGCCGGGATCACATTGTGCCTATTGTGGTGGGTGACACATCTGCAGGGCACATCTTTACTCAGGAACCTATAGATGCATTCGGCAATCTGACTTTCGGATTTACTTATCCGACAATAATTTGGAAAGATAATGCGGCAACATCGGAGTACAAAACAAAGGCCAACTGGGAAGGCAAGCACGCGCCATCATCAATTGTCAATATTCTGGTTAAAGCAATTGCTGATGGTAAAAAACATCCGATAGCCGCAGCCGGAGTCGAAAATGCCTGCTACGATATGACAATAGAATCGGGCGGCATACTTGAACTGGCCGATAATGCTGTGCTGACGGTTAATGGTAATGCCACGATTGACGGTACTCTGAGGCTGGGCAAAAACTCACAAATCTTGTTTATGCGAGATGTCAATGCCAGAGGCGCTGAGGTTTTGGCTGATGAGGGCTCGATGGTGCGTATTTGCGGCAAGACCGAACAACCGTTCGAGTTGAGCAGCTGCTATAACTTGATTATCGAAGGCGGTAAGGACAGTAAGAATGAGTATCGCAAAATATTGGGCAACAATGTGGTTATCAATGGTTCGCTCAGTATTGACAACTATACTGAGCTCGATGCAGGTACCCATGAAGTAACTCTTAAAGGCAATCTGACCATAAATACTTATGGTAAATTGGCAAAAACCAACAGCACATTTGTTTTGGCTGGCGAGAAAAAGCAAATTCTGTCTATTACGCCTAACCGGCCGCTTTACAATTTGACTATCAACAATACAGGAAGTGCCGATGATGGTCCGCAAATCGATTTAGGAACGGGTATTGTCGTGAACGGTAATCTGCAACTTGAACAAGGCTTGCTTCACTCCGCGTCTTCGGCAAGGCTTAAGCTGGGTGAATCTGCTACATCATCGTTAGGTAAGCCTCAGTCGTATGTTGTTGGTGAGATGGAAAAAACTGGACAGGCTCCATTCGTGTTCCCAATTGGTTCAACAGAACGATTGGCGCAACTCGGCGTGTCAGGCATAACAAAATCCACATCCATCATTGCAGAATACTCGAACAAGAAACCTGTGTCGGTTGCAAATCTGGATGCAGATTTGGAAAAAGTCAGCCATCTGGAATCGTGGAACATAAGCAGCGGCGGTTCAACAGAAGCTTATTTGACATTGTATTGGACCAATTCTGTATACAATGAGATTAACAACCTGTCCACACTGCTTGTCTCGATATTCGATGGCAGCAAGTGGGTTAGCGTAGGGCAGACATCAGGAGGTTCAAAATTCAACAGCGATAATTCCGGATACATACAGTCTGGAAGTAAAGTCGCAATTTCCGGGAAGGTAACACCTCGCTCTATGCGGCAACAGACCACACGGCGTACACTTAATTCCGCACCTCATGTTTTGAGCGATGGAGGAGGGGTAATGGCCACATTTGGCACAACCAAATGGGTTGACAATCCGCTTCCAATCGAGCTCGTCTCGTTCGAGGCCGTTGTTGCTGACAACAATACTGATGTGAGCCTTGTGTGGACAACCGCATCGGAGCACAACAACGCATACTTCACCATTGAACACATGTTCGATGGCGAGTTGGTGATTGTTGACACAATCGCAGCCAGGGGTGGGGCTGGTGAAGGTGCCGATTATAGCTATCTGCACATCAACCAACCAGTTGGCACACATTATTACCGTCTGCTTCAGACTGATTTCGATGGACAGACAACCGTGGCATCAGAATGGTCTGCTGTTGTTATCGAGAGTAGTGATCAGCAGGTTCTCTCGGCGAGTGTGGCGCCTAATCCTGGTAAATGCCAGAACATTAGGATTTCGGTTAAAGGTATCGGCGGCGGCAAGTTGCGCTATGTGGTTGCCGACATGAGTGGTCAGACCATTATCGACCGCACTATTGGCACAGCAGGAATGTCGTCAATCCTGATTGATGCCGCCGATTGGAATTTGCAACCATCGGTTTACTTGATAAAAGTATTCACCGACAACGGGCAGACTGTCAGCAAGTTCGTGGTTGAATAATTATCACAATATGACAGAAGGCCTCCTTGCATCAGCAGGGGGGCTTTTTGTTTGCCTTTAAATCGGATATAAAATTCAATGAATCAGCGTTATTTCTGCCCATGGGTATTCAGAAATCGCATAAATACCGATAAATATGCTCAAAGAACCGAAATTCGGGTATTCCCCAACCGATTTTTTTGCCATACTTTTACAATGAACAAAAAAAATATTTGATATGAAACGTATTATCTTTCTGACAATTGCGGGATTTATGGCCGTTGCTTCGTGCTCGGGTGGCGAGCCAACGCCGAACAGCGCCGCGGCTGACGAAAATGCCAGCGCAAGCGTGGTTTATTTCACAAAAGAGATTACACCCGAAGCGCTGGTGCGGATTTACAAGGCTCTCGGCGTTGATGCCACGGGCCGCGTGGCGGTGAAAATATCGACGGGCGAGTCGTCGAAATCGAACCACCTGCGCCCCGAACTGATTAAAGACCTTGTGCAGAGCGTGGGCGGCACGCTGGTTGAGTGCAACACTGCCTACGGCGGCAACCGCTCTACCACCGCCGACCATCGCAAGGCCATTGAAGAACGTGGTTATGCGCAGATTGCCACCGTTGATATTATGGACGAAGAAGGCACGATGAAACTACCCGTCACCGATACCAAACATATTGAATATGATATTGTTGGCTCACATCTTGCCAACTACGATTTTATGATAAACCTGGCGCACTTCAAGGGGCACGCAATGGGCGGATTCGGCGGTGTGCTCAAAAATCAGAGCATCGGCGTGGCTTCGCACAGCGGAAAACTCTACATCCACTCGGCAGGCGCGTCAACAACCCGCTGGCGCGTTGCAGAGCAAGACGCTTTTCTGGAATCGATGGCGGCAGCCGCTCAAGCGGTGCACAACTATTTCAAGCAAGACGGCCGCAACATTGTATATATCAACGTAATGAACAATCTTTCAGTTGATTGCGACTGCGACGGTTCGCCCGCTCGACCCGAGATGAACGACATCGGCATTCTGGCTTCGACCGACCCCGTGGCGCTCGACAAAGCCTGCCTTGACCTTGTTTTCAACTACCAATCGACATCGGGCGACGACGCCACCGCACTGCAGAAACGCATCAACCGCCAGCACGGCACCTACATTGTCGATTACGCCGAACAACTGGGGCTGGGGACAATGAAATACACAGTGGTGGATTTGGATAAATAGGGACATCGGACTACAGACATCGGAAAACGGACTATAGAAAAGGGTGATATTTCGGGAAATATCGCCCTTTCCTATATAATTTTCAAATACGGCCAAATCAAACTACCGTTTTTGTAGGGAATTGATATTTTTGGCGCAAAATTTTAAACAATTGCAATGAACAAAATGCTCATCGGCGCATTGGCCGCCACAATGGAGTGCAGCGCAGTATCGGCGCAGACCGACACAGTCAACATTCAGGAAGTGGTAGTGACAGGAACTCGCAACCCAATAGATATCAGACATTTGCCTATGACGGTATCGGTTGTCGACCAGGCAAAACTGACAGAACAGAATCAGATTTCGGTGCTGCCAACCGTTATGCAGCAAGTGCCAGGCCTGTTTCTGACCAGTCGTGCTGTGATGGGCTTCGGCGTGTCGGGCGGCGGCTCGGGCGCCATCAATGTGCGTGGTATCGGCGGAACGCCAAACACTGATATTCTGGTACTTATCGATGGTCATCCGCAGTATCAGGGCATCTTCGGCCACCCAATATCCGACAGTTACCAGACAATGATGACCGAACGCGTTGAAGTGCTGCGCGGCCCTGCGTCGGTGCTCTACGGCAGCAATGCTATGGGCGGCGTCATCAGCATCGTCACCCGTTCGATGAAGCAGGACGGCGTCCGCACCAGCGTGAATCTGGGCGGCGGAAGCCACGGAACGCTGATGGCCGAAGCGTCGAACCAGGCGCGTGTGGGCAAGTTTTCGAGCACCGTGTCGGCCGTTTATAACAGGTCGGACAACCATCGGCCAAATATGGATTTTGAACAGGTGGGCGGCTACGTGAAGTTGGGTTACGACATCAGCGAGCACTGGAACGCATACGCCAACGCCGACATTACCCGCTTCGACTCGAAGTACCCTGGCAGCACCGCCGAGCCCGTCTATGGTGCCGAGCAGTGGATTCTGCGTGGCGTGATGACGGCGGCCGTTGAGAACAACTATGGCAGCACAAGCGGCGCGGTGAGCGTCTATTCTAACTTTGGTCGCCACAAAATTGATGATGGTACAAAGGTCGATACTCTGACCACCGACCGCTATTTCCGTTCGAAAGACGCACTGACGGGCGTCTCGGTTTATCAGAGCGCACAACTTTTCGGTGGCAACCGCGTGACCGTAGGCTTTGATTATCAGCATATTTTTGGCGATGCCTATTATACCAACAAGAAAACCGATACGGTGATGACAATTCCTAATAAGCAGACGGCCAAATCGACACGGCACGAAGTTGCTGGTTATGTTGATTTCCGCCAAGACGTAACCGATTGGTTTACAGTTGATGCAGGCATCCGTTTCGACCATCATTCGGTGACTGGCGGCGAGTGGATTCCGCAGGCGGGCATCGTTTTCCGCCCGATGGCAACCGCCGAAGCCAAAGCAATGATTAGCAAGGGCTTCCGCAATCCGACAATGCGCGAGATGTACCTTTATCCGCCGTCGAACGAAGACCTTGAAGCAGAGCGCATCTGGAACTACGAACTGTCGTGGCGTCATCGCTTTGGCAAACTCACCTACGGCGCCAACATCTACTATCTGAAAGGCGACAATATGATTCAGACTCAACCTGTTGACGGCAAGCCGCGCAACGTGAACACAGGCGAGATTGAGAACTACGGCCTTGAACTCGAAGCCGCCTACACGCTGAACGAGCACGTGAGCCTGAACACCAACCACTCGCTGCTGCATATGGAAAACAAGGTGGTGGCCGCGCCTGAATACAAGGGTTTTGCGGGTGCCAACTTCAACTACGGCAAACTGGCTCTGATGGCGGGTTTGCAGTATGTGCATAACCTTTACACAGCCGTCGGCGCCAACGAGAAGACCGAAGATTTCTGCTTGCTCAACCTGTCGGGCAGTTACCGCCTGACAAAGAACTTTAGCCTGTGGGCTCGCGGCGAGAACCTGCTGGCGCAAGAGTACGAAATCAACGCTGGCTACCCGATGCCGAAGGCTACCGTTATGGGCGGGGTGAAGATTGAGTTTTGAGTTTTAGTTTGAATATGCAGAAAAGGGCAGGAGTATCCTGCCCTTTTGTATTCTCACTCTTCAATCTTGATTGCCATCGATTTCAATTGTTGCCAGCCGGCTTGGTCAGTCAGGCGGACCATAAAGTGGTAATCGCCTGGGTCGATGTCAGCAGGAATGTCGATGTTGATGGTTGCCGTGTAGGTTTGCTGCTCTTGCGGAATCTCATAATCGCTGTTGTAAACCCATGGATTCACTGGCTTTTTCTCACTTTCGATTTCACATTCGGCCGCCGAAGTGCTATGGGTATGGTGGTCGAAGTTGTTGTGAACCTCAATGTTATAGCCGCCCAACTCAACATTGTCGGAAAACTGATAGTGGAAAGCAATCACGCTGCCGCGCTTAAACCGCTGACAATCAACAGGACAAACATCAGAGCCATCGGCGCTGATTTCTGGCATCGTCATATCCTCTGTTTTGTCGGAACTGCTGCACGCACAGAGTGCGCACAGCAGAAACGCTGAAAAAATGCTTTTTTTCATCTTTTATTCATTATGTGAATGTTCGTGTTCGTCATCTTCATCATCGTCATCCTCAACAATTTCGATGTGGCATTCTGCCGTCGTTTGCTGGCCTTCCTTATCGGTAACCGTGAAGTGAAGGTGATATTCGCCCATAGGCGCGTCGGCAGGAATATCGATATGCTCATGGAACTCTATGTTCTTGACACCTATGTATTTACCATCGGTAAACGATTTTTCGATTTCAAAACCGATTCCTTCTTCCTGATGTATTTCGATGTCGATTCGGCTGATTAAGCCTTCGGCCAAAACGTCGGCTTCAAGGTGCATGTCGTGTCCCGGATGGGCGTGACGGCTGTTGTCGTGTCCCACTTCGGTTAGCGTAATTGTCGGTTTTTCTGGTGTTTCGTCATCTTTGTTGCACGATGCGAATAAAAACGCCACAGTTGCGAGAGCCGCGATAAGGCTCATATTAAATATCTTTTTCATTATTGTAAATTTTTATTTATTAAACATTTAAGGTTGCTTTGTTTTCCATTTTCAGTTAGTGTTTGTGTTTTTAGTTTGTGTTAGTGCATACATTCAAAATTCCCAACCAACCATAACCGCAAAATTCCGTCCTGCCTCAGGCACATCAATCAAGCGGTAGTAACTTGTGTGGTCGTAGTAGCGCTTATTTAGCAGATTATCAGCGCGAAGCGACACATTTATGCTGCTGCCCGTCAAGCGGAAACGGTGGTTTGCCGTCAGGTTGAGCGTCCAATAGCCGTCGGTGGGCTTTTCGGGTGGCACGATATTTTCTTGTTTTCCAACCAAATGCACGTTCAGTCCTATGCTTCCCTCACCATGCCGCTTGTGGCTGTATTTCAGCCCCGCATCAGCCGACCGCGGCGTTGAGAACGGTAGCGTGTAGCCCTTTTTCGCGCCCGACAACTGTTCGGCGTAGAGATACTCGCCCTTCAGTTCGGCCTCAAAATGCCGCGTGATTTTGTAATCAGCCTGACACTCAATGCCATACCGAAGCACTTCGGCCTGCGTGTAATGGTAGAGTTGCAGCCCTTCCTCGTACTGTGCCGTCGGATTCAGATAGATGTAGTTCGGGAAATAATTCACGTACGGCTCAACTTGAACCGATAGCAATTTGCCTGACCTATAAACACTTAAATCCAACTGGTATGACACTTCGGGGGCGAGTTCGGCATTGCCGCGCTCGTAACGGAAAATGTGATAGTTGATGCCGTCAGCGCCCAACTCTTTCGGAATTGGAATGCGGAAACTCTTGCCCACGTTGGCCTTCATCAGCCACGCACCCGCACTGTAAACCGCACCAACCGACCATGTCAAATTGCTGAATGTCAAGTCGATGTCGGCTGAGCGCTGCTTATAGACCGAATCGGTGCCAACGGGCGTCTTGTACCAATCGTTGTAACTGTGGATGTGCGTTTGCGCATGGTCGAAACGCAGGCCTGCATTAAGTTTCAGGTTGTCAGACGGTTTGTACTTGTCAAGCAGATACGCGCCCAAACTTCCTGTTTCGAAATCGGGAATTATAAAGCCCCATCCCGAGCGTCTATTGTGCTGATATTCAGCATTCGCACCACCGCTAAGACTATGCTGCCCGAGCGACATTTTCAGTCCGATGTTGGCTGTGTAGGTGCTCTTGTCGAAGTGGCGTTCCATCTCGTCGCTGGGTGTCGGCATATAGCCGTGCGACACAGGTTCCGAGCATTCCTCGCGCCTGTTCTGCTGATAGGCAAGCGACGCATCAACCGACACAACATCGTTCCGCCAACTGCTGTGGCTCAACACTTTAAGATGGTTCACCCACTGATGTGGAAGGTCGATGTCGCGCGTTGAACGGTCGTAGTCGATGTCGGACAACCGCACTTCGAGCCCATGGGCATTGGCGAAAAATCCACTTTTCGAGTACGAATCCGATACGCGTAGGTCGGTGTGGAAATTATATCCCGCATAGCCCACCATCAGACTGCCATCGCGCTCAAGCCCCGCTGTGTTACGCAATCTGCTGTCTTTCAGTTTGATGTAGTATGAGTAGTACTGAATGCTGTCGGCAGGAATCTTGTAGTCGCCGTAGTTGATGGCCGTGATGTTGGCGCGGAAAAAGAAACTGTTTCGGCGCAGCCCGATTTTTGCTGACGCCCCCAACTGTCCATTGTTCGAACGCCCGAAAACTTGCACCGCGCCGCTTACACTGTCAGTGGGTATATGATTGGTGTATAAGCATATAACACCGCCAATGGCATCGCTGCCGTAAAGCAAAGCCGCAGGGCCTTTAATCACCTCAATGCGGTCAACGGCAAACTGGTCAATCTCAAGGCCGTGGTCGTCGCCCCACTGCTGCCCTTCGTGCTTGATGCCGTCTTCGGCCACCACCATCCGGTTGAAACCGAGCCCGCGGATTGTCGGCTTCGACTGCCCCGACCCGATGCTCATCGCCTTTACGCCTGGAATGCCTTGCAGCGACTGCATCAGGCTGCCCGAGAAGTTCTGCTGCAGATAGTCGCGGCTCACCTGTATCGCGGTCAGCGACGTGTGGGTTTGTGCTGCCCGCACGGCGTGGTCCGATACGGTTACCTCGTCAATATCGATTACTGTGTCGGTCATCGCGCAAAGCACGGCCGCAACAGCCAAAAAATGTGTCATTTAGAATAAGTTTGATGTAAACACTACGCTTGTCAGACAGTTATGCAACCACGCATAATATTAGCATCATGCGTCTGCATCTTGATGACAATGAATTAAAAAAGATAAGTGCTTATATCATTGGTGGGGCGCGTCCGCGAATGCAGTTTGGTCGATTGCAAGGAATAATCCTGCATTCAGCTACGCTAATGTATCTTGTTAGTAATAAGAATGATGCAGCGGATAAAGCCAACGCCATTGCAAAAGGCAATTGACACAACAGGCAAAGAAGACACTCGCTGTTGGCCAGTTGCAACTCAGTCAAATGGCCCGAATGACAAGCGTGGTGCGTGCATTGTTCACACTCATAATCAGCATGATGGACTGGCTCGTGGGTATGCACCGACAGCACGACAATGCGCGTCAGAAAAACTGACAGCAGCAGAATGGCCGATATTTTTTGCTTTGCCTTCATTTGGTGGTGCAAATATACCGCTAAAGATTAATGTTCAAAACCCCATGTTCACAATGCCGCGCGAGAAAGCGCAGGCCGAAATGAACTTCCGCGAGTGCAAGTTGGAAGGTGAGAGATTATAAAAATGTTGACCAACAATCGGTTTCGATGTATGTGGTACCTGTTTTCGATACTGAAAAATTATTCTAAATTTGTCAAATCGATTTTTATTTCGCTGAATATGGAACAAGATATCCGATGGATTCAGAGGTTCGACAATTTTGAGAAAGCCTGCAAGCGCGTTTTCGAGATAACCGAATCGGACAAAACGGTTGACGATTTGTCTGACTTGGAGCGCGAGGGTCTGATTCAACGGTTCGAGTACACCTTTGAATTAGCGTGGAAGACCTTGCAAGACTATCTGATGTATCTGGGGTTTGATTTTCAGACCGGACCAAACACTACCATTCAACTGGCTTTTGAGAACAACATTCTGACCGACCACGATGCCTGGCGGAAAATGGCAAAGGCGCGGAATCTGACTTCGCACCCCTACGATGAAGACGAAGTTTTGGAAATTACCGGTGATATTTTTTCGACTTATTCGTTGTTATTGAAACAGTTATACGAGCACCTAAATCAGCGGAGACTCGAAACAATAAACAACAAATTCTAATGTTTGGATTGAGCGAACAGACAATAAAGGATATTCAATCGGTGTTCAGCACGCAGCCGAACATTGATAAGGTGCTTATTTTCGGTTCGCGCGCAAAAGGCACTTACCGTGAGGGTTCCGACATTGATTTGGCTCTAATTGGAAACGATATTTCACTGAACCAACGGATAGACATTCTAAACCAAATTGAGGACCAAGGTATTCTTTACAAAGTGGATATTCTTGATTATCAAAAACAAAAAGACACGCCGATTGGTGAACATATCAACCGCGTTGGCGTTTGCTTTTGGAGCCGATAAAGAGTCGTTTCCCTACTTATTCCCGATATTCCGCTCAATAAAAACTTCCAAAGAATCGCCCTTCACGTGGCTATCGATGATGAGTCCGTTGCGGTCAACCAAAACAAAATGCGGCCGGCCCGAAATCATATATTTATCGCGTAAAGTCTTTTCCCACTGGCCTTTGCAAATCAGTTGCTCGCCAAGCGGATGGTGGTCGTTGATAATCTGGCGCCACACGTCGGGGGCGTTGTCGAGGCAGATGTTCACCAATTCAAAGCCTTGTTTGCCGAATTTCTCAACAAGCGCATTCTTTTTCGGGATTGAGGCGATGCAAGCCGAGCAGTGTGTGTCCCAAAAGTTGAGCAGCACCAATTTTCCCGCAAAATCCGACAGCGAAACACTCTTGTCGTCAACGTTTTTCAGGTAGAAGTTTGCAGCCTTGTCGCCAGGCTTCAGTGTGTTCCGCGTAAGCAGGTCGTTATAGATGTTTTTTTGCTCATTGACAATGTAATTCACCAATGCTGTGTCCTTTATCCGGCTTGAGTTTTCTGCAAGCAGTTTGTTCAGGTCTTCGTTCCATGGTTCGTATTCAGATACAGATTTCACTTTTCGATTCAGAAAAACAGACAGTCGAGAAGCCGTATAAAATGATACAATGTCTTCGGGCAAATGCGCTTTGATAATGTCCAAATTGTTTTGCGTGCAATTGAGATACACTTCCCTGCTTGTTGGTTGGTATATTACTGAATCGAATTTCGGGTCGCGGTACATAAACAAAACGCTCGTATAACTGTCCAACCAATAATACTTGCTTTCTCTGATTGGGTTTTCTTTCCGCAAATTGTCCACATAACCGAAATGACACGCGTAACTATCTTTAAGTCCGATTTTATAATATAGCAGATTTTCTGTTTGCAATTCGTAGAACCACTTAGGCAGTTGTCCGGCGGAAAATGCGGAATCCAATGATTTCTGTTTCAGTTGGTACGCCTTATCAATTTTTGCAAAGGCCGATGCGTCTACGTCGTAACGTTCATATAACCAAGTCGGATTGCAAGACAGATGCTCACAAATCGGTTTTGTAAAACCAACGAACCAAATGCTGTCATTCGCCATATCATAATTTACTATAAGTGGCTCGTTTTGAACCAAAAACATATTAAATGACAAATTATTGCTTCGACAATAACAGATTGCTTCGGCAGGGTGGTTCAGCGGCAGAGTGTATTCGATGGTTGTATCGTGTTCTACACTAAAAATATATTGGTGTTGGCCGCCGGGGAACGATTGGTTGTAGAAAAACGCGAACGAATCCGGTTTGTCCACATTAGTGAAATTGAAAGTCAAATGCGTTTCGCCATTCAGAGTGAATCGGCATTCGTAATCGGATTTTTGAGTGCAACCAACTGCAAACAAGGCAGTTGCAATCAGCAGAAGTTGTTTTTTCATAATTGTAAGTTTTTAGTGATGCGTAAATGTAGCGAATTGTTTTCAAACTTTGAAATGATTTTTTAAATTGAAAAGCAATTTACGGCTAATTCGATTTACCGTTAAAACATTTGAAATCAATAGTATGAACATTTAGAAATTCAAAAATAACAATACTATGAGTAATCCACTATCGAATCTCGAACCCAAGGCGGTTTGGGACTATTTCTACCAACTGACGCAAGTGCCGCGTCCGTCGAAGCACGAGGAAAAGGTGCGCAAGTTTCTTCTCGATTTTGGCAAAAACCTTGGTCTTGAGGCTTTTGCCGATGAGATTGGCAACGTGATAATCCGCAAGCCCGCAACGCCTGGAATGGAAAACCGCCGCGGCGTCATTCTGCAGGGCCATATGGATATGGTGCCGCAGGCCAACAGCGATGTCCGTCACGACTGGCTTGCCGACCCCGTGCAGCCGCGCGTCGATGGCGAATGGGTGAAGGCCACTGGCACAACCCTGGGCGCCGACAACGGTATGGGCGTGGCCACGGCAATGGCCATTCTTGCGTCGAAAGACATTGAGCACGGCCCGCTTGAGGCGCTTTTCACTTGCGACGAGGAGACGGGAATGACTGGCGCAAATGGCATTAAATCAGGTGTTTTGCAGGGCGATATGCTTATCAACTGCGACTATGAGGACGAAGGCGAACTCTGCGTGGGCTGCGCTGGCGGCGTCAACGGAACCTTCACTTTCGATGCCAAACTGAAACCCGCGCCAGAGCATCACAAAGCGTTTAAATTGAGCGTTACTGGTCTGCGCGGTGGACATTCGGGAATCGATATCAATCTTGGTCGCGGAAACGCCAATAAAATCATTTTCAGATATTTGAACAGCGCAATGGCGAAATTCAACGTTCGTCTGGCCGACATTCAGGGCGGCAGTTTGCGCAACGCCATTCCGCGCGAGGCGTTCGCAACCATTCTGGTGCCCGATTTTTATGCCGACAAGATTGCTGCCGATGTGGCTGAATATGAGCAGATTATCAAATCGGAATTCAACACTGTCGACCCCGATTTGCGCGTCAGCATTGAGCCCGCGGCAATGCCCGAAAAGGCCATATCGGACGGCGTTGGAAGCCGCCTGACAAAGGCCGTCTATGCCTGCCCCAACGGTGTGGCCCGAATGAGCGCCGATGTTGCGGGCTTGGTCGAGACGTCGTCGAACCTGGCGATTGTGAAACTCGAAGGCGATAAGATTGTGGTTAAGAGCCTGTTGCGCTCGTCGGTTGAGTCGGCAAAAGCTGATTTGGCCGAGCAGATGCGCTGCGTGTTCAATATGGCCGAGGCCGAGGCCGAATTCGATGGCGGCTACCCTGGCTGGAAGCCGAATATGAAGTCGGCCATTCTCGACGTGATGCGCCGCACTTCGGTTTCGGTGTTCGGAAAAGAAGCCGAAATCAAGGCCGTACACGCTGGTTTGGAATGCGGCATTCTGGGCTCGAAATACCCCAACTGGGATATGGTGGCCTGCGGTCCGCACCTGGTTCACCCGCACTCGCCCGACGAGGCAGTCAACATTGCGTCGGTTGAGCGTTTCTTCCGCTGGGTGGTCGAGACGCTGAAAAATGTGCCTGTGAAGTAGGGCGGAAGCCTGATTAAACAAAGGCGCGGAAGGTCGGACAAACCGAAAATCCGCGCCTTTTTTGTCGGCATAGTCGATGAAAATCGAATAAAAATGGTCAGCGGGTTTTGTTACACCATATTTTGAGATAGATTTGCCGAACGGTAGGATTCCTGAACGGTTTGTTATAAAATGCGACGCGAATCATTGCTGTAATTCTGTATAAAATTGAAAATAAAACAATATGAAAACTGCAAAACTATTAAGCGAATCGAAGGCCGCGCGTTGGGCGGCGCTGGTAATTGTCTCGTTCACAATGATGTGGGGCTATTTCCTTACAGATGCTCTGTCGCCGCTGATGACAATGCTCGAAGAGCAGATGGGCTGGACAAGCCTTGAGTTCGGACAGTTCAACTGGGCCTACTGCTGGTTCAATGTGTTCCTGTTTATGCTCATTTTCGGCGGAATCGTTCTCGACAAGATGGGAGTGAGGTTCACAGGAATTGTTACTTGTGTGCTGATGCTCACAGGTGCGCTAATTAAGTATTATGCAGTGAATTACATATCGCCCGCGCCCGCGGCTGGCACCATTTTCGGAATGCGTACGCAGGTGTTTGTGGCCTGCTTTGGTTACGCCATTTTTGCCGTGGGCACCGAGAACTGCGGAATCACCGTGTCGAAGGTCATCACCAAATGGTTCGCTGGCAAAGAGTTAGCCTTGGCAATGGGCGTTCAGGTGGCCGTAGCCCGACTCGGAACCGCCGCCGCTCTGGTCTTCAGCCCGATGATTGTCAAGCACTTCTCGCTCTCGGCGCCGCTGCTCTTCTCTGCTGTTCTGCTCTGCATCGGTTTGCTGGCTTATCTTGTTTTCTGTCAGATGGATAAGCGTTTCGATGCCGAAGTTGCCCAACAGCATGGCGAATCTGATGACATCTTCAAGGTGAAAGACCTGAAGCTAATCATCACCAACAAAGGCTTTTGGCTCTTGGCCTTGCTCTGCCTGATGTTCTATTCGGCCGTGTTCCCGTTTATGAAGTACGCCGCATCGCTGATGGAAAACAAATACGGCGTCAGCACCACGCTGGCGGGCATCATCCCGAGCCTGATTCCGTTCGGCAACCTTATAATGACACCGCTTTTCGGCAGCATCTACGACAAGAAAGGCCGTGGCGCCACCATTATGATTATCGGCTCGCTGCTGCTTATCCTGGTGCACGTTCTGTTCGCCCTTCCGCTGATGAACTACTGGTGGTTTGCCGCCTTCATAATGATTGTACTGGGTGTGGCATTCTCGCTTGTGCCGTCGGCAATGTGGCCGAGTGTGCCGAAAATCATTCCGCAGAAACTGCTCGGCTCGGCCTACGCGCTCATTTTCTGGGTGCAGAACATCGGCTTGGGCTTTGTTCCGTTGCTCATTGGCGGCATTCTCGACAAATATTGCAAGGCAGGTGTGCGCGTTGTGAATGGCACTGAGGTTACGCAGTACAACTACACTCTGCCAATGGTGATTTTCGCCTTGTTCGGCATTGTGGCTCTGCTGCTTGCGCTGCTGCTCAAACGCGAAGACGCCCGCAAAGGCTACGGCCTTGAGAAGCCGAATGTGAAGTGATTGTCAGTATACATACATAAAAAAAACAGCCCAATTGCGGCTGTTTTTTTGTGTGTTCAAAATCGTATTTAGTGAGGTTAATCGCTGATATTGTGCTTTTTCAAGACATTCGAAGTCAGATTCTTGTATTGAATACGGTTGTTGATAATGTCGCAAGCCAGATAAATGGCTTTTTGGAAAGCATTGGGCATAGCTTTGTCTTGTCCTGCGATTTCATATCCGACAGATTGGAACGGAGCTACGCAAAGTTGCGGAATACCAAGCAGATAGCTGACACCATCGTCATAACTTAATGCACGGAAAGGAACAACGCCTTGCTCGTAGTATATGGCCAGCACCGCATCGAACTCCTTGAATAGTGAAGTTCCGAAAACTTGGTCGGCCTCAAACGGTCCCATGGCCAGCACACCCTCGTTGTTTGCCGTTTCAATGGCAGGAAGCAGAATCTCTTTTTCCTCACGCTCTGGATTGGTCGATGTTGTGCAGTTCGGGTTGTAACCGAGAACGGCGATTTTTGGTTTGTCAATGCCGAAGTCTGCCTTCAGAGCATCGGACACAATATGAAGTTTTGAAACGACATTTTCGATTGTTATATGTTTTGAGATGTCGCGCATGGGAGTGGCGTCGGCAAGCAGGGCAACACGCAGAGTGTCGTTAATAAGCAGAGTGACGGTTTTCCCGGCGTTCAATTTCTGTTTCACATAGTCGAATTGGTTTGCGGAGTTAATCGCCGTCGCGATTTTTGTGTTTATCGGATTCAGAATCAGCGCATCAATGTCACCATTTGCGATGTCTTTCACGCCCGCATCAACCGAAACAATTGCGGCATCGCTGCTTAACTGGCTTTCCTTGCCAAGCTCAACTTTTACCTCATCGCCCAAAATGTTGATAATGTTCGCCTTGTGAGCTTGCGCATCACTTGCACTTTGAATCTGGTTGAAGTTGAAGTTGTTTATATTCAATGCTTTGCGATAATAGCCTGCTACTTTGGGAGAACCATATACAACAGGCGTGCAAATCTCTTCGAAACGTGCCTCCTGAAAGGTTTTGAGCATTATTTCGTAACTTGTACCATTGATGTCACCATGGCTGACACCAATCTTTATTTTGTTTTCCATATTCAATCTTTATTTTATGCAAAAATAAACCAACTTCAATAATAACACAAATTATCTTGAAAAATGGTGCTCTTCTAACATTTCGTTTCAGTGTTGGTACCCCTTGTATTTAAATTATTTATAAGAGCTTGGAAAATGTTGTGAGTAATAAAAAATAACTATCTTTGACGATATTAATTAACGAAGGAAAGTCTGAAAAACATATGGTCATCAGGAAAACTTAAAACAGAAATAATGATTTAGCTTGTTAGTTATCAGATAAATAATAATTAAAAATTAAAACGTGATAACATGAAAAGAATTTATCAGTCTATTCTGGCAGCCGCCATGGCGCTGACAACCATGGCAGCAGCCGCACGTACCGATGGTTTCAACTATCAGGCCACTGTAAGAAACTCGCAGGGTGAGCTTGTGAGCAACACACAAGTCACTCTTCGCATAACGCTGACCGACAAGGACGGCAATCAATTGTACATCGAAAAACAAACCCCGCAGACTAACAAGTACGGAGTGTTTTCTGTCACAGTAGGTGCCGGAACAAGCACAAAATCGCTGAGCGACGTTGATTGGAGCGGTGATGTGTGGATGCGTGTGGAAATTGATCCTAAAGGCGGAACCAACTACACCGACCTCGGCATAACCAAACTTCAGGCCGTGCCATACGCATATTTTGCTGCTACTGGAGGCAGTAAGGGTGAGAAAGGCGACAAGGGTGACAAGGGAGACAAAGGCGATGCCGGAACAGGACTTAACAACCGTGGCAGTTGGTGCCAGGGATGCGAATATAAATCAGGTGATTATGTTTTCGCGCCAAGCCGAAGCAATCCTGATGTTAACTCAATGTATATTGCGCAGTATGACTTTACGTCGGATGTTCAGCCAAGCAATGATTTGGCTTGGAGTGAATTTCAGGCTCCTGCCGGACCAAAGGGCGATACAGGCAAAAGTTTCACTTATCAAGGTTATTGGTACAGCGAAGGCACATATAACAAAAACGATTATGTCTTCGCCCCAAGTTCGCAAGACGCTAATGTCTACTCAATGTGGATTGCTCAAACCGACAACCTTACAGGAACAGAGCCTCGCTCTAATACATGGGCATGGGTTGAGTTTGCCGCACCCAAAGGCGAGAAAGGCGATGCAGGAACGGGACTTAACAACCGTGGCGATTGGTGTCAGGGATGTGAATATAAATCGGGCGACTACGTTTTTGCGCCAAGCCGAAACAATCCGCAAGTGAATTCAATGTATATAGCGCAGTACGACTTTACATCAGACGTTCAGCCAAGCAATGATTTGGCTTGGAGTGAATTTCAGGCTCCTGCTGGACCAAAGGGTGATAAGGGCGACCCGGGAATGCAAGTGGCTGGTTCAAAAGGACAAACACTTGTGCACAATGGCATAACATGGGTGGCAACAGATGAGATTGCTGTTCAGAAACTTGGTGTAAAGGCCGCCGCCAACACTGAAGAAGCGTTGTTTGAGGTTAAGGACAAGGAAGGCAATGTTGTGTTCGCTGTCTATCCGAACGCTGTGCGTGTGTATGTTGACGAGGATGCCAAGAGCGGCGACAAGGCAATAGCCACTGGTTTTGCCGTAGCTGGCCGCCGTGCCGCCAAAGAAGGCAACGGTGATATTTTTGCCGTAAACGCCGAAGGAACAAAGGTTTATGTTGACGAGGCAGCCAATGGCAGCAAAGCCATCGCCACTGGCTTCGCCGTGGCGGGCCGCCGTGCCGGTGCCAAGGATGCGGCTGAAGACATTCTGAAAATCAATACCGAAGGAACAACAGTCTTTATTGATGACGACGATAAAGCCATTGCCACAGGTTTTGCCGTGGCGGGCCGTCGTGCAGGTGCCAAAGATGGCAGCAACGACTACCTCTCGGTCACCACCACGGGCACGCAGGTTTATTTCGACGATGAAACCAAGGATGGTTCAAAAGCCATCGCTACAGGTTTTGCAGTTGCAGGCCGCCGTGCGGGCGCAAAAGCTGATGAGACAAGCGACTATTTTGCAGTTAACAAAGCTGGCACGCAGGTTTATTTCGACGATGAAGCAAAGGATGGCGATAAGGCAATAGCCACAGGTTTCGCAGTTGCAGGCCGCCGTGCGGGCGCAAAAGCTGATGAGACAAGCGACTATTTTGCAGTAAACACCGATGGCACACAAGTCTATTTCGATGATGAAGCAAAGGATGGCGACAAGGCCATCGCCACAGGTTTCGCCGTGGCAGGCCGCCGCGCAGGTGCAAAAGATGGCACTGACGATTATCTGACCATAAACCCCGAAGGCACAACGGTTTTCATTAACGATGATGCTTCCGGCTCGAAAGCCATCGCCACGGGGTTCGCTGTTGCCGGACGCCGTGCTGCCAAAGATGGTGATGCCGACTATTTGAATGTTACCAAAAGCGCCACACGTGTTTTTGTTGATGGCAGCGACAGCAAGAGTGGTTTTGGCGTTGAGGGTAAAGGCTCTAATGGCAGCGGTTTCTCAGTGTCAGAGAAAGGTACCAGCGATGATGCTGGTTATATGAATGTTACCTCGAAAAACTTTTCTGCTGGGTATAATGCTGGTAAAAAGACATCAGGCAGCAACAACACCTTTATTGGCAATGGCGCAGGTGAAAATAATCAATCTGGTGCTACTAATGTGTTTTTAGGTTATCAGGCTGGTAAGAGTAATTCAAGTGGTAATGCCAATGTGTTTATAGGTCAAGAAGCTGGCTCGAATAATTCAAGTGGTGTTGCCAATGTGTTTGTAGGGCAAAATGCAGGCGAGGGCAACACCAAAGGCAATCAGAATGTAGTCATTGGACTGGAAGCTGGGAAAAAGAACACGGTAGGTGGTGAAAATGTAATTATTGGATGGCGTGCCGGCTGGACTTATAATGATACAAACAATAAAGATAGCTATAAAAAACACAATGTCTTTATTGGCACCCTTGCTGGTGCTGGAGGAGATGATATTACCCAAACGTCGACTGGCTTAGACAACACTATGATTGGTGCTTATGCAGGTTGGGCACATAGTAGTGGAGACGGTAATACATTTTTAGGCACAACCGCGGGCAGGAATAACAAATCTGGAGCCTACAATACATTTGTTGGTTACTATTCTGGTTCAGCCAATAAAACAGGCTCATATAATGTCTATTTGGGCAGTGGCAGTAAGGATTGTTCGGAAGATGAATCATATAAACTCCGAATTGGTGGCATTTATGCTAATAGCGGAGGTACTTTTTATTCCAGAACTATAATTTATGGTGATATTCAAAGCTCATATATAGTAATCAATGGCACAGACAGCAACAGCAAAAAATTCTATGTGAACGGCGCCGCTGGAGGTTCTGGCGATTGGAACGCAAACAGTGATGTCAGATTGAAAAAAGATATACAAACAATAACTGGAGCATTAGACAAGGTGTTGAAGCTGCGTGGAGTAACTTATTATTGGAAAAATCGTGAGGAAATGGCTGCTGCCAAAGGTGTTCCAACTGATAAATTAGATTACGAGTACACTGAAGACAAACAGATTGGCGTAATTGCCCAAGAATTGGAGAAAGAATTTCCAGAAATTGTCAATACAGCTGATGATGGTTTCAAATCTGTGGAATATGGAAAACTCACCCCAATCCTTATCGAAGCCATGAAAGAGCAACAGGCAATAATCGACAACCAGCAGAAGCAGATAGATGAACTGAAGAAGATGGTTGAGGAATTGATGAAGAAATAGGAGGATAAATAGAAGGAATTTTTTCGTGGAAGAAGGCCGCAATCTTGCGAAGGTTGCGGTCTTTTTTATGCCTAAGCCTTCGCCCTTCTTGCTCGTTCCCAGTTCACGCTTTGCGTATTGCGGCAGAACCGCCAGAACCCCATCCACATGGCCTTGTTGGCCAAAAAGAAATAGTAGGGAATGTAGAGCCAGCTGGCGCTGAGTTTATGGTTTCGGAATGCAAATCCCGCAAACGTGGCAATGTAGAACAGCGCTTGCGCGATAAGCGTCCAGGTGTATATATTGCTGAATGCGAAATTGTTAATCACACACAGGTAGATATTGATTGGAATAATCAGCACCATCGCCAATGGCACGGCAACCCAGCGCAGCACCTTGTGCGACACGTATTGGAACGTGAGCATCGGGTGGCGGAAAAAGTTGAACAGTCCGCCAAGCCGCAACATGGTTTGTATGCTTCCGGCGGCAATTCGCACTTTGCGCTTCATCTCTTCGCCAATGTTGGCCGATGGCCGTTCTATGGCGCATGCAAGTGGCGAGTAGCCTATCTTGTAGCCAGTCAGCGCAATGCGAAGCGATATTTCAAAATCGTCGAGTAGGGTGTTGTCACTGATGGGCTGATAAAGGCTTTTGCGCATTGCAAACAGTTCGCCGGCCGCGCCAATGGCCGTTCCTGCCGCGGCATCGTTGCGTTTTATCCACGATTCGTAACGCCAATAGGCCCCTTCGCCCGATGATGCGGCATTTTCACGGCTGTCGCGGTTGATGCGTTTCTCGCCCGCCACGCAGCCGATGCGCGGATTTTCGAACAGGCGCACAATCTCAGTTACGCTCTCGGGCGAAAGCATTGTGTTGGCATCGGTAAATATCACAATATCAGTCTCGACAAACTCAAGACCACGTTTCATTGCGTGAACTTTTCCGCGGCGTTCTGGTTCGTAAAGTACCTTCACATCGTGGTGATTGGCAAGCAGTTGGTTGGTGTTATCGTCAGAGCCGTCGGTGACCCACACAAGGTGCAGACGGTCGGCAGGATAGCTCAGCGCATGTGAGTTTGCAATTTTATCATCAACAAATTGTTCTTCGTTAAACGCTGTCACAAAGAGAGTTACGTGTGGCAACGGCTCGGACAGCGACGGCAGCGGCTCGTGTTGTTTGAGCCTTGCAATGGCGGCAATCAGCAGCGGATATACCGCATAGGCATAGACAGCCGTACCAATCAGAATCCAGAACAATATGGTCAGCGCTGTAGCCATTGTTTGTAAAAGTTATTCAATCCGCTTATAATCAGGCGGTTGTTAAAATTGTCGTTTGTGAATGCGAATGCTTCGTTCGCAATTTTCATTGTATAGTCGGCATCGGATATAACCTTCAGAATCAATATCTTCATTTCGTCGGGATTCGCACCGATGAGAATCTGACGGCCATTTTCAGCGTCAATGCCTTCAGCGCCCACAGGCGTGGTGACCACGCAGCGAGAGTGCGCCATTGCTTCAATGATTTTAATTCGCATTCCGCTTCCCGACAGCAGCGGAACAACCATAATATTGTGCTGTTCAATGAATTCCTGCGCACTGGGCACTTGTCCGTCGAACACCACTGGATATTTTGCCAATTCACGAGCGAAACTGTCGGGCGCATTACGGCCTGCAATGTGGAACGCCCAGTCGGGATGCTGTTCGTGCACGCCAATCCAGACATTGCTGATAAACCACAGAACGGCTTCCTGGTTGGGTTCCCAATCGAGTGCGCCAATGTAAAAGACTGATTTTCCGATGAGTGGGGCTTTATATGCCACAAACTTTTGCGGCTCAATGCCCGTTGGCGCTACGTAGGTGCGGTTGGGCTCGAAAGGTAATTGCGCAGCGTCGGTTTTGGTTATCGGAACAAGCATGTCTATTTTGCTGAGAGTCAGCCGTTCAAGCCTGCCAATGCGGCGGCTGAGAATTTGCTTGTATAGTTTTTTCAATGGATTGGTCTCGGTCTCGGCCAGCCGTTCCCAAATCAGCCGCTCAACGTTGTGCGCCCGTAGCGATATGGTTGATTTTGAGCATTTTCTGATTGTGCTGATATAACTTGTCAGATAGAGCCCTTCAAGCTGGACAATGTCGTAATTGTTTTGCAGCAACTCTTTCAGCTTCAAGTCATACTCTTTCGATATAAACCGCTCGGCATTGTATGGCAGCCTTGAGAAAAGCAGGTTTTTCAGCAGTCTGGCAATGCTGATTTCTGTGTCAATCCAGACTGAGTGCCAGTTGATGTTCTGCTTAAGTTCGGCCGACAGTTTCTCTATCGGAAAATTATGCTTGTGAGTCTGCATTGCCAGCACGTCAACGGTGTTGCCCTGCGCCGCCAGCCCCATAATCATGTTGAGCGTGGCAATGGTGCCGCCGTCGTTCGACGGATAGGGCATCTTGTTGCACAATACAAGTATGCGCATTGGTTGTCGTTGATTGTCAATTGTCTGCATTGCCGCTGTTTGAATTGAAGGAATTGAAAAGCGCTTGTTTGCGACGTTCCAATTCTGCTGCCAATTTCGCCTTCGCCTTCTTTTCTTCCGACATGAAGTAATTCACCATGGCGGCAAAGCGCTTGTTTTTCATCATCTTGTCGAACACCTTGCGGAAGAAATCGGTGTAGGTGCTGAGTTCAAGGAATGTGGCATCTTTCACAGCCTTATAGGTCAGGAATGCCCCCAACGGAGTAAACACAATTGATGACATCCACATGCCAAGCCAAGCTGGCCAGGTGCCCATTTTTGCGGCCTTTCCGCAACTGATGTCCACCACGTAGTAGATGACAAAAAACAGTACCGATACCACAATCGGTGTGCCGATGCCGCCTTTGCGGATTATTGCGCCAAGCGGTGCACCTATGAAAAACAGCAGAATGCAGGCTATTGACAGTGTGAACTTGCGGTGCCACTCAATCTCATAGCGCTTGATGGTTTTCTTGCGGCTATGAGATTCCGAAGCCGACTGCGAAATGAAAGACTTTGTATCGCGGGCATTTTCAATGGCATAGCTCATGATTGCTGAAATATTGTTTTTAGTCAATGAGCCAATCACGGAGTCGACGTTGAATTTTGAGGTTGCGGGAGTTTCGCTTTGCTGATACCATAGACTGTCATCGCCAGTATAGGCTAATTTTTTGAAATATTTGTCCTTGGTAATTACATTAAGATAGCCGTCGGCGCTTTTCTCCCAATTAATCTTGAGTGAGTCTATCATATATTGCAATTGGCTCAAATTCAGCATTTCGTAACCCATTTTGTATAGCGACTCATCCGACCTTTCAAAATCCATTCCCGAAAGGTCAATCATGAACCGTTCCTCTTTGAAGTGGGTTGAGCGTTGGGGAAAATCTCTGTTATCCCAGCGTTTGCGTTTTTCCACCTCCTCAACATAATTGATGCCGTTGTATAGTGTGATGACCATATACCGCTTGTCCGGAGTGATAACCATGGTGCCCGAATCTGCCAGAGTAACGTCTCTGTTACCATTTTCTTCGGTGTGGTTGTAAATCATTATGTTATAAAGCATTGGCCCTTTGCGGCTTTTGCGGCCCACTTTGATGCTATATTGTTCAATAGCATCACTGAACACACCTTCCGGAATCGACACTTCAGGCTTTTGATGTTTGATGTCGTAGAGAAGAGTCTTCATTTTAAGGTTGGTGTACGGCAAAATATTGTTAGAGAACAAAAACGCACAAATGCTGACACCTATCACATAGATAATCAGTGGACGCATGATTTTCACAAGCGAAATGCCTGCCGACTTAATGGCCATCAGTTCGTAGTGCTCTGCGAGGTTGCCGAACGTCATTATGGAACTGAGCAGAACGGCCAGAGGCAGGGCCATCGGCACCAGACTACTGCTGGCGTACAAAAGAAGTTCGGTTATCACACCGGCACCAAGCCCCTTGCCCACAATCTCGTCGAGATATCTCCATAGAAACTGCATGAGCAGGATGAACATCGCAATGAAAAACGTCAGTACGAACGGCCCGATGTACGATTTCAGTATAAATTTATTTAACTTTTTCACATTCTGGCATTTATGAATTGCCCATCGCGGCAATCATTTCATCTGCAATATTACTTATTTTATGCGTATCTACCGATGTTTGAATCGAATTTATGGTCTTCCGCTTTATAAATATTAAACGGTTGTTTACCGGAAAATAGTCTTTTCAAATTCCAACTTTTTGCTGCAATGTTTTTTGTTTTATTCTTTTTTTATATATTGCACGAAAACCAACGACAACGCAATGGCTAAGGAACTATTTGATTTGGAATACCATTTTAACACTTCGACAAAAGTGCTTTTCCCGCGTTTGAGCACTGCCGCCGGCCTGAATGAATGGTTTGCTGACGATGTGAACGAAAAGGACAACATCTTTACGTTCAGATGGGACAAGGAAGAACGAAGCGCAGAACTGCTGTCGGTGAAAGACGGCAAGAATGTCAGATTCCATTGGATTGACGATGAGGATGACGACACCTACTTCGAGTTTAAGCTGACCACTACAGAGCTGACTGATGATTTGGCTCTTGAAATCACCGATTTTGCTGAGGCTGATGAGATTACCGAAATGACTGAACTGTGGGACGCTCAAATCACCGACCTTAAGCGGATTCTCGGTGCGTAGTTGTTTTTAAATCTGACATTAAAATTCAAATCTGTACGAAACCGACGGCACGAACTGGTAGAAGTAGTAGTAGCCGGGATTGAGTTTTACCTGCCCGAGGCTGTTGGTGGTGAAATACGACACGCCAAGAGGGTTTTTGCGGGCATACAGATTGTAGACCGATATATTCCAATAACTATTCCATTTCTGGGTAGGATTTTTCTTGCTGTCAATGTCCAGACTGACGTCAAGCCTGTTGTAGTTTGGCAGTTGCTCAGTGTTGATTTTGTTGTTGTCGAACTGCATAACTGTTTTGCCATCAATAACATATTTTCCCACAGCGGCAGTGTAGGGGAGGCCCGACGCTATCTGCCATGCCGACGACACGCGCATTCGGTTGTTGATGTTGTAAGTGCCTGAAATGATGACCGAATGCTTTCTGATAAACGATGCAGGGTAGCTCTTGTTGTTGTTGAGCCCGTTTGTCAGCCATCTTGAGTTGGTGTAGTCGTAAGTGGCGGTCAGCATCAGCTTGTCGGTTGTGATGGTGGCAGTCAGCTCGCAGCCGTGAACTTTCACCGATGAGTTGCGTGCGAACCTTTCGGGGTTGATTTCATACAGAAGTCGTACCTCCTGAAGCGTTTCAATCAGATTCTTTAGCCGCCGTTGGTAGATGTTTGCACTCACATTCATCCAGTTGGTGGCCTTGTAGTTGGCGCTGACCGACATGTTGAGGCTCTGTTCGGGCATAAACCGCGAGTTCGCTGGCATCCAGCGGTTTACGGTGATGCCGTAGGAGCTGATTTGCATCTGATGGATGGGCTGGTATTTCAATGATGAGTTCAGTTTTATGAGCATATTCTCCGATGCGCGGTAGCATGCGGTGAGGTTCCATTCCGGATAGAATATGGTCGAATCTTTTGCGTTTGTGTGGTCGGTTGGACCGATGTGGCTGTTCAGCCTGAATCCTGCATCCATTGTCAGCCGTGCCCCTATGTTATAACTCTGGTCTATGTAAACGCCATGATTGTAAATGGGTTGCGCATGAATGCGGGAGTCTTTGAATGAGATGTTTTCATCGTCGGGGGTGAGGTCGAAAGGCTCGAGGCTGTAGAATATTGTCTGCCATCCGTATTTCAGACTCACAATGTCGTTCACGTGGTGGGTGAAATCAAATTTTGCCTTTGTGTCCCAGCAAATCGACCGCCATTTGAACGCGCCATTGTAGTGGAAGTTGAGCAGGTCGGTGCGGTTGAACGACCCGATGACCGATGTGTTGCAAAACAGGTGGTCGCCGAAAATGTGGTTCCAGCGCAGAGTTGTAATGTGGTTGATGCGCTTCAGAAACATCGAGTGGTCCAGATGGTCGCCGCCAGTGTACCACGACCAGTAGATGCGGTTTCGCGGATTGAACTTGTAGTTGAACTTGATGTTGGAGTCGTAGTAGAAGAAGTTGAGTTTGAAGTTGATGGCGTTCATTATCGGCTTGGCAATCTGGTCGGCGAAGGTGCGGCGCACTGCTATCAGGAGCGACGATTTGTCCTTCTTCAGCGGCCCCTCGACAAGCAGCCTGGCAGTAAGCAGGCCAATGGTGCCCTTGGTGTGCCACTTCTGCATATCGCCGTCGCGCAGCCTGACATCGATTACCGATGACAAGGCGCCTGTCTCGCTTGTCGGCAGCTCGTTTTTGTGAATGTTTATGTGTTTCACAACGTCGGGGTTGAACACCGATGCAAAGCCGCCAAAGTGCGAAGCGTTGTAAATGTTGGCCTCATCCATGAGAAACAGCGTCTGGTCGCCTGCGCCGCCGCGCACACAGATGTTACTGGTTGAGAATTCGCTCATCTGCATTCCCGAGAGCATGTCGAGGTTGCGCAGAGCGTCGTGCTCGCCAAGCACATTTGGCATTTGTTTCAGCTTTTCAATGTCGAATTTCGCTATTGAACTCATGGTCGAGGCAATGAAATCCTCTCTGTTTTTGTCGGTTACAATTATTTCGCTCATTTGGTAGGAAACTGGTGCCAGTTTTATTTGGCAGACAGTGTCGCAGCTTATACTGAGCACGGTGTCGGCAGTTAGGTATCCAAGGCTGTTGGTTCTTATGTGATGCGTGCCTTCGGGAAGTAGAATTGAAAAATAGCCGTAGTTGTTAGATATTGTGCCCACACCGATGTCAGCCACATATACGGCTCCGTTTACAATGCTTTCTGAATTTTTGCCGTCGGTGATGTAGCCGGTCAGATAGTATTGTTTCGTTTGTCTGGGGGAGTGAAACAAAACTATTTGGTTGTCAATTAGTTTGAAATCAATGTTGTGCTGTGCCAGCAGATTGTCAAGAAACTGTCCTAGATGTTCTCCGTTGTCAATTTCGTTCAAGTGTTTTTTGGGAAGCAGGTTGTCAGAATAAGAAAAGTTCACATGATATTCGTTTTCAATCTCTGCAATTACTTGTTTTAGGTTTTTCCCTGCAGTGTTTATGTTTGTACGAATGCTGAGTGTTTGATTTTGAGCAGAGCCGGCATAGGCGAGCACAATCAGGAATAATGCTATAAGCAGATTCTTTTTCAGCATTGTAATAAAATAATGCGGGCGGCAATCTGACTAAGAAAGCCGCCTGCAGTTGTTCTTTTTGCAGTTTTTTATTGTTTCTTTTTTACCTCACCCACAATGTACAAGGTCTGTCGCGAATTTTTCGGGTCATTGCAAATGATGGTGATGCTTTTGTTTTGGCGGTTCGATTTGCCGGCCGAGTTGAAAGTGATGTCTATCGATGACGATTGGCCAGGTTTGATTATTTCAGTTTTCTTGTCAACCACGGTGCAGCCGCACGATGTCGATATCTTTCTTATAACCAAGTCTTCCTTGCCGTCGTTGCGGAATTTGAACGAATGGCTTACTTTCTCACCTTCATTAATTGTTCCGAAGTTGAAGCTGGACTCTTCAAACACCATTTTGGGTGCCGATTCGAGTTGCTCTTGAGAGTAATTCGAGAAATCTTCCTCAATGGTGGCGCTTATCGAAAGGATGTTTTTATTGTTGTTGGTGTTTCCGTTGATAGAGACGATTGCTTTGTCCATCACAAAACCCCAGTCGCTGCGTTGTGTGGCATCGTATTCAACAATGATTTTACCCTGTTGGTTGGGTTCCAGAGTCTCAGGAACAGCTTTGATTTTTATGTGTTTAGGTACGCTGGTGAAAGCAAGTTTCAGCGGTTTGTCGGTGAGGTTGGCAACACTTGTGCTGTCTGTTCTCACTTCGGTATTCTTGACTTTGAGAAGTGAGATGTGGTTCACTTCGAGGTTGAGGTCGCCAATTTTGCGCGGATGCAGCTCTGCCATCGTCTTTTCGCGCTCAATGACATTGCCTTTGAATCTGACGGTTGTAACCTCAGGTTTGCAGTTCGTTGTCACATCAATCGATTTGTTGAACGGACCGGGACGCCCTTGAGGATTGTATGTGGCCGAAACAAATCCCTTTGCTCCCGGCATGATGGGCTCTTTTGTATAGTCGGAAGTGGTGCAGCCGCACGATGGTTTTACGTATGTTATGACAAGTGGGGCGTCGCCCGTGTTGGTCAGTTCGAACTTGTGTGTTACAGGGCCGTCGGCCTCTTTTATTTCGCCAAAGTTATATGTTGCTTCAGCCCAGCTCACAACCGGACCTTTTTGCGCCATGGCTGCAATTACCGAGAAAGTTGCAAGCAGTGAAAATAATATCCGTTTCATCTTCTGATATTTTAAATAATAGTGCAAAAGTAAAAATCTTATTTGTCATTCGACGTTTTTTAGGCTTGTAGTATGATTTACTTTGCAAAGAGGATAAAAAGCGTGGTGAACGGCATTATCCGTTTCGCACGGAATGACAATCTGTTACAATAATAATCACTGAAAAGAGTAAGCCCCCCGATTACACACCCAAGTTTTCAAAAAAATAAAAAAAATATGGTATAAATGGTTGATTATCTTTGGTGAAGATTGCCAAGACCGTTGTTTGTAAAAAAGATATTCTTACAACTTGTTTTTATCGGTTGCATTGTTGCGGATTATATTATTTTTGCCAATAAATTATAAATAGTTAAAACTATGAGAAAATTATTTGCAATTATCATGATGGGCGCATTTGCCTACAGTGCGCAGGCGCAGCAAGCAGTTGGAACCCCGGCTGAGCTTAAACGTTTTAAAAACACCACAACTATGGTTGTGCTTGAGAACAACCCATTGTTGGAGTACAATCTCAAAATCAAGGAAACAGTAGAAAAACATTGGGACATAAGCAAATATGAGGTGCTGACATTCTCCACTGCGGAGTTTGACAAAGCAAGAATGGACTCGACAAAATCGTTTCTTGTAAAAAACACTGTATATAATGATAAGGATAAGACCAAGTCGAAGTTCGATTATCTCTGTGTTGAGCTTGGCGGCGATTACGAGTATGTTCGCCAGATGCCTGACATTGCTTCAGTGCCAATTTGCTATAATGGTGTTGACGAAGAAACTTACGGTTACAAGCTCGGTTTGCTTTGCCGTTTCCTTCAGAACCACATCAAACTGACATCAGAGAATCCTAACCTCACCAAAAAGAACATTCTTAAATACTATAATTCGCAGATGGCTGACATCCACGACAAAACACTTTATCTGGTTAAAGAGGAGTTGAATCCCGACCTCAACACCGAGGCAAAGATTAAATCGCTTTATCCATACAAATTTAAAATTGTGTCGAGAGAAGAGGCCGAGGCTGCAATCGATCGTCGCGATCCCGATGTGGTGCTGCTTCATAAAGTGGGGCCAGAAGGAACACGTAAAAAAGACGTCCGCTGCTATAAGGCCATCGTCGGAGCGTCTGATGCCCGTCTGTACTATTTCGCATGGCACATGATTACCGAAAAAGCAAAAGAAGGAATGTTGGCAAAAGATTTTCAGAAACTTGCGAAAGCAAAAAAGAAATGATTTGAAACAAAAGGAAAGGTAAAGCGGTTTTTTCTTGCGTAGATTAATTAAAAAGTTTACCTTAGCCACTGTTTAAACAACAATAGTAAGTGATTTTAGCATTATGAGTGCCAATATAAATCTTATCAAATCAGTTCTCTCATTACATGATGAGATGGCCAGCAACGGATTTTCGCTGGTATATGAAGGTGAGTTCAGCCACGAGGTTATGAAGATGTTTACTTCAATGGCGGAACGCGACATGGACAAGTCGAATGAAGACAAGGCGGTTAAGCGCAAAGTTTTCCACGTTATGGTGGAGTGCCTGCAAAACATGACAAAGCACTCTGACGATGTTGACCAGAACGATGGTATTGGAAACGGTTTGTTTATCGTTGGCAAGAAAGACGGTTATTGGAGTGTGATTACGGCCAATAGAATCCTGAAAGAGAAAATTGAAGGTCTCAAAAAGTCAATCGACAACATTAACAGCCTTAACAAGGAAGATTTGAACGCTCTGTACAAGAAGCAGATCCGCGAAGGAACGCTTTCAGAAAAGGGCGGAGCTGGTTTGGGACTTATTGATATTGCCCGTAAAACAGGCCGTCAGCTCGATTATCAATTCCTGCCTTTGGAAGACAATGAAAATTATTTCTTCCTTCTGAAAGTGAGAATTGATTCAAAACCTGATGAGGAATAATTAAAAGATGTTAGTAAATTAGTGGAGCGGCATGAGTTCTCATGCCGCTTTTTTTATCTAAACATATCTGACTGTATAAGTTAGATTGGTGAATTTGTATGTGGTCAGGCACCCCAAAACCGATGAAATAGTCCGCGATAGTAAAAAAAACAGCCCTTAACGGTTGTATTTTTCGGCATGATAGCTTAATTTGCAGTCTTTTTCAGATTGGACTACAAAACGAAACGGACGGCAATGTGGTCTCAAGTTTGAAAACATGATTATAAATGCTGATTGGGATTGTAAATATTAGTCTGCTCGCATTGGTGGCGGTTGTGTCGCTGGTGTTATCGTGGTTTATGTGGCGTAAATGCAGAGCTGTGAGAAAACAAAACTCACAACTTCAGCAAATGGCAAATGCAATTGGCGAGCTGAATGTGATGCTGATATTTGACGGTGACGGCAACCTTAAGTCGCTGAACCAGGCGTTCACAAAACTGTACGGATTGTCAGAGGCGGAATATGTTGGAAAGGTCGGCGCCCACTTGTCAGACTATATAAAATGGAGTGGGGGAAAGGATTTTGACATCAACAGGGAAAAAACATCGTTTGTCGGAAAATCGATTGGAATAGGTGATGTGTGCGTCTGGAAACAGGTTACGGTTACGCGCAGTGTCAGCATGGATGGCGAGGTTTCCTTCATGGCAGTCGAACTTGACATTACCCATGTTAAAGAAGCAGAATTGGAGCTTCAGAAGCAGAAAAGGCGTTCCGACGAATTGTTGGTAAATATGCTGCCTTCGGAAATAGTTGATGAATTGAAAGCGAAAGGCTCGGCTACTCCGCGAATCTATAAAAATGCATCGGTGCTTTTTGCCGATATAAAGAATTTCACGCAGTGGGCAGAACGAATGAATCCCCGCGAATTGATTGACACGCTTCAGGAGTTGTTTTCTGATTTCGATGATGTGCTTGCGCGGAATTACATTGAAAAAATCAAGACCATAGGCGACGCCTACATGTGTGCCGGTGGACTTCCAATGCCTAATCACAGTCATCCGTTCGACATTGTGCTGGCGGCATTTGGGTTGCAGAATGCCGTTAGAGCGTTTGATGAAAAGCGGGCCCGTTCTGGCAGAGATCCTTGGCTGATGCGCATAGGCATTCACACTGGGCCTGTGGTGACTGGTGTTGTTGGCAAGACGCGGACCGCATACGATGTTTGGGGCGATTCAGTAAACACTGCAAGCCGTTTGGAGTCGGCCTGCGAACCTGGCAAGGTCAACATCTCAAAAGAGACATACGATGTGATTAAAGACTATTTTGTGTGCGAGTATCGGGGAAAGATACCTGCCAAGCACAAAGGCGAAATTGATATGTATTTCGTCAATCGTCTGAAACCCGAATATTCAGCCGATGAAGAGGGGTTTATTCCAAACAGCTCGTTCCAGACTATGCGGGCGCGGCTGTAATTTTTTTTGAGCAGGCCTCACAACTCATTTGTTTCATAATAATTCCCCACCAACGGCAAGAATGACGAGCAGAAGTGATAATATTATGTAGGTGCGGGTGGGGTTCAAACTGTTATGAGTTATTCGTTATTTTTATCTTTCCTTAAAAAATAAACCCATCAAGAGATGGGTGAACCTCAATATTTTCCACTTGAGGGGATTCGCCACAAATATACTTTTTTCCACATTGCACCAACAAAAAAACGGCCGAAAGAACTATATCGTCTTTCAGCCGGATAAAGATAAAATTGAAATATATCTATCGGACAAACTTAATAGGCGCACCGTTCACTTTCGCAATGTAAACACCTTTTTTAAGGTCTGACAAGTCAACCGATGTGGTGTTGTTCTCCGTCTTAACCAAGATACCGCCTGCGTTAAAGATATACACACTTGATGGCTCGTCAGTGTGGAGAACATTGTTTGATACATAAGTGTTGGATTCCATATCATTTATTGAAGTTACTGATTCGTTCTTTGAATGTATGTTACCATTCTCATCCATATAATACGGCTCGTAGAAATACTTTTTAAGTATGCTGATGTTGGGGTTGTATCCACTATGTAATCATTGTCGCGGAAAGTGATTTCAATGTTGTTAATCAAGCAGTAACCACTCTTATCCTCTCTTGTTCCACCCAAAACAATGCAGATATACTTGCTATTACCACTTACCGTTACTAACGTGCCATTAGCTGCCGAGTTTAAATATTTTGTATGATTACAAGTGTTTTGTTCCAAACTTTCTGTTTTTTCAAACAAATCTTTCTCTTTCTCATCATTGACTAAATCAATAAACGAAACTCTTGCAGTCAAGAAATCATTATCTGTTTTCTCACCGTTGCTATCAAAATGAATTGCATTATATTTCAAATCCACATTAATATAGCGTTTGTCCAAATCATAAGGTCTTCTCAAAACTATGGCAAGAGCATAGTAACTATCGCTCATACATACAAACGTCTCGTTGTTGTAATTTACAAGAGTAGGATATTTGTTCCACTTCTCCTCATTTAGATATGCGGTTTTCAAAAACCATTTTCCTATCTCATGTTTGGACTGTTTTTGAACACATTCATAAACACCATATTCCTTAAACGGATTTACCCACTCATCAACCTGTCCTTGCGTACTTATTGCCAAAGCAACCGCCAATGCTATCAAAATACTCTTTTTCATAAATAGTATATTTTCATAAATAGTATATTAAGCGACTATAGTATTGTCCGCACAGTCCACTATGTATTTATTTATGGCATTAAAAAGTGCCATTGCTTTTTTATGAATAATAAAGGATTCACAGTCTTCAGGATAAGTAAACTTTTCGCAAGTTTGATTTATGGACAAAATCACTTGACTTACAGTGAAATCGCCAAGAATTACACCTAACAACCTTTGCATATCATTAATGAGATTTTGTCCAAACTCGTTATTCGCAATTTTTTGAATAACATTGTCATATTCTTTCAATATGTCAGGGCGCTTTGACAATCTTTCTCGCATTTCAGATATTTCTTTATCGTGAAAAGCATCTTCAAGTTGATTTTCCATAATAAATCCTCCTTTTAATTAATTCTTAAACGCTATAAAAATAATAAAAATTCAAAAATGTAAAATTATTTCTTTCTTATGAAATAATTATTCTTTCAAATTGTGTGAATGTTTTATGTAATTGCCTATAAATTGGTGAATTATGAATAAGAATAACATCCATATAGGCAATTTGGTTAAAAACTATGTAAAAGAAAACCATATCAACAGCGCCGAACTTGCAAGAAAAATCGGGAAAACGCGTCAAAATATTTATGACCTTTACAAACGTGATGACATTGAAGTAAAATTACTTCTTGCAATTTCCGATGCCCTCAACCATAACTTCATCAACGACATCTGCACGCCGCGGCCTGCATCACAATCATCGGTTGACGATGTGATGGACGCACTGAAACAATTAGTGAAAGAGAAAATTGGCAATCAGGCTTAATTACCAATCAAATACGCGCAACCGCACAGCACTCAACTTTTTAAACCTCTCACCTTCTTAACTTTTTCATCACTTCAACGGAGAAAAATATCTCATCTCATAATCCGGCAGCAATTCCGGGTGAAAAATCCTTACCAAATCGCGCAGGAACCAGTCGGGGCGGAACGGAACTTCGTCGTAATAAGGTACGTAATCGGTGTTGCAGCCGTAGATTTTGCGAGTGTTGAAGGGCGAGAATTGCGTGTAAAGGTCGTTTTCGGCGGCAAGCGCGGTGTAAGTGTAATCGGTGGCGCGGTTGTACTTAAACAGCCAGAAATCAGCGTTGTTGGCGCGTTCAAACACCGTCTCGAAAGCCAACGGAACGGCGCCCGATTTTTGGAAATCGGCAAACAGATAATTGGCGCCGGCATCGGTGTAGAAACGGCCTGTGGTGCTGCATCCGCCGGGCACGTACCAGGCGGCGCCGGTTTTCAGGTCGGTGAGCAGGGTTGGGCGGGTGGTTGTCTGCAAGGCCGAGTCGCGCAGCGAGCAATAGTTGCGCTCAACCACGTTGAAAAGGCTGTCGGCCACGTCGGCGCAACCGAAAAGCAGACCGTAGAAACGCATCCATTCGGCGCAAGCCAATGGCGAAACTTCCATATAATCAGCACATTCCACAATCGGAATGCCCATTTTTTCAATCGGGCCGTAGCCGCCATTCTCGAACGGCGACAGCAGCACAGCGTCGGGGTGCATTTCGGCCACTCGCTCAATGTCGGGGCTCATAGCGTTGCCAGCGTCAACAATCTGCCCGTCGGTAATGCGCTGACGCACAACGGGTTGTTGCAGATATTCGGTATCGCAAACGCCCGCTATCTGATTGAGCGCCCCCAAACTCACAATCAGCCCCGTGTGCACCGACGTGTAAACCAATGCGCGGCGCACCGGCGTGCGGACAAGTGTTCCTGCGGGCAGCGAGTGCGGCAGAGCCGAATCGGCGGGCACAAGCACGTAGGCGTGCAGCAGCCGCGCGGTGTCCCACGGATTGCGCAATTCAACAACAGTGCAACTGTCCAACTGGCTTATTTTCAGATTGGTGGCATACTTTAGGCTAATCGGCTCGCCTCCAATTGATTGGTGCTGATTGTGGCACGATTGCAGCGAAACGCCACATATGGCTGATAATATGAAAATTAGTTTTTTCAATTCCTTAAAAGATTAAGAAATGCGGATGCTCGGAATCATCCGCATTTCTTTGTGAAGCAATTATTTAACAAAAGCAGCATGGCTTGGGTTGGTGCCGCTTGTTTCGAATTTCGTGATGAATTTGCCAGTCTTGTCGAAACGGTAAATTGTACCTGGTGTCATGCTGTCGGTTGTACCAATGTAGAAATCACCATTATCAGGATCAATTTCAAAAAGATATACCATGGACGATGACAATTCGGGTGTCGAAGTCAAATCGAACGGGCAATCATTGGAACCTTTTTTTACAAACGATGTAACGGTTTTAGTATTAGGATAATCCGAATAATCGGTAAACGATTTTACATAATACAGATTCGTACCATCAGTTGCCATTTTTGCACCTTCGTCGAGTTTTGTGCTGTTTTTTGTGGCTGGGTTGACTTCCATTATTTCTCTTGCCCAAGTCAATGTATCATAATGTATTACATACAGTTTTTCGCCAATTGCCATAACATTTTCGGGGTCAAGTGCGACCGTGAATTTTTCTTTCAAAGAGAATGCAGCCAAATCGACAACGGCCAATGTGCTGTCGTAAGCAACAGTGTAATCGCCTGCAATTGCGGCATACAAAGTGTTTCCGCTGATGCAGATTTCTTCGGGATGCGGACCAACTTCAACTGCACCAACGGAGGCAGCAATTGTGGTAGTGTCGAATTTCATAACCTTACCGCCATAAGTTGAGACATAGATAAATCCGTCTTTTGCAGCAAGATGGCGCGGTTGACCATCGGTTGCAGTAAATGAATACTGCTCAACAATCTTTCCGCTTTTGTCAAGTTTTGCAAGATAGTTCGAGCCCCAAACGCTAACGTAAAGTCGGTCGCCGTAAGCGATCAAATCTTCACCGGTATCGCCCAAACCTTTGCCGTTTGCTGCAGCAAAAATCTTTGACTGATAATCACTTTCGCCATTAGGATAATACACGTCAAGAGTTGAATTGTTGCCACCCCACGAGCCTTCGTTCAGGATGTAAATCTTTTTAGCAAGTTTGATTGAGTTAACTTTCGCAATCGAATCAGCCTTCGCAATTGAATCAACTCTTGCGATACTATCAGCCTTTGCAATACTATCTGTATTAACAACATCCGTTCCATTGTTGTCAGGAACATTATCATCGTCATCTTTGTCGCACGATGAATAAACAATCGCTGTGCCTATCAGCAAAGCACTCAAACTCAGAATTTTAACAAATTGTTTTTTCATTTTAAATAAAATTTAAAGGTTTATAACAAAAAAGAAAACTGCAATTGAAATTGTCGGCCCGGCATCGGGTAGTATTTTATTACACTATATTGATTATCAGCAATATTTAGGCACGAGAAACTGGCAGTTAGTTGGCTTCCGCCAATGTCGAAACGCCTTGTTGCCGTAGCCGAAAACTCTGCGTACGGCTCAATTTCGTTGTCTTTGATGTTGTACTCTCGAAAGTAGCGTTTGCCCGTTACGATTGATGTTACTGATAGTGAGTATTTCCCGAATGATGCAACTGCCGCCGCCTTGCCCGAATGCAAAGGCGTGTACGGAATCTGCGACTTATAAAGTTTTGAGTTACTATCGGTTACGTCTATGGCTTTTTGATACGAATAGTTTGCGGTGATTTTCAGTCGCACATCAGCAATGTCGAATTCAGTTCCGGCAGCAACATCGGCCCCTAAAACCTCGACTTTGCCGTAGTTTGCCATCTTCCAAATATACAGTGTAGGGATTGCAACTATCTTGTTATCAACATTATTGGCATAAAAATCGGCTGAAAAATCGAATTTGCTGATGTCTAAATCGAAACCCACATTCAACTCGCGCGCCTCCTCTGGTTTCAGGCCAGTGGTGCCTAACGTGGTGTAATACAACTCATTGAATGTCGGCACACGATAAGTTTCCTTCGCCATTGCGCGAATGGTTATCAGGTAGCTGCTCCATTTCAGACTTAACGCAGGGGTGAGCCGTTTCATATTGTCGGGACGGGAACCAAACTCCACTTTCTCGCTTGCATGCCGCGCCACAAGAGTTGCCGTTGCCTCAAAACGTTGCAAAACAGCACGAACGTTCAGTGCCGACAGAAGCGTCAGACGGCGCGGCTGCGGATTGCCCTTCATATTGCTTTCCAACGTGTTGTAAATCATATCGCCGGCGAGCGACACATCAATCGGTCGCCAACTCCACAACCCTGCAACCGACAAATAGCCTTCGTGCTGCGTGTTCAAATCGGTGCGCAAACCGTTAGTATACATCACGTTGCGTTCTTCGTAGCGGTTCCACGAATAGTTGTATTTGGCTTGAAATCTGAGCATTAGATTGTTACGCAAGCGCAAACGGCAGTCGTTCTGCACAAAAAAGTTTTTGTCGGCAAGTCGCTCGTTGGCCTGTTGATAATAGAAGATAACCGACCCGGGCAAACCGCGTTCAGAGTAGAATCCGTACGCCTTCAGGTGGTTTTGGAAACGGCTGCTGTCGGAGGTTGTAAGGTTGATTTCGGCGCGTGCACTGCGAATGTCGGAATTGTCGCGACGGCCCCTCTCAGTTGAGTCAACGTTTGGAATGGTGTAGCGGTAATCGCCGTCGCTACGCATAAACTGCGCTGTACCCGAAAGCGTTGAGTGGCACACTTTCCGAGCAGCCTCAACCTGCGTATCGAAATAGCCGAACGAGCCGCCTTTCAGCCGCACACTGGCATCGGTCTGCCTTTGGGCGAAGTTGGGTTTCCGAGTTGATATTGAAAGCATTGCTGCTTGTGCGAAAGCACTCGCCGATTGCAGCAAGCCATCGGGTTGTCCGATAGTGAGCGCAATGGTCTCGATGCTGCCAATGTCAAAACGCCCGATGTCGATATGTCCCGCCTGGCAGTCGCTCACCACCACACCATCGTAACTGACAGCCGTGTGTGCCGCGCCCAAGCCTCGCACCGACACAGTTTTCAGGCCGCCAACGCCACCGTAATCCTTCACGTTGGTTCCGCTGAATCGCCGCACGGCATCGGCCAGATTCTGCACGCCAAGTTGCTGAATCTCAATGGCTGACATTGTCTGCATAGGCACAGCTTGTCGCTTCTGCGTGTGCGCCTCCACATCAACAGCCTCCACATCGCGATGGATGGTGCTGTCGCTTTGCGCGAACAACGGCACAGCCCACAGCAAAGCACTCGCCATAACTGCGAAACTCACGGTTAATAACCTCATAATTAATTAAATCACCTGCCGATGGTTCCTTCCTCGAGGCCTTTCGGCGAAACGTTTTGCAGGTCTTCTGGCTCATCTCAGGTCGGTTCGCCTTCCCGTCCTTGCGGACAGTGGCAGTGAGAGTTTGAACCGCCCGTCAGCGAGATTTACAGCAGCGGGACTGCTCCGGGTTTGCACCGGATTCCCTTTTAATGCCAGATGCGGAATCGCAGGCGGCAACAAAACGGGGCAAAGATATATATTGACGAATTACCCATTAAACTTTACATCAAAAACTTTAATATTTGCCCATATTTTTCTGATTACATTTGCAAAAACAATCGCATCATGAGACACAACGTTTTAGCATTTACGGCACTGGCCACATTTTTTCTGACATCGTGCAAAAATGGATTCAAACCACCGAATCTGGACTTGAGTATCAATTTGTTATCCGCAACAATGATGCTCTGCAGCCAGTGGTGAACGATGTTGTGGCTATCCGTCTGACATGTCGTAACCAAGCTGGAGCGGTGGTTGACGAAACGCCGCTTTTCAAGATGCAACTGAAGGCTGCCCCTGCTGGGCGACCGTCGGTGGAGGAAGGTTTGCTGATGATGCACAAGGGCGATAGCGCCGTGTTCCGTATGTCTGCACAGTTCTATGTCAATAATAACGCTCAAGCTGGCGACAGTTTGCTGACAGTTTCAGTAAAAATGGTTGATGTGATTCCGTTCGAAGAGTTTGAGCGTGACCGCAATGATGCCCGCATTGCAGGTGAACGTGAAGAAGACCAGTTGCTTAGTGAGTATCTTCAAAAAAACAATATTGACACAGAGCCTACATTGAGTGGTATGTATATTATTGAAAAAGAAAAAGGTACAGGACCGGCACCTGTCCCTGGCAAGATGGTCGCCATTCACTATGAAGGCTATTTCCTGAACGGGCAGATGTTTGACTCATCTTACGGACGTCGTGAACCGTTGAAATTCCGTTTGGGAGCAATGCAGGTAATTCCCGGCTTGGAAGAAGGTGTGGCAAAGATGCGTAAGGGCGGTCGTGCAACACTGATAATTCCATCGCCATTGGCCTACGGTGACCAGCAAGTTGGCCCCGTTCCTCCATTTGCAACGCTTATTTTCGATGTATGGTTGATTGGAACTGAGGAATAAATTCCGTCTTTTTCTATTGCAGCTATCCGAATTTCACGCCAACAAGCAGCATGTCGTCGGTTTGGTGAATCATTTCGCCAGTTGTCGGCGATGTGCGCCAGTCGTCGAAGGCTTTTTCGATTATGATTCTTTGCTGCGGGAATGGCAGTTGATAATTTGCCATAATTAAACTGCGAAGGCGCGGCGCTGTAAATTTGATGGCGTTATCGGTAGCACTGAATTGGTCGGTAATGCCATCGGTGTAAATATAGACAATGTCATCAGGCTCAATATCTATAATATTGTTAGTGAACGGTTTGTTTATGTTCATGTTTGCACCAATTGGCATGCGGTCAGCTTCATACTGAATCAGCTCGCCGTGGCGCATAAGCAGCAGTGGGCGAAAAGCTCCGGCATACTGAAGGCAGTGTGCTTGGGTGTCATAAACGCATAAGGCAATATCCATTCCGTCCTGATTGGTATAGTCGTCGGCTTTCTGGCGCAGCGATTCGCGCATCTTGGTGCGCAGAGTGTTAAGCAGCCTCGCGGGTGACACTTCGGGCGCGTGCATGTTTGAACTGGCCACAAGGTCGTTGAGCATGGAGATTCCCAAAATGCTGAGTAACGCGCCTGGGACTCCGTGCCCCGTGCAGTCGGCCACAGCCAAAGCCTTATAGCGGCCAATCTGCGTGGCCCAATAAAAATCACCGCTCACAATGTCGCGCGGGCGGAAAATCACCATGCACTCGTCGAAAATAGAATTCAGAAGGTCGGTGTTGGGCATTGCAACATCCTGAATATGACGGGCATAACGGATTCCTGAGATGATTTTATTGTTGGCTTCATTGATGAGTCGGTTCTGTTCAAGCAGATTCCGCTGGGCATTTGCAAGTTGTTGGTTTTTAGCATCGAGCAATCCGTTCATGCGTTTGCGCTTTATTGTACTGATGAAAAACAGCACTGCCAGAACCGATACCAAAGCAAGCCCCACCAGAGTGACAATTATGATTCTCCGTTGAGTGGACTCTTTGATTTTGTGTGTCAGTTCGCGTTCGCGCTCCTCCATCATACGCTTGTTGATTTTTGCCGAATATTCGGTCATAAACTTGGTCTGCGTCAGCGTGTACAGATTGCTTTTTGCGTTTTCTGCCAATAAATCAGAGTATTGCAGATTCGAATATCGATAAGCCTCAGCATAATTCCCAACGGCCAAGTAATAGTCAATCCGAGCCTGATAGAGCATCGGCAGATTTTCGTCACCACCGTCGTGTTTAAGTATTTCTGCTTCAGTTTCGTTGATGGCGGCATAGGCCTTCGCGTACATCTTTTTCTGTATCAGATAATTGATATAAGCTTTCCGCAAATCGATGTAGGCAAAATCGTAACCATATTCATCAACAATTCCAATTCCGATGCGGTAGTAGTAGAGACTCGAATCGAGCAACTGAGCGCACCGATGGCTGTCGAGCTTAGCCTCACAGTTGTAAACATCGCTCAACTTTGACAGAGAATTGAGTTGTCCGCTGAGGTCACCGATATTGTTAGCCAAGCTGAACGACTTGAGCAACAGTTGTTTAGCGGTTTGCAGGATCGTCATGTTCGTATCACTTTCGTGATTATGGAACCGCTCAAGTGCCGAATACCCGAGTCCCGAATAGTCGTAAATCATCCCGCGGCTGTTGCCTGTCCGAGTGTTTATCTCGAGTGCGCGGCGATAGTATTCATCGGCATTGTCGTAGGCCATGTTACCGATGTTGAGAAAGCCCAGATACTGGCACACGCGCGACATTCGCGCTGAGTCGCCCAAACGCGAGTATATCTCGAAACACTTCTGGTAGTACTCATCAGCCAGATTGTAGCTTTCTATCGACATCAGTGTTGTGGCGTAGTTCATATACGAGAAAGCCAGGTCTGAGTCGCGGCCCAGCGAGTCCCAAATCTGAATTGCCGCCATACGATAGCTCAGCGACTGCATAAAATCGAGTTTGCAGTGACTTGCCCAGCTCAAATAGTCGTTGCCCGATGCCTCGAAATAAGGCATTTGCAATCGCCGCGCCATATCAATCTCAATTTGAGCATATTTCTCAACCGTATCAACATTCGGGTGTAAATGACACACATTTTCTATGGCTTCGAGCTTTTCCGCATTGTCGGGCAGCGCGCGCGCTACTTGCAGAAGGCTGTCGGCATCTTGTGCCGAAAGCGGGATTGACAGCGCAGAAAAAGCGGTAGCTATCAATAAATTAGTTATATTTCTAACTGGTGACAATCTGATGCGTTTTTTTGACCTCTCAATTTCGACATTTTTTTAATACGGAATGTATTATAACAAGTATTTCTGTGATTTTGTTTGCAAATAAATCGAAATCTGTTGTGGCAGCGCACGAATAATGCACCAGCAAGGCAAATTCGGCTTACATTTGCAGAAAACAAACCGATATGTGCAAGAAAATGGCGATAGCTGCCGTAATTATTACGGCCACAACCTCCGTTTGGGCGCAAAAGCCTCTTACACTGGAGAATACAGTGCCAGGCGGAACTGAATTTTACGAGCATTACAACTATCCTGTCCAGGGACAATTCGTTAGCAACAGCGATGTTTTTGTTGTTACCGACAACCATGGATTTCGCATTGGTGACAGTATTGTTACACGACAAAGGATTGGTAAGGTTCTGGCTGACAATAAGAAACAACCAATGAGCTATGTGTTGGGCTGGCAATCTGCTGAAACTATTTGGGTTTACTCTGAAAAAAACTCAGCCGCATATGGTATCAATTTGAAAAACAATGTAATAGCTGATTCGATAACTCAAATCAACAATGATGGTGAAATTGACATTGCACCCGATTTCCGCCACGCCGCTGTTAGTTTGAACTCCGACTTGTATGTGGCTGGAAATACTGGTAATCACAAAGTTAACGAACAGACAACGGACGGCGTCGTCTATGGGCAGTCTGTTCATCGCAACGAGTTTGGCATTGAGAAAGGCACATTCTGGTCGGAAAGCGGGCGGCTGCTGGCGTTCTACCGAATGGACGAGAGTATGGTTGGCGAGTATCCGATTGTGGACATAACCATGCGTGAGGCAACCACCGCGCCCATCCGCTACCCAATGGCCGGCGAGACGAGCCACGAGGTGCAAATTGGCATTTACAATACTGAAAACGAGAACGTTATCTATCTTAAAACCACTTCACCTGTAAACCGTTATTTCACCAACATCGCCTGGTCGCCCGACGACAAGTTTTTGTTGGTGGCCGAACTGAACCGCGAGCAGAACCACTTGTGGCTCAATCAGTACAGCGCTACCAACGGCTCGCTTGTGAAGACGCTTTTTGAGGAGGAGAACCCCGAATGGGTTGAGCCGTGCATTCCGCCGCTGTTTATCGACAACAACCGCTTTGTGTGGGTGAGCGAGCGCGACGGCTTCAAACATCTCTATCTTTTCGACATCAAGACATTGAAAACCAAACAACTCACTCGCGGCAACTGGTGCGTAACCGCCCTCTACGGCTGCAATCGCGAAAGCGGAGAAATCTTTTTCCAAGCCAACGAGCAGGGCTACCTGACGCGCGACATTTACAAGGTGAACCTGAAGGGCAAAATGACGCGTTTGAGCAGCGGCTACGGCGTTCACTCGGCGCGGTTCAGCAAGGCGTGCAGCCGTTTTGTCGACGATTTTTCGGCACCCGACTACGCCATTTTGAGCACCCTGCGCAACGCTGCCGACGGCAAGGTCATCGACACGCTGAAAAACGTCCGCAACACCTACGAGGGTTACACTCTGCCGATAATCAAAACCGTCAATCTGAAGAGTGCCGACGGACGTTTCGACCTTTGCGGAAGGCTCATCTTGCCGCCCGATTTCGACTCCACAAAGACCTATCCTGTAATCGATTATATGTACGGTGGCCCGCACTCGCAACTCGTTGACGCCAGTTGGCTCTACGGCGCATCGACGTGGAAATTGTACTTCGCGCAGCAGGGCTACATTGTCTTCACAATGGACAACCGCGGCACCGAAAGCCGTGGCGTTGAGTACGAGCACTGCATCCACCGCCGGCTTGGCACCTGCGAAATGGAGGACCAAATGGTGGGAATCAACTACTTACGGAGCCTGCCATACGTCGATACAGCGCACATTGGCATTCACGGCTGGAGTTTTGGCGGATTTATGACCGTATCGATGATGGAAAACCACAACAACGTGTTTAAAGCGGGCGTGGCGGGCGGCCCGGTGTGCGACTGGAGCCTTTACGAGGTGATGTACGGCGAGCGCTATATGGACACGCCGCAGGAGAACCCCGAAGGCTACGCGCGCAACTGCGTGGCCGACAGCATCGGCAACCTGCGCGGCCGTTTGCTTGTCATTCACGGCGATATTGATCCCGTGGTGGTATGGCAGAACAGTCTGAGGCTGTTGCAGAACGCCGTCGAGGCGGATGTGCTGGTCGATTACGCCGTCTACCCACAGCACGAGCACAACGTTATCGGCCCCGACCGCGTGCACCTTTTCAAGCGGATTCTGCAGTATTTCGACGATTTTCTGAAGAATTGAATCGGTGAACCTATAAAATAATTCACCGATTCATCTAGGTTACCATAATTTCTTCGGATACAAACCTTGTTCAACCAGTTCGGCAATCTTGGCCACTGTTGCGGGGCGGTCTTCCTTGTAGGTGACACCGAACCACGTTGCGTTGGCGGGCAGCACCTTGGTCTTAACTTTGCCTTCTTTCATCAGGTCGTCAACCACGAATGGAATGTAGAATTCCGATTTCGGGTTTGCAGCGTTTGCCTTCAGGAATGTTACAAACTTCTCTTCGAGATGTTTGAAAAGATTTGGCGCGAAGCCCCAGAAGTTCATCGATACGGGCACATTCTCGTCGAGTTCAACCTCCTTGTCGTTCTCTGTGAAAATGATTTTGCCGTTTTTGCGTTCAATGCTTGTACGTTCTTTGATGTCGGTCAGGAAACCGTCGGCGTCAACCGAGCAGATGCCGCGTGCCACAGTGCCGAAGTCGGACAGGGTTTTGCTCAACTGGTAGCCGTTCATTGCGTATTCGGTGTCCTTGACGCCGTTGGTCAGATATTTGGCCATCACTTCAAAAGCACCTGCACCATAGAAGTCATCGGCGTTGATAACAGCAAAAGGTTCGTTTATAACGTCTTTTGCCATCAGAATGGCATGACCGGTGCCCCAAGGTTTTGTGCGGTCAGCTGGTATGCTGAATCCTGCCGGGATATTTTCTAAGTCTTGATAGACAAGCTCAACAGCCACTTTGCCTTCAAGTTTCTTGATGAACATGTCGCGGAATTCATTTTCAAAACTGCGGCGGATGACGAATACCACCTTGCCGAATCCGGCTCTGACGGCATCAAAAACCGAATAGTCCATAATCGTCTCGCCCGATGTTCCAAGGTGGTCGAGCTGCTTCAGCCCGCCATAGCGGCTGCCCATTCCGGCTGCCAATATTAAAAGTGTTGGTTTCATATCTTGTTGTTTTAAATCGATGGCAAAGTAACTACAAATGTGTGATTAACGGAAACAAAAAAGCCTTGCAATTTTCATCGCAAGGCTTAGTGGGCGCTGAGGGATTCGAACCCCCGACCCTCTGCTTGTAAGGCAGACGCTCTGAACCAACTGAGCTAAGCGCCCTTTTTAAGAACTTGTTGCTTTGTCTCTCAAAAGCGTTGCAAATGTACGGCAATTTTTGATTCACGCAAGAGTTAAATAGAAAAAAAGTTTATTCGTCATGCAAAACATTGTTTTTAGTGTTGATGCCACAGATTTATAGTAATTTACGATGAGCGATTTTAAAAAAAACAACACTGAATTTTGAAATTATCTATTTATATGGCACACTTTTTTACTCAACAATGATTTAAAAATGGGTTATTGTATGAGAAAATTGTAATCCCACATTGAGTTGGAAGTCGTTTTTTATTGAGTTGGTCAACGGTAAGTTCAAATTCAAAAAATGGCATTATGTTTGCGTTGTTGAATAACACAATTGTAATATGAAAACCATCCGTTTGACAATACTTTCGTTCGCCATCTTTTTGTCGCTCACTTCATTAGCGCAAATTGGCAGCAAAATCACTCTCGACGACATAATGAGAAAAGGCACGTTCTACGAGAACGGCATTGATGCTATCACCCCGATGAGCGACGGGCTGCATTATGCTGTTATTGAGGATGGTTTGGCGATAGCAAAATACAGTTACAAGACTGGCGAAAAAGTGGCTACATTGGCCACGGTGGAGCAGTTTGGCGACAGCGCGATAAACTATTTGTCGAACTTCAGATTCAGTGCCGACGAGCGGAAAATACTTTTCTACACCAATCGGCAGAATATCTATCGACGCTCATTTACAGCCAATTACTACGTTTGGGACGTTGCCGCCAAGAAACTCACGGCTGTGTCCGACAGTCGCCGTCAGCAGGTGGCGACACTGTCGCCCGATGGCACTATGGTGGCGTATGTCAGTGGTAACAATCTGTATGTCAAAAACTTGACTGACGGTACGGAGTCGCAGATAACAACCGACGGCGAGTTCAACAAGATAATCAACGGCATTCCCGACTGGGTTTACGAGGAGGAGTTTGAGTACAACCGCGCTTTCTGCTGGTCGCCCGACAGCCGCAATCTGGCGTGGTGCCGCTTCGACGAGTCGGCGGTGCGCACTTATGGCTTCGCGGTTTTTGCTGGCCAAGCGCCGCACAAGGCTGAAAACGCGCTCTACCCGTCGACCTATTTCTACAAATACCCCAAGGCTGGCGAGGCCAATTCGGTTGTAACTGTCTGGAACTATTCGTTTTCCGATGGCCGCAAGACTCAAATCGATGTTGGCGCGGAAACAGACCAATACATTCCGCGCATAATGTGGTCGCCTGCTGGTAAGTTGGTGGTTTACAGGCTGAACCGCTTGCAGAACCACCTTGAACTGCTCTATGCCAATCCCGCCGACGGAACCACGCAAGTGTTTTACGATGAGCAAAATAAGTGGTATATCGACGAGTCGTTTTTCGACTATCTGACATTCAATGCCGACGGTTCTAAATTCTTGATAATGAGCGAGCGCGACGGCTGGAGCCACATTTATCTGCACAAAGCCGACGGCACGCTGCTCAATCAGGTTACCAAAGGCGAGTGGGATGTTACTGATTTCTACGGATTTGACGAGCGCACCAACACCATTTTCTACCAAAGTGCAGAGCGCGGAGCGCCAAACCGCGACGTTTATTCAGTGAAAGCCAATGGCACGGCTAAAACATTGTTAAGCAGGCAGTTGGGAACCAACGATTTTGTTTTCAGCAAAGGGTTCAAATATTATATTAGCGAGTTTTCAAATGCTTCAACGCCAACCATTTACACTCTGCACGAACGCAGTGGCAAGCAGTTGCGTGTGCTTGAGGACAACGCCGCCCTTGCCGACACGTTGAAAAGCCGTCAGTTCTGCCCGAAGGAGTTTCTGCAATTCACCACCGACGAAGGTATCAGCCTGAATGCGTGGATGATAAAGCCGCACGATTTCAATCCTGCAAAGCAATATCCCGTGCTGATGGTGCAATATAGCGGTCCAAACTCTCAGCAGGTTCTCAATCAATTCGATGCTGGCTGGGAGCAGGTGCTGGCCGCCAACGGCTACATTGTTTTCTGCTGCGACGGCCGCGGAACAGGTGCGCGTGGCGAGGCATTCCGCAAGGTAACTTATTTGCAGTTAGGCAAATACGAACTCGCCGACCAACTTGCCGCCGCCCGCTATCTGAAATCGCTGCCATACGTTGCTGCCGACCGCATTGGCATTTGGGGCTGGAGTTTCGGAGGTTTTATGGTGCTCAACTGTATGACGCAAGGCAACGGCACATTCAATGCTGGCATTGCGGTTGCGCCTGTCACCAACTGGCGCTACTACGACAATATCTACACTGAGCGATTTCTGCGCACGCCGCAGGAGAACGCCGATGGCTACGACAACAACTCGCCAATCACGCACGCTTCTGATTTACAGGGCAATCTGCTGCTCATTCACGGCAGTGCCGACGACAATGTGCATTGGCAAAACTCGGCCGAAATGTGCGAGGCGCTGGTTCAGGCCAACAAGCAGTTCGACTATTTCGTCTACACCAACCGCAACCACAGCATTTACGGCGGCAACACGCGTTGGCACCTGTATAACAAGATGTTACGATTTGTGCTGGAGAAGTTGTAGTTTACGTTTAATCCTGCAAAGCAAACTTCCTAATACTCTTGCCAACATTTATCAAATGGTCGGCAACGCGCTCAGAGTTTTGCGCAAGCGAGATATATTCGGCGCCAACCTGCGGCCTGCATTCGCCCGCCACAAGCCGCTCAATATGGTTGCTTTCCATTCGTAAGGTGATGCTATCTATCTTGTCTTCAATCAGATTTGCCCTTTCAAGAGCCGCAAAATCGTGGTCGTGGAAAGCCGTTTTAATCTCTTTATACAAATCGGCAATCAGCCCGTTCATTTCGCCAATCTCATTTATGGCCGCCGCCGAAAACGACGCTTCCTGCTGTTTCAGATTGGTGGCGTATTCCACAATGTTCACCGCGTAATCGCCGATGCGCTCAAGGTCGCTCGCACTTTTGATGCTCGAATTCAGGAACTTATTGTCGAAATCGCTCATTGGCTTGCCCGACAACGCAACCACGTAGCGAGTGATTTCGCTGTTCAGAAAGTTGAGTTCGCTCTCGGTCTTTTTAAATCGCTCTAAATTCTTGAAATCCAGATTTGTAACAATCTCGATTGACAGTTGGAAATTTCTGACAGCCATATCGGCCATATTCTCTAACTCGGCCTTCAACTGCCTGACGGCCATAATCGGCGTACGCAGCATTGTCTCGTCGAGGAAGTAGAGATGCGGCTTGTCGGCGTTTTCGACACTCGGCGCGTCGGGAATTATGCGGCAGACGAGGCTCACAAGGCGCTCGGTCAGCGGCAGTGCGACCAGCATTGTGCAGACGTTGAAAATGGTGTGGAACATTGCCAATTGCAGTTGAGGCGCGTGCGGGAAGAAGATTTCGAAAATTCGCCCAAAATCAACAGCCGACTTTGAGAACAAGTTGAGTGCCAGCGCGATAAGCAGGAACAGCACAACACCCATAACATTGAACACAAGGTGCAGCAGGGCGGTGCGGCGGGCGTTGGTGCCGCTGCCGATGGCCGCAATTATGGCCACCACGCACGAGCCGATGTTCGAGCCCATTGTCAGATAGATGCCTTGGTTGAGGTTGATAAGTCCGCTGAAAACCATTGTGATAACTATCGATGTCAGCACCGACGACGATTGGATTATGGCAGTGAGCAGCGTGCCTATCAGCACCAGAATCAATGGGTTGCCAATGCTCGCCAGAAACATTTTAACCGAGTCGAGCGAGGCAAAGTCGTCCATAGCGTTCGACATTGTGTGCAGACCCACAAACAGCAAGCCGAAGCCAGCCAAAATGTTGCCGCACAACTTCAGCCGCTCGCGTTTGCCGAACATTGCCATAAAAACGCCAATGCCCGTAAACGCCGAGAAAATGACGGTTGTCGACAGGCTGTTGCCGCCGAACATACCCAGCGCCACAATCTGCGCTGTAACGGTCGTGCCGATGTTGGCGCCGTAGATTATCGTGGCCGCCTGCGCCAGCGACATTATGCCCACGTTGACAAAACCGATGACCATAACCGTCACTGCGCCAGAACTTTGAATGGCCGCCGTGCCAACCGTTCCAATGCCGACGCCCAGCCATTTGCTCTTGCCCGTTTTGGCAAAAAGGCGTTTCAAACTATGACTGCTCGCATTCTCAAGATGGGTGCTCATAACATTGCAGGCAATCAGAAAAACACCGATGCCCGCCAAGAGTGTGAGAATGGCCGTTAGAATGCTGATAATGTTCATATTGCAAAAAAAATAAAGGCTGCACGTTGCCGCACAGCCTGTCTGTTATTTATCGATACCTACAAACTGATTTAAGTTATTGAAAATGAGTTCAATGCCGTTGTTCAACTCAATTTTCGAGCCACGTTTCTCTTTTTCCCATTCCACAATCAGGCTCGATGGGTAGTTTTCTTTCACGTAAGCCACAATCTCGCTTGCAATCAGCGCTTCAGGCACTGGATTCGGCTTGCATTCAATCTTTTTCAGATTGCCGTCTTGGTCGAAATCGAGTTCGGCGCCGTTGGCAAAACGCACTTCGTATTCAGTCGTCTTGTCGTCGTTATCGATTTTGACAGATGCGATTGCTGTCTTGTCAAAATGCTGAACAATAATCTCTTGCGCGTTTTTCGGCAATTGTTCGAAACTGCCTTTGCGCTCACCCGAACACGCGTTTAGTGCGAAAGCCAGCACCAAAAACGCAATTGAAAAAAACTTTCTCATTGTGTAAAAATTTTAAGTTAATGAATTGATATAAAAAAAGATGGTGCAAACCGCAGTCCACACCACCTTTAATTTCAGAATAATATGAGGCCGAGTTGTTGCCTTTGTTGGGCGCAAGGCTGTGCGTCAGTCCCGACATTTGCGCCGATGAGCGCTTTGCCGCGGTCTGCTCTTTACCGCATAAAACGTTGCAGTTCAGAGTGTTTGATACGCGTTGCGAAGTTGTGGGGCGGCTGATGCAGAAATCGTCGGTCCCGTCGTCGTCAAAATCGTCGTTGTCGAATTCAGCGCCAATCTGCATTTCGGTTTGCGCAAATGCCGTGTTGTCGAAATCGTCGGCAAACAGACAAACAATGTACCCACTCAACAGTATGAGTGTCAGCATTGTAGCGTATTTTCGCAGTTGTCTCATTGTCGGTTGCTAATTTACAATAGAATTTATTCTAAAAACCAATTTTTTTCGAAGATTCCACATTTTTTCTTGGCCATAATTCACACTGAACTTTATTTTTCACCACGGAACACACGAAAAACACGGAAACAATAAAAAACGGCAATCGAACAAGTTCAATTGCCTACTGAAAACACGGAATTGAAAATTCAAGTTCTGTGCTTTCCGTGGTTAATATCAGTTGTTTATCGGTCTGTCGCCTTTTTCTTTCTCAAAATTGGTACTCTTTTTGTGAAGATGTGGCGGCATTTTCTCTCATTACGCCATAGAGAAATAATATACAAACAATTGTAAATAAATAAAATAAAATGGATTTGAAACGCATTATAAATCCGTGGGCGACAATGGCCAAGTACAACTGCTTCGGATGCTCGCCCGACAACCCGTTCGGCCTTCACCTTTGCTTCTTCGAGGACGGCGACAACATTGTGGCCGAGTGGCAGCCGAACACCAACTATCAGAGTTGGCTCGACACGCTGCACGGCGGCATTCAGGCCACCCTGCTCGACGAACTCTGCGGTTGGGTGGTGACGCGCAAACTGCAAACTGCGGGCGTGACATCGAAGATGGAAACGCGCTACCGCCGCCCCGTGCTAATCAGCAAGGGCAAAATCACCATTAGCGGCCACATTCGCGAGCAGCGCCGCAACATTGTTATTATCGATGCTCAAATTGTTGATAGCGAGGGCACAGTCTGCACCGAGGCCACCTGCACCTATTTCACAATGCCGCGCGAGAAAGCGCAAGCCGAAATGAACTTCCGCGAGTGTAAGGTTGAGGGAGAATAGAAGCCTGTTTTACGGCTAAACGAAAAAAAGTACATTTCCGTTAGTTGCATGTTTTTCCGGAATCCTGTGTGATTCGTTACGATTCACAAGATTCTGGATGCGCGTATTTTTTGCATTTATCAATTTTTATTTCTGCAAGCGTTTGCCTGGTTTGGTTCTCATTATGTTTCGTCTTTCAGCTTAACCACCAGTTGAAAGCTTATGCTTTTGAGGCATCAACGCAAATCGTTTTCTCCTCAGTTTTTCAATTTTTCTCTATGGCTGTGGGTGTCCTTTCATTGCTTCTTGCCGATATTTTTCAACAGATTTTCGTTTAAAACCATGTTTATTACATTATTATTTCTGTTTATCATTGGTTATTATCATGTTGATTAATAGATGATTAGTTCGTAAGAATTTTCTTGCTTTTTATTAACATTCTGAAAATTAGAAAAATATTTTTGCGAATAGTTGCATTTTTAAAACAAGTGCCCTATATTCGTAGCGTTTTTCAAACACACATATTTTATATTTTGAATCATGCCATACAGGAGGTTACCAAACACGGATAGTGCGCGTTTGCGTGCAATGCAAAAGGCACTTGCAAAATCGGAAAATGTTTTGCCGATGGATTTGCCATATAGTGCTGCCACCCTTCAGGAGTTGCGCTATTTTCTGCCAGAATTTAATCAGGCTATCATGATGCAGCGCGATGTTTTCGAACGTCAAACTTCGAAGAACAAGCAGCATCAGGAGAGTTTCCGTAAGGCACGCCTATATATATCGCATTTTATTCAGGTTCTGAATTTTGCCATCGCTCGCGGTGAGATGAAGCCTGATACCCGCAAATATTTTGATTTGCCGTCGGATGAAACCAAACTTCCGCAGCTCAATACCGAGCGTGATGTTATAGAGTGGGGGCAAAAACTCATCGATGGTGAGCAGAATCGCATTTCGGAAGGATTGTCGCCTGTTACAAACCCCACTATCGCTCGTGTGAAGGTCCATTATGAAGATTTTGTCCGTTTGAACATATCGCAAAAAGGACTGCAAGAGTCTAATTCAAAGGCACTTGCGAAAATATCGGAACTTCGCGGCAAGGCCGACAGCATAATTCTTAACCTTTGGAACGAGATTGAAGACCATTTCTGCAACTTTTCCCCCGCCTTAAAGCGCGAAAAGGCTGCTGAATATGGAGTATCGTATGTCTTCCGTAAACACGAAAAAGTTGAGACTGAGGCTGATGAGGATTTGAAATTGTTTTAATGATCAGTAATACGTCTGATCAATAAACTAGATTAAGAGGCGGGGATTTTGCCCTGCCTTTTTTATGTTTTCATTTTTTTCTTCTTGGCAGCAGGAAACAACACATTATTTAATATAAGCCGATAGCCGGGCGAATTAGGGTACATCTCGAGTTTTGTCGGTTTGTCGCCAACAAAGTGCTGATAATCTTCCGGATCGTGGCCGCCATAAAATGTCCAAGTGCCTTGTCCGAGTTCTCCGTGAATGTAGCGCGCCTCACCAGCCGATTTGTTTTCTCCCATCACTAACACATTGGGCTTCAGTAGATTGGCCTTGTAGGCTGTTGTCTGACCCATAAACCCCCGAACAGTGCTTTCATGGTTCTGGCAAAGCATTGTGGGAACAGGGTCCCATTTGGCCGAAAATTCAAACAGTGTAAAATAGTCATCTTCACGGGCAACGTGGCGTGTTGAGGTCACATCAATGTCTGAATACTCATAAACTAGCGGATTGCGCTCGAGTGTGAAGTTTTGAAATGCGAAAGTGTTGTCAAAGTTGAGTTTCGATTGAGCGTTGGGGTCCATGCCGTCGCCATCGTACATTGAGTCGCAGATGTCTGTGCTGGCAGCTGCAAGTGCTATGTCGTAAGAGTCTGTTGCAGAACACATTGCAAATAGAAAACCACCGTTGGCCACATATTGCTTGATGGTTTGCGCCACATAAAGTTTGAGCTTCGACACCTTGTTGAATCCCAATTTGCGGGCTTCTTCCTCCGCATTGTGAACTTGGCTTGTGTACCAGCCTGTGTTTTTGTATGCGGCGTAGAATTTGCCGTACTGTCCTGTAAAATCCTCATGATGCAGGTGTAGCCAATCATATTTTGAGAGTTCTCCGTTGACAATTTCCTCATCGTAGATGACAGTGTAAGGTATTTCGGCATAAGTGAGTGCCATGGTCACAGCGTCGTCCCACGGCAATTTGTCCTTTGGCGAATAGACGGCTATTTTCGGAGCCTTCTCGAGTTTCAGCGCATCCATATTCACATCTTCGCGGCTGATTTCGCTCAAAATCCCGGACACTTTGGCATCAGCCAGAACCTCAAAACTGACATTGCGGATAACGCATTCAGTCTCAACAGCTTTGCTGTATGGTATCATGAAACTTCCGCCTCGATAGTTGAGCAGCCACTGCGCACTGATTTCATTCTCAAGCACCCAATAGGTTATGCCATAGGCTTTTAGGTGGTTTGTCTGTGTTTCATCCATTGGAATGAGCAGACTGAGTGCTGCCGCCGACTGGCTTAGTAGCGAAACAATGCTTATTGTCAATATTTTAACTATTCGCAACACGTTGCTGGATTAAAATGGTACATTATCGGTCGGTGTAATTTGGTCACCTAGTGGCGATGCAGGTGAGTCAAAGCTGGTGTTGGGTGAAAAACCGTGTCCTGCATCGGCAGAACCTGCGTCAGGACTTGGCTGAGTGTTCATCCTCGACTGAAATGTTACTGCGCCCAGAGTTTCGGGATTGCAGAACTGGGTGAACTCGCTCTTGAATTGCAGCCGCACATCGTCAACCGCGCCGTTACGGTGTTTTGCCACTATAATTTCGGCCACACCGATGAGTGAGTTGCCGGCTTCGTCTGTCTTAAAGCCATAATATTCAGGGCGATGGATAAAGATAACCATATCGGCATCTTGCTCAATGGCGCCCGATTCACGCAAATCGGACAGTTGCGGACGTTTGTCACCGCCGCGCTGCTCAACGTTTCGGCTCAACTGGCTGAGTGCGATGATTGGAATATTGACCTCCTTGGCTATCGCCTTGAGGTTACGCGAAATGGTGCTCACTTCCTGCTCGCGGCTCTGCATGTTGGTCCCAGCCGACATCAGCTGAAGGTAGTCGATAATGGCTATTTGTATGTCGTGCTGTTTTTTCAGGCGCTTGATTTTTGAGCGGAACTCGCTGATTGACAATGCCGGCGTTTCATCAATGAACATTGGTGCATTTTCGAGCACATTTATGTTATTTGTAATGTTGGCCCATTGTACTTCGTTAATCCGCCCCGATTTCAGTGAGGCGCTCGGCACTTCGGCAGTGCTGCTTATTATGCGGTTCACCAATTGAACCGATGACATTTCCAACGTGAAAAATGCGACAGGAATTTTCATGTCGACCGCCATATTCTTGGCCATCGAAAGCACAAACGCGGTTTTTCCCATGGCAGGACGCGCTGCAATAATCACAAGGTCCGACGGCTGCCAGCCAAGTGTCAGATTGTCGAGAGCTGTGAAACCGCTTGCCACGCCAACTATTCCGTCGTCGCGGTCCTTGGCATCCAGCAGTTTTGAATAGGCTTCGCTCACTACTTGCGCCATGCTCTGCACCTCTTTCTTCACATTTCCGGTAGTCAGTTCGAAAAGGCTCTGCTCGGCTTTGTCAAGCATCTCCTGAACATCTTCAACATCCTCAAATCCGCGTTTTTGCATTTCGGCACCAATACGGATTAGCTCGCGCTGCGTGTATTTTTGTGCAATGATTCTTGCGTGAAATTCGATGTGTGCTGTCGATGCAATTCGGTTTGTGAGATAAACAAGGTATGAAGGTCCGCCCACAACATCCAGCTCCTTGTCGATTTTGAGTTGCTGCGAAACAGTGTTGATGTCGATAGGTTTTTGCTTTGACGACAATTTTTCAATAGCGGCATAGATTTTACCATGTTCTTCCTTGTAGAAGTGCTCAGGTTTCAGTATTTCAGATATTTGAAGATAAGAATCGCTTTCTAGCATAAGTGCACCCAGAACCGATTCCTCAAACTCGACGGCTTGCGGTGGCACTTTTCCTGTCCCCGCGAACAGACTTTCTGTTGGCTCAACTTTAGCCGGTGTGAATTTCTTTGCCATAAAAATTATTTTTTCGATGACGCAAAATTAGGCGGGCAAGCGTTTGCTCACTAAAATTATTGGCTATATTTATAAACAAAAACGAATAAAACTGACATTGAATATGATAGTCCGTCCGAATGCAAAAATTAACATTGGTTTGAACATCGTCGAGAAACGTTCCGATGGTTTCCATAATCTTGAAAGTCTGATGGTTCCGTTCGGTTTGACCGACGAATTGAAATTAACAGAGAACAAGCGTCATGGTGCAAAAAAGTTCGAGTTGGTGATTGATGGTTTGCCTGTCGATGGCGCTCTCGACACCAACCTTGTGAGCCGCGCCTACCACCTGGTTAATGCCGACTACAGTCTGCCGCCTGTGCGCGTCGTGCTCAAAAAGCAGATTCCGCTGGGCGCCGGTTTGGGAGGAGGCTCAGCCGATGGCGCTTTCACCATAACGGCTCTCAACAAGATGTTTGATCTGAAATTGAGCGTCGACATGATGCAACGCTACGCAGCAATGCTCGGCAGCGACTGCGCGCTTTTTGTGCAAAACAAGCCAGCCTTTGCCACAAGCCGCGGAGAGATTCTCAAACCAGTGGATATCAATCTAAAAGGCTATTCGATTGTCATTGTCAAGCCCGATGTGCATGTGAACACCGCGCAAGCTTACAAACTGCTCACTCCGCATCGTCCCGAAATACCCATTACTGATTTGCTTGACAAAAAGCCCGAAGAGTGGAGAGGTAAGATGGTGAACGATTTTGAGGAGCCAATCTTCAAAATGCATCCCATTCTCGACACCATAAAAAAGGCAATGTACAACGCTGGCGCGGCTTACTCATCAATGTCGGGCAGCGGTTCGGCCATTTACGGATTATTTGTAGGCAAACCAGATTCCAGCTCGCTGAAATTTGAGAATTGCTTTATTTGGGAAGGAAAGTTTTGAAATGTATATATACAAGTGCTATTTTGCATTATTGTCACATGTAAAATAAATATAGCAGATGAATTGCAAAACATTGACAATCAGTATAGGTCGCCAATTCGGCTGTGGCGGCAGAGTAATAGGCCAGCGGCTGGCTGAAGAATTAGGCTACGACTATTTCGACAAAGAACTGCTGGCATTAGCCGCAAAGGAGATTGGCTTTGAGCCTGAGGTTTTTGAGGCGGTCGACGAACAGCCGCAAAAAGGCATTTTTCAGTCGTTTGGTGAGTTTGTCTCTATGCTAAGCCCGACTGACAATTATATGTCGGATGACCATCTGTTCAAGGTGCAGAGCGATGTCATACGTCGTCTGGCCATTGAGCGCAACTGTGTGATTGTGGGACGCTGTTCCGACTATATTCTACGCGACTTCCCCAACTGCATCAGCATTTTTCTGCATGCCGATTTGCCCGACCGCATCAAACGCGTCTGTGCCCGCATGCCCATTGAGCAGGACAAGGCTCGCGCCTTGATTGAGCGCAACGACAAGCGTCGAGCCACCTATTATAATTATTATTCGAATAAGACCTGGGGCTTGGCTTCCACCTACGATTTGTCACTCAACGTGTCGCGACTCGGCGTTGAGGATACCGTTTCTGCCATCATCGATTACGTTAATCGAATGAAAGACAGGCTATAAGGATGTGTAGAGCGTTGGTGGGACTTTTTGAAATTACCTCTCCATTCGTTCTGTATTGGTTACCTCCACCTCTTTGGCGTTGAATCCGCCAATGCGCCAGACAAGCGAGGCGTTGAAACAGTTGAAGAGTTTTCTGTCCAGTTTGTTATGTTGCCCGTTGAAATCCACAGTGGCAGGATATGGTCCCCAGCGTTCAAAAATATCCGTCCAGTTGGCAGTGAACGTCAGGTTGTTTGTAATGCTCCATTTCATGCCCAATTCAAGGTTGTAGCCGTAATTCATGTCGTAGATTCCCTGAATCGATTTCGACATATATTCGGCATTGAGCGTGAATAACAGGTTGTCGGATGCTGTGAAAGTATTTTCGAGAGCTAGAGAAACAAAGAAGTTATCTCTGTCGAACGCTAATCCATGAAAATCAGACATTTTGTCTCTGGTGTAAATGAGATAGCCGCCCAATGTTGGCTCCCAAAAACCGATGCTGAACGGAAGTTCGCCACCAACTCCGCCATTTATTATATAGTCGAAATTGACTGATTGATAGTAGTTTCGGAGTTTCTGGGCATTCTGATATGGAAGTTCGCGGTAAGCGTCTTTCTCATACATGCAGTATAACTCCAATGTGTATTGTTTATTAATCAGATATGCAAGATTGAAATCATAATTTGTGGATGGTTTCAGTTTTGGGTTGCCGATTCCAAATTTGTATGGATTCATTTGTGAGATGTGCGGACTCAATTCCCAGTACGATGGATAGTTTTTGTAAGTTGCTAGCGAAAGTTGCAGAATATCGCGCTTCATCGGCCACATTAGCGACAGGCTTGGGCACAACCGCCACTCGTCCCAAAGAGTTGATTTTGTGCCGTTTTCGTCGTAGTCCGATTTGAAATATTCAAGTTCGAGGGTGAAATCCAACTGCACGCTGTCGAACAATGTGTTCGCTGTCTCGACAAAAGCCGAAAAACGTCGCTCGGTCTGCGTATTGTCGCTATTGCTGTTGTTATCAAGTTCATACACACCGTTTTGCGGATAGTAGTATCTCAATTCGGTGGCGGAGTTCGTCATTGTGCCCTGCACGCCTGCGCTCAACTGCCAGGCGTCGCTGATGGCCCAATCGTAACTTGCCAGCAGTTTTATCTGCCCGATATTTCTGTCGGAATTGTGATGATAATCTGTTGTAATACTGTCCTTTATCTTGTCGCCGTATTCAGTCTCCATCTTTTCGCGATACGACACGTAGTCGGCCGTAATGTTCGCCCCACCAAAAATGCCTTTCAGATTCACATTGTGCAAATTGTAGTGGTCATCTTCGTTGTTGGTGCTGTTCACCAGACTCGTTTCTCCATTGTCATACAAGAAATTAGCATCAGAACCTGTCTCATCCGATGATTTGTAACCTTTGCCATAATACATCAGCGAGAGCATGTTGCCATTGCTGAAATTGCAGTCCATTGATGTCCGCAGCACGCCAGAACCATACCCCGTAGCCGAGTTTGACTCCTGGTCGATAATGGTTTTCGTGTCTTTGTAATTATTTATCGAATAATCAAATAGGTCAGTTCTCCGAGTGCCGTACGTTGCATTTCCCAAAACATCCAAATCAATCATGTCGCCATGGAATGCGATGTTTGCCCGCGAATTGCCTGAAGCGTAGAATTTCTGCTGATATTCAGTCGCAAGTTCGGCCTCAACAGGGGCTCTGTTCTCGCTTTTGTCTGTCACAATGTTGATTAGCGCGCCTTTGACTCCGTATTTCGCTGGGGCGCGATACATCACTTCAATGTCGCCTATTCGGCTGGCGGGCATGGCTTTCAGCATCTCTGCAATATCGCTGTTACTCAACATTGTAGCCTTGCCGTCGACAATCACAGTCAGTTGCGCGGCGCCTGTCAGGCCGATCTCGTCGTTTCGGGTACTAACGCCTGGAACGTATTTTAGCAAATCAAAAGCCGAGGTCACACTTTTTTGCTCGGTAATATGCTGCGCGTTGAAAACCAATGCATTGTCTCTCACGGTAACAGTTTGGGTTCCGGCTTTCACAGTGACTGTTTCAAGTTGAGTGTTTTTGTCGGTTAAAACAATGTTTTTCAATACAGAATAGTCATTGTTGGTAAAAGAGACAGTGCGGTCGGCATAGGAAAGGTGCTGGACCGATACAAAGCCGCTTGCAAAATCAATCTGCAGGTTGAAACGGCCAAGTGAATCGGAGGTAGTGGCTTGCACGAAAACTGTGTCGCGGTTGCGCAGAATCACAACAGCGTTCGAGACCGCTTCGTTCTGATTGTCAGTGATTTTCCCGTTGACATTTTGGGCGTTTCCTGACAATACAGCCATAATCAACGCACACGCGATGATTGCTCCCCGAATTTGATTTAGCTTGTAAATCATTTGTGCTTAATGTTTTCCCTTTAAGCTTGTTGCTTCACCTCATTTGCTGTCAAAAAACTATAGCAGTCCATGGACAAGCAATGAAAATGCAAAATTATTAAATATTAGCGGATTATCAAACGCATTGGTACTGAAAAATGAGGCAAAAATCGAATTCTTTTTGCTATTGCTTGTATGTTTATTTGTTTGATTTTGTGGTGATTATTGGTAAAAAGCCCAACTTCTCAACTTCCCAACTCAAAACATTTAAAATAATTCTACCTTTGCGGCTCAATCGACAGTTTGATGAAGGAATACCTTAACAACGTCATTTTCAAAACAATATCGCAGATTTTGGGCGAGCGCGACCAACAGGCTTTTGTCATTGGAGGCTTTGTGCGCGACAAGTTGCTCGGCCGTCCGTCGAAAGATATTGACGTGGTGACGCTTGGCAGCGGCATTGAGCTGGCGCAGGAGGTGGCACAGCGACTGCTGAAGAATCCGAAGGTGGCGACATACAAGAATTTCGGCACGGCGATGTTCCGCTATCGAGGTGTGGATGTGGAGTTTGTGGGTGCGCGCAAGGAGTCGTACAACCGCAACTCGCGCAAGCCGATTGTTGAGAATGGCACACTCGAAGATGACCAGCGTCGGCGCGATTTCACCATCAACGCCCTGGCCATCGACCTTCATCCCGACCGTTTTGGCCAGCTGGTGGATCCGTTCGGCGGCATCGAGGACCTGAAAAACCAGATTATCCGCACGCCGCTCGACCCCGACACCACCTATTCCGACGACCCGCTGCGTATGCTGCGCGCCATCCGTTTTGCCAGCCAGCTTGGCTTCCGCATCACCGATGAGTCGCTCGACTCGATTGTCCGCAACCGCGAGCGCATTCGAATCATTTCAATGGAGCGCGTGTCGGAGGAGTTCAACAAGATTATGCTGTCGCCGCGGCCGTCGGCGGGCATTAAACTGCTGCAAAAGGTTGGCCTGCTGGCGATTGTGTTCCCGCAACTTGAGGCACTGAAAGGCATTGAAGTGGTTGACGGATGCCGCCATAAGGATAATTTCTACCATACAATGGAGGTACTCGACAACATCTGCGAGCATACCGACGACCTTTGGCTGCGCTGGGCCGCGCTTTTGCACGACATTGGCAAGCCTGTCACCAAACGCTACGTGAGGGGCACCGGCTGGACATTCCACGGCCACGAGTTTGTGGGCGGCAAGATGGTTCCCGGAATCTTCAAGAACCTGAAACTGCCGATGAACGAGAAGATGAAATACGTTCAGAAGCTGGTGATGCTGCACATGCGGCCCATTGTGCTGGTTGAGGAGATTGTCACCGACAGTGCCGTGCGCCGTCTGCTCTTCGAGGCGGGCGATGATATTGACGATTTGATGCTGCTCTGCGATGCCGACATCACATCAAAGAATCCCGACAAGGTGTCGCGCTATCTTGATAATTATCAGCTTGTAAGGCGCAAATTGGTTGAGGTGGAGGAGAAGGACCGCGTGCGTAACTGGCAGCCGCCAATCTCGGGCGAAACCATCATTGAGACGTTTGCTCTGCCGCCGTGTCCCGCCATCGGCATCATCAAAAGCGCCATCAAAGACGCCATTCTCGACGGCGTGATTGAGAACACCCCAGAGGCGGCTTATCAGTTTATGCTGCAGAAAGGCAAGGAGTTGGGTTTGAAACCCGTGAAATAGGGTGATTGTGAATTAGTTGCAAAGGAATAAGTGTTAAATCCTAAATCCTAAATCCTAAATTCTAAATTCTAAATTCTAAATTCTAAATTCTAAATTCGTAATTCCTAAATCCTAAATCCTAACTATAGGTTACTCTCTAAATATTGGTCTTTCAGCAAGATGTAGTTCCGTGCCGATTGCTCAATCATTTCGCTGTTTTTCAGCTCTTTGACTTTGGTGGCCGGAACACCCGCGTAGATGAATCCCGATTCAAGGGTGCGGCCGCTCAGAACAAGAGCGTTGGCGGCCACAATGCTGCCCGACTCAACCACGGCGTTGTCCAGAACCGTTGAGCCCATCCCGACAAGGACATTGTCTTTTATGATGGCGCCGTGCACAATGGCGTTGTGCCCGATGGTCACATTATTGCCGATGATGGTAGTTGAAACGCCTTCGGAGCTGTGAATCACCACGCCGTCCTGCACGTTGGTGTTGTTGCCGATGGTGATGGCGCCCGCGTCGCCGCGCAGCACGCTGCCGTACCAGATGCTGCAGTTGTCGCCAATCCGCACATCACCGATAATTACGGCGTTTTCTGCAATGAAACAATTTGCGCCTATTTGCGGTGTGTGTCCGTCAAATGTCTTGATAATAGCCATTTAGTATGCTGCTGGGGCTGTTATTCCGTCCTTTTTTGGTAAATTTTGACTTCTCGCTTGTTCTGTTTGTTAATGGCGATATAGTACTTTTTATCTTTGGTATAGAGCGATTTAACATCCATCTTTATCTCGATGTGCGGACAACCTCGAGGAGTGATGTCGCAAGGGATAATGTCCTGCGTTTTCTCTTTCATGTCGAGACGGTGGTATTGGGTTGAGGCTCGTGAGATTTTCACGTAGAACTGTTGGTTTGTGGTATCGACGTAAGCGCTTGAAAAATCAACCCAGTCGGTCAGTCGGAAAATGGCCACTTGCTTCCAGTCCTCTGTTGAATAGGCCACAATGAATGTCGGCTTGTTTCCATAGTTGACAATGATGTGCTTGCCGTCGGGCGAGAGAAAGAGCTCATTTGCCAGCACCTTGCGCTGCATGTCGGGTTTTATGGTTGTTAAATATTGATAATCAGCACTTTGAGCGTGTATTTCAACGTTAAACAACATTGCAAAAAAGGTAGCCAAAAGGCTTATTTTAAAATATTTCATTTATGTACTTCTTTTGAGAACGACGCAAATTTAGAAATTTTGCTTTACGAAATATCATATTTGCCTAAAAATGGAAAAAAGGTTGTCCGCTGTTCGAACTATTTTAATTGTTAGTTGAAACACTTAAATCGATAATGAAGGAATATTCCACAACTAAATTCCTTATATTCGCACGCCGAACCGATGAGTGGTTCAGTTTTTGTTTTTATGGGAAACACTAACATTTAAATTTTAATAAAATGGTTAAAATCAACGATTTCAACTTCAAAGGGAAGAAAGCAATCGTCCGCGTGGATTTCAATGTTCCATTGGACGAGAACGGAAAAATCACCGACGACACCCGTATCCGCGGTGCTCTGCCGACACTCAAGAAAATTTTGGCCGATGGCGGTTCACTTATTATCATGTCGCACATGGGCAAGCCGAAAGGCAAAGTATCTGCCAAACTCTCGCTTGGCCAAATCACTGACGCTGTTGCAGCCGCTCTGGGCACTGCAGTTAAGTTCGCACCCGACTGCGCAAAGGCAGCCGACGCAGCCGCAGCTCTGAAACCGGGCGACGTTCTGTTGCTCGAAAACCTGCGTTTCTATCCTGAGGAGGAAGGCAAACCAGTTGGCATCGAGAAAGATGACCCGAACTACGACGCCGCTAAGAAAGAGATGAAGGCAAAACAGAAAGAGTTCGCAAAAACTCTGGCTTCATACGCCGACGTTTACGTTATGGACGCCTTCGGAACAGCTCACCGCTCACACGCTTCTACTGCTGTGATTGCCGACTACTTCGACGCCAACAGCAAGATGCTTGGTCTGCTGATGGAGAAAGAGGTTCAGGCTGTCGATAACATCTTGAGCAACATCAAACGTCCGTTCACCGCAATTATGGGCGGCAGCAAGGTTTCTACCAAAATCGGCATCATCGAGAACCTGATGGATAAGGTTGACAACCTGATTCTTTGCGGCGGTATGACCTACACCTTCGCCAAAGCACAGGGCGGCAACGTGGGCAACTCAATCTGCGAGGAAGACAAACTCGACCTTGCTCTCGACGTAATGAAGAAAGCTAAGGAAAAAGGTGTAAATCTGGTACTTGGCACCGACTCGGTTGTTACCAACGCATTCGATTTCGACACAATGTCGCTGAAACCGGGCGCACAAGTTAAGGTTTGCCCGTCGAACGCCATCGAGAACGGTTTCGAAGGTTTGGACGCTGGTCCGGAGAGCCAGAAGAAATTCGCTGCAGCCATCAAGGGCGCAAAGACCATTCTGTGGAACGGTCCTGCAGGCGTGTTTGAGTGCGACGATTTCACTGCCGGCTCAAAAGCCATTGCCAACGCCATTGCTGACGCAACCAAAGAAGGCGCTTTCTCGCTCATCGGCGGTGGCGACTCGGTTGCCTGCATCAACAAGTTCGGCTTGGCCGACAAGGTTTCTTACATCTCAACTGGCGGCGGCGCACTGCTCGAAGCTATTGAAGGAAAAGTTCTTCCGGGTGTAAAGGCAATTCTTGGATAATAATTCCGAAACAGAATATCGAAAGCCGCCATACAGCAATGTGTGGCGGTTTTTTTGTGGATTATAAATCAGAAATTGAATGTGTTGGTTCTCGGTCTGAGATAATTTGTCTAAAAAATAACTGATTGAAAATCAAATTGCTGACTGCAAAAAGTGCATAAATGTTTGTTTCTCCTCAATTTAAGGAATACAACATTAGCAAAAACTATATATTTTTCGTGCGAATTAACTATTAACTTTTTAATTATGGCATACACAGAAACAACAACAACTGGCTATGGCAAACGCGTAACCAGTTCATTGAAAGGCATTTTGACTGGCTTTCTGATGATTATTATCGGTACAATTCTGCTTTGGTGGAATGAGGGCCGCGCAGTAAAAACTGCAAAATCAATTAAAAACGCTGTCGAGCAGACAACTCCCGTAGCCGACTTGTCAACTTTCAATCAGGCACTTAACGGCCAAATGATTTGCGCATCGGGTTTTGCAAAAACCGATGATTATGTTTCAGACCCTTATTTCGGTATCGGCGAAACTGCCATCCGCATTGAGCGTAAGGTTGAATTCTTCCAGTGGGTTGAGCACTCGCAGTCGAAAACCGAGGATAAAGTTGGCGGAAAACAAGAAACCACAACAACTTACACTTACAGCAAAGCGTGGACTTCGTCGCCGATTAATTCGTCGGACTTCAAAGACCCAGAATATCAGGACAAGAATTTTGTTGTGATGGGCAATATGGAAAGTGCCGATTTTCAAGCAAAAAATGTAACAGTTGGTGCATATATTCTGCCGGAAAGCATGATTTCGAGCATCTCGGGCAGCGAGCCTATAGCAGCCAGCATTTCGGCTGACAGAATCGCCGACCTCAATAAAACTGTGGCACAGACTCTTTCGAAAGGCGACAGCCTGAACTTTGTGACTGTTACAAACAACCAGATTTATTTGGGCGAGAACCCGAATAATCCGGCTATTGGCGATATCAAAATCACCTTTACGAAAGTGATGCCAGCCACTGTAACTGTTTGGGCAAGAGTGGTTAACAATACGTTCGAGCACTATGTTGATGCAAAACACGGCAAGGGTGTTGGCGGTCTTTACATGGGTACTCGTTCGCTCGACAGCCTGCAGGAGCAAGCCGAGAGCACGAACAACTTCATGACCTGGTTGTTCCGTTTGTTGGGCTTCCTGCTTGTGTTCTTTGGCTTCAAAGGCGTCTTTGGTCTGGTTGTTACCTTGCTCAAGGTGCTGCCGTTCCTCGCCAACATCGCCAACGTGGGCATCAGCATTGTCAGCGGTGTGCTTGGCTTTGCTTGGTCGCTGGTAATCATAGCAATAGCTTGGCTGTTCTATCGTCCTGTTTTGGCAATCGTATTGATTGCGGTTGTGGTTGGTTTGTTCATCTTCCTGTCGAAACGCTCGAAGGAAGCACCTGCAGAGCAACCTGCCGAAACTCCAGCGCAGGCTTAATTTGAACATTATAAATATGTTGGATATAAAAGGCGGACTTCGGTTCGCCTTTTTTTATTGAAGTTCGGCCAATGTCGGTTTTTATTGATATTTTTGCCAGTGTAATTTTATTAGAAGGTGATTCGAGTAATTAACCATCCGCCAGAGTTTGTGAGGCGTTTCTTCCCGAGATTTCAATGGAAGGTTGAAAATGCGCCCAAAACGCTCTATCTGACGTTCGATGATGGCCCCACGCCTGACATCACAGAATGGGTGCTCGACAATCTGGCCGAATACAACGCCAAAGCAACCTTCTTCTGTCTTGGCCGCAATGTCGACCATTATCCCGAAATCTATCAGCGCATTATCGCCGAGGGGCATGCCGTGGGCAATCACACCTACAGCCACCTGAACGGGTGGAAGGTAAGCGCCAAAGAGTATATCGACGATGTTGATTTGGCCTCGCAATACGTTGATTCTCATTTAATGCGCCCGCCATACGGACGGTTCACCAAAAATCAGATTGAACCGTTGCGCCAGCAGGGTTACCGAATGATTTTGTGGGATGTGATGCCCGAGGACTACAACCACCGTGTGAAGCCCCACGAGTGTTACGAGTGCGTGCTGCGATACACCACTGGCGGCTCCATTATCACCTTCCACGACTCGATGAAGGCGCGGATGAATCTCCACTTTGCTCTGCCTCGCGTGCTAAAACATTTCAACGAAATGGGATTTGAATTTGCACGTTTGGAATGATTTTATACTTTTGCACCGCCTTGGGGGATTAGCTCAGCTGGCTAGAGCGCTTGCATGGCATGCAAGAGGTCATCGGTTCGATTCCGATATTCTCCACCTAAAAAACGGGGAAAGCCTTGTAGGTGAACAACTTGCAAGGCTTTGTTTTTATGCGTTGAGGCGAATCTCTATTTGCTCAAATTAAGAGCACCAATGGTAATGGATATTTCACAATGCCTCACCAATCAGTAAAAAACTATAATCAGCCATCCAAAATAGTAGCGCGGCAACAACGGAAACAAATCTGTGCTATTTTGCGCCCCCGATAGACGATTATGGAACACACTATAAATCTATACACCAACTACAAACCCACCGACTGGCTGCCAACGTCGGTGAAAGAGATGGCTGCGCGCGGCTGGGACCAGCCCGATGTGGTGCTGTTCAGCGGCGACACATGGATTTCAACCGCCGAACTCAAGGTCGGCACATATCTTGTCCGTTGCGGAACACAAGTGAGGACACTTGCTAAAATAATCGAGTATAGTAAACTGTTAAATTTAGTATAGTTAAATTTATCATTAGAGAACCATACAACCATGTTTACCAACCACGTAGAATACAACGAAACCGATGACGACGAAATACCAGGTTGCATATACATGATTTTCGGCATTCCGGGAGCAATTATGCTCATAATTATGCTGTGCCTTATTCCTGGGAAAGTGAAATATTTCATGAGCGCCAAACGAATAATGGCTGAAGTCGTTTCGTACGGTCCGTTATGGGACTCCGACTATTTTAAGGGTAACACTTTCGTCTATAAAGACGAAAACGATTCCACCAGACATTTTTCACTGGTGGAGGAACCATACGTCTATCGTATAGGAAGAAAATACGAATTCTTCATCACAGACAACGAGCCCCAAACTGCCCAGACGCGCTCCTCGCTGATTTTCCCGATAGTTTTTTTTGCACTGATGGGCGGAACATTTGCGGGCATTGGCTTTATCCCGTTCTTGTATCGGGCACGTAACCGACGGCAGAACCGACGCTATTTCAGCGAATTTCCGCGGATTATGATTCTCGAGAGCCATGCCGACCCCGTCACTGCAGTAATCACACAAATAAAAAAGAACGATTTGCCACGGTCGAGTATGTTCTATCCAAAGTGGAAATCGTACTACACGCTGGAATGTGCCATGCCCGACCATAGCCGCACGTTCGAGAGCCGCCCCTTCTGGCTCGACCCCGAAGGCGTCTTCGGTGTGGGCGACGAGGTTGCTGTGGTTATCGACAAATCGAAACCGGAGAGCTACATTGTAGATGTTACCAGTTTGTTTAATCATAAAGCGGAAGGAGGCGATTATGGACTTTCTGAATAGTTTCATTGATTACTATCGCGAGGCGTTCACCGACCACACGTTGGATGTACTATTAGGCCTGTTTCTGATTTTTGTTGGCTTTCTATTTGAATTAAAACTGCTTGGAATAGGTTCGGTAAAGGTCTATGCCGAGTTGTTCAACGTCAAGGACGCCGAAATCCGCGGAGGCGGATACGGCTTTGAAGGCAGCACATACTATTCTACCATTCGCACCTATATGCCTGGAATAAAAACCCCGCTGTACCGCTACAAATACAAGGGAAAACTGTATGTGAGCACGCCCAAACTAATCTCGAACCGTGCAAGCTACCACCCGATGCCCGGGCCTTGTTATATCTATATCAACCGAAGAAATCCGATGCATATCTATTCGCCCGAACTCAAAGGAGTGTTTCATATTATTTCCGGCATAGGACTGGCCGCTATGCTGTTGCCGTTTATTTTAAACGTATGATAATATTATAGCTATTTATTTAGTCGACAAACAGTTATGCAACAGACCGTAAATCTATACGCCAACCACAAAATCACCGACTGGCTACCAACATCGGTGAAAGAGATGGCTGCGCGCGGCTGGGACCAGCCCGATGTGGTGCTGTTCAGCGGCGACGCATACGTTGACCACCCGTCGTTTGGGGCGGCTGTGATTGGGCGCGTGCTTGAGTCGCAGGGGCTGAAGGTGGTGATTGTGCCGCAACCCAACTGGCGCGACGACCTGCGCGATTTCCGCAAATTCGGCCGCCCGCGAATGTTTTTCGGCGTTTCGGCTGGCGCGATGGACTCGATGGTGAACCACTACACCGCCAACAAGCGCCGCCGCTCGGACGATGCCTACACCGCTGGCGGAATTGCGGGCCAAAGGCCTGATTATGCGTCGGTTGTCTATTGCAATATCTTGAAAAAACTCTACCCCGACGTGCCGATTGTTCTGGGCGGAATTGAAGCGTCGCTGCGGCGGTTTGTGCACTACGATTATTGGTCCGACTCGCTGAAACCCAGCATTTTAGTCGATACAAAAGCCGATATTTTGAGTTACGGAATGGGCGAGAAAACGCTCATTGAACTCGCCACCCGATTCAAGCGCGGCGACACCGTTGAGCAGATGTCCGACCTTCCGCAAATCGGCTACCTGCGGCCCGCCGCTGATTTTCAGACGATTAAAACCGATACGGACATTGTTCTGTCGTCGTACGAGAAAAGCCTGAAAGACAAGGTTGCCTATGCCGTTGATTTCAAGACGATTGAAGAAGAGTCGAACAAATGGCACGCGCGGCGAATTCTGCAACTGATGGGCGACAAACTGCTGATTGTCAATCCGCAATACGAGCCGTGGACGCAAGCCGAAGTCGATTTTTCGTTCGACCTGCCCTACACGCGCCTGCCGCACCCGCGCTACAAAGACAAGACCATTCCCGCCTACGAGATGATTCGCCACTCGGTGAACCTGCACCGCGGCTGCTTTGGCGGCTGCTCGTTCTGCACCATTTCGGCGCACCAGGGCAAGTTTGTGGTGAGCAGGTCCGAAGAGTCAATTCTGAAAGAGATTGAAAAGGTAACGCAAATGCCTGATTTCAAAGGCTATCTGTCCGATTTGGGCGGCCCGTCGGCCAATATGTACAATCTGCACGGACAGGACACTACCATTTGCGAGCGTTGCAAACGGCCGTCGTGTATCTTCCCGAACATTTGTAAAAACCTGAATACCAACCACGAACCGCTAACCAAACTATATCAGAAGGTGGCGGCCAACCCGAAAATCAAAAAGGCGTTCATTGGCAGCGGCGTTCGCTACGACCTTCTGCTCAACTACGACCACCCAACGCCCGACAAGTTGGAATATATCCGCCAACTCATTGTGAATCACGTAAGTGGCCGACTAAAAGTGGCGCCCGAGCACACGTCGGATGCGGTTCTGCAAATGATGCGCAAGCCGCCGTTCGCGCTCTTTAAGCAGTTCAACAAGATTTTTCAGACTGAAAATCAGTGCGCTGGGCTCAACCAGCAACTCATTCCGTACTTCATATCGAGCCACCCCGCAAGCACCAAGCGCGATATGGCCCAACTGATGCTCGAAACCAAAAAACTCGACTTCAAACTCGAACAGGTTCAGGACTTTACGCCCACGCCGATGACGCTCTCGACCACCATTTACTACTCGGGAATCGACCCCTACACAATGAAGCCCGTTTATACCGCCCGCACCAAAGACGAGAAACTCGAGCAGCGCAAATTCTTCTTCTGGTACAAGCCCGAGTTCCGCCGCCAGATTGACGCCGAACTACGGCAGATGGGGCTTTCAGCCGATTTGGGCGGCAGCGCCAAAGGCGGCTCGTTCAACCCGAATTTCAAGCAAAATGGTGGTCGAAAATTCGAAAAAAACGAATCGAAAAAGGAAAATTTTGGCAAAAATCGGAAGAAAAAGCGATAATTGTGTAATTATCAAGAAACATCTAGAAAATGTAGGTCGGAATCGATTCAATTGAACGTGTGATGATAAATCAGTTTGGTAATTGATTTTGTGTTGGAATACAAAACAAAAGGCGAGTCTACAGCAGACTCGCCTTTATTTTTGATTATCAAACACCAGCGTTAGTCAATATTCTTCTTGTCAATTCGCCAGCCTTCGCGTTGAGCCACGCCAGGGTTCTCGCCCTTGAACATAAGCGCCGCTTCGTCGTCGTTTTTGAGTTGCCATTTGAGCCAGGCTGTGGCAACAATGGCAAACTCGCCGCCGTAAGGCTGACGGTAGGTTCCGCCGTGGCCAACGGGCAGATTGCAGGCGGCAATGGGCACGTTGTTGATGCGGCTGAAATCGTCCATACCGTTCCCGTAGGCAATGTCGGTGGTGTCG
>JAFVGW010000004.1 GCA_017474765.1 Salinivirgaceae bacterium | reverse complement strand
TGGTACTGCGCACAGTGGGAGAGTAGGACGCCGCCCGCCTTCAGCGAGCCCCGATTCCAAAAGGAGTCGGGGCTCGCTTCGTTTATGGCGGCGGTGTGTGTGGGCGGGAGTCGCGGACGGTAGGCTCAGACGCTTGCCGCCGCGGCGCGTGCGCGGGAGAAAGCCTTCCCGCAAGCGGCGCTCCCGATGAGCCATTCCGCAGGCAGGCATCACCCACGCATAATATTTTGTTTGCCGAAGTCGGTGGTTAACCTATTGAACGTGGAAAACACGGAATGAATGCCGCTGTTGGCTGGGAATACACACACAATAAGGGCATAAATTATCTTGAGGTATAATTATAATCAGCCCCGTAGTTTATGGCAGTGCTTGTTTTGCTGCTATTTATCGAAAAACATCATCTTAATGCCTACGGCAAAAAGCAAGATGGCAAAGCACTTCTTAACAATATTTTCAGGCAGGTCGATAGCTACTTTCGACGATATATAACTTCCTATCATGAAGGCGCACATAATTATTAGTGCGGCTTTTACATCGACAAATCCGGCTTTGTAGTAATTGATTACGGCAAAGATGCTTACAGGCGGAAGCATGATTGCAAGGCTTGTGGCCACCGACTGCTGCTGAGTGAAACCTAAAAGATAGACCATGGCGGGAACCATGATGATTCCGCCACCAATTCCCAAAATACCTGATATTGCGCCAGCAATGACGCCAATCAAAATCAGGGCAAGAAACATTCCAATTGTCATGACATTACATTTTTGGCAAATATACCTTTTTTAGCAGTAGGCTGTTTTGCCCAATGCCGATTACATGGCAGTTAATGTTGTTTGTTGCTAATCTTCAACAAATCAATAAGTTTACTAAATTTTTCGATTCGAAACATTCTGCGGTGGTCGAAATCGTCAATCACCTCGTGCTGCCACATTACATGATAGGGAATGTGGACAGCCCACGCACCAATGTTAAGGGCGGGCAGAACGTCTGATTTCAATGAGTTGCCAACCGTCATCAGTTCGCTTGGCGCGACATTCAGAGTTCGGCACAAATCGGTATATTGTTGTTCGGTCTTGTCGCTGACAATCACAATATTGTCAAAGTAGGGCATGAGCCCCGACCGTTGGAGTTTGTGCTCCTGAGTCAGCAGTTCGCCTTTGGTGAAGACGGCAAGCTGGTAGCGTTCGTTGGCTTTGAGCTGGCTCAAGGTTTCCACAACACCATCGAGCGGTAACGCTTTCAGGCGCAGAAGTGTCCTGCCAAGCTCGATGATGCGGGCAATGTCGGTTGCGGGAACTTGTCCGCGGCTTACCTTGACAGCATTTTCGACCAGCGATAGTGTGAAAGCCATGGCTCCGTAACCATAATCGTCCATGTTGGCCATTTCAGTTTCAAACAGTTGGGATGATATTTCCTCGGCTGTTCCGTATGGCGACAGAATTTTCCACATCTCTTTCTCCACATCAAGAAAAAAAGGTTCGTTGTCCCATAAAGTGTCGTCGGCGTCGAAGGCTATTGCTTTGATGTTCATAGAGCTACGATTAGAATTGATATGGATATTCGATTTCTTCAAGGAACAGAGCATTGGCCGCTGCTGACGAGCCTGCTTTTCCGCGGTCTTGAGCCTCGATAATCTTGCAAAAATCCTCAATAGTCATTTTGCCCCGTCCAATCTCAATGAGCGTGCCCACAATGGCGCGGACCATATTTCGCAGGAAACGGTTTGCGCTGATTGTGAATGTGATACGTTCACCGTCGGCAACCCAGTTTGCATCAAAAATAGTGCAGTTGTTTGTTTTGACATCGGTGTGGAGTTTGCTGAAACTAGTGAAATCGGTGTAGTTTTTCATCAGCGCTGCCGCTTCATTCATTTTGTTTATGTCGAGTGCCTGAACTCGATGCAAAAACGGATGGTTGAATACATCTTTGCGAGTGGTCAGATAGTAGCGGTAGGTGCGTTTTACGGCATCGAAACGGGCATGCGCAGTGTCGGCAACGCGGGAAATGCGCTGAATGTTAATGTCGTATGGCAGAATGCAATTGAGTTTGTAAAGCAGATTGGCGTCGGTGTGCAAATCAGATTTCTCGCTGTCGAAATGCGCAACATAGTTTCGGGCATGAACGCCGGCATCGGTGCGGCCGGCGCCGGTTATTTCGGCTGTCGTGCCGAGCAAAGTTGAAAGAGCAGTTTCAACACGTTCCTGAATGGTATCTTGCCCAGGCTGACGCTGCCAACCGCAATAATTGGTACCGTTATAGTCCAAAACAATAAAATATCGTGCCATCTCTGAGTTGATAATCTATGTTTTATGCAAACATAGCAAAAACTTATAAACAACAAAGCCAATAATTTGTAAATCAAATTATTGGCTTTTCGAGTGACCCGCCAGGGGATCGAACCCTGGACCCACAGATTAAGAGTCTGTTGCTCTACCAGCTGAGCTAGCGAGTCAGCGGTGCAAAGGTAGAAAAAACTTAAAATGGCAATGGGTTGTAGCTCTTTTTTTTAAATAAAAACAATAATGCTATAATTGATTGATTGATAGAATGTTGGTATTGACAACCATTTGTTCTTCTTCTTTTGTTTGTGAATTGGCACACCAAAATTTCCCGCCAGATGGAATTTGATTCGATGTTTTGTGGAAAAAACAAACAATAGAGTAGTTCTTTTGCACTCAAGTCGTGTCGGGCGATTTATACATCATCCACACACAAATCCCCATGTCATGTTTAAATCATAAGCACAAAAAAATAAATGTAGGTTTGACAAATAAAAAAAATTGTATATTTACTTTTGTTTTAGAAAGACATTTTTTCAATTGTACATGGTAGGAGTGTCAATTATTAATTGTGTCTTTTTTCAGTTAAAGGGGAACTAATATTAATATGTATAACTACTAAAAACGACAGCCTAAGGACCTGTCTAACAAAATGGGCAGCAATGTCCGAACACAAACACAATTTTAAACTTAAAAAACTTTTATGATGAAAATGTCTCTGAAAAGTGCAGTGCTTGCACTGCCGATGCTTCTGTTTTCCGCAGGAGTTTTTGCTCAGGCGCATGATGTAACGGGTAAGGTTCTTGATGAGGAATCGAACCCCATACCTGGAGCAAACGTGATGATTAAAGGAACAACCTCCGGAACAATTACTACCGGTAGTGGCGAGTTCCAGTTGAAGGCCTCTGATGGCGATGTACTTGCAATCTCATTCGTTGGTTACACAACAGAAGAGATTGCAGTTAACGGCGCAGGCCCGTACAATATCAGCCTTTTGCCTGATCTTGTTGGTTTGGACGAGGTTGTGGTTGTAGGTTATGGTACAATGAAGAAGAGCGACCTTACAGGTGCCGTTGCTTCAGTTAGAAGTGACGATCTGAAGGCGCGTTCAACAACTGACGCCGCCGCCGCTCTGCAAGGAAAAGTTACTGGTGTCCAAATTCTGAACAACTCTGGAGCTCCTGGTGAGCAGGCTAAAATCCGTGTCCGTGGTTATTCTTCGAACTCGGGTGAAATTGGCCCGCTGTTGATTGTCGATGGTTTGAAGGTTGACAATATCAGCTACCTTGACCCATCAATGATTGAGTCGATGGAGGTTTTGAAAGACGCCGCCTCTGCAGCAATTTACGGTGCGCAGGCTGGTAACGGTGTTATTCTTATCACCACAAAATCAGGTAAAAGCGGACAGTCATCTATTATATATGAAGGTAAATTTACCCGCCAGAGCTTGGCAAAGAAAGCCGAATTGTTTGAGGGTAAGGAATATGTGGACTATCAAATGGCCACAGGAAAAATCACAGAGACCGACTTGAACAATGCCGGTTGGGACGGAAGCACATACAACTGGTTTGACGCCGTGTTTGAAGGAAGCTGGTCGCAACAGCATTCTCTGACAATGCAGGGTGGTAATGAAAGAGGCCACTATATGGCTGCAGGCAACTGGGTTAACAATGATGGTATAGTAGTAGGTAAAAACGATGTTTACGAGCGTCTTACACTTCAGGTGAATGCCGACTACAATATCAAAAAATGGTTGACAGTGAGCACAAACAACTCTATTGAAAAATGGGATAGAAAAGCGGTATCACAATCATCGTATGGTTCAATGCTTAACTCAGTGATGTCACTTGACCCGTTGACACCTGCCTACTACAGCAACATTGATGAATGCGCTCCTGCAATGATTCAACACTATAATCTCGGTGACCCAATTCCGACAGATCCAAATCACAACAACGATTTCTATGCAACATCGAAATTTCTTGAGGAATCAACAGGTAACCCGTTGTTCCAACGTGATAAAACAGATGCTTCGTCAGGAGGTTACTCTATTCGCGGTACTTCATCAGTAGATTTCAAACCATTTAATTTCTTGGTATTCACATCTCGTTTGGGCTATCGCCTTGCCTCTAGCACATCACACAGCTATACTGCACCATATTGGATTACAGCTATGGCATCAAGTGTTGAATACAATATATCATCAAACGTGAATAATAGTTGGTACTATCAATGGGAGAACTTCTTGAACTTCAACAAGACATTTGATGTTCATGCAGTTAGCGCCATGGTTGGTATGTCATACGATGAGAACCAGACCGACAACGTGAGTGGTTCTGCTACAGGTTCCGATATTTTGAAAGGTTATGCTGAGAACTTCCGCTATTTGGATTATTTGAAAGACGATGCTGTAAAATCAATTGGCAACAATCCCGGAAAATCGGCCAGCATGTCATACTTTGGCCGTTTGATGTATTCTTATAACGATAAATACAGCCTCCAGGCAAACTTCCGTGCTGACGCATTCGACTCTTCGAAACTTGCAAAAGAATCTCGTTGGGGTAAATTCCCATCGTTCTCTGCAGGTTGGACAATCAGCAACGAGGATTTTATTTCAAATAACATCAGCACAGATATCTTGTCATATTTGAAACTGAGAGGTTCATGGGGACGCAACGGTAACGTTAACATCCTGAACAACTATCAATACGATGCTACCATCAGCCTTAACGACCAATGGTATCAGTATGGTGAGGCTGGAGAAGAACTCACATACGGTTCAGGTCCTACCAAACTTGCCAATCCTGATTTGAAATGGGAGACTTCGGAACAGCTCGACTTCGGCTTTGATGCTCGTTTGTTGAATAGCCGTCTGTCGTTCACATTCGACTGGTTTAAGAAAACAACAAAGGACCTGTTGCTTCAGATTGCTCCGACACCTGAGATCGGTGTAAAACAAACTTACACAAATGCAGGTGAGGTCTTGAACAGCGGTTTGGAATTCGAACTTGGTTGGAAAGACAAAGTTGGTGACTTCCACTATAGCATCAACGCTAATCTCTCAACTCTGCACAACGAAGTTAAGAAACTTCATGCCAGCGTTGACCACCTTGACGGTGGTGTTGTCAGCGGTTTGAACTATCAGGTGAGCACCCGTTTTGAAGCTGGCCAACCGATATGGTATTTCTATGGTTACAAATATGCCGGTGTTGACAAAGAGACTGGAAAACCGACATACTATGATATTAACGGAGAGATTACCAATGATCCGGGTGATACTGACAAGCATTTCTTAGGCAAGGCTATTGCTGATGCAACATACGGTTTGACAATGAATCTCGAGTATAAGGGAATTGACTTCTCGCTGTATGGTACAGGAACCATCGGCAACGATATTTTCTGCTTGCTCTATTCTGCTGACCGTCCACGTACAAACTGCTTGAAGATGTACTATGAGGATTCATGGACGGAGAATAATAAAAACGCCAAATATGCCAATGTAAAAGAGGTTGCCGGCGACTGGAAATACTGGAGTTCTGACGTATCTTTGTTCAACGGCTCGTATTTCAAAATCAAACAAATACAATTGGGTTACACTGTACCAAAGCAATACACAGAGAAAGTATTTGTAGAAAATTGCCGAGTATTTGTATCGCTTGACGACTTTGTTACAATATCAAAATACCCGGGTTGCGACCCAGAGACAGCCACAACAGGCAGCCAATCGCAAATGGGTTACGATGCAGGTACTTATCCGACAACAAAGAAAGTTGTGTTTGGTGTTAGTTTGACATTCTAATAATAAACGAGTAAAAAAATAGAGATATGAAAAAGATAATAATTCCGATTATTGCATCTTGCGTAGCCTTTTTGCCATCGTGCAGCGAGGATAATCTCGAAATAGAGCAAAAAGGTGTAATATCTATTGATAATTACTACCAAAACGATGAAGATGCAGAAGCAGCCATGGTAGCTGTTTATCAAGGCTTTATATGGAATATGTGTGCGCAGAGCAATGGATTCATCTATTCTCCGTTCCGCGCAGCATTCAACAACTGCGGTGATGATATGTTCGCTGCAGGTGAGTTCCTTGGAGATAATGACTTTATGGCATCCATGAACGAATTCCGCTATGACAATGGCAATCAGGTGATTGACAATTGCTACAAGAACATCTATTATGCCATGTACTACACGAACTTGGTTATTGACCACTTTAAAGACGGTCTGCCGAGTGGTGAAAAAACGGCAACTACAAAAAGAGTTGTTGCTGAATCTCGTGTATTGCGCGCCTATATGCACATGATGCTCGGTATAGGTTGGGGTACACCTCCGATTATCGATCATGTTCTTACTGGTTCAGCACAACCAGAAAACGCTGCATCACAAGAAGAATTGTTCAAATGGTGTGCTCAGGAGTGTGTTGAGTCGGAACCCGACTTGATTGAAAGAGAGAGCCCAAGTGACAAGAGCGGTGCTGCCAGAGTTACAAAAGGATTTGCCAATGCAGTTGCTGGTAAATGCTATATGTTCCTTAAAGATTGGGATAATGCAAAGAAATGTCTGAAGAAAGTCATTGATTCAGGTAAATATGAACTTGTTTCAGGTGACCGTTTTGTAGAGAATTTCCACCGTGCAGGCGACCTGAACGAGGAGAAAATCTTTGAAGGCAATATTGATTATGCGGAAAGCATTGACAATGGTAGCAACTGGATTAACCGCACAACTTGGATGGAGGCAAACATCTGGAACTGGCGTGGTGACCACTGCGTTCTTAGCCCGACTACCAACTACTCGTCAATTGACGGATGGGGTGGTTTGGGTGTTCCAAAATCGTTCATTGATGAATTTATCAAAAACGATGGTGAGAACTCGTATCGCTTTAAAGCCACTGTTGTTCCTATCGAAGATGTTATGTTTGCTGAAGGCGCAACTCATGCCTGCTATGGAGAAACCATAAGGGTTATTGACACCGTTGTGGGAGATGCCGTATTTGCAAAAGTTGATGCCTCAACCATAAAAGAGATTAAAAACAAAGCGAAGGAAGTAGTTGGTCATAGTGCACAACTCAATCTTGACAACTTGACTAAAGAGGAAAAAGCAAAACTTACAAGTATTGGTATCAAGACATTCCTTTATGGACAATCGCTGTATCTGCCTCTGAAACAAGTAGCTCAAATTGCCGACCTCACCAAACAAGGTCAAAACTTCCGCATGAACAACTTCATTATCATGCGTTATGCAGAGGTTCTGCTTATGTATGCTGAGGCTTGCCTTCAATCAGGTAACGCAGGCGAAGCTCTTACATATATCAATATGACAAAAGAGCGTGCTGGAGCACCATTGGCTACAAGTGCTGATATGGATGTTCTGAAAACTGAAAAGAAATGCGAACTCTGGCTTGAGGGCTGCCGTTGGGCAGATATGAAACGCTGGGGCGATTTTGATTTGGCAAAGAAGGCTGGTACTGAAGTAACTACCTTGTACGATGATTTGTTCTATTCAAAAGAAAAGGCTAAAGCAGACGGCTTTACAATTGTTGAGACAAGTCCGACAGGCCGTTTCTACACTGTATATGCTAAAGAGGCTCAGGGCCGTGAGACTGGTTTCCAGGAAGGTAAACACGAGTTGTTCCCATTCCCGCAATCAGTTACTCTGCTTAATGGTAATTTGAAACAAAATCCAGGCTGGTAATTAAATTGTAAATTGTGCAATTAAATAGGAAAGGCTGCCGAAAGGCAGCCTTTCTTTGTTATAGTCCCAACTTTTCTGCCTCCGGATGTTCATTATTTCTGAATTATTATAATTTTGAAAATCAATAACACAATATTATCACTAACATTATTTGTAATGAAACACTTAAGACTAATCTCCACATTGGGTGCAATGGCTGTCGCGATAACAATGTCGGCCCAGAACAAAATCGTTCTTCACCCCGAAAATGCCAAACAAACCATTAGCAAAGACATTTACGGACACTTTGCCGAGCATCTGGGACACTGCATTTATGGCGGCATTTATGTGGGTGCCGACTCGAAGATTCCAAACACCAATGGTTACCGCAACGACGTGGTTGAGGCGCTCAAGGCGCTGAAAATCCCTGTGCTGCGCTGGCCAGGCGGTTGCTTTGCCGACACCTATCACTGGAAAGACGGCATTGGCCCGAAGGATAAACGCCCGTCGATTATCAACACCAACTGGGGCGGCGTGACCGAGGACAACAGTTTCGGTACGCACGAGTTTCTCGACTTCTGCGAATTGCTCGGCTGCGACGCCTATGTGAACCTGAACGTGGGCTCGGGCGATGTACGCGAGGCCGCTGAATGGGTTGAGTACATAACTTCGGCCAATGAGAGCCCGATGACGCAACTGCGCAAGCAGAACGGCCGCGAGGACCCGTGGAACGTGAAATATTTCGGCATTGGCAACGAGAACTGGGGCTGCGGCGGCAATATGGAACCTGAATACTATGCCGACCTTTACCGCCGTTTTGCAACCTTCTGCGGTGGCGCGCCTTATCGCATTGCCTGCGGTGCCACTGCCGACGACCCCCACTGGACCGAAGTGTTGATGAAAAAGACCGAAAAACAGCATAGTATCACACAAGGCTTGTCGCTGCACAAATACACTCTGCCAATCAACACCTGGACGGGTTCAAAGGGCTCTGCCACCGATTTCAAAGAGGATTTGTGGTACTCGACCGTGAGCGAGGCGTGGGCAATGGACAGTCTGCTCGACCTTCACATTGGCATTATGCAGAAGTACGACCCGAACAACGAGGTGGGCGTGATTTTCGACGAGTGGGGCTGCTGGTACGACGTTGAGCCTGGCACCAATCCTGGCTTCCTTTATCAGCAGAACACAATGCGCGACGCCATTGTGGCTGGTATGGGCCTGAACATTTTCAACAACCACGCCGAGCGCGTGCAGATGGCCAATATCGCACAGATGGTCAACGTTTTGCAAGCGGTTATCCTGACAAAAGACGAGCAGATGGTGCTTACACCGACATACTACGTTTTCAAAATGTATGCCGACCACCAGGGCGCGAAGTTGATACCGACTGACGTTCAGAGCAATAAGTACACTTTCGAAGGCAAGTCGACCAAAACAATCTGCGCTTCGGCTTCTGAAAAAGACGGTGTGGTGACACTCACGCTCGTCAATCTGAATCCAAACAAGGGCGAGACTGTTGATATTGAACTTGGAAATATTCCAAATAAAAATATGAAGGGCGAGATAATCACGGCAAGCAAAATGAACGATTACAACGATTTTGGAAAGGCAGAAAAGATAAGTCTGAAACCTTTCAATCCAGCAGTACAAAAATCGTCAAAAGGCTCATTCAAAATTGAAATGCCCGCAATGTCGGTGGTCAAACTTCAATTCTCAAATAATAAATTATGAAAATATTGCACCTTGCGGCCGCTGCCGCGATAATTCTTGCGGGCTGCACAAAAGCCGACACCGATGTTACGTCGCCCGACGGCCGCATAAAAGTCAGTTTCAGCCTTTCGGCGAATGGCGAGCCGCGCTACTCGGCGCAACTTGACGGTCAGACGGTTATTGGCTGCTCGGCGTTGGGGCTCGATGTTGATGGCAGCAATCTTAAAGACGGGTTCCGCCTGATTTCGACCGTTAGCGCGGGCGTTGAGGATAGATATTCGCTCAAAACTGGCAAGCAGACCGATTATCACTATTGCGCCAACGAAAAGATTTTCAACTTGTTGACGCAGTCAGGCGATACACTTGGCATTGCGTTCCGCGTGTCGGACGATGGTTTCGCTTTCCGCTATCAGATTAACTCGCTGAAAGGCGGCCAAAACATTGTGAATGATGAGTTTAGCAGTTTTTGCTTTGCCGATAGCGCCCGTGCCTGGCTGCAGATAATGGCCATTGCAAAAACGGGCTGGTGCGGCACCAATCCGTCGTACGAGGAGAATTACACGCAGAATGTGCCTGTCGGGACGCCGTGCCCGTGGCCGTCGGGGTGGGTTTATCCCGCACTGTTTCAAAGCAATGGCGCTTGGGTGCTGGTCTCGGAGACTGGCTTGACAACGCAATATTGCGGCACGCGCCTGACCGAAATCGCGGGAACGCCCGAATACAAAGTCCGCTTCCCGATGCCGCAGGAGGTTATCGACACGGCAACGCAGGACATTCGGCCGCAGCTGACATTCCCGTGGCAGTCGCCGTGGCGCACGGTGTCGGTTTCCAGCAACCTGAAAGGCATTGTGGAATCGACCATTGGCACCGATTTGGCTGCGCCCGCCGTCGATGGCGACTACTCGTGGGTGAAGCCAGGGCACGCGTCGTGGAGTTGGGCCAAACTGAAAGACGAGTCGGTGGTGTACGACGTGCAGAAGCGCTTTGTCGATTACGCCGCCCGAATGCGCTGGGAGTACTGCCTGGTTGACGTGAATTGGGACCGCACAATCGGCTACGACCGCATTGCAGAACTGGCTCAATACGCCGCTACGAAAGGCGTGGGGCTGATTCTGTGGTACAACTCGTCGGGCGCTTGGAACACAACCGAATACACGCCCAAAAGCCGCCTGCTCACTCATGAGATGCGCGAGCAGGAGTTCAGTCGCTTGGAGCAGATGGGCGTAAAGGGTATCAAAGTCGATTTCTTTGCTGGTGACGGACAGCCAGTTATGCGATATTATGCCGATATTTTCGCTGATGCGGCGGCGCACCACCTGATGGTCAACTGCCACGGCGCAACCCTTCCGCGCGGCTGGCAGCGAACCTATCCGAATCTGGTCACGATGGAGGCAGTGAAAGGCTTTGAGTACTCGACATTTACGCAGGAATATCAGGATATGATTCCAACGCAGTCGTGCTGCTGGCTCTTCACGCGCAACGTCTTCGACCCGATGGATTTCACCCCGATGAGCCTTGCGGCGATACCAGGCATTGAGCGCGCCACCACAAACGCTTTCGAGTTGGCATTGCCAGTGCTGTTTCTGTCAGGCGTCCAGCATTTTGCCGAAACCGATGACGGAATGGCCGCACAACCCGATTATGTGGTCAGCCTTTTGCAGGATTTTCCCACCACTTGGGACCAGAGCCTGTTTATCGACGGCTATCCAGGCCAGTATTTTGTTGCCGCACGCCGCTCTGGCGATAAATGGTATGTGGCGGGAATCAACGGCGAGAAGGCCGCCCGCCGTCTGACGCTCGATTTGAGCGCCATTGGCTCAGCCGATAAGGCCGAAATCTTCACCGACACCGACAACAAATGGCAGATGGCTCATTCCATTGCCGAAAACGTTGATTTGAAAGCATTTGAAGTAACAATGCAGCCAAATGGCGGCTTTGTGGCGGTGTTTGAATGAGTTTGTTTAATTGTAAAAAGAATGCAATGAAAAGGATTGTTTTGGTTGCTATTTGTTTAAGTGCAATCTATGCTGTTGAAGCTCGGGAGATAAAAGAGCTTTATCCCGAAGGGAAAAAAGAGTTAACCGACCAGGGCGCAGCTGATTATGTCAAGGCTCAACAATATGTTGAAAAGAATGGCGAGCACATGACAGATGCCGGTTGGGAGTATGTTGCAAAACTTGGCTATGATGAGATGTTTGAAAGTTATTGGGATATTGTAGGCGATGGATGCTCATGGTACTGTGGCAATGGTTATCCTACGAAAATTGAGGCTTCAAGTCATCTTAAAAGTCAGGGTAACAACAATTATGAAGAGAAAAATCTTCACGACCTATTTTACAATACGCTATGGGTTGAGGGTGTGTCGGGCAACGGCGAAGGAGAGTGGGTGAAGTACACTTTTGAGGCCAACAGTCCGCGAATTACTGAAATACATGTTGTTAATGGTTATGTTAAAAGCCAGGTGGCATGGAAGAACAACTCGCGCGTGAAGCGGCTTAAAGTTTATGTAAATGACAAGCCATTCACCATTCTGAATCTTGAGGACAGCCGCAGCGACCAAACCTTTAAAATAGCTCCGCTTAACGACTCTGTAGAATGGACCATGAAGTTTGAAATCATGGAGGTTTACAAGGGCGATAAGTATGATGATACGGCTTTGTCAGAAATATATTTCGATGGTATTGACGTTCATTGTTTTGCCGCAGGAACCAAAGTCTTGCTTGCTGACAATTCTCAAAAAAACATTGAAGACATCAAACAGGGTGACAAAGTGATGACATACAATATTATAACAGGTAAAAAGGGAACAGCCACAGTGGAGAAAACCGATGCGGTGTCGCATAAAAATCTTGTGACTTACGTTTTTGAAGGCGGAAAAAAAATCACGGCTACTGATGACCATCCGTTTTTGACAGAGCAGGGGTGGGCGTCGTCAAATCCTGCTAAGACAGCAAATTACAGGAACTTTGAAAAAGTGGTGCAGATAAAAGTTGGCGATATTTTTGCAACCACCAGCGGGTATACCAAACTTGTGTCGAAAAGTGTTTCGCCCGAATCAAAAATGACATACACCATAGTCAAACTTTCGGATGGTAACACCTTTTACGCCAATGATATAATAGTGGGAGTGGAAGAGATGAAATAGGTTCTGTACAAGCAAAAAAAACTCAGCCAAAACCGAAATGTTTATCGGTTTTGGCTGGGAGAATTCGAGATAGAACACATCAACACATTTGATGTATTCGAAATGCTTCAACTTAGACTATAAGTTGATTTGGACACTCGACACCCAGAAATGAAAACAATGCATCAATGTCTGCAGATGTACATCCATTATTTATAGCATTCGTAAGCATATCCATATAATTAGGATTTGTTTTAAGATATTTACGTTCGTAATAATCGTACTTGACATACGCCCACAAAAAATAATAAATTCCACGCGGTTCTATCATAATTGCCGCATTGAGATATTCATCAATTTTATTTATTTCGGAACGTTGCGCCAAAAATGCTTTTTTCCCCTTCAACAAACAAACTGCTGCATAAAAAAATGCTTCGGAATTATCGAAATTGTCCTCAATCGCCTTTTCAAATGCAGGTAAGGCTTTGTCGTACAATTTCAATTTCAGATAGCACATTGCTATCGACGTGTTCAAAATTTTATTGTCAGGATTGTTCTGAAGTGCTTTTTGGAAACTATTCGCATATTTATTGACATCCGCGGCAGCCATTGAATAAACACTGTTGAAGGATGTAATCACCACAGGTCGGTGACAAGCAGGGCACTCCTTTACATCAGTTGTTAAAGGACGGCCACAACTTGGACATTCGAGTTCAACTATCTCTATCATTTTTTTACTTATTTATAGTTTGCAAACTGCTATTTCTAGCATTGGCCATTTTGATTATTTCATCAATTAACGATAAATCATTCGTATCTAACATTTTAGATTCCAGTTCTGAAATTTTATCGAATATACTTTGTTCAATATTGGCAACTGAAGCATCCGATTTCAGCGGACTGGTATTTATTATATCAAATGCCTTATCAATCTTTTTCGAGACTTGCGAATTACTTGTCTTACCTGACAATAGTTTAAGTTTCAAGCAACATTGTTTTACATATTCCGATTCTTTTTCGTGACGTTTGACACTTTCGGCGGTGTGTTCATTGGCAATAAGATTTGCAAGAACGAATACTGCAAACACCGCAAGAATTGTGATTTGAACTAAAATGGGAGCGGTCATTGATTGTGGTGCTACAAAAATGAACACCAAACCAGTCAAAAATTCAACAAAAAAGTATGCAACCGTTCCCACAAATACAGGTCTTCCATAATCGGTTGACGACGAGCCTTTTGCAATAAGATATGGCGTTGTCAAAAACAATCCATACGCTATGTGTATCATAACATACGAGAACCACACCGATGCGCAATGCTGCGCACCACCCAAAAGGAAGAAAAACAAGTTGAATACAATTATGAAAATTGAATCAAGCAAGTACCACATTAAACGTTTCCTATCCATCCTGTTTCAATTTAAATTGTTTTAAGAATTTCACTTTTTTTCGTCTCGAAATCGGCTTGTGAGATAAGCCCCATATCAAACATTTCTTTAAGTTGCTTCAACTTATCCATTGGATTGCTATTCACGGGAGCTGCTTGTGCTTGCCCCTGTATCTGCTGCGTCATTCCGCCAAACACGCCGCCCATCGACAGGCCCATTCCCAAACCAGCACCTGCAGAAGCAATTCCACCTGCGCCTTCGTTTGTCGAGACATTCTTCAAAATATCGACTTGCTGTTGTGCCGCCCAATTGCCACCCAAGTACTGCATACGTTTTTTGTCGGCAATCATTTTTGCAACTTCGGTGTCTTCATACTCATCTTTGCAGCGCGAAATTGAGAATGCCCTCAACTTCAAGCCATAATCGTCCATTATCGATTGCAATTGGGGCTGTACCGAATTTGCAAATTCAAGAAGGTTTCCAATGTAGTGATAAACTTCTTTGTAGTTCTCCGTTTGTAAACGACAGAGTGTCTTGTTAATACAGTCGGCGATGTGCATTGAGAACTCATTGGCAAAATATTTTGTCAACCCGTCCTGACTTGCAACATTGACATTGTTGCCCAACAGTTTGGTAATAAACAGCGACGGATTATCTATTTTGATTTTGTATGCACCGCCTGCTTTAATATTCACGGGTCCCAACATTGCATCACCATAACGGATGGGTTGCATTGTTCCCCATTCAATCTCCTGACTGTCTGCTTCACGGACAAAATAAACAACACTATTAAATGTGCTTACTCCACCCGAAAAAGCATTTCGCATACGGCTTATAAACGGATAATTGTTGGTTGACAACTTATAGGTACCAGCAGAAAACACCTGTTCTATATTTCCTTGATTGATAAAAACAGCCTGTTCACCAGGCATCACAATCAATGTGGAATTGGTGTTGAAATCTTCTTCGGGCTGCCGCCAAACAAGAAGATTACCATCGCCTGAGTTTTTTATGACATCAACCCAGTGCTTCTTTCCGCCTACGAATGCCGATTCGTTTTGATTTTTGTTGTTAAAAAAGCCCATATTTCAGATGTTTTAAAGATGGATACTCTATTCTGTATGTACAATCGCAACGTTTGCGTAACCGAATGGTAGACAATAAAATTCCTATAATTAGTCCATATCGACGTAAACTGATAATAGCATATTCGGAACACGATGGCAACATATGGCACCTACGGCGCACATCATCAGGGGCATAATGTTGATATAGTTTTATAATGTCTATCAAAAACCATCTTAATAAAAATATATTCAAAACGACTTCAGATATCAATATGCTGTTTGATATCAATAATACCATATCAAAAAATAATCTAATTGAAACTGTGCTAATAGCGGTAATAATAACTATAAATAATTCTATCGAAAGCCATTTAACCGCAGCGTTCCAATAAGTTATGTCTGGTCTATAAATATCATAACGCGTACTATAAGCAAACGCTATATCTTGTTCAAATTGAGATGGTTCATTCATATTAAAAGTTTCATACATAGACGAAGCCATGTATGAAACAAGCAACAATGTATTTGTATTTAATTATGATTTTTTCTCCCGAAGTTTCGCTTTCAATCCTTGGACTGACGCTTCTACATATTCATTGTCTTCAACGGCACATCTGAATTTGTCGCCAGGAACAATTACCGCAAATTCATTATAATCAACATTTTTATGCGACCATTTTTGTTTGCCAGTACAACTAATATCATAAATATCTTTTTCTACAGTTTCATTTGCGGTTGAGAAATTCGTAATATCCTTATAAAAATACTCTTCTGTTTTTTCCTTTTTGGTATCATCAATCATAGAAAAAGTATATTGCCAAATATAAATATGCGTATCAGATGCAAACACCCAACTAATCTGGTAGTGTGAACTTCTCCATTTTTTATCTGCACCTAACCTTGCAATAGTATTTTTCTCGTCAAAATAATAAGATTCCAAGTGGATTGGCTCAACTTCATTAACTTGGCTTTCGTCTATTCCAATTTTATTAAGGGCTTTACGCTTCCAATCTATCGATTGTATTTTTTGCGCTACTAATTGATCGTATTCATCATCTTTAACCTTAGCTCCCAAACATCCTGTTTCATAACAAATATAGCTAATGTTTCTTTTTTGCTCTGGTGTACGACCTTTTTTTAACTCTCTAATTTCTTTTGCATCAAATGACATAACAAATATTTTTTACCCTACTCTTACGGCTTAATAGGTCTTGCCTTAAATACAACTATATATGTTGTTTCTTATGAGACAATGTTACTTTTAATATCCATTCAATTGTTTTTCTTACTATCCACTTTTGGTTTATGGTTTTGTAACCATTTGGTTGACACTTTTGTTTGCACCTTGTTAAAAACAATGATATACAGTCTATTACTTTTCAATCGACTCTTTAAGTATCGAAATGTAATCCACCCCCAACGCTTTCTGCGCCGCATACAATGTGGCCACGTGCGGAATAGGTGTGTTGAAAATCTTGTAGCAGTTTTGGCGGCTGCAACACAGTTGACGACTGAACCACGTAACGCTGCGGCCTTGTGCCTTCAAGTCGGCTTGAATTTGGTGTCCTATGTGTATGTCCATAAAAAAGGCGTAAACTATCCGTTAAAAGTTTACCCCGCCCACAGGTACCGCCAAGTAACCCCGATAGTAGATAAACGCGAATAGCCCACGCCATAAAAGCGCAGACTAATTCCTCATTTATTCTCACTATCTGAAATTGGCGGTTTCGTGAGCAGAGAATTAATGGAAATTGTCCATTAATTATATGTATTCAAATCTTTCTTTTTCTCTATAACAACTAATTAATTGATAAATATTTACTAATCAAAATATTAATTCCTAAATCCTAACTCCTACATTGATTCCAGCATCATCTTCAGCACCGTTTGCGCTGAAACCACGCGGTTGGCGGCCTCGGGAATCACAATTGAGTCGGGGCTTTCAATCACGTCGTCGGTGACAATCATATTGCGGCGGACGGGCAGGCAGTGCATAAATTTGGCCTGGTTGGTCCAGCTCATGTGCTCGGTATCAACGGTCCAACTCATATCCTTGCTCAGAATCTGGCCGTACTTGTCGGGGCAGGTAACGCCAGGGCACGACCAGTTTTTGGCGTAGATGAAGTCGGCGCCTTCAAAAGCCTTCTTTTGGTCATACTCAACACGCGCGCCACGCACAAACTTCGGATCCAACTCGTAGCCCTCGGGGTGTGTGATGACAAAATCGACATCGGCCTCGTTCATGAAATCGGCAAACGAGTTTGGCACGGCCTGCGGCAGCGAGCGCGGATGCGGCGCCCAGGTGAGCACCACCTTCGGGCGTTTCACCTTTTTATACTCCTCAATGGTGATTAGGTCGGCAAAGGCCTGCAGCGGATGGCAGGTTGCGGCCTCCATCGAGAAAACAGGCTTGCCCGAATATTTAATAAACTGATTCAGAATCTTTTCGGTGTAGTCGTCCTCGCGGTTCTCGAAACGGGCAAACGAGCGCACGCCCAGAATGTCGCAATACTGCGCCATCACAGGAATGGCCTCGAGCAGGTGCTCGCTCTTGTCGCCGTCCATCACCACGCCACGCTCCGTCTCAAGTTTCCAAGCGCCCTGGTTCACATCGAGCACAATAACGTCCATACCCAGGTTGCGGGCGGCTTTCTGCGTGCTCAAGCGTGTGCGCAGACTGTTGTTGAAGAAAATGAGCAGGCAGGTTTTGTGCTTGCCAAGATGTTCCCATCCAAAGGGATTTTTCTTTACTTCAGCGGCCATTTTCAAGGCCTCGTCAAGTTTCGGAAGGTCGAAAACTGATTGATATGTTCTCATTATTTTTGATTTTTGAATTTCGATTTTATGTTTGAACACAGATGACGCAGATTTAACTGATTTTATTTGTATCTAACCGATTTTATCAGATTAAACCCGAAGTCTGCACCCATTGTTAATTGTTAATTATTAATTGTTATTTTTTCAATCACTTATGCCTATATAAATTACGCCTTGCCCTTATCGTTCCGCTTCAGCAGATTCCGCACGGCCATGCCCGAAATAACTGTTATGGTTATCGCTCCAGCGACAAAGAAAATACCGATGAAAAACATTAGCCAGTAGGAACCCGAGAGTGTTGGATTGCCGCCGCCAATGCTATAGAACGAGCCGCTTAACGCGACGTAGCAAAAGAGCGTGAAAACCGTGAAAATGGCAACAGGCAAATAGGTTATCGCCTTTTTGCCGCTATGCCAGTACATCCAAAGTGATACACTCAAAAGCACCACAAAGAAAACAATATTGGTGGTGGCGATTGGTTTTTGAATGGCGCTCAGCACATTGAACGCGGGCTCACCCGACAGGCTGCCCACTGTTGCGTTGGCTTGTGAGCACATTATCAGCATAACTGCCACATACACAGCCGAAAGCCCGACAAATGCCCAGCTTACTATCTTTTTGATTTCTTTTGCTTCCATAATCACTTGTTTCTTAATCGTTTATATCTTTTGGCCACGATATGTAGTATTTGCTTACCGTGGTTGACAATGCGCGAATATTGAGCATATCGGCTTCGTTGACAATCTCAGTGATACTGCCATCTTTCTCCTTTACAAATATTTGGTCATGGCGCTGGCTGTAGGCTTTGTTGGCAATGACACCCGAACTTACAAAATAGCCAGCCTCATCTTCGGTGAGATTGTATTTCTTCATCACGCCTTGCGTCAGCAGACTGACCATGCCGTTGTCGGCGGGCTGGTCCTGCACAATGGTTTTGGGCAGACGGCGGTTCACCAAATTCAAGCACAGACGGCTCAGCACGCGGTCGGGATGGGTTGTCCACGCCTTCACGGCCACCATCAGGTCGGTGTCGTCGAGCATGGCGAAATTCTCGAGTGTTGTGAGTCCATTATCGCGCTTAGCATCTGATTTAAAGTCATCTAACACCACATGATTGGTCAAGAAATACTTCAGCGGCGACGATGCCTCAACTTTTTCGCCCTGCGCAACCAGCCACTTGGCTCGGCGCAGAATGTTAATGAGCAGTTGCTCAGCCGAATGCACTGTTTTGTGCAGATAAACCTGCCAATACATCAGGCGGCGGGCAACAAGGAATTTCTCTATCGAATAGATGCCTTTTTTCTCCACAACAAGTTGGTCGTCAACCACATCGAGCATTTTAATAATGCGGTCGGTGCTGACAATGCCCTCGCTAACGCCTGTGAAGAAACTGTCGCGACGCAAGTAGTCGAGCCTATCAACGTCGAGTTGGCCTGACACCAGTTTTGTCAGATACTGCTTGGGGTACTGATGTGTGAAAATCTCGATTGCCGTGCTAAGCGCGCCATCGAACTGGCGGTTGAGTTTGTCCATGAAAACCAGCGAGATATCCTCGTGAGTGGTGTCGGCGATATGATGCTCGAGCGCATGCGAAAACGGGCAGTGGCCGATGTCGTGCAGCAATATGGCAATCATTGCGCTCTCGCGCTCATGGTCGGTTATGTCGGCGCCTTTGAGCCGCAGAGTGTCAAGAGCAAGTTGCATCAGCGACGTGGCGCCAATGGTGTGCAAAAAGCGCGTATGCTGCGCTCCAGGATAGACCATGTCGCTCATTCCCAACTGTTTGATGCGGCGCAAGCGTTGCAGCCACGGGTGTTCGATGAGTTGCAGAATCAGTGGCGACGAAAAATCGATAAGCCCCAAAACAGGGTCGTTGACGATTTTGGTCTTTGTGTTTTTATTGTTCATCAGCCTAAGGCTTACATTATTATCAATCAATTATTTAAACTCGATGCCCAGCATGGTGATGTCATCGAAAAAGTCGTTTTCGGCACCTTTGTGCTCGTAGAGCGACTCAATGATGCCGTCGATGTCGTCGGCAATGGATTTTCCCTGCTGCATGGCGAACTCAATTGGCTCAGTACCAAAGGCTTGATGCGAAACATTTTCAAGTTCGACAATGCCGTCGGTGAAGCAGATAAGTTTGCTGCCGTTAGGCACAACTTCCTCACCGATATTGATTTTCGGTATCGAATCGAGCATGCCGACGCCCATGCAGCCTTGCGTGAGTTGCGTCACCACACCACTCTTTGCGTTGAACAGCAGCGGTGGGTTGTGACCAGCGTTCACGTAGGTGAGTTTGCGAGTTTCAGTATTGTAGAAAGCGATGAAGAGAGTGATGAACTTTTCGCCATTCACATTCTCTATCACTTTGGTGTTCAGTTTGTTGACGATGTCGGTAAGCGACACGCCCGTGCCAGCCAGCGCCCGCAGGTTGGCCTGGAAGTTCGACATCAGCAGCGCGGCCGAAAAACCTTTTCCCGACACATCGGCAATGCAGAAGCAGAACTCATTGTTACTCAGTCGAATCCAATCGTAATAATCGCCACCAACATCGAAGTGCGGCAAGTAGTAGGCCGACACGTGCAACTTGTTGTCGTTGGGCAGCATTGTCGGGTTGGGAATCAGCATTGTTTGCATGCGCGATGCCAGTTCCAACTCCTTCTTCATGGCCTCCTGCCGAACGTTCTCGTTGAAAAGATTTCGGTTTTCAATTGCCACCACAATAATATTGGCCAGAGTCTGGATAAAATCAAGGTGCTTGATGGTCGGGCTCATGCCTGCGCGCTCCTCGTCGGTGTCGCCAATGATAACGTAGGCAATGGGCTTATTGTGGTGATAGACAGGGATTATGGTGTCGAACAGCGCCAGATTCTGATTGAGCGTGGCAGTGAGATTGGTAATCTGCTTATAGTACTGCAAGTCGTTCTCAACACGGATGCCGTCGGCCACAGAGCGTTTCACACCTGCCATGAGAATGCGCTCCCACTTCTGATTGTAACTGAACATCAGCACTTTACCAATATTCAAATCGTCACACAGAATGCTTTGGAATTTCTCGAGCAGTTTGTCGACTGGCATATTCTCGTTGATTGCCAGCGTAATACGCAAAAGCGCATCGAGTTTGAAGTTACTCAGTTGAAGCCTGTTAAGCGATGCTTTTTCTTGCATAAACCGAATATATTATGGATGAAACGTGCCGCTAAAGTAAAAAAAAACACCAGATTTCGCTGGTGTTTTTATAGTTACTTGTAAACCACCTTATTTAATACGCTCGCCGTAGCTGCGGTCGCGGGTATCAACTTTGATGCGTTCGCCAGCGTTGATGAAGAGCGGAACCATAACAGTTGCGCCAGTCTCAACAGTTGCAGGCTTCATTGCGTTGGTGGCGGTATCGCCCTTAACACCTGGTTCAGTGTAAGTTACCTCCAACTCAACGTATGGCGGCATTTCGGCTTGCAGTGGTTTCTCGGTTTCAGCGTGGAATGTGATGTCAACCAACTGACCTTCCTTCATCAGGTCGTTGTTCTCAATCAAATCACCTTCGATGTTAATCTGGTCGTAAGTCTCGGTGTTCATAAACACGAAACTGTCGCCCTCACGGTAAAGGTACTGATACTGACGGCGCTCGATGCGGACCGTCTTAATCTTGACATCGCCGTGGAAGATGTATTCGATAGTTTTGCCGTTCTCAAGGTTCTTGAGTTTGGTGCGGACGAAAGCAGGGCCTTTGCCTGGTTTCACGTGAAGGAAATTCACAACTGTGTAGAGTTTGCCATCGAGTTCGATGCACAAGCCGTTCCTCAAATCTGAAGTATCTGCCATAAAATTAATGTATTGTTTATCTTAAAAATTAGGGTGCAAAAATAATTGATTTGGATAAAATTACAAGTCGGTTTTCAGTGAAAATCAAAAGGCAGCTTATCAATCATCATTTTTCCGCTTTGCGCGACGTATTGCTCCTAATACCAGCAAGATAATAATCCACGCAGGCCAGATACGGACAAGGAAGAATGCAAAATCGACCAGACCGCGCATACCGCTCGACAACGACTGGCTGAACCTCTGCCAAAAGCCTTGTCCGTGGTCGGGATGGTGCGGGTCGAAGTTGGTGTCGTCGTGGCGGATATTAAGATGCAAGGTGCTGTATTCCACCTGGTTAGTCAGATATTTCAGGCGGCCGACAGTGCTGTCAATCTCCTCCTCAAGCATTCGGATTTTATCCTCGATTGACACAATCTCTTGAACCGATTTTGCACTTTTCAGCAACTGTTTATAGCGTTCCAAATAACTGCGCTTGGTGTTCAGACGCGTTTCCAAATCAATATACTCGGACGTCACATCGTTGATATACACCGATTTGCTTTCAATTTTACCCTTGCCTGCCTCAACCTCGGCCACAAAACCGTCGAAATTGTCACACGGAACGCGCACCGTCAGGTTGTACGACGACGAGTGTTCCAAATTGGAATACTGTTCGTTAGACACGTATCCGCCGTGCTTTTCAATCAAACCGACAACATCGTTGCGTGTCTGCTCCAAATTGTCAACCACAAGCGTCATCGAGCCGTTTTTGATTAGCTTGCGCTGCGTAACGCCCTGTTCAACAGCATCTTCCAATTGTCCGCCCGTTGCCATCGAATTGCGCATCATCGGCGCGGCCTTGGCAGAAGCCATTGGCATCGATTCTTCTTCAAAAGCTGCACAATCTTCGGTTGCGTATGCTCCGAATATTGAGTTGTTGTCGCTCTGTGACTGGCAAGCCGCAAAAAGCGCCGCCAAAGCAAAAACTGAAATTTTTCTCATAACGATATTTTTTACAGAAACATTAACGGGAAATTGGGGTGAGTATTGCGTTGAGCGAAACTGGCAATTTGAATCTGCCAAATGCTGATAGACAGCACTATAACATCAGTTTCCCCGACTCGTGGCTACAGCGTCAACATATGATAAATGCCTTGCTCGGTGAAGGCGTAAGGTACATATCGAAGTCCGCCCCAACTTGAGGTCGAAAAATTCCACCTCAAGTTTTTGAATTCTTGTTCGCTCAATTGGAACCTAAAATCATCGTCAAATCGCTCTATATTATTCTTAATCTGACGATTAAAGTCTTTTGCCGCATAACCGTAGATTGCCGCCAAATCAAAATCCAACATCACCTGCAATCCGCGAATGGTGTAGATTTTCGACCTCAAGTCAGTTTCGTTAAGAATCATTAACCCGTGCTGCTCCATATTGAATATGTTTGCTATTTACGATTGGCTTCGAATTTTGTAAAGTTAACGTTTTTTGTTTTCAACAATACATCAGCGTCTTGTAAGCAAACAAAAAAAGGGACGCGACGAATCGCACCCCTTTAGACGGACGCACGCGGTACGTCCCTACATTTCTGATTTACAATCAATCATTTTCTTTCATACGCCGACTCCGTTCCAAACAGAAACTGCTGCGTGTAGCCGCCGTAATCGACAACAATCTTCTCGAAGACGATTCCTGGGTCCATCGGTTTGATTGTTAACGTGTTCCAACCTTCGGCAACCGACAGTTCGACGGTGTTTTCGGCAACGCGGCGCGAAACTGTCGGATAATAAATCGAATAGATATTTTTCGGGTCTTCGTTCAGGAACTCGTTGAAGAAGACGGTTTCGGTGTTACCACCCTCAAAACCAACCTGATAGTGGTGGCCCGTGTTGTTGAAGGCAAGCGTTGATTTCACCACAACGTGAACCTTCACCTTGCTCACGCCTGCGGGCAACTCAACCTTGTAGGTCAGGGCGGCGCCGTCGGTTGCGGCGGTGTACGGCATCAGGGTCACGCCACTCAACGTGCGGCCCATATAATCGATTGTGGTCCAATTGGTTTGCGAGTTCTTTTTGGCTTCGAAATAGTGCTCGGCCTCAATTGCCGTGTAGCCGCGCTTGTCGGCCTTGAACGAGAATCCGCCAATTGTCGGTTTTTCAATGCGTTGCACACGCGGCAGACGGTCGGCGGGGAAATTGTCGTTCCAATTGGTGTAGCCAATGTGTTTCTGAATCATCATTCCGTCCCATTTGCCGTTGGCCATCACCTTGTTGAAATCGTGGTGCAAAGCGGCGTCGCGGGCAAAGCAGGCCTCAACCTTGTCGGCCCACTGGTTGGCGGCGGCATCACCTCGCTTATACAAATCAAGGTTCATTGCCTGGGCGTAATACATCTCGTAAATGTTGGCCATTGCCTGTACAGGGAAGAGTATCAACTGTTTATAGGCATCGCGATATTCATCGGGCAGTGAAATATACTGACGCAGAGCCTCGGCTTCGAGTTTCAGATACTCGTCGGTCACCTGCTTGAACTCGCCGCTGGCAAGGTCGTAGGTGCGGTGGTCCATCATCTCGGCAGTGGTGCGGCCGTTGTACTTGCTGTAAAGATTAAGGATACGGGCAGCTTCAACAGCCTGATTCTCACCAAATTGTTCGGCACAGAACTTAAGCGTGTGATTGAGCAGATTTTCGGCGTTGAAATTTTCAGGATTCTGCGCCATATCAAGGAACAGCGTAATGGGATATTCCATTGGTTTTAAGTCACCTACGTTGAGCACCCACAGTTTGTCGACGCCGTAAGCGTAGGTCAGTTGCAACTGTTCCCACATATTCTGTATCGGCGTAACATTCAGCCATTTAGAGTTTCGCGGCGCACCCACATAATCAACGTGATAGTAGATTCCCCAACCGCCCTTGCGATTGCGTTCGGCGGCCGTTGGCAGTTTGCGGACATCGCCCCAATTGTCGTCGCTCAAAAGAATTATGACGTCGTCGGGCACGCGCAGGCCCAAATCGTAATAGGTCTGCACCTCTTTGTAGAGCGCCCAAACCTGTTGCCGCTCGCTGGCTGGACGGCCCGTGACATCAGCAATGATTTGTCGCTGATTATCAATAATTTTCTCAAGCAAACGCTTGTTTTTCTCGTCGTCAGAGATATACTCGTCGTCGTGGCCTTCCTTGCCGCCCATCGCTGTGTCGCCGTCGCCGCGCATTCCAATGGTAATCAGGTCTTCGTTGTCCTTCGAACGCTCAATTCCTTCACGGAAGAACTTATCGATAACCGCCTGATTGCTAGGATAATCCCACACGCCATACTCATCGCGGTGACGCACCCATTCCTGGTGGTTGCGCGCCATCGGCTCGTGGTGCGACGTGCCCATCACAATGCCGAACTCGTCGGCGGTGCGGCTGTTTTCGGGGTCATCGGCGTAGAAAGCCCACCCCCACATCGCTGGCCACATAAAGTTCGCACGCAGGCGAAGCAACAACTCGAACACATCGGCATAGAACTTATTGCCGCCAAAATCGGTACCGTAAGTATTTTTAACCCAAGTGGTTAGACACGGCGCTTCGTCGTTCAGGAAGATTCCGCGATATTTGACTTTCGGTGTCTCGAGCACGATTTTCTGCGTGGTCAGGAAGACGCTGTCGTGGTGCACGGTGGGCACATCGGCCCAAAAATACCACGGCGAGACGCCCATCAGCCTTGACAGGTGGAACATTCCGTAAATGGTTCCGCGCTTGTCGGCGCCCGCAATCACAAGCGCACGGCCGATTTCCTTCGTCGGGTTGTCAACCACCTGAATCAGAGTTGCTTCCCACTGATTGGCCACGCCTTTAACGTCTATCTTCTTGCTTTTCACCAATTTGTCGATAATCGGGCTTTTGCCGATAGTGCCCACAATCACGGCCTGCGGCATTGCCGAAACGGCGGTTGCCACCGTCGGGCGCTGGCCTGTAACGCGGTTGACGTCGTCGGCAAAGATTTCCGCCACGCGGCGCACGCCTGGATAGTCTCTATCATCGGCGATTATGGTTGTGTTGTTCAAGCAGAAATCGGCCTTGCCACTCTGTTGGAAGGCGATTTGCGAGTTCGATTTCAATGGCACAGCCGCCACAAAAGCCGCCATCAGCAACAGCCGCCTTGCCACCAACGCACTTGATAAATGATTCATTCCTAACATTTTGTATAATTTTAATTGTTTGACTTTTATTCCGACAGAGTTGCTCTGTGTGTTTACGGCGCTAATGTAACGCTAAATTCCACGTTTCAAAGGCGCGCCAACCCGCCGAACGGGCCGAAACGGCAATTATATCTGAAATTGAAAGAGAAAAAACTATTTTTTAAGTGCAGGGGTGAGAACGCAGATTGAACGGATTGAACGGATTTGCGCAGATTATCATTCGCACAGATGACACAGAGAGCACTGATTTTCACTGATTCTTCTCTAACCGATTTAAACAGATTTTAATCCGAATTTAAACACGAAGGGCTGCCTTTTTACACGGCGTTTATGCTGAAAGGCAAACATTTTAAAAAGTCCCTTGAAAAAGTTGTTGATTTCAGCAAAAAGTCCCTTGAAAAAGTTGCGATTTTGGATAAAAAGTCCCTTGAAAAAGTTTATGATTTATGTAAAAAGTCATTTGAAAAAGTTTTATATTTGTGGCGATTTAATTGAAAAATAAGAACTTATATGTTAAGGCGAAAAATAGAGCAAAAACTGCTGCATTGGAAGCAATCTGAGAACCACAATCCGCTTATTGTAAAAGGCTGCCGACAGTGCGGCAAAACCTATTCGGTGATTCAGTTTGCAAAAAAGAACTACAAGCACGTTGTGTACCTGAATTTCTTCGAGAATCCCGAATATGCGCAGTTTTTTTCGGCATCGTTGGAAATCGACAAAATTGCAATGTACATCACGGCCGCACTGGGCACCCCCGTTGTGTTTGAGCCCAAAAACACGTGCATTGTACTTGACGAGATTCAGGAATGCCCCAATGCGCGTACCGCCCTTAAATTCTTCAAGTTAGACGGCCGCTACGACGTCATCTGCACTGGTTCGCTGCTCGGAATCAAAGGCTATCGCGACGAGCCCGCATCTATTCCTGTTGGCTACGAAACGGTTATCGATATGTATCCGCTTGATTTTGAAGAGTTTCTGTGGGCTAACGGCATTACCGACGAAATCGTTCAAGTGGTTCAAGACTGTGTGAATCAGGAAGTTCCCGTGCCAACGCCATTGCACAACCGCTTCCGCGAATTGCTTTTGCAGTATGCCGTGGTTGGCGGAATGCCGCAGGTGGTATCGTATTTCGTTGAAAATCATCTTCTAAACGTTGTCCTTGAAATGCAGCGCAACATTGTGAACGCCTACAAGGACGATATGGTAAAATACTCATCTTCAACCGACAAGCCGCTTATCCGCGAGTGTTTCGAGTCGATTCCCAAACAATTGGCCAAAGAGAACAAGAAGTTTCAATATTCGGTCTTGCGCAAAGGGGCCACTGCGGCCAAATACGCTGGCAGCCTGCAATGGATTGAAGACGCTGGAATTGTCCGCCGCTGCTACAATCTCACCATTCCCGAACTTCCGCTCGACGGCAACGCTCTGCCCGATATTTTCAAAGTGTATATGTGCGATATGGGGTTGTTCGTTTCAATGCTCGAAGACGGCACGCAGTCCGACATTCTGCAAGGGAATCTGTTCGGCTATAAAGGCGCTGTTTTTGAGAATCTTATGGCCGATTTCCTTTCAAAAATGGGGCGTAAGTTGTATTATTACCACAAGGATTCGGGTATGGAAATCGATTTTGTGATTCGCTATAAGGGCAAATGCACGATTGTTGAAGTCAAGGCAACCACAGGCAACGCCAAAAGCGCCAAAACAATCCTGAATCACCCTGAAAAATACCACGTTGACGAATGTCTGAAGTTTGGCGATTACAACATCGGCCGCCAAAACCAAATTCTGACATTGCCTTTTTACACGGCGTTTATGCTGCAAGGCAAATATTGAAGGAATTGGGATTTTTGCGCTGATTTTGTGGATTTTAGAACGAAGCCCCGATAACTATCGGGGGAACGGATTTATTTAATTGGCAACGGAACGCTGATTTTGTAGAAGTTGCGATAGTTTATGTAAGCGCTTTATGTTCAATTATCTTTATCGATTGCATCCGCATCATCACTCTTATCTATTTGATTCAGATACGTTTTTGCATTTAACGGCGTAACAATAGAATGCCCAAGCTGCTTTTCCAACTCCTTCCGCGCTGACCTCGCAACCTTTCCGCCTTTGTGCGCCACATTCATATTCTCATCGAACGTTTCGGGCTTTTGCTCTTTCGACAAATCGGTTGTGGCCGATTCTGCCAACATATTCAGAATCAATTCGGTATTAGTCATATTGTCGCGAAGGTTTTCCTTTTTCAATCCCTTGTACCTTTTGTACTCTTTAGTTGTTTTGCCGCTCCACGTTTGTGTTATAATGTCGGTTAGAGTGGCAAATTGCACACCTTCCTCCACACCTCGGCGTTTCCATTCATCGGTCAGTTCTTTGCGCACCTCAATTGATTTCAGCCGCTGATTAATCCAATTGTCGGAATAGCCCAACCGCTTGTAGTCTAGCATAGCCTGCTCTATCGACAGTTCGGGGTCCTGAATCTGGTCGATTCTGTTGCTCGCCACCTGTGCCATCCATAGTTTAAATGGCTCTGCTTTTGGCGACGGAATGGATTGAATAATGCGGAAAAGTTGTTCTGTATCAGCGACATCCGTAAGACGCATTTTGCCATCTTCCGAACGAAGTTTCAACTGGTTACAATTTGTAACCGTTTCGTTTCCTTCTTTTACCAATCTATGTTTCAGCACCTTCCAATAGTTACGCGGATTATCGCTGCCACTTAATATTCCTACAACGTCAATCACCGAGAAATACCATTTCTCCTGTTCGTCATCCCAAATGGTGCGGACTTTCCGCTCTTCAAATAGTTGTATTGCTTGTTTCTGTGTCATTGTTTTTTTCAATACTGTCCGATTCCAAATATAAATAGTTTGTCGGATTTTTTCTCTAACCGATTTAAACAGATTTCAATCCGAAATTAAACAGAAAGGGCCGCCTTTTTACACGGCGTTTATGCTGCAAGGCAAATATTGAATTGATTGGGGATTTTCTTGCACAGATTTTTTCTCTAACCGATTAAAACAGATTTCAATCCGAATTTAAACACGTAGGGCTGCCTTTGCGACAGCCCTGTGTTTATCGGTTCGAACAATTATTTTTTCTTCTTTTTCCTTACAATAAACGCCGCCGCTAATATCGACAACAATCCAACTGCGATTAAAACAATAACAACAGTAGAATTTGATTTGTCGGCTTCAACTTTGACATTATTTGCTGAACTTGAGACCGCATTATTGTGCGTATCGTCTGCATCTATCTTTGGCTCCGAAGCATCATCTTTCTCTTCTTGAGCAGTCGTTTCAATCTTTATATTACTCAATTTAAGTTCAACATCATCAACGGGAATATCCAAAACTCGCTTCCAAACATCTGAAAACAACGGCATTGTGCTGTTTTTATCTTCATCGATTATCGACACTAAAGTCGCGTCAACAGGATAAAACCAAATGTGGCTCACACCAACCGACTCTGTGGAATCGCCTTTGTAAGTATCATTTACCGCAAACTTATACTCGCCTGGACGCAATACTCTGACATTCTGAACAGCATTCGCACCAAACCAACCATCGTTGAAATATGATTTTGAATCATATGGATATGCAGGAAAACGGTCTTTGAGTTGCAAAGTATCCGACCAACCTTCTTTGTCATTTGTCAGAATTGCGGTTTTTATTCGGCTGTAGTTTTGCCACAAACTGTCTTTCTGCAATTTTGGTTCTTCATTTGACCAAATGGCTTCAACACAATCATACAAACCTCTATTTTTATCTAATATTAAATTGTCAACAAAACCATTGGCAACAAATGGTCCCACACATGGTTCATCAATTTTAAAACTCACTTCATTTTCAATTAAAAACGGATTTAAACTATTTAAGTCTCCTTTATACGTCTCAAACGTTTTTATATATCCTTTACTACCACTTTTTTTAAGTGAAATATGCTTATTCTCGCCGTAAGCAGGCTTATCCCCAGGGAAATACCTACGACGTTCGCATATAAGTCTTCCAGCTTCTCCTTCAAACCTAAATCTGCCAATAGGTTTATAGTTTCGTGCACTACAAATATTATATGGGATTAATTGTGTTATATGAATTCCTTCTGCATCTGTCAACACAAAGTCCGTCACCATAATGAAAGATCCAATAATTCCATTCTTCCATGTACCTCCAGTAGATATATCATAATACATAAAATAATCAGTCTCGTCATGATATCCGCGGCATGAGTTTACGTTATAATTGACAATGACTTTTGATTGGGCGTTAGGCAAAAACTTAAGTTCATGGTAAAAATGCAAGACCAATTCTAACTTATTTGCCCCGTGCTCATCTTTTTCTTTTTCGTTTATCTCTACAGTCGTTTCTATTCCAACATTCTTCAACTCCACAATATTGCCATCTTGCACAATATTACAACTTGCCAAATATCTCTTACCGATTCTTGCTTCATACTCTTGTCCATATTGCTTTTGGTAATCAGAGAATGTCATTACTCTTAATTTTTTGTCCAACTTTTTAATATCCGATTCCGTTAAATTTGTGTACAAGTCAATACCATCCCTTTCTCTGTAATATCCAAAGCGACCTCCATCTAAAACCAAATTCCAAAGATTTGTGTCAATAACATGGTGATATATCTCTCCTATAATAACAGTATCATTTCTAACTGTGAATGGATACGTTACTACAATAGGGAAAGCACAAGGCACAACAACAGTAGAATCGGTTGTGTTGCGGAAGCAAAAAACGGCTTCAACCCTATCGCCCGACACATACATATACTCCTTTTCCAAAGCAATGCTCTTGTTAGGCTCTTTCACGTAAATATTGCCATACGTCCATTTTTCAGGATAATACACACCACCATCGTCAGCCATTGCCACAGCGACCAAACTGCAAGTGAAAAGAGTGCATAAAAACTTTTTCATACCCATTGATTTAAGTTGCGATAAAGATATGATTTTTTACCTAAAAGGCTGCGTTCCATTTGTGACACGTAAATATCATTTAAAAACCATTTCAAACACCGTTTCGTCGTCATCGCTTTTCAAAAGGTTGATGGTGGCGTTGTGCTGGCGCAGAATCTGGCGCGAGATGCTCAGGCCGATGCCGCTGCCTTCGGCTTTGGTGGTAAAAAACGGAATGAAAATCTGCTCTTGATTGCTTAGCGTAATGGGGTCGCCGTTGTTCGCCACGCGCAGCCAAACTTCGTCGTTGTTGCCGTTGCCCGATGTGATGGTAATCAGCGAAGCATTTGCCTGAAGCGCGTTTTTTATCAGATTGATAATGATTTGCGACAGTTGGCCTTCGTCGGCGTAAATGAGCAGGTCGATGTTTTCGGTTGAGTAGGTGCAGCGCGCGTTATGGTTCGCAATTTGTTCGCTTTCAAGCGTTATAATCTTATCAATCAGTTCTTTCAGATTGAGCGATTTTCGCACTGGCCGCGCCACACCGCTCAACTGGCGGTAAGTCTGCACAAATTTTATCAGGTTGTTCGACGAGTCGGAAATGATTGATAATCCTGCTTTTATGTCCATTTCAGAATTGCCGTTCTCGTCAACCGATTTCGACAGCGCGTCGCTCAACGATGCAATGGGCGCCACGGTGTTCATAATCTCGTGGGTGAGCACGCGGATGAGTTTCGTCCACGAATCCTGTTCGTACTGCTGCCGCTGCTGCTCGTAGATGTAGCGGATGCGGTTCAGTGCGCGGTTGAAGCGGCTGTTCTCGACAAAGCGGAAGTTCAGTTCGCCGTCTTCGAGCGAGTCCATCATATAGGTGACCTTGTTCACAAGGTGACGGTACACAATGAGCGCTGTCGCGACAATTGCTAAAACTGTGGAAGTCAGTGTTATCAGCAGAATCAGAGACCAACTCATAATCCGTATTTTTTCATTTTGGCGTAGAGAGTCGGGCGGCTCACGTTGAGCATTTTGGCTGCCGCCGAAACATTGCCGCGGCATTGGTTAACAGCCTGACGGACAAGTTGTTCCTCGTCTTCCTCGTCGTAGCGGCCTGTCAAGTGGATTTCTTCGGTGCGCTGCGATACGTTCAGTTGCAAATCGCTGCCAGTCAGCGTTGTGCCTTCCGACATAATCACCGCCTTTTCAATGCAGTTCTGCAACTCGCGAATGTTGCCGTTCCAACGGTGGTTGGTGAGCATTTGCCGCGCGCTCTCGTCGATACCCGTGAGCGGTCGGTGGTACTTGACGGCATTGTCGGCCAGAAAACGCTCGGCCAGCGGAATAATGTCGGACGCGCGGTTTCGCAGTGGCGGCAACTCAATGTGCACGGTGTTTATGCGGTAGTAAAGGTCCTCGCGGAAATGCCCTTCGGCCACCAATTGCTCAAGGTTCATATTGGTGGCGCAGATTAGGCGAATATCGACGGCCACAGGCTGCGTTCCGCCCACCCGCACAATGCTGCGCGACTGTATGGCTCTCAGCAGTTTAGCCTGAAGGTGAAGCGGCAGATTGCCCACCTCGTCAAGGAAGAGCGTGCCGCCGTTGGCCTGCTCAAAGCGGCCTTCGTGGTCGGTGTGGGCGTCGGTGAAGGCGCCTTTCACGTGGCCGAACAGTTCGCTCTCGAACAGCGTCTCGGGAATGGCCCCCGCGTCAACAGCCACCATTGGCTTGTCGGCGCGAGCGCTCAAGGCGTGTATCTGCCTAGCCATTACGTCTTTACCCGTACCGTTCTCGCCCGTAATGAGCACGGTGGCGTCGGTCGGCGCAATCTTCTCAACGGTGCGTCGGATTTGTTCCATTGCGGGACTTGTTCCCCAGAACATATCGCCGCCAGCCTTTGCCGCACGGGCTTCGGCGGGTGCTTTTTTCGCTTGGCGCGACGAGCCGCCGCCAGCGTTCTGCGCCGCCTTGTTGCAGGCCGCCGTCAGCACCGAGACCAGTTTGGCGTTGTCCCACGGCTTCACAATGAAATCGAACGCGCCGCGCTTCATTCCTTCCACCGCCAGTTCAATGTCGGCGTAGGCCGTGAAAAGCACAATCTCGATTTGCGGCGCAATCTCTTTTAACTCGCGAGTCCAGTACAGGCCTTCGTTTCCTGTGTTCACCTCGGTTTTGAAATTCATATCGAGCAGCACCACGTCGGGCTTGAATGTGCCTATGGTGGCAATGAGCGTCGAAGGCGACGGAAGTGTCTCAACCTGCGCAAAATGCAGTGGCAGAAGCAGTTTCAGCGTCTGCCGAATGCTCGCGTTGTCGTCAACAACAAGAATTTTTCCTGTTTTGGAAGCCATAAATATCGGTATTAGTGATAGTTGCGCACAAAATCGTGCGTTAATTTCTGCTCACAAATATATTGTTTTTAAGGTTTAGACGGTTTAGAAGGTTTAGTCGCTTCGCTTGGTTAGGGTTTAGCGCTTCGCTGTTTAGGGTTTAGAAAGTTTAGTTTTTTTGTTGCCTAAACCACGATTCACCATTCCATCACTTCTTCAAAACCCTGAACGTGAACGTTTGGCAACCCATCAGCCCTGCGCCGTCGATAGCCTCAACAATGCCGACAAACTCAGTGTTGACATCGGAAGCGGCGAAGGGGATTTCGGCCACGCCATTCTCGTCGGTCACAACGGCGGGACGCCATTGCAGCAAATTACGCGGGTCGGGCGATGTAGAGTAGCGCTCGAGTGGGGCGGGCTCGTAGAACTCGCGCTTGGGGTAGTAGCCTTGCGTTCTCGTCAATCGATACATTTTCAGCAATTGCTCATCAGTATATGTGCGTTTAGGATAAACAATTTGCATCATGTTGTACCAAACATGCCCCTCACGCCCTCTGCTATCAATAAATGGTTCGGCCTTTAACACCCAATATGTCTCACCAGGAATTGGTTTCCCTATTTCCCCTTCACAATATCGGTTCTCGGGATGTGCTGTAAAACCCGGGTAATAATCATTAAGAATATACATTTTTTTAGTAAAATCTTTTTCATGAATATGAACACAAACCCATTCAGGGCCGCCTTCCACCACATTCGCCAGACTATCCAAAAATCCCGTCACTTTGTCGCGTTGGACGGGGCTCCGCTTTGCCTTGACAACCACATCGTCCAAAAGAATCACCTTGTCGTCGTTGAAAAGAAACTGCTCGCCGTTATCTGTCTCAAGAATGTGATTTTGAGATAGATAGCGCGGGCAATTGAGCCGATATGCGTTGATTGTGTCGAATGGATTGATAATCGGAATTTTCGCTTTGTATTTATCTGTTAACAAATGTTTTAGATAGATACGCCCTGGCATTCTCCGCATTAGTTGCGGGTCAATTTCAAATCTGCCCAGCGTATCGGTCAGTATGGTACAAGAATCGCCGTCTGGCGATAAAGCACTGATAACCTGCGCTTTAGGGCCAGCTTCGCGCCGAGTTGTCAGCGTTCCGCTCACACCGTCGGTGAGCAGCGGTTGGGTTGCTAACGGCTCGCTGTCCCATACATATCGGCGCCAGCCTTGCGTCAGAAGCAGAAGGTCGAGAGCCACGAGACGGTCATTGTTTTGAGTATCAAAATAATAAGTCGGATTGAAAATGTTGCCGCGAATCTGCTCCGAAAGATAGCAGTGCGACAGAATGTTCTCGTGGCCAGGCTGATAGAGATAGGCCCTATCGAAAATGCTCACCGCCAGTTCGGCGCGGATTGGGCGGCCAGCCGAATCGGTAACTTGCAGACGCACAGTGCCTGTGTCGCGGCGGAAGTAGCGCTCTTCGTTCGTGGTGGCCGCAATGTTCAGACGCGCATCGGGGTTCACGTACACCAGACGTTCGGCCACGGGGTGGTCACCGTCGAACAGTGTTATTTCGGCGATTCCCTGCATCGTGAACAAATTCCGCGGAAGCCTGACAATCTGCCGTCCGCGGACCGTTCCTTCGGCGCTGCTGCAAGGCATTCCGTTCAGTTTTGCAACAATTTTGAACGGGTGCAATGCTGAGTCGGGGGCCGAAATCAGCAGCATCAATCCAGTTTGATTGTTGCGCACAACCTTGAGCGCCAGTCCGTTGCGCTCGATTTTCGGAAAATCAAATTCTCGTCCGTCGGACAGAACAACCTTGTATTTTCTGCCCATTTGCGGCGTGACAGAAAACTGTCCCATACCATCGTGCAAGCATTGAATTTCAGTAATTTCGCGGTCATCTTCCAGCACTTTTCCCGTAACTTCTTCGGGAAAGCCGTTGCCATAAGTCGCTTTGAAAGCCACCACAGAGTTGACGCCATAAATCAGGCTGCCGCCTTCGGGGAACAAATCGAAACGGTGCGTGGCGGTGCGCCGCTGAACGGAATCGTCGCGGACGGCCTTGGCTGAAATTGCGTCCATCTGCGCCACGCGCTCCACAACCCGAATCCGCCGCGGACGAAGAGCTTGAGCCGTGTCGGCGGTGAACGACGAGCGGGTGTAGCCTTCCAGAAAATACTCGCCCTGCGGCCAATCGGTGCCAACATAAATATGACCGTCGCCGCATCCGCCCAAGAGCGGGTATTTCTCGCTCCAGACAACGCTGTCGGCCGCCGAACGCACCTGAAGGTAGAGCGTTTGGCTTCGGTCGGACAAGGCAAATGTCTGACGGTCCATCAGATAGGCCTTGAACCACAAATCCTCGCCAGTTTCGGCAATCTCCTTGCTCGGCAGAATGTAGACGAAATCTTGCGTTTGCGCCGCGGCGGTCGCAAATTGAAGTGCTGCGAAAAAGGTCAAAATTGGTAAGCGTTTCATTGTTTTGAGTTTAATGTTTACAACTTCATAATAGAGACAATTGGATTGGCAAAATATTACTTTTTTTGGCGTTTGGTGTTGGTAAGGGTTTAGGGGTAAGTCGCTTCGCTGTTTAGAGTTTAGAAGGTTGAGAGAGCGTTTCTAAATTTTCTCAACCTCAAATCTCCGATTTACCAATTTACAGCAAAGTCGTGAGCAATAGCCACGGGCTGACTTCCACCTTACAACCCTTCTAAATCAACCTTGTAGGTGAGATTGGGCATAACAGATTTTTTAATGAACATTGCCATATAAATGGGTAGATAAACGACGTTGCCGTTTACGCGTAAGTTATTGTTGCACAATACGTAGGCTCGCTTAATATTGTAAATATCGCTCTCCATCACGTTCTTCAAGGCATTATGTCGCGCGTATGTTTTGCCCGATTTCACCTCAACTGGCACAACATCGCCATCAATGCTGAAAACGAAATCAACCTCACCTTGTTTCTTGCTATTGAAATAATACAATTTGAAACCGTGCGATTTAAATTCTTGTGCCACAACATTTTCGTATATCGCCCCAAAATTTATGTCATCATCACCGTTGAGTATGCGCAACTGAATACCATCAGCGTACTGACTTGCAAGTAGCCCGACATCATTCGAAAACAGTTTGAACAAATTCCGCTGTTTGGCAAGTTCCAACGGCGCGGTTGGTGCCTCAACATTGTAAACTGGCAGAGCCACGCCTGCCTCGCGCAACCAAATGAAACTGTCCTCGTAACGATTGAATTTCAGGTTCTCGTTAAGTTTTTTAAGAATGAACCGCTTGTTCTGAGCATTCAGTTCCGACGGAATCAAATCAAAAATATCTTCGATATACAGTTTATTATCAATGTCATACTGACTTATGTCGGCACGATACATCTGTAGAATCGATTTCTGCACGGCCAGCACATCGCGCATATTATTAGTATCGATATAGGTTTGCACTGCGGCTGGCATTCCGCCAACAATCATATAAAGCCTGAAAAGTTGCATAAGTTTCTGGTGCACAACCGAATCGACGGGCATTAACTGGTTGAAACTGTCGGCTAACGCATCGAAAACGCGGGACTGCACACCGCAAGCTACGAAAAACTCTTCCAAATCAAGCGGATACATCTCTTTGACAGTCAGGAATCCAACGGGCATCGAGCGTATGTTGCGCAGTTCTACGCCTAACAATGAACCGTTTAGAGCATATCGATAACCGCCTTCCTCAACCAGGAATTTAATGACAGTCAGCACATCGGGCACACACTGCACCTCGTCAAGAAAAATCAGAGTTTTCCCTTTCGGCATTGGTTTGTTGGCAAGCACCGAAAGCCTCAACAGTATATCCTGAGCATCCTGAGCGCCCAAAAAGACTGTTGCAGCGTCGGTGTTCTCCAAAAAATTGATTTCGACAAAACTCTCGAAATGTTTTTTCCCGAACTCACGAATCACGAACGATTTTCCAACCTGCCGAGCACCTGTCAGCAAAAGCGCTTCTTTTTTGTTGTTTGCATAAAAAGACTCTATCTCTTTATAAATCTTACGATATAACATATTATCATCCACTTTTCTAATACAAAAATAAGCAGTTTTGTCCGTTTTTCCAATAAGAAAATATGGATTTTTGTCCGTTTTTCCAATAATATCTATGGAACTTTTGTCCGTTTTTCCAACTTCGCTCGGTTAGGGTTTAAGTTATCGGTGTTGGGTGCTGGGTGTTGGGCGTTAGGTGTTGGTAAAGGTTTAGCGCTTCGCTGTTGAGAAGGTTGAGAAAGTTTAGTTTTTTGTTACCTAAACCTTCTCAACTTATCTAAACTTCTAAACCCTTAACCTCTAACCCTTTTCTCACTCCTTCTTCAACTCCACCGCAGGGTTGGCCTTTGCAGCCTTCAGTGTTTGCGAGAGAACGGCAAGGAACGATATTGCAAGGGCTATGACGGCTGCCACGGCGAAAACCCAGCCGTAGCCGTCGATACGGTAGTAGAACTGCATTAAATACCTTTGAGCGAGCACGATAGCAATTGGAATGCCAATCAGAATGGCTATGCCGACAAGCACCATATACTCACGCACTGCGCGGTGCGCCTCGGTTGCCACGGTGCCGCCGAAAACCTTGCGCACGGCAATGTTGCGCGTCTGCAGACCGACGTAGTAGGCGCTCATCGCCACCAGGCCCAAAAGCGATATGAGCGTGGCAAGCAGCATAAACAACTCTATCAGGCTGACAAAATTGCGGGTTGCTATCATATCGCGCTCAATCAGTTCGGGAACGTAGCCGAACATATCGGCAATGCTGTAGTCGCCAGTCTGCTGAAGGCTCACCTCTTCGGCAACTTTCTGTAAATCAGCGCGCACCTCGGCATCGAACCGATTCAGTTTAAGTATGACAGACGGCTGATTGCTGTATCTGCCAGCCACCAGTATCAGCCCAACCTGATTACCAGCCACTTTCGACGGGTCGGCCACGGCATAGTCGTTAATGACTCCCGCAACCTGGACATCGTTGCTCCAGTATTTGGGCAGGTTTCGCGGCATTGTCGGATTATCGTAGTCGAGTTCGAAAACACGCGCCGCCGACTCGGTGAGCCACACACCGATTCCACCAGGCACCTGAAAATCGCGCACAATGCCGAAATGGAACATATCGAAGGCGTCTTTTTCGCACACAAACGACCCAACATCAATTTTTTGGCCGTCGTCGGTGATGGGTGGTCTGCATATACCTGCGCCCTGGATAACTTGTCGAGTATGCAATCTTGTCGACGTATGGCTTGGCGGCAAGCTGGTCGTAGCCAACTGTTTGGCACGAAATGAAATAAAGCCCGTTGACATCGGCGCCAAGCGGCATATTCTGCAAATGTTTGTACTGCAACTCCATTATCACGGCAAGTGATATGAGCGCAACGGTGATAATGTTCTGAATGACAATGAAAACGCGTGAGAAAACGGTTTTCGTCTGGCGGCGCTGCTCGCCTTTTATGACGGCTACAGGATTGTAACTCAGCGTGATAGCAGCAGGAATGGCGCCCGACACGAGTCCGACAATCAGCGCAAGCGCAATGTAGAGCGCAATGTAGGCTGGCGAGAAGGCAATGTCGAGCCCGATTTCGCCCGCCGCATATCGGTTGAAGACTGGCACAAACGCCTTGGCAAGCACTGCGGCCAACACAACGCACGCGCTGGTAAACAGCACTGCCTCAACAATATATCGGCGGAAGACCGCACCGCGCTGCTCGCCCAAAGCCAGGCGTATGGCCATCTCCTTGGCCCGTTTGCCTGCGAGCGCCACGCTCAGATTTATGTAGTTGAAAAGCGCCGACACCAGCAGAAGGATTCCGACGGCTATCAGCACGTAAACCATTGTCAGATTGCCCCACTTGATAGCGTTGCAGCGGTTTCGCGGCGAAAAATAGATTTCTTTGAAAGGCATTGTCAGCCGAAAATCGGAATACCGCCAACTCTGCTGGCTCCAAGCCAATTCGCGCCGCACAACGGTGTCAATCAGCGTTCGGACGGCCTCGTGGTCGGCGCCTTCGCGAAAGCGGATTAGGGCAAGGTCGAGCCAGTAAGCCTGGCCGTCAGAGTTGTTGATATCGGGTCCCGCAAGGGCTCTGTAAATGTCGTTTCGGCGCAGAATTGAACGCTTGCCAAAGCGGATAATGCCGCCAATGGTGCAGGTGTCCTGTGTGACAATAATGGTTCTTCCAACAGGGTCGATATTGGGCGATATTTTTCTTGCAAACGCCTCATCGAGAAGCACTTGGTTGCGGTCGTTAAGAACGTCTTTCGTACCTGAAACGAACTCGACGGGGAAAAAGTCGAAAATAACGGGGTCAACCTCGCATAAATCTGGATAGCCGATAACCTTTTCCCCGTCATACTCAACTTCCGCTCCGCGGCAACCGATTCTGCCAGCCGCCTCAACATCGGGCACGCGGTCGAGCACAATGGCCACCTCGCCATTAAATGGGTTCAAGTCCTCGCGGCCAACGTTGAGCGAGTAGAGCCGTTGGTAGTCGTTGGCCTCGCGCGTGACGGCAAACTGCTGCCAGGTGTAGCACGAAATGACTATCACAAACGCCAGACTCACAACAAGCCCCAAGGCCTCGATTGCCGTGTACGACTTGTTGCGCGATAGGAATTTCAGGTAACTTTTCATTGTGTTAAGTTTTAAGTTTTTTAAAGGTTTAGAAGGTTAGAAGTTTAGTCGCTTCGCTGTTGAGAAGGTTGAGAAAGTTTAGTTTTTTGTTGCCTAAACCTTCTCAACTTTTCTAAACTTCTAAACCCTTAACCTCTAACCCTTTCATCTACAATTCATTCTTCACGTCCGACACAATCTGACCGTCGAACAGGTTGATTGTGCGTTGCGCAACGGCGGCGTCTTTGGGCGAGTGCGTCACCATAATAACGGTGGTGCCGTCGGCGTTGAGTTCGCTCAAAAGCGTCATCACCTCGCGGCCGTTCTTCGAGTCAAGGTTACCAGTGGGCTCGTCGGCCAGAATGAGTTTGGGGTTGGCAACCACGGCGCGCGCAATGGCCACACGCTGCTGCTGACCGCCCGACAACTGCTGCGGATAGTGCTTGGCTCGGTGGCTGATAGCCATTCGCTTCATAATCTCGGTGACGCGTTGCTTGCGCTCGGCGGCGCTGATATTCAGATATTTGAGCGGTAACTCAATATTGTCGTACACGTTCAGTTCGTCAATCAGGTTGAAACTCTGGAACACAAACCCGATATTGCCCTTGCGGAAGTTGGTGCGCTCCTTCTCCTTCAGCCCAGCCACCTCGGTGCCAAGCAGTTGGTACGAGCCGCCCGTGGGCGAGTCGAGCAGGCCCAGAACGTTCATCAGTGTTGACTTGCCGCAACCCGACGGCCCCATAATGGCGACAAACTCGCCTTCTTTGATTTCAAACGATACGCCGTTCAATGCAACGGTCTCAATTTCCTCTGTACGGAACACTTTCGATAAATTTGATACTTTAATCATTGTTTTAAGTTTTTAAGTTATTTATTTAAAGTTTAGTCGCTTCGCTTGTTTAGGTTTTAGCGCTTCGCTGTTTAGAAAGGTTTTGGGGTTAGAAGTTTGTTTCTCAACATCTTAACTTCTTACCTTCTCCCCTTTTTTCAGAACACCAGCACCTCGCAGTCGCCGTAACTCTCATACGACGAAGTGATTACCTTCTCGCCTGGCTCCAGACCGTCGAGCACCTCGTAGTATTTCGGGTTCTGGCGGCCAATGCGGATTTCACGCTTGACGGCTTTGTCGCCGCTGGGCGATACTACGAAAATCCATTTGCCGCCCGTCGATTGGTAGAACGAGCCGCGCGGGATAATCACCGCCTCCTCGCTCTGGCCGAGTTGCAGGTTCAGATAGTAGGTCTGGCCGCTACGGATATTGGCGGGCTGGGTGCCGTCGATACGGAAATCGGCTTGGAACTTGCCGCTGCGCACCTCGGGGTACACCTTGCGGACGGTGGCGTTGAACACCTCGCCTTGGCGGTCGAATGTGGCCGAAAGTCCGAGTGTCACGCGGTCGATATAATGCTCATCAATCTGTGCCTCAATCTTATAGGTACCAACCGAATTTATCTGCCCGATTTTCACACCAGCCTGAATCGACTGTCCCAGAACAGCGTCGAGCAGGCCCAGTTCGCCGTCAATGGGCGCCTTAATCACCAGGTTCTCCTTGCGGCGGCGAATGATTTGCATATTCTTCTGCATATTCTCCAGACTCTCCTGAAGCCTCTCAACCTCAATGCTGCGGAAGGCGCTGTCCTGTTTCAGGCGCTCGCGCACCAGTTCGTACTTCTCAACCGAAAGGAAATAGTCCTCTTCGGCCTTTGTAAACTCCTCACGTGCAATCAGTTTATCCTCAAACAGAGCCTTCTGCTGCTCGTAGTGGCGCTTGTTGCGCTTCACCTCAATGCCGAGTTCGATTTCGTTCTGCCTGAGAGAGAGTTTCTGCTGCTCCATCGAGATTACCGTGTTGCGCAGCATATTCTCCTTTTCGGCGAGTTCGGCTTCCGAGTTAAGAATCTGCATATCAAGGTTTTCGTTCGACAAGACCAGAATGGGGTCGCCAGCCTTCACCCGCGTACCTTCCTCTGTCACAATGCGTTCAACCACGCCGCCCTCGAGCGGGCTCAACTGAATGGTTGTCTGCGGCACCACCTGTCCGCTGATTCGCACGTAATCGTTAAACTCGTTGCGCGTTACATTGCTGATTGTCAGCGTTTCGGCATCAACCTTCAGCGACCGCGAGTCGCTCTGCAGAAGCAGATAAACCACAGCGGCCACCACTGCTCCGCCCAACCAAAACGGCACCGCTTTCTTTGTAAAAGCCGCCGCAAATCCTTTCTTTTGTTCGATAATGTAGTCCATAATTATTTGTTTTTTAATTGTTTTCGCTTTGAGAACACTGATTTATTTTTTTTATCTAACCGATTTTAGCAGATTCAATCAAAAGAAAACATCGGTTACAATCGGATTGAATCGGTTAGATTTTTTCTATTCTCTTTCTGTCATCATTTAAAATTTTACACTTTACAAAACTCTTGTGCCAAACTTAATACACGGTGCGTGCCAAATTGTTATTTTGCTGATACTCAGATAAATCACAATTTAACAAAGTGTAAAAAAGTGTAAAGTTTTTTACAGTGGGTTTACAGTTGCTTTACAGATTTGTGCCGAGTGTAAACAAAAAAAAGACCGTCCTTTTGGGAACGGTCTGCTATGAGTATACCAATGCAATCCTGTCACCACTGCATCTCCCACATCGCCTTTTCAACCTGCTTGCCTTGCGACGCGTTCATCTTGCCAAAATTGTAGGCTACGCCCAAAAGGAAATAGCGGCCCATAACGGTTCGGTACACGTCTTCGACATAGTCGGCTGTGGCGGTTCGGTGAAGCGATTTCTGACGGTTGAGAATGTCAGAAACTTTCAGGCTCGTGGTGAATCGGCCGAAAGTTTTGGCCACACCCGCGTTCCAGAACAGTTCAGAGTCGCCGTAACCCTGCGAGTAGCCGCGATACCACATATAACTCACGTCGCTGCTGAACTCCCAGTCGCTGTTGGTGGTGGCCAGAAATTCCAGGCGGCTGCCAAAATCCCAGGTGTTCACGTCGTTGGTGCCGCTGACCGAATAGTATGAGCGGCTGTTGCTTGCAAAGCCCGAAACGGTGACAGAGAGCCAACTCTGCCTGTACATCAGGCTCGGAAACAAGCCCAGCGACAGAGTGTTGGTGCGGCTCTCGGCGAATCCGCTCTTGCCCGAATAGAACCGTTCGTCGGCATCGTCTTTCCAAAACCACGACATCAGGTTTGAATAGTTGAAATTATCCTTGTCGATTGCCTGCAACGCGCCCGTGGCCTGATAGCCGACTGCGTGGTTGAAACTGACATCAGCATCAAGTGTAAGGGTGAAATTGTCGTTGCGGCCAAACGGCTTGCTGTACGACGCATAGACCGACGAGTTCACTCCGAGACTCTTTGAATTGACAGGAATCGAATATCTTACTCCTTGAGTATCAAACCAGTTGGCCGACACAATGGGGTTGCTGACAATGCCGCCGTCAAGAAAAATCTCGAAGAACGAGAAATCCTTCGGATTGGTTTTGCGCAACGTCAGAAACATATTGTGGGCGAACTGCGGACGCAGGTAAATGTTGCCCACGCTTATCTGCACGGGGTTGCTCAAGTTGAGTGTGGGTACGATTCGTGCTCCCGACGGCGTTGTGCTGCGCCCCGAGTAGCGCAGGCGGGCCGTGAAGTAGTCGGTTTTGTGCTGATAATCGACAAAAGGCGCCCAGTTGAGAATCCACTCGCCGCGCCCCACTTCGCTGTCAAGGCCAAGGTGGCGGGTGGTGGTGACGTTCTGCTCTTCGTTTATCTGAAGGCCGAACAGCAGCGAGAACTCCTGTTTCTTGTACTGCATAAGCAGGCGTTGGCGCAAGTCGTAGTCTTCGTTGCGCGAGTACGACGAGTAGTAGTCGCTGCGGCTCGCGTCGTTAATGTCGGTGGTGGCCTTGTCGGTTTTTGAGAAAGTGTAACTGCCAGTGTTTCTGATTTGTACGGCCCAGTTTTCGCCTATCGGCTCCACATACGACAGTTCCAGTTCGGGCATAAGCGTGCGGGTGTTGTTGTCGTAGTCAAGGTCGCGCCTGTCGGTGGCGGCGCCCATTGTGGTGAGCGAGCGCTCGCGGCTTTTCCCGTCAGAGTGGTCGAGCATAAACATTCCATTCAGCGTCAGGCTGCGGCGCTCACGGCCCAAATCGCGCACGCCCAACTCGAGTTCCGAAAAGACGGAAACGGTGGCGGCATTGGTGCTTGCCGACGACGTGCTGCTGTTGTCCACCGCGCCGTTGGTGGCGGTTGTCGAACTGTTGTCGGTGTCGGCGTTCTGCCAGCCGAAATTCAGATATGGGCGGAACGCGAACAGAAATTTCGACTTGTCGGCGTTTTTGAGTTCGGCCGAAAGGCTTGCGCTGTGGCTTTTGTTCTCGCCGCGGAACACGCCGTCGGTCTGCAGGCTCGGGTTGTCTTTTACAAACGACGTCCGCGACGACTCTTCGTTGACTGTCTTGCGGCTGTAGTTGTAGTTTGCGCTGACGCTCGACTCCAGATTAAGGAATCGTGTGGTGTTGTAGTTCAGGCCAGTTTGGGCCGAAGTGGTCAGTCCGCGCTTGCCCGCCAGAAGGTCGCTGCCCGCGCCTTCCATCTCAAAATCCATAAACTCATCGCTCATTCCGCCAGGCTCGGGGGCGTTCATCGCGGTGGCGAGCAGCACCAGTTGGTCGGTCTGCGAATAGTGCGACAGCATTGCGTTCGCGTTGTAGAGCACTTGTCCCTGCCCCTTGTGCTCCAGTTCGTCCTTGGACAGCAGCGACGCGCCGCCGCTCGCTTTCAGCGTGCCGAACCAGCCTTGCTTGTACTCTTCTTTGAGTTGAAGGTCGATAACCTTTTCTTGGTCGTCTTTGGTGCCGATTCCAGTGAACTGCGCTTCGTCTTTGGCGCGATCAATCACCTTCACCTTGTCGACAATTTTGGCGGGAAGATTCCTGACAGCCATTGCGGGCTCCTTCATAAACAGCGTCTTGCCGTCCATTGTTATCTTGTTCACCTGCTCGCCGTTGACCTTCACCGAGCCGTCGTTTGAGACTTTCATTCCAGGCATTTTTTTGAGCAAATCGCCCAGCATTGCGCTCTCGGTCACGTGGTAGGCGTTGGCGTTGTATTCAATGGTGTCGCGCTTCACCTTGACGGGAACGGCCGTGGCCGAAACGGTGACGCCTTCGATTTGTATGTTGCTCGGTGTGAGCGGAATACGGCCCAGATTGCGTTCGCTCTCGAACTCCTGCACCTTGATATCGCACGGCTTGAGAAACGGCTCGTAGCCCATCGTCTCAATGTGCACATCGTAGCGCCCCTGCTTGACATTGCTGATAACCACGCGCCCAGCATCGTCGGAAATGCCGTAGTTGCAGATAACCGTGTCGTCTTTCTGCGTAAGCCAGACGGCGGCGTAGGGAATGGGCTCGCCCGTTTGGGCGTCGGCAAGGGTGGCCTTCACCGACACCGTGCGCACGCTGTTCATCATATTCATTATTTGCCCGTTGGCACAAACCGCAACTGTGGCGGCAGCAATCAGAAGAATTATCCGTTTCATAACTCAATCAAATTTTTTGTTCGCGCTGCAAAATTGCGGCGGCCCGCAACGCTGTGCAAATAAGACATCTCGAACCCGACATTTTGGGCCGTGAACCCGACATCGGCCTTTTTGAACTCTGTTTCGGATAGTTTACCTTTGTGTCAAAACGGTTGAAAATGGACACGAATATTTTTGGAACGAAGGACTCGGGCCGAAAGGTGGCGCGGCGGCGGCACTTGCTCACGCTGATTACGGCCATTTTGGTGAGTTACACGGTTTGGTCGCTGATTGAAGTTTGGGACGGCGACTACGGAACCTACCAGCGCGGCATCGGCGAGATAATTGCCGATTTCATAACAAGCGCCATCGAGACGGTCATCATTATGGAATGCTCTTTCCTGATTTGCAAAATGGTGCTGCGCGTTTTCCGCAATGCGCAGTATTCAACTTTTATCGTGCTCATTCAGAATGTGATACTTCTTGCGTCGGTGATTGTGACGGCGGGGGCGCTGTCGTACACTTCGCATCTTTTCTATTGGAACGAATTGGAATTGTCGTGGGACGCCTTTCTGTGCTACAGTTTGGTGGCGTTTTTCATAACATCGGTGCTGCTAACATCGTCGCTCACCAACCGCTACCGCGACGAAGCCGAAAAGGCCCTGAAGGCCGAACTGCAACTGAAGGAAGAGAAAGCGCTCACGCTGCAAATGTCGGTTGAGAAACTCAAACTCAAAACCGATAACCATTTTGTTTTCAACTCGTTGGCCACGCTCGGCAATCTGATTCTGACCGACACGCAGGCTGCCGCCGATTTCTGCAACTCAATGAGCCGAATGTACCGCTACATTGTCACCAAAGGCGACGCCGTGACCGTTCCCGTCAGTCAGGAACTTGCCTTCACCGAAGAGTACGCCAAAAACATCGCTCTGCGTTACTCAAACGTGACGGTGCATCGACCCCGCGCTGCGCCAAACCGATATGCTCATTCCGCCGCTGTCGTTACAAAGTCTGCTCGAAAACGCCATCAAGCACAACAGCCACACTGCCGACAAACCGTTAGAAATCAGCGTCAGCCGCGCGGACGACAGCGTTGTGGTGTCGAACAATCTGAATCCGCTCAAGAGTAGCATAACAACCACAGGCACAGGTCTTAAGACGCTGCACGACAGGTATTCTATGATTTACGGCAAAGAAATAACCGTCGTTAAGACCGAAAACAGTTTTGTTGTCGAACTGCCACTAATTCCGAAGGATTATGAAAGTGCTGATAATTGAAGACGAGCGTCCGCTTGCGCAGGGCCTGCTGTCGATTCTTGAAAACTGCGGACGTGATATTCAGGTGATTGGAACGGCCGCCAACATTCCCGACGCCGTGGATTTGATTCGCGCCTGCTCCGACCTTGAACTGATTTTCGCCGACATCCGCATTGAAGACGGCTACAGTTTCGACGTGTTCGGCACCGTCAGCACCAACGCTCTGATTGTGTTCACCACCGCCTACGAAGAGTATGCGCTCAAGGCTTTCGACTTCGACTGCATCGACTATGTTATGAAACCCTACGACAAGTCCGATATTTTAAGCGCCCTTGAAAAATACGAGCGCCGCATTCTGCACACAAGCGTTGACGACGCTCGGCGGGCATCGGACTATCTGCGCGGCCGCCAGTTGCAGTACCGCCAGCGGCTCGAACTGCACCGCGCCGACTCAACGCGCATTGTCGATACGCAGGAAATCTGCTACATTGAGTATGAATTGGGCAATGTCAGGGTGTTCTGCAAAGACGGTTTTTCGGGCAGCGTTGACAAGTCATTGTCAAGACTTTACGAAGAATTGAACCCCGAATTGTTTCTCAAAGTATCGCGAACCCACATCATCAGCATCGGCCAGGTGGACCGCATCTGCCCGACACTGAAGCGCAACAAACTCATTCAACTCAAAGCCCCTTACCAGAATGTCAGGATTGAAGTGGTTATGGAATCGGTTAAGGTGCTGAAGAGTAGGCTGCTGTAAATGGTTTGGTTATTGGTGTTGGGTGTTGGTAAGGGTTTAGAGTTAAGTCGCTTCGCTGTTTAGAGTTTAGAAGGTTTAGTCATAGGTGTTATAAGCAGACCGCAAACCACGTCATTGTTAATTGTCTGTAGTCCGTAGTCATTTTGCTTTCTCAACTTCTTAACCACTAAACACTCAACTCTAAACTCTCCCCGTTTCACAACTGATTCACATACTCCACTCCGCTGTAATACTTTAATACACTTTGCTTTATCAGATAGGTGAAAAGCGATTTCATATCATCGGATTTGGTTTTCAAATAGTTGTTGACGGCCGTCTGATACTCAAGTCCCGAAATCAAGCCCTGCTCCATCCGTTTTTGGTTGAGTTGATAGGCTTCCTGCTGAATTTCAGTCTTTTTGCAAGCCTGCTGATAGGCTGCCAAAGCGGTGCGGCATTCGTTGAAGGCCTTGCGCACGGCCGATTCAGTCTCGCGATTTTTCTGGTCGAGTTCGGCGTTGGCGCGGGCGTATGAGTTGCGCTTGCGCGATATTTCAGAGTAGCGGTTCAGGCGGTTGAAAATGGGTATCGAGAGTGACACGCCCACGTACTCGCCACCGTTGTTGTGAAATTGTGAGCCAAACGAATCTCCCTCAACGCCCTGATAGGTGAAATAACCAGTGCTCCAGCCCGCATTGGCACTTAACCGCGGCAATAGTTGCCAACGGGCAGTCGAGAGTTCGCGGCGGGCGTTTTCGGCGCGCCAGTTGGCAATCTTCACGTTCGGATTGTTGCCCAGCGCATAGTTGACAATCTCGTCCTCGGTTTGATTATCGGCAGCAGCAACAGGCATAGTTGTGTCCACCATAAACTGCTCATCCATAGGGAAGAACATCAAATCGGAAAGCGTCATAATCTGCTCGTCGCGCATCTGACGTGTGCTTACAAGGTCGTACTCGCGGTCGGCAAGGTCGGCCTCAAGTTGAATGACATCGGCGCGGCTCTTCTGCCCAATCTCCTCCTGACGGAGCATCTTATCGAGCGCGGTGCGGGCTGTAGCAATCTGTTCATCAAACAGTTGGCACAGACGGCAGTAGTAAACCACGTTGTAGTAGGCCTCCATCACTGCAAGGCAAATGTCGGCTTCGGCCTGTTCCTGCTCTGTCCGCGAAATGGCCAGCGACGTCTTTGACACACGCATATTGTTCACGGCCTGGAACCCGTTGAAAAGGGTGATTCCCGCCGATATGCTGTAACTGTTGCTGAACGACGTGGTATTGAAATAGGTGTTTGTCTGCGGGTCGATACTGCGGCCGAAATTGTAGCCTGCGCTTGCGCTCGCATCAACCTGCGGTGTGAGTGCCGCCAGAATGGCGTCGCGGCGCGCAATCCGCGCATCGTCAACGGTGGTCTCGCTAATGCGGATTCTTGTTGAGTTCGATATGGCGTATTCCATACAATCTTTCAGAGTCATTGTGCGGACACTGTCCGAAGCGTTTGCCCCGAATGTGCTTGGCGCGATTGCCATCAGAATGCCGATAATTATTTGTTTTTGCATAACTGTTTTACGTTTTTTAAATTTCTGCAAAAACAATGGCACAAGGTGTGCCAAAAGTATCATATTACTGATAATCAACGAAATCGTTATTTTGTAAAGTGTAAAAAAGTGTAAAGTTTTTTACAGTGGGTTTACAGTTGCTTTACAGATTTACACGGTAGGAGGGAATGGTTGTTATGGGAAAATTGGTTTTCGATGTTCAGGCTCTTTCATGCCTTAAACAGATGGAAATCACAAAATGGTTGTAGTCGTTTATTGAAATTATTTTAGTTTTTTGCTATATTTGCTTAATGTGATTGTAACTATATGATAATTAAAAAGAAAAAGTTATGAATGCTAAACGATTATCAAAACTGGCCGCATTGCTGATTTTTGCTGTTTTCAGCATCAACGCGTTCGCGCAGCAAACTGTGTACACCAACCGCGATGTCAAGGTGGTTCAATACCCCGACTGTTGGCAGATTATTTCTGATGACGATGTTTTAGGACATGGCGACGGCATTTTGGACATCGACAACCTGCCGCCCGCTTTTGTATATTTGCTCGAAAACTACGCCACCCAATCAGGGAAAACCATTGGCAGGAGCGCAAGCAAAAGCGATTCTGTAGTTTATGGTCCGCTGTTGCGCACGGCGTGGAACCAGCGTTCACCATATAACGACGAGTGCCCGACGGTTAACGGCGAGCACACGCTAACTGGCTGTTCCACAATATCTTCTTCGCAACTCATGTACTACTATCGCTATTGCAAACCTTTCAGTATTGAAGATGAGAACGTGATGAGTGATGAAATTACTGCGAGCGACACTGTTCAGTCGCCTTATTTCACTTCAATAGATAGCATGAAATACACCTACAAATATTCGTATACTCCTGATTTTGCCAAGATTAGCACCGATGATTCTGAATTGGCCAAATTCATTGTAGGTGTGGCTTTTGTTCAAAAAGCCGAATTTGGATTGAAAGAAACCTCCACCTTCGATAAAATACAACTATCATCGCTGAAAGATGTGTTCGGCTATAAAGGCGAAAAATATTACATAGAAGAAATGAGCGACAGCGCATATATTGAAAACGCCATTAAAAAAGGTCGCCCGATAATAATTAGCGGCGATTCAGAAGGCGGTGGCGGCCACTCTTTTATGGTTGACGGATTCAACGGTGAGGAATTCCATGTGGATTTTGGTTGGGGCGGTTCGTCAAATGGCTGGTTTACAACAACCAAATATAACGAAAACATGCGCATTCTGGTTTTGCAGCCTGATGTTGAGGATATCGCTAACATTCAGTCAGCGCCTGAATATGTGTATGTCAAAGATGTTGACAATTTGGCCGAACAGAAGTTGAGTATGGTCAAGGTTGAAGGAGGCAACTTGCAATACAAACTGGCAGAGACAGTTACGCTTGAGCCTGGCGAGTATGAATTTTACTATGAGTATGCCGATGGCTCGAAAGCCGCTCCCTACAGCGACAGCACGGTTACCCTGAACACCAGCAGCACATACACGCACTACGGACTCTATGTCACCACTCCCGCACGATTCAAACTGACAAAAACATACAACATTGATTTCTGGCACGATGCGGGCTTGGCTGAAGTGAAAGTTGTAGTTGCCGATGCCCGAATCGCCATATCGGGCAAGGTTATGGCCGCCGACAGCACGCCGCTGGCAGGCGCGGTGGTAACGACCGCCGATTCAATACCTTTGCCTGAAACCGATTGCCAAAATTTAACCGATAGAAATATTGGCACTTCTTTCGACAATGTGGCCATTTCTTTCGTTCCTTCGAAAAAATTCATAACCAAAGTAGACGCTTCAGTCTTCCTTAAAGGTGCCCCTGGAGAGTTAACTGTCTCTATATTAGATGGCAATAAGAAGGTGCTGGCGGAAAGGCGGTTTCCGCAAAGCGATTTTTCAACATCTTTCAAATGGATTGGTTTTGAACTTGACGCACCCTTGGCCGTAACGCCAGGGCAGAAGTACTATATCAATCTGTCGGCTTTTAAAGATGATGACAATTGCTATTACTGCAAAAATGACTACGATAAGAATCCCGCTTACCAAGTTATTGGTGTCAACGATTATTTCACAACAACCGATGCTGCTGGCAAATACTCATTCCCTGTCGAAAAGTATAGTTCAGGGCAACTCAACGCTTTCTTTAGCGACAATGAATTCGATGTTGTAACTTTCGACAACATAGATGAAAATCAAACTGATAGGGATATTGTTGAGTTGAACGCTGCGGAGATTGTAATTTCAGGAAAAGTGCTCGACTTATCATCTGCTCCAATTGAGGGCGCAGTGGTTACCGATGCGTTAAATATTCCAGAATTAGTTATCAATCAAGAAAATACAGATAAATCAACAAAAGGGTACAGGGTTGAAACCGATGGTTCGACAATAGAGGCTTTCATTCCGCAAAAAGCAATCATTGCCAAGGTGGCTTTCAACATGTTTACTAAAGGTGACCCTGGCAATCTGACAGTTACAGTGTTGGATAAGAATAAAAACGAGATTGGTTCGGCAACAATAAACTACACGCAAATAGAATCTGGCTGGACCGAGATTGAATTCGGTACATTGCTGAAAGTGGTGCCAAACGAGACGCATTACATTGTTTTGACAGCCGACAAATGCGAAGATGACAACCGTATTAATTATTATTACGATAACTCAACCGACAGGAACATGGTTTATCGCATTTGGGGCTACGACAACTTTTTTGCAGCCACCGATGCCGATGGCAAATACACTTTTACAGTGGACAGGAATTGGAGCGGAACGTTGCACGCATATTATAGCGGTAAAACATTTAACAATTTGAAATTCATTGAAATATTTCATTCGGATTCAGTCAAAAATTTCAAGGAGAACGAAACAAACATCACTAACGACTACACTCTGAAATCGATTTCGCTCACACCGCCAACCAAAACCGAGTACATTGTTGGCGAAAGCATCGACCGCACTGGAATGGTGATTACAGGCACCTACGGCGACGGTTCGACAGCCAAAATCAACAATTACACGATAAGCGGTTTTGCAACCGATAATATTGGCGAAAAAACGGTTACTGTGTCGGCTGGCAATTTGTCGGCAACCTACAAAATCAATGTCAAAACCAACAAATATTCAATAACTTACAAGTCCGACAGCGCTGTTTACACGAAAGTGGACCACATACTCGGAATGTCGGTGAAAGTTGCCGAAAGCCCAACCAAGACAGGTTATACCTTTATGGGTTGGACGCCAGATGTTCCTCTCAGAATGCCTGCTGAAGATGTGACAGTTGATGCTGTTTGGCAAATCAATGATTATACTCTGACGTATATGGTTGAAGACACTGTATATAAGTCGGTTAAAGTGACATATAACGAAAAAGTTGACAGCATTGCGGTGCCAGAAAAGACTGGCTATACCTTCACGGGTTGGAGCCAAAAGATTCCAGAAATGATGCCCGCTGAGGATTTGACAGTTGATGCCGTTTGGCAAATCAATGATTATACTCTGACGTATATGGTTGAAGACACTGTATATAAGTCGGTTAATGTGACATATGACGAAAAAATTGACAGCATTACAGTGCCAGAAAAGACTGGCTACACATTCAAAGGCTGGGTAGGATTACCCGAAACCATGCCTGCTATGGACACAACCGTTGAAGCACAATGGCAGATAAACAGTTATGTTGTCACTTTCAACACTGATGGAGGCTCAACTATTTCAGAAGTGACTGTTGAATACAACTCAGTAATTGTTACGCCCGAAAACCCAACAAAAGATGGTTTCATTTTTGATGGTTGGACACCCGCAATCCCGACATCTGGAGTGACTGAGGATATGACTTTCACCGCAAAATGGGTTGTTGCACCAGAGCCAGGAACCGCCATCGCTGACAACGCGATTGTTGGAATCCGTATTTGGGCGCACGGAAACAAAATTGTGGTTGAAAACTCTGTTGACGAAATATTGGTGTACAATGCGGTGGGAGCAGAGGTTGGCAGAGAGGTTGCGAGCCCCGTTAGCACAATAACCATCAATCGTCCAGGCCTTTACATTGTCAAGACGGGCAACATTGCCAAACGTGTGATTTTGAAATAAAACTTGTTTCCGAACATTAGAGTTATTCTGAAAACAAAAGCAGAGTCGCGGATTTCACGGCTCTGCTTGTTTTATGCAAAAGTTGTTTTTATCACTCCGAATTTTATCTGCTAAACATAACCTTCTCATTATTAAACATTTTTGTCAGCACCCAAACGGCGCATACCATGTAGGCGATGTTCGCGCCGACGGTGACAACGGCGTTCAGCAATGCCAATTCGTGCTGCAGCAGGGCTGTCATTGCGAGCGTTGAGTTGTAGAACGGAATCAGATAGACGGCAGTGTTGGTGGAAATGTCGCTGCTAAGCATTGAAATAATGCCAAGGAACACCATTACAAGCATTAGCGGCATACAGAGCGACGCGGCGTTTTTCACGTCTTTGGCCAACGTCGACAGAATGCTCACAACGGCCGCCATAATCAGCACCGTGCTGATAATGATGGCAAACAGAATGATGTAATCGCTGGTGCCGTAGTTGAACGATACGGCGCCGCCCATTCCGCCAATCATATTGGGCAGCGACAGCACAATACCGATGAAACTCGAAATGGCGCTCAGCAGCGATATTCCGCTAATGGCCACTATCTTGCCGAAAGCCAACTCGCTGCGGTGCATTGGGGTGACAAGCAGCGTGGCGATGGTGCCGCGTTCCTTCTCGCCCGCAATTGAGTTCTGCGCCACCGACATTACGCCGCTGAAAAGCATAATCAGAATCAGCATTGGCAGCAGACGGCCGAGAATCTGTCCGCTCACCTGCTCGTCGTTGGCCTGGTTGAAGCGCACGTCGGGGCTGTCGGCGCGGTTGATGTCGAAACGGTTGCCTATCGATTCTTCGTACCCGCCAAGTGCGCCGCAGATTATCGAGTAGATGCGCTGCGTGGCTTCGTTGGTCGAGTTGTAGTAAATCTCGACGTTTGGCGCGGGCGTGCTATCAGCGGTGGTGTAAACGCTCACCGCGGCGTCAAAATCGGCTGGGAAGCGCACCAATACCGTGTTGACATTCTTGTCTTTAAGCGCGTCGATTTCGGCTTGACCGAAACTGCTTTGGCTAAGCGTAACATTGCCGCTCAACGCGTTGAACGACTGCGCGACGCTCTGCGGCAGATTGTCAACCTGAACGGAGACGCTCTCTTCGCGGTTCTGCTTAACCATTTTGTCGGCGCTTGAGCCCATAAAACTGTAAATGAAATAGATGAGCAGGCCTGGCAGGATGATTGTGGTGAACATAAGTTGACGGTCGCGGAAGACGCGGTCAAACTCTTTCTTTATGATTGTCAATACGTTACTTTTCATTCTTCGTTCCCTTTCACTTCTTTATAGAGTTCAAAAAAGCGGTCTTCGAGTTGCAGACCGTTGCACACTTCGCTGAGCGAGCCGCAAGCCACCATTCGGCCGTCGATAATCACGCCCACGCGGTCGCACAGGCGCTCGACAAGGCTGAAAATGTGGGTGCTCAGTATTATCGTCTTGCCCTTGGCGCGCAGTTCCTGAAGGAAATCGGTGACGGTGCGCGCCGTGAGCACGTCGAGTCCGTTGGTGGGCTCGTCAAAGATGATGATGTCGGGGTCGTGCACGAGCGAGATGACAATCGACACCTTCTGCTTCATACCCGTTGAAAGGTTAGCCACCTTCACTTCGGCAAAGCGGTCGATACCGAAACGGCTGAACAACTGCTCTTTACGCTCGCGGGCCACTTCGGGGCTGACGCCGTGCAACTGGCTGAAAAAGTCGAACAGATAGTTCGGCGTGAAGAAGTCTTCGAGTTTGAGTTCCGATGTCAGGAAAGCGATTTTCGAGCGCACCTTTTCGGGTTCGTCAACCACGCTGACGCCGTCGAAAAAGGCGTTGCCGCTGTCGGGGCGGATGAGCGTCGAGAGAATGCGCAGCGTGGTGGTCTTGCCCGCGCCGTTGGGACCGAGCAGGCCGAAAATCTCGCCGCGCCGAGCGGTGAACGAAAGGTCGCTGACCGCCGTTTTCTGCTTCGTGCCTTCAATTTTCTGCTGCTTGAGCGAGAGTTTGAAGGTCTTGCAGAGATTGTTAACTGTTAGTAAATCAGACATTTTGCTTAAAGTTTTGAGTTTTAAGTTTTTGAGTTTTAAGTTTTTTCCGAAGGTAGTAGTTTGGTTTAAAGTTTAACGAGTTGAACAGGTTTAAAGTGATTTAACGTGTAAAATTTGCACGTTAATATCTTTTGAATGTTCGTTTTCATTAGACACATAATTGCAAATGAGTTCTATAAAGTATTGTATTCAATTTTTTCACTCATATTTTCAATTTGAAAATGTGCAAAAAAAGCACAAGTTGGATTCCTGATTATTGTAGGGTTCGTTTTTCACAACAAGACTCAAATTTTACGTGTTGTTAAAGTGGTATGTGCAAATTTTGCATATTCTACTTTTTCGTCCAATTGAATCACAACTCATTCCCCTTCACCGCAATCGCAGGGCAGACGGGCACTTTTTTTATCTCACCGTTAATCAGCCCTTTACGAAAATAGCCGCTTTTCATACTTGCGTCGAGCATAAGCGTGCCTTCGCCTTCGCTGTCCACCATTGACACGCTTAAATAGTACTCTGTGCCGCGTTTCAGCAACAGAATGTCGGTCGGCTCAACGTCAAGCGTGAAGCCTTTTTTTGATTGTTGCAGAGTCTGATAAATCGGTTTCTGAAGAACGTTGACAAGTTGGCTGTCGCGTCTCTCGTATAGGTTGAAACTCAACTTGCACTCTTTGTAAGTACATTTTTTAATATCCAATAGTATATTGCTGATAATGAAATCTTTATCGGGCGTAAACATTGGTCCGCCTTCGGGGCCGTCGGGGGTGCCGCGCCCCGTGAGCACGCAACTGCCTGGCATTGGCATTCCGCGGCCCACAATGGTTTTGGGCTTGCTCTGTTTCCCAACCGTAACTTCGGGCAGCACTATCATTTTGTCTTTCAAAACGATAGTCAGTTCGTTGCCTTCCGAATACGTCTCAAATGGAATTTCTGTCGGCAAGTACGATACGTGACTGAAAACGAGCGTGTTAGTGCGCCCTGCGGGGATTTTCAGCGAGAAATGCCCGTCGCCGTCCGAAATGGTGCCCACGCTGTCGCGATTGAACCCGATGCTGACGTATTCAACCTTTTCGCCGCGCTCGTTCAGAATGTTGCCGCTGACGGTGGTTTGCCCAAAACCGATTATCGGCATTGCGGCGAATATCATTATTAATGGTAATAGTTTCATTGTTAAAAGTTTTATTGTTTCTAACCGATTTAATCCGATTTTAACCGATAACATATTGTATTTCAGATTTATGTGAACGGGATAAATCGCGTCACTACATTATAATTCCTAAATATTCTACTCTTTCTTCAAAAAATCAAATTGTCCGCCGTTCTGCTTGAGTGTCAGTTTTTTATCCGCAAGATTGAATTTTATGACAATGCCTGCAGGCTTGAACTCAAAATCGGTTTCCGATGTGGCGGTGAGCGGGAATGCCAATTGTCCTGTTGCCTGACCTTGCAATTTTGTGCCGTCGGAAGTGATTTTCAGGTCCATTCCCAACTGCGCCGACGAGTAGGTCCCAACAAATGCCGCCAACTGCTCGCTGGTTAGCGCAACCGATTGGGTTTCAATCTGATTATCGGCGTTAGCCGATTTTCTCACAAACTCAAATGTCTGTCCCATTTGCTTGAGTGTGATTTTGTTGCAATCGGGTGCGACAGTAATGACAACGCCCACACTTGCATTCTCGAATTGGTCAGCCGAAAGGGCGTCGAGCGGGAAAGACTGCTGTCCCGCCGCCTGTGCGCACAGCCGATTGCCTGCCACCGTCACCGTCACTTCCATTCCAAGCGCCTCGCAACGGAAAACGCCCGTGTACTGCGCAAGTTGCTCGGCCGAAAGTTCGATGTATTTCGAGAAATCGGGCATTTCAATGTCCTTCCCGTCCACAGCGTCGAGAATGGCCAAAGTGATTTTGTTAAGGTCGATGTCGGCGCCGTTTGAGCAGACGGCGATTGTCAGGTTGTCGAACACCTCAAGTTGCGACCTGAAGCCGTCGATGGCGCCCGAGTGGCCGTAGCCCGAATGGCCGTTGTGCGAGAACGTGAACAGACCGCGGCCGATGCCCTCGTTCAGTTCTTTCATTTGCTCGCGCAGATTGTCGCCGAAGATGCCGTCGAACAGCGCCTTGCCGAATTTCGCAAGGTCGGCGGGTGTTGATGCCATTGCGCCCGCGCCCAACGCCACCGACGCGTCAGTTTCGGGCTGAACCTGCCAATGGTCAAGCAGCGCATATGAGCGTGCGTCGCCGCGCTGCGGATTGACGGCCTCGCTGAAACGTGTGTGCCGCAAGTCCAACGGCTTGACAATCAGTTCGTCAACAACCTCGGCATACGGCTTTCCGTAAACGTCTTCCAAGATGAAGCCGAGCAGATTGTAGCCCGTGTTGCAGTAGCGGAAAGTGCTGTCGGGCGCGAAGTTGGTGCCTGCGGCGGCCACGCGCTCAAGAATCTGCTGGCGCGTCTGCGGCGTCAAATAATAGGTCAGATACTCATACGGCTTGTCGTTGACAATATCCACCAAGCCGCTGCGGTGATAAAGCAGATGGTTGATGGTAATCTGTTCTGCATTAGGAATTTGCGCGTCGGGGAAATACTTGGCAATGTTGTCGTTGAGCGACAGGCGGCCCTCGTTGGCGGCCTTCAGCACCATAACGGCTGTGAACGGTTTCGAGATTGACCCGATGCGGAACTGCGTCTCGGCCGTGCAGGGAATCTGGTTCTCAACGTCGGCCCAACCCAACGAGCGCTGATAGATGGTCTGCCCGTCGCGCTGCACCACCACCGAGCCCATAAAATGCCCGTCGAGAGTGCTGAAATAAGCGTCGAGTTTCTGGTCGGTTGTCTGCTGGCTGCAAGCGGTGCAGACGGCGGCGCAACATAGCGCGATAAATGATTGCTTCATTGTTTAAAGGTTTTTAGTGACGGCCGTGGCTCGTCAATTAATGTTTTCGAAATTAAATTTTTTTTGAAGTTCCTCGAACTGATGCCTTTGCCAAGTGATTGCGTCGGGTGCTTCTGCGCCACGATTCCAAACGGTTTGCTGAATTAATCATAGTTGTAAGTGTTTAATTGTTAACGTTTTACTTTTTAATTGTTTTAGCAATTTGTGCTGATGCCTTTGCCAAACGATTGCGGCGGTTGCTTTTGCGCCACGATTCCAAACGATTTGCTGTAATAATCATAGTTTTAAGTTTTATTAGTTAAAATTTTAAGTTTTTTCTAGTGCCAATGATATTACACCGTCTGTGCCAAAACTTTATTTTATTGATAATCAGCAATGTTCGGTTTTTGCAAAGTGTAAAAAGTTGTAAAGTCCTTTACAGTGAGTTTACAGATGCTTTACAGTTTCTTCCTTATAAAGTTGGAAGAGCCGGGGTTGCTCAACGACTTCAAATGATAGTCTGTCCGCAGCACTGCGCCACAATAGCACCCATAAAATTTCCGTCGATAGTGCAGAAATGATTTGGCCGATTGTTTGCAGGCTGCAGGATGTGCAGACGGTGCGCAGCATAACGCGGTGAAGGTTTTTGCAAGTGTTTTTCATTTTGTATGTTTTAGAATTAAAAATTGTTCGATTCAAAACCGTAAGCCAAAAGTAGAAGCCACCCTATAATATTTCAAATAATTATTTTGTCAGTGTTGCGATTGGCTTGTGGTACTAAGTGTCAAATTATCAAAATGTTACAGTGGAACTGATAGCATTTTGCATAGCAAAATCTTAACAGCGCACCAAAATGGTGCGTGGTGATAATCAAGAAGATAAAGATGTTTTAATATCAATTCATTTTGTTGTATGCATAAAATCAGATATTGAAACCTATTGATTTATATCAATATATATTGAAATTGCTTAAATTTAAATTGATTATGGCGCAAAAACTTGTATATATGAAAAAAAAGATGTAAGGTTGTATCTTTTAAAATTACGACAAGTTATGAGAATAAAACTACTACTTTTCTTATTGCTTTTTGCTGTAACGACGATGGCGACTGAGCAGAATGTCGTTGCAATCTACCAGCAAAACGGTGAAGTGGCGCTTTTTGCATTCGCTGCCAAACCTGAATTGAGTTATTCTGCCACGCACCTTATCATAAATGCTAGTGGCACATCGGTGCAGTACCCGATAAATCAGTTGAAAAAAGTGTTGTTCGAGAAAGCGGACATTGATGAACCAATAGTAGATAACATCGACATGCCGGATATTGCTCCTGAGATTTTCTCTTTCCGCGACGGACAAATCGTCATCAAGGGAGGAGTGCCTAATTCGATGGTGAACATCTACACTGTACAAGGCTCACTGTCAATGCAGTACCAATTGAATAATGTTGGCGATGCTGTTATTCCAGCGGGTAGTTTGCGCGGGGCCGTTTTTATCCTGCAAAATGGAAGTGTAACCTTTAAGTTCGCGAAGCCATGAAAAAAATATGTTCTTTATTGATTGCCGCCACCACGGTGAGTGGGCTATTCGCGGAGAATATCAGCGAGCAACAGGCATTGGAGATAGCGGGCAGGTTTGTGCAGTGCGAACAAATGGCAAAATCGGATGGCAAAGCACCTGCCGATGAGGAATCAGCTCTTTCTATGGCTTACAAAATGCTTTCGCGTGTGCAGAAGAATACTAGCAATGTGTATATCGTCAATATCGGTGACGACCAAGGTTTTGTAATCGTTTCGGGCGAAAGCGGGACTGAGGTGGAGGTGCTCGGCTACTGCGACCATGGAACGTTCAATTATGCCGATGCCCCCGTTCAATTGCAAGACCTTCTCAGCGAGTATTCGGTTGGTATTGACAGCCTGAGAAATAATCTTTCGTTGGCTGCGGACAAATCGGCTGCCAAAAACATAACTGACAGTTGGGCGGATGATTTTGGCCATTACCCTTCTTATTTAGGCGATATGATAGTGGAGCCGCTAATCAAATCTAAATGGAATCAGACAAGTCCGTATAACCGTTTCATTCGAGACCAATGCTATACCGGATGCGTGCCAACCGCAGTGGCTCAAGTTATGCGTTTTTGGCGTTGGCCTGAAGCGACAAAAGATTCCATTTATGATTGGAACGCAGATAGTGTATGGATGAAAGTGGATTTTTCCGGCCGCACTTACGACTGGGATAATATGCTCGATGACTATGAACACGGTTACACTTGGGAGCAGGCTGATGCCGTTGCCAAACTGATGTCTGAAGTGGGAAAGGCAATGGGAACACGCTATTGCCAACCCAACGGCAGTCCTACAGGTTTTGGCAGTGAGGCATTGGTACGCAATTTCGGTTACGAGCCCGGAGTTCAAACTATTACTGGCGACAAAGCAGCCGATGTGCGTGAAGCACTGAAGGCGGAACTCGACGAGGGGCGCCCCGTGCTTTACTCAGGCTATCCGGAGGAAGGTGACGGACACGCACTCATTTGTGACGGCTACACGGCTAACAACTATTTCCACTTCAATTATGGTTGGGGCGGATATACTGACGGCTTCTACCGGCTTTCGGCTGTGCCAATATATATCAACGATGTGGTGATTTGGACAAACTTCCGTCCGTATGACGCAGAGGAGAAGATTGTGGATAATATCAAATATGGACTGCTGCCAAACGGCAATGCGGAAATTCTTGACTATTTGGGCGGTGGAGTGAACGTGGATAACGGAGCGATAGTCATTCCCGATACCATCACCGATGAAAGTACCGGCAATAAATATGCTGTCACGCGCATCTGCAAACAGGCATTTTACAACAAGGGCAACTTCGATAAGATTACTTTCGGAAACAACATTGAGACCATCGACCGTTTCGCGTTCATTCTTTCAACAATAGACTCTGTCATATTGAGTGATAAAATGGAGGTGGTGCCCGACGATGCGTTCCAGGTGGCAAACGTAAAATATCTGTATATCGGCAAGAACGTGAAACGCATTGGTAAGAGAGCATTCGAACTCTGCCCGCTCAACGAGATTGTGAGCAAGAGCCGCCAATTGGAATTAGACGAGGAAGCCTTTGCAAACTCACGGCCCCAGCGAGGCGAGTGGGAAAATTGTATCGTCAAAATCAACAAAAAAGCCTTTTATGGTGCTACGCTGAGTGCAGACACCTATTTCAAGAATCTGGAAATCATCGGAGACTCAGCAACGTATGGCGGTCGTTGGGGAAGGGGTTCGCAGTTCTTCCACATCGGTCCCAAAGTGCGGGAAATAGCGCCATCGGCCTTTGACGGAATGTTTGAAGGCAGTACTGTGCCATACTTGATTGTGGATTCTCTTAACCCATATTATTCCGACGATTTTGACCCTATAATCTATAATAAGGACAAGACGTGTCTTCTTATCGCATTAAGTTCCCCGGGTTCGGGCATTTGGCCGGAAACACTAATTAAGATGGCACCAGGGTGTGTGCGCGGGAAAATGAGCAGTTTTAATATTCCGCAAACAATTGTGGATTTGGAAGGAGCATTTAGTGAATGCAAACAGCCCAAATACTCATATGCTGATGTCACTTGTCCGTTTATGGTTCCTCCCGTTATTTCTGATGCCACATTCAGTGACGAGATTTTTGCCGACACTGAAAAAAATGTTTACCTGCAGGTGCCGGAGGGAACTGAAGAGCTATATGCGGATGCACCCGGATGGCGCAAGTTCGGCGACTATATCACCACTATGTATGAGGAAGACTTCAAACCTCTTCCACCACAGGCTTTGAACTATCAAATGGTGGTGCACGGCGACTCGTCAAGAACCATGATAGAAGTCAGCGAGATAGATGCAATCCGCTTCAGTGAAGATGAGGATGGTGAGGCAATGGTGACCATAAGCATGAACGGACGCAATGACATAACAACCCCAATCGCTGATATTGACAGCATAACATGGAAGCCGGGTTTCGTGTATGAGGGTGCAGAGATATTTACAGTTAACGACTCTTCTCTTACCATCAAAGCGCAGAAATGCTCCATCACTTTTGGCGCTACAACATTTGATGACAGCGCACAAATATGCGTGCGCAACTCAGTGCTTCTTCCGCGTCCTGTTGAGGGCGTTACTGGCGGCGTAGGAATAGACATCAGTATGCTGACTGATTCGGGTATTGTACATGAACTTAGCGGTGTGGCGAAAATAACAATTCCTTATAAAGCACCGGCAGACCAAATAGTGGGCGCCGCCTATTATAATGCTGAAACAGAAGAGTGGGAGCCAGTCTATTTTGAGTATGACAGGGGGGCTGGTGTCGCCACTATTCTCACCGATCACTTGTCGTTCTTTACCTTCTTCACCGTGCACAACGAACGGACCAGGGGAGAAACATTCGTCTCATTTAGTGAGTTTCCTCCGGTTTATATGTTCAATGTCGCCACCCAAAAACTGCTCGACATCTTAGGCTCCAATGACCCTAAAATGGAGCAGGCGGTTCAGTTCAAAGATGAGATGGGACTGTGGCAGTCTATGGGCTTGGACGGATTCTATGCCGGTGCTGTCAGCATTACGGAACCATTTTTTAATTTCAAACCAGAGGCTATAGACAATGCCGTTAATATTGTGGGAGATATAGGCACGGCGCTGACCATCTTGGATGTGGTGCGGGCCGACTTGCAAGGCGATAACATTGCGGTGGCCTCCAATACACTCAAAGTGCTGATGGCTAAAACGGCCGGCTCGGCAGCCAGTGCAATCGGAACACCTGTTATGGCGGCTTCCATGTGTTTGGTCGCCTTCATCGGCGTTGCATTAGAGAAATTCGGCACAATGGTTAATGAACGCAAAGTGGACCTTTTCCGCGCGGCCTATCGTTATTACTACAGTATGAACGGCTATATGGCACTGGGACCTGATTCGCAGTTCAATAATAATGGCGACGGTACACCTGCAAAGCACGGTTACTACCGTACAGACAAAGACTGGTATGATTATTTTTATCCAGCCTTTGTGAAAGCGGACATGAACGAGTCCCGGCTTCGTTCCTATATTGAGCAGTCGGTGCGCCGTTATTGCGACAGGTTCTGGGAAGATAATCAGGAAGTGCGCACCTATGCTTACGCATGGGCAAAAACACAAGGGCTCTCTACCTTGATGTGGGAGACAGAGGCACTGCAACAACAAATCTCAGAGGAGTACTTTGCCGAACTGATGGACGGCGAACTTAAAAGTGTGTTCGAGGCTCTCCGCGAAAAACAGATAGTACAAGCATCCAATAGGGTTGCAGCCAAAGTGAACAGTATGGCTAAGTTTATGGGCAAAAGAATTGCCTTCCGCATAACCGACTCGTCGTGGTCGGGAAAAGAAGACGAAAAATCAGTCTTTGCCGGGCGAAAAATAAGTTTTGCTGTCATTCCCGAGTATGCTACTGACCCTGAGAAATGGCAAACCGTTGTTAACGATGAAGGGAAAGCCAACTTGGGATGGTTCACCACTTATGCGTTGGTGCGTAATATGGTGCCGTTCAAACTTATATTGTTCGACGAGAAAGGCTTGCTGGAGAAGGAGTTTGAGTTCCAATTGGATGGCACTGCTGACCGAATTATTGACATCGACCTCGCCACGCAGGGTGTGAGAGTGGAGACCAATACGATTGAAAACCTCAAACTGACTTATACTCCTCCATCCGTATTGATTTATGCATCGGGCTATGATATGTTGGACCAATATTCGGACTCTATTACGGGTGAAATGATTTATATGTCAGACTCGTTAAACTTCTACAAAGAAAAAGTGAGGTGGTGTACGGAGGTGGAGCGGTTCTTCAACCGACATGACTTCATCACCGTCGATTCGCTCGGCAACTTCACCATCGGAGATGACATTGCCGGCAAGTTTGTTGGCGATACCGCTTCGGGTAAGTTTGTCATCAATACCGACTATAAGTTCTTTGTTAAAACATTGCAACAGTTCATCGATACTTGGAATAATTCTAAGATTGATGATTTTGATCGACTCGAGGAGATATTGAACGGCTCTGTGAAGCACCAGATAGCCTGCAAGTACACCATCAAACGGGTTGAGGTTGAAGACCACTACGAGTATGAAGTTATTTATACAGGCGAAGGCGCGTTCGATATGACGGTGCGGCATATCAACCATTACAACAAAGCCATCGATTGGCAGAGTTTGTTTGTGGATAGCGCATTCCCATCGCTGGATACATATGATGTCGGTGTCGGCACAAGTTCCGTGGGTGGTGATGTTACCCTTGAATATAAAACCACCTTGCGTTAACTATTGAATAACTGGGAAATAAACCCTTTTTGCTGGTTTTACAAAAAAAACAAGGCTGCCCAAAAACTCTTGGGCAGCCTCGTTCTGATTATCGAATTTATTATCAAATGCCTTTCAGCACTGCTCTGACAGAGCCTTTGTCTGCAATCAGTTTTGCAAAATAGCCGCATACCTTATTGGCAAGTCCTGCCTCAAACAAATCGACGCCGAAAATCTCTTTACGGTGCATAAGCGGCTCAATCGCCTTGCAAGCCGCTGCCGCGTCTCCGCCAATCTTGACATCGGCGACGTATTTTCTCACATCGTCCAAAAGCGGGTCGGGGCTTAACTCAAAAGCGTTTCCGTTATCGTCGATTGCCATAAGGTAGCGCATCCACAAAGCGAAAACAGCGGGGATAACCTCCAAATTGGCCACATTCAAATCGTTGCGTGAGAGATAGCCTTTAATTGTTTCGCCAAAGCGTATGCTCAATTTCTGCGATGTGTCGCAAGCAATGCGCTGCGGTGTGTCAGGCATAAACGGATTCGGAATGCGGATGTCAACAACTTCGTCGATAAAGTTGCGCGGTTTGATGATGCCTGGGTCGACAACAACAGGCAGGCCTTCCTCATATCCCAAACGCTTGACAAGACGTAGCAAATCAGGGTCTTTCATTTCGTCGGCTATAAGAGTGTAGCCAAGCAGACAGCCGCTTACGGCAAGGAATGTGTGAAGCGGGTTCAAGCAAGTGCACACCTTCATTTTCTCCACCTTGTCCACCGTCTCGCGATTGGTGAAATACAATCCCGCTTTTTCAAGTTCGGGACGGCCGTTGGGGAAATTATCCTCAAGAACCAAATACTGGCACTCTTCGGCGTTGACAAAAGGCGCTACGTATGTTTTCTTGCTTGTGATGACGGGCTCAAGTTGTTCAATTCCGTCATCGGCAAGAATCTTCTCAATTTTGGCGTCGGGGCGCGGGGTGATTTTGTCAATCATTGTCCAGGGGAACGACACCTTGTTCGCGTTATTCACATAATCAAGGAATCCCTTTTTGCAAACGCCGCGTTTCTCCCACTCTTTAGCAAACTCATTGACAGCGGCATACAGTTTGTCGCCGTTGTGCGAGCAGTTGTCCATACTTACCATTGCAATAGGAAGTTCGCCGTTGGCAAAACGCTCATAAAGCAATGTGACAACCTTTCCGATGTAAGATTTTGGAAGGACAGGCCCTTCGGCAAAATCGCTTTCAACACCAGGCATAAACACGCCAGCCGCATTTTTCAGCAGATAGCCTTTTTCTGTAATGGTGAATGTGACCATTTGAAGCGAAGGATTTCGGAAAATCTCAATCAGCCGCGACCAATCGTTGGCATTGGAACTGTCGGCTGTCAGCGACTCCATAATTGAGCCGACCACAGTTTTTTCGACATTTCCGCTCGATTTGAGTGTTACAAGCGCACCGATGTTGTCGTGGGGGCGGTACATTTTCTCGATAATCTCGTAATCGTAGCCTTCAGCAACCACGAGTCCACGGTTTATCACACCCTTGTTTAAAAGTTCCTGCACCACATTGGCCTGAAAAGCACGAAAAATGTTTCCGGCACCGAAGTGAATCCAAAACGGCTCTTTTTTAGTTGCAGCCTCAACTTTTTCCCGATCGAATTGTGGAAGTGAGTAGCCTTTTGCTTCCCACTCCGCTTTGTTTTGTAATCCTTGTTTAGTCAGTTTCATCTTTTAAACATTTTATATGACTGAATTAATGTTGATGCCGTTATTCGTCAGATTGCCAACACTTTAAAAGCACAAGCGTTTTCGTTGGCAAACAAATAATATGCAAGGCAAAAGAAAGAATTTTTTGATAAAAAAATCAAAGTAAGTATGCCTAAAAAAGAGTTTGCGCGCGCGTTACCTATAATTGTCAAACGAAAAGGCCGCCCAAAAACTTTTCGGACAGCCTCTTTCTTAAAGTTCTGAAGGTTTAGTCGCTACGCTGTTTAGATAACTAACTATTCTAAAATTCAATCCTTCAATTATTCAATTATTCAATCTTTCAATCCTTAATTAAGTCTGCTCTTCTCGTCGTTTCCTGCGCCTGTGCCTTTATACTTGCTCTTGGCGGGGTTGAAGTTGTACTTCACGCTCAACGTAAAGCGGCGGCGGTCGTAGGTGTTGGTCTGCTCAAGATAACCCGACTGCTTGTAGAGTTTGACTTTGTTGTCGCCCTTCTCAAAGATGTCGCTGATTCCCACTTCAATGTTCAAAGCCTTGTTAAAGAACGATTTATGAACATAGAAGTTGACGTCGAGAGTGCGGTTACGCAACTCAACCAAATCCTGGCAGCCGCCCTTGCCAAGGAACTGCGAGTTCAACTCAAACAGCCAACCGCTCTTCAGTTCAACCGAGTTGTTGAACACAAATCCCTGAATCGGCTTGTTGCACGACACCATTCGGCCTTCCGACTCAATGTCGTCAATCCATTGTTTCATAACGAAATAGGCGATTGTCGGCTTGTAGATGCTCAATGGCAGTTGGGTGGCAACCTGCAGGTTCAGAGTCGGTTTGTCAAGGTTTATCCAATGCAGAACTTCCGACTCTGGATGTTCCTCATTCACAACCTGATACTGTATGTAGTGGTTTTTGTTGTGAGTGTAGATGGCCTTCAACTGAAGCACCACGAGCGTAGCCGTCAGTTCGGCCGAGCGGATGATGGTCGGCTTCAGCGTGGGGTTGCCCTTCTGCTGCAGGTAGCGGCTCGCATAGGTCACGTTGTTGCTCATACTGAAGTACGACGGGCGCGAAATCTTCTCATTATAAGCGAATTGCAACTGAATCATTTTGCCAAATACCCCGCTGAACGTCACCGACGGGAACAGTTCGCTATAGACCGTCGAAGCCTCGCTGTCAAGTTGGCCGTTGTTGTAGAAGTCAAGGTTCAAATGCTCGTAGCGCAGGCCCGCCGTAAGGCTGTATTTCTGGGCGAAAGTGCGCTTGTACTCGGCAAAACCCGCAATGGCCTTCTGCCGTGCTTCGCTGCTCACCGACGGCACAAACTCTTCAAGGTTGCTCGAAGTCTCGTCGGTGCGGTTGGTGAAGGTGGCCTCGGCGCCAACGTCGATGCGGCCGCCCAAAAGTTCGTGTCCCACAACAAGTTTCTGCGCCGCCAACTTGTTCAGCACGCTGTTGGTTGTTACAATGTTGCGGTCGTCGTAGTTGTCGCTCTTTTCGGGCGTAACGTTCTCTTTATCAGTGGGATTGTAAACAAAGTCGGCATTGAAATCGATGGTGAAGTCGCCAATTGCGCCGTTGAAATAGGCGTTCAGGTCGTTCTCAAAATCGTGAGTGCGGCGCTCTTCGGTCTGCGTCAGAATGTGGTCGAAAAACTGGCCGTCGCGCATAACGTCGAGCGTGTTTCGGGCGTTGGTTTTCTCATTCATAACGGTTTTGTGGGTGAACTGCGCGCCCACCGAGTTGCGCTCGTCAATCTGGTAGTTGAGCCCGATGGTGGTCGGCACAAACTGGTTTTTCTGCGTGCTCTTAATCGAGTTGTTGGTTTCCCAACGGTGGTCGGAATTGTTAAGGGTGTAGATGTCCATTCGATTGCCCGTCTTCTGGTTGATGTCGGCGCGGAAGTTGGCGAACAGGTCGAAACCGTTTTTGCGATAGTTGAAATTGGCCTTTTCCTGGTAGCAGCGGGTGTAGTCGCGGAAGCCCTGGCCGAAACTCGACTCAAGCGAGAAACCGAAGCCTTCGCCCGTGGGCGCGATGGTTGTGATGCGCACCACCGATGTCACCGAAGCGTCGTAGCGCGCCCCTGGCGACGATATAACTTCCACATTCTTAATGTTTTCAGGCGACAGCGTTTCCAACTCGTTCCAATCGCGCACCTTGCGGTTGTTGATGTAGATTTCGGGTGTGCCGCGGCCGATGACTTCAAGATTTCCGTTGCGGTTGATGATTCCTGGGATGTTCGACAGCATTCGAGTGGTGCTGGCCGTCCGCGAAAGCGTGGTGCCCTGCACGGTTGTCACCATTGCGCCGTCTTTCAGTTGCGTCTTCGGCGCGATGGCCTTCACCGTCACCTCGCCAAGTTCGGTCGATTCCGCGTTTAGCGTGATGTTCTGAAAATCAGCCACTTCAGCAATCGGTTTCAAGAAACGCTCGTAGCCGATGCTCGATATACTAATATAGTGTGCGTTGGCGGGTTGCGCAAGCGTGAAGCGCCCGTCAAGGTCCGACACTGTGCCGCCCAAGAATGCCGAGTCGGCGGCCATTAGAATAATGTTTGCAAATTCAACAGGTTGAGCTTCACCGTCGGTGATGCGTCCGTTGATTGTCTGTTGTGCGGTTGCAATCTGCGCGCCAAACAAGGTCGCCAAAACTGCTGAAACTAATCTTTTCATTTTTTTAAGTTTTTAATTGTTAATGACTATTTCGTTTTGTTTAAAATCTGTTTTTCCGTTTCTGGTGATTCAAAAGTAGAGTGGCAATTAGCGCAGTGCAAATAATTTATTGTGACGTGTTGCTAATATTATTTCTTTATATTATATTCTTAATCAATTAATTACGGCCGCACCAAAAAGTTTTCGTCACGCAAAAACGTAACATCGCACCAAAATGGTGCGCCTTGATAATCAAGCAAATAAGAAGTTTGAAAAAAGAGAGGTTTTATTACTATTTCATAGATTGGTGTTCACATGATTATGGTTTCATCCGTAGCCCAAAGAATCGAATGTCATAGGAGTTCGACACTGTTTTTTATTGGCGGCCAAATGTTTACAATCGGGCATGTATTTTTTTTCCTTCACAGAGTATCACCCAATCAAAAAATATTCTACCTTTAAAAGACGCTTTCGAGCGGAAAATTACGTAGTCGTTCCTGATTCGCCAAATAGGTGGTCTTTAAGCAACTACGCCAAACTTGAATATTATTTTGATGATATGGGACTTTTAAAATCATTGGTTGCAACGTGCCTTTTGTTGGCGGCAAACCCGATATTTGCGCAAGACACCATTACGAATCAGACCGACACGGCGGCAGCCATTGCACCGTCAGAAAAAGGCTTCGACGCGGGCGAAGTCATAATGCACCACATAAAAGACTCGCACTCGTGGCACTTCTACGACCGCTCGGCACCCGACGGCAGCGAGTCGGCAGTGGCCATTCCGCTACCTATTATATTATATAGCGACGGCCACCTTGACGTTTTTATGTCGTCGGCGTTTGACGAAGGCAAGAAAACCGTTGTGCGTGGCGGGGGCAGCCGTGAGTACATTCTGCACCACGACAAGATTTACTTTGCAGAGAACGGCCAACTCAGGCACGACGAGCACGGCGCCATTCTGAACGCCGCACCGCTCGACCTTTCGATAACCAAAAACGTGGCTTCGATGATGCTCTCGGCCATTCTGCTGCTCTGGATTTTCATTGCCACCGCGCGCGGCTACAAAAAATACGGCGAAGTGCCCACAGGCCTGCGCGGATTCACCGAGCCGCTCATTCTCTTTGTCAAAGACGAGATTGCAGTGCCCAACCTGGGCGAAGCGCACTACCGCAAGTATCTGCCCTACCTGCTCACGCTCTTCTTCTTCATTTGGATAAACAATATGCTCGGCCTGCTGCCAATGGGCGCCAACCTGACAGGCAACATTGCCGTAACAATGCTGCTGGCCCTGTTCACATTCATAATTACCAATGTATCAGGCTCGAAGCACTATTGGAAAGAGATTGTTTGGATGCCTGGCCCGCCCGTTCTGGTCAAGCCGATAATGACGGTGATTGAGTTGATAGGCCTGTTCACCAAGCCCTTCTCGCTAATGATTCGATTGTTCGCCAACATTACCGCGGGCCACATTATCGTATTGAGTTTCATTTCGCTGATATTCATATTCAAGAGCGTGCTGATTTCGCCCGTTTCCATTGTCTTTGTGCTGTTTATGGATGTTCTGGAGTTGCTCGTTGCAGCGCTTCAGGCCTACATTTTCACAATGCTGACGGCAATGTATATTGGTATGGCGGTGAAACATTGATTAGTTAGGAATTAGGATTTAGGAGTTAGAATTTAATAATTAACAATTTAAGACAAATGTAGGGACGTGGCGTGCCGCGTCCGATAAAGGAAAAATTGGTTAGAAAAATGAAAAAGATTCTGTTATCGGCGGTTATGGTTTTTGCGGGCACCCTGCTGTGGGCGCAGGCATTCACGGGCGATTCCGTGCGTGACGCGAGAATTAAATCCGAAATCCAAAACCTTACTGCCGACGCAACCATTTCGATTGACGAACAGACATACCTTTCATTGCTGGATAACGAAATTGAATTGGTTACCAAATATTTGCCAAAAAACAAGTTGACCGAGAATTTGGTTCTGCCTGAATTTGGAGCATTTGAAGTGATAACTTTTCTGACACCAAATTGCGAATTGAGGAATCTTCTGGCAAAGGTTTCCGACTGCGAATGGGACGCTGTTGGAAAGTATGCAGAGGATTTGAAAGAGGCAGGCTGGAACTTCAAATCTGGTATGGTGCTGTTTGGCGAGCATAAATCGGAACCCAATGTAAAGATGACGTTGGGTTATCAGAAAAAAATTCAGCAAATGACTGTTTCCATTTATAATTATGAAATGATGAGTGGATACACAAAAACTGTTTTTAAGGCTGATGGCGATGTGGAATATTATAGAAGCAATATAAGTAATTATTAATAAAGAACTTACGTTTAATTTAAAAATTAAATTTTATGGAACCATTTTCAGTAGGTGCGGGTTTGGCAGTGTTAGGTGCTGGTCTCGCAGTAATTGGTGCAGGTTTGGGTATCGGTCGTATCGGCGGTCAGGCAATGGACGCCATTGCCCGTCAGCCTGAGGCTGCTGGTCAGGTGCAAACCAATATGATTATCTCGGCTGCATTGGTTGAGGGTTGCGCACTGTTCGCAATCGTTGTATCACTGCTTGCTTCGTTGTAATCGGCAAACACCAAAAACAACTAAATGCCACTTGCAGCGATTGGCTGCAAGGGCATTTTAAAAAGGAAACTAAAAACGAAACAATATGGATTTAGTAACCCCACAAATCGGATTGCTTTTCTGGACCGTCCTAATCTTCCTGGTGCTGGTCTTCCTGCTTGCGAAATTCGCCTGGAAGCCAATCCTGAAAATGGTTGAGGAGCGGACAAAGAACATTGAGGACGCGCTCAACTCGGCCGAGAACGCCAAAAAGGAAATGGCTGGTCTGAAGGCTGAAAACGAGCAAATTATGAAGGAAGCACGCGCCGAACGCGACAAAATTGTGCGCGAGGCCCGCGAAATGAAGGACAAGATTATCGAGGAGTCGAAAGAGACGGCCAAGGCCGAAGCCGACAAGATTCTGGCACAGGCCCGCAAACTCATCGACGACGAGAAGCGCGCCGCAATGAACGAGTTGAAGGACCAAGTGGCTTCGCTCTCAATTGAGATTGCCGAGAAAATCCTGACAAAGGAACTTTCCGACAAGAAGAAACAGGCCGAACTCATTGACGACATTCTGCAACAATCAAACCTGAACTGATATGGACCAAAGCAGAATAGCCGTCAGATACGCCAAGGCACTCTTTGAACTGGCACAGGAGAAGAAACTGGTGGAGCGCGTGAAAGCCGACACCGACCTTGTGGCTCAAGTGTGCGCCCTGCCCGAAATGGTGCAAGTGGCCGAAAGCCCCGTCATCAAGCCGTCGGCAAAGGCAAAGGCGTTCGACAAGATTTTCAGCGGCAAGGTTGACGCGCTGACACTCGCATTTCTGCAAATGGTGGTGGCCAACCGCCGCGAGCGCTACATTGGCGCAATGTGCCGCAATTTTGCGAGCCGATTCTACGATTACGCCAACATCCGCCAAGTGCACATCACCACGGCCGCGCCCATCGACGAAAAGACGACCGAACGCCTGCGCAAGGCCATTGCCGAACTGTGCAAGTCGGAGGTGGAAATGACAGCGTCGGAGGACCCGAGCCTGATTGGCGGTTTCGTGCTTCGCATTGGCGACCAACAGTTGGACGCAAGCGTCAGTTCGAAACTGAACAACCTGAAACAGAAATTTACTCAAACATCGATTAATTAGATAAAAACCAAAATATTATGGCAGATATCAAACCATCGGAAATATCATCGGTTCTGAAGCAGCAACTTGAGGGCTTCAAATCGGCAAACGAATTTGACGAGGTGGGCACCGTGCTGACCATCGGCGACGGCATCGCACGCATCTACGGGCTGTCGAACGCGCAGTCGAACGAACTTATCGAGTTCGAGAACGGCGTGAAGGGCATTGTGCAGAACCTTGAGGAGGACAACGTGGGCGCCGTTTTGCTGGGCCCGTCGGAGGGAATCAAGGAGGGCGACACCGTGAAGCGCACCCGCCACATCGCGTCAATCAACGTGGGCGAGGGGCTGCTGGGCCGCATCATCAACACCATTGGCGAGCCCATCGACGGCAAGGGCCCCATCACTGGCAAACTCTACGAAATGCCGCTGGAGCGCAAGGCGCCTGGCGTTCTGTTCCGTCAGCCTGTGAAGGAGCCGCTGCAGACGGGCCTGAAACCTGTTGACGCTATGACGCCAATCGGCCGCGGACAGCGCGAACTTATCATTGGCGACCGTCAGACAGGAAAAACGGCCATCGCCATTGACACCATCATCAACCAAAAGAGTTTCTACGACGCTGGAAAACCCGTTTACTGCATCTACGTGGCAATCGGGCAGAAGGGCAGCACCGTGGCCAACATCGCCAAAACGCTTGAGCGTCACGGCGCAATGGCCTATACAATAATTGTTTCGGCAACGGCTTCGGACCCTGCCGCAATGCAGTTCAACGCGCCGTTTGCGGGCGCCGCCATTGGCGAGTTCTTCCGCGACACTGGCCGTCCTGCGCTGGTTGTGTACGACGACCTTTCGAAACAGGCCGTGTCGTACCGTGAGGTGTCGCTGCTGCTTCGTCGTCCGCCTGGCCGCGAGGCTTACCCTGGCGACGTCTTTTACTTGCACAGCCGTTTGCTGGAGCGTGCCGCGAAAATCATTGAGAGCGACGAGGTTGCGCGCCAAATGAACGACCTTCCGCCTGTGCTGAAGAACGCCAAGGACGAGAACGGCGAGCCGCTTGTGAAGGGTGGAGGCTCACTCACCGCGCTGCCAATCATTGAGACGCAGGCAGGCGACGTTTCGGCCTACATCCCGACCAACGTCATCTCAATCACCGACGGACAGATTTACCTTGAGTCGGACCTGTTCAACTCGGGCATCCGCCCTGCCATCAACGTGGGTATCTCGGTATCGCGTGTGGGTGGTAACGCGCAGATTAAGAGTATGAAGAAGGTGGCTGGTACGCTGAAAATCGACCAGGCGCAGTTCCGTGAGTTGGAGGCGTTCTCGAAATTCGGCTCTGACCTTGACGCCGCCACAAAGGCCGTGCTCGACAAGGGTCGCAAGAACGTTGAGATTCTAAAGCAGGGACAGTACGCCCCAATGCCCGTGGAGAAGCAGATTGCCATCATCTACTGCGGCGTGAAGGGCTTGCTCGCCGACGTGCCAATCAACAAGGTGCGCGATTTTGAGGCCGATTTCCTTGAGACAATGGAACTGAAGCACCGCGACACGCTTGACGAACTGAAGGCGGGCACATTGACCGAGAACGCTGAAAACGTTATAAAAGAGACAGTTAAAGAAGTATCGGCTAAATACGCAAACTAAAAGTAAAACGCTATGGCAAACCTGAAGGAAATCAGGCAAAGAATTGCTTCGGTGCAGACCACGCGGCAGGTCACAAGTGCAATGAAACTTGTGTCGGCGGCCAAACTGCGCAAGGCTCAAGACGCCGTTATCAAACTTCGGCCTTTTGCCAACAAACTGGCCGAAATACTGGCGAACCTGTCGGAGACGCTGAACGAGTCGGGTGAGTGCGCCTTCACCAAAGGCCACGGCGACGGCACCCGCCTGCTGGTGGTTGCCATCAACTCGAACCGCGGCTTGTGCGGCGCGTTCAACGCGAATGTGAACAAGGCTATCAATCAGGTGATTGCAGAGCAACGGGCGCAGGGGCTCACCAACGCCGACGTGATTGCAATCGGCAAGAACGCCTTTGAGTTCGCCAAACGCAGCAAACTTGAGGTGACGGAGTTCAACGAGTTGTACTCGACACTCGACTTTGCCCACGCCCTGCCCATCATCGACCAAATAATGGGCGACTTTGCCGCAGGCAAGTACGACAAGGTGGTGCTGGTTTACAACTTCTTCAAGAACGCATCGACGCAGGTGGTGACCACAGAGCAACTGCTGCCCATTGTGCCCGCAGCCGAGGCTGGAGGCAAAAACACGGCCACAAACTACATCTTTGAGCCGTCGGAGGAGAGCCTGGTGGAGAAGATTCTGCCAATGTCGCTGCGAATGCAGTTCTACAAGGCCGTACTCAACTCGTACGCCGCAGAGCACGCCGCGCGAATGACAGCAATGCACAAGGCCACCGACAACGCAACCGAACTGCTGCGCACGCTCAATCTGCAGTACAACAAGGCGCGTCAGGCGGCCATCACCAACGAGATTACTGAAATTGTGGGCGGCGCCGACGCTCTTAAAGAATAATTGAAAGAGAATGAATAAGATATTAGTGACAGGAGGAGCGGGATTCATCGGGAGCGCGTTGGCTGAAAAGTTGATTAGCAACCCCGACAACTATGTTGTGATTGTCGATAACCTTTCGACAGGCAACATTGGCAAACTGCCCAACCTGCCGAAAACCAACTGGAGGTTCATCAAGTGCGACGTGAACGACTACACGGAGATTGCACCCGTTATGACAACCTATCAGTTCGACTATGTGTTCCACTTTGCAGCCGTGGTGGGCGTTCTGCGCACGCAGCAATACCCCGTGAGCGTGCTGCGCGACATCGACGGAATCAAGAACGTGCTGTCGCTGTCGAAGAACACAACCGTGAAGCGGGTGTTTTTCTCATCGTCGTCGGAGATTTACGGCGACCCTGTGGAAATGCCGCAGAACGTTTACACAACGCCGCTCAACAGCCGTCTGCCCTACGCGGTGGTGAAGAACATCGGCGAGGCCTTTCTGCGCTCTTACAAGCAGGAGTACGACCTTGACTACACCATCTTCCGATTCTTCAACACCTACGGGCCCAAGCAGAGCCGCGATTTTGTCATCAGCAAGTTTATGCTTGCCGCGCTCAACAACCGCGACATCACCATCTACGGCGACGGCCTGCAAACGCGCACCTTCTGCTACATCGACGATAACATCGACACCTGTCTGACAGCCTTTTACGAGAACAAGGTGGTGAACGGTGTGATAAACATCGGTGGAAACCGCGAGGTGACAATCAAGGAGTTGGCGGAGATAATCATCCGCGAGACGGGCTCGAAATCGAAAATCGTGCACGTTGACCCGCTCAAAGAGGGCGATATGCGCCGCCGCCAACCCGACAACTCGGATATGAAGGCGCTGCTCAACCGTCCGCTCATCAAGGTTGACGAGGGCATACGCAAGATAATTGAAAAAGGACTTTTTGAACTGAACATTCAATAATGGAAAGCACGGCCAACATATTGAAAACCATTGAGCAGCGCATTGCCGCACTGCCTTTGCAGCGCGAGCCGCGGGGGCTTTACGAGCCTATTGTGTACTCAATGGGCAACGGCGGAAAACGCATCCGTCCGCTGCTGACGGTTCTGGCCTGCCAAGTGTTTGACGCTGGCAAGGTTGCCGACGCCTACACGCCCGCCATTGCGTGGGAAATGTTCCACAACTTCACGCTGCTGCACGACGACGTTATGGACCGCGCGCCCATCCGTCGCGGAAAGCCGACGGTGCCCGCCAAATATGGCGACAACACGGCCATTCTGTCGGGCGACACAATGCTGGTTGAGGCGTTCAGCATTCTGCATCAGACTAAAAGCGAGAATTTCAGCAAGATAGCCGAACTGTTCACTCGCACGGCGCAGGAGGTTTGCGAGGGGCAAATGTACGATATGGAGTTTGAGGAGCGGGCTGATATTACTGAAAATGAGTACATTGAAATGATTCGGCTGAAGACATCGGTGCTCATCGGCGCCTGCCTGAAAACGGGCGCGCTAATGGGCGGTGCATCGGACGACGACGCGCAACTGTTGTACGACTTCGGCATCAACCTGGGCCTGGCGTTCCAACTGCGCGACGACCTGCTCGACACCTTCGGCAACCCCGAAACGTTTGGTAAGCGCATTGGCGGCGACATTGTGTGCGGCAAGAAAACCTATCTGCTAATCAATGCGTTGAACGCAGCATCGGCGCAAGACCGCGCCACTATGAACGACTGGCTGGGGCGCACGGAGTTTGACGAGGAGGCGAAAATTGAGGCCATCAGAGGAATGTATGTGAAGTACGGCATCGACCGAATGAGTGAGAAAAAAATTGAGGAATACGATAACAAGGCAACGCAGATTTTGGATAAATTGAGTGCCCGCGGACTTGAGGTGAGCCCGCTGCGCGAATTGAGCCAAAAACTGCTGAACCGCGACAAATAAAAAAGTGTAACTATTAATCTTTCAAAGATATGGCGAAGAATATTGGTAAAATCGTTCAAATCATCGGCCCTGTGGTGGACGTGAGTTTTGAGCAAGAAGGCAACCTGCCTAACATTTTGGACGCGCTGGAGATTAAGCGCGCCGACGGCAGCACTCTTGTGTGCGAAGTGGAGCAACACATTGGCGAGAAGACAGTTCGTGCCATTGCAATGGACTCAACCGACGGTTTGAGCCGCGGTGTTGAGGTGGTGGCCACTGGCGCGCCAATCAAAATGCCTGTGGGCGAGCAGATTAACGGCCGCCTAATGAACGTTACGGGCGACACCATCGACGGCATCGGCGCTCTGCCAAAGGAGAACGGCTACCCGATTCACCGTCCCGCGCCAACTTACGACCAACTCTCGACCGAGTCGGAGGTGCTCTTCACGGGCATCAAGGTCATCGACCTGATTGAGCCCTACACAAAGGGCGGCAAGATTGGTCTGTTCGGCGGCGCTGGTGTGGGCAAAACGGTTCTTATTCAGGAACTTATCAACAACATCGCCATCGGCTATTCGGGCATATCGGTGTTTGCTGGCGTGGGTGAGCGCACCCGTGAGGGCAACGACCTTCTGCGCGAAATGATTGAGGCTGGAATTGTTGACTACGGCGAGGAGTTTAAAAAGAGTATGGAGGAGGGCGGCTGGGACCTTTCGAAGGTTGACACCGAAGCCTTGAAGAACTCGAAACTGGCAATGGTGTTCGGCCAAATGAACGAACCCCCTGGCGCACGTGCACGTGTGGCTCTGTCGGGTTTGTCGGTTGCGGAGAGTTACCGCGACGGCGACGGCTCGGGCAAAGGCCGCGACATCCTGTTCTTCATCGACAACATCTTCCGTTTCACACAGGCTGGCTCGGAGGTTTCGGCGCTGCTGGGACGTATGCCGTCGGCCGTGGGCTATCAGCCGACTCTGGCCACTGAAATGGGTAATATGCAGGAGCGAATCACTTCGACAAAGAACGGTTCAATCACATCGGTGCAAGCCGTGTATGTGCCTGCCGACGACCTGACCGACCCCGCACCTGCCACAACATTCGCCCACTTGGACGCCACCACGGTGTTGAGCCGTAAGATTTCGGAGTTGGGTATCTACCCCGCCGTTGACCCGCTCGACTCAACATCGCGAATCCTGACCGAGGAGGTTGTGGGCAAGGCTCACTACGAGACGGCACAGCGCGTGAAACAGTTGCTGCAGCGCAACAAGGAGTTGCAGGATATTATATCGATTCTGGGTATGGACGAACTCTCGGAGGAGGACAAACTGGTTGTGCACCGCGCGCGCCGCGTTCAGAGGTTCCTGTCGCAGCCGTTCCACGTTGCCGAGGCGTTCACTGGCCTGAAGGGCGTGTTTGTGAAGATTGAGGATACCATCAAGGGATTCAATATGATTATGGACGGCGAGGTTGACCAATACCCCGAAGCCGCCTTCAACCTTGTGGGCACCATTGAGGACGCCATTGCCAAAGGCGAGAAAATGCTGGCGGAGGCGAAGAAGTAATTGTTAAGGCATTAGGCACTAGGCATTAGGAATTAGGAGTTAGAAATTAGGATTTAAGATTTATGACTTTTAAAATCGTAGTAGCGGCACTATTATTTATTTGGGGAGTCCTTACTCTGTTTGGCGTTTTCGATAAGTGGTTGCTTTATGGCGATCAAAAGCGATTGAGGAGGAACGTAAACAAATAAATATAAAGCGATTGCGCTGGGTGAGCGGTGTGGCTCTTTTATTGGCCGCAGGATTCGTGTTTTTCTACTATGAAGTAATCATTGTCCTTGCCATTATTTCACTTGTTTTACGGTATACGTGGTGCAAGAAAAAACCTGAAAACTAAACCTTCTAAACTTCTTAACAGCGAAGTGACTCAACTTTTAACTTTAAACTTTTAAAGAAATGATTGCAGAAATAGTAACACCCGACAAGACGGTTTACAGCGGCAGCGTGACGCTGGTAAGCGTACCTGGCGTTATGGGCGCGTTTGAGATACTGAACAGCCACGCCCCGATAGTTTCGGCTTTGGGCAAAGGTCAGATACGGATTGTTGAGGACAACGCCGACCACAGCGAGCAACTGTTCGAGGTGGAAAGCGGCATTGTCGAGGTTAAAAGCAATAAGGTTAACGTGCTGATTGAGAAATAACCGTCAACGCTGAATAGGTAAAGAAGCCGCTTCGAAAGAGAGCGGCTTTTTTGTGGGTGGTGGCAACCAATCTTTTGCAAATAGCGTCTTGCATTTGGTTTTGTTTTAACTTTGAGGAAAGAGAAAAACGCTTCGTGAACAAATAAAAACAATGATGAACGATGATGTTATTCATTGATAAAATAGTGGCTCGTACCCCAAAGGGATTGTGTGTTTTTGTTGGTATTGCTTGTATAGTGTTTTCCATAATTTTAGGTATAATGGACAAAATTTAGGATTTTGAGGGGACGTTTGTTTCTAATGGACAAAATTTAGGATACGAATTCACAACAATGCCTTACTATTGCCGCAACAGGCGAAACGAAATCAGGCTCTGCTGGGGAGCAACCTGCTAG